>JAKDUK010000001.1 GCA_030457765.1 Marinobacter sp. | reverse complement strand
TTGGGGGTTTTTTTTGTTTGTCATTTGGCTTATCACCTAAGGGAGGACTGCTCCCCACCAGGCCCTAAGTTTTGTTATGGCAGCCAGATTTCAAAAACGCCGCCGCCAAGAGGCCCGTCATTGTGAAGCTTGATGTAGCCCGTACGATCTGCTTCGCTATGGAGATTTGCCACTGCGGAAACGAAAAACAGCCCAAGGCTTGTACTACCGGTATTAAAGTCTAAAGATTTGAAACTCAAAGTTCCGCTGTATTGCATGTGTTCCGGATACCCCTCGCCGTCGTCTTCTACTCCAATAACGAGATATCCGTCCCGTTCATTGGCGGTTAGCCTGATTCTGGTTTGGGTGTAGCGGATAGCGTTATTAATAGTGTTGTTGAGCGCACCAGTTAGTAGGTCGGCATCAAAAAAGCCGTTAATCTCTTCGGCATCAATGGCACACTCGATATCTAAACCTTTAAGAAGCGGCGTATGCCTGGCGAGGTGCTCAGACAGGAAGTCAGGAACAAAATGCTCCTCTATGTGTGCAGAGAGGTTGTTTTCTCCCAGCCTGTAAATTCCAAGTAGTTGTACCAGGTCGTTATGTATTCGTTCAGCTTCGTATTGAAGCGTGTTGAATCTGGATGAATCGTCGAGTTTGTCTTCGTGTTCTGCCCTCAGTTCGTCCAGCGAGTTGAGCAACATCCCCAGCGAGTTTTTCATATCGTGCACGGTTAAAGCCAGAACCATAGAGAAGTCGATGTTGCGGTTTTTCATGGGTTCAGTGCCTTCAATTTGCGTTGTAGGGCGATATAACGTCGATATTGGCCGTGTTGTTTAGGGAGGCCGGCCAACCGATCCAGATGCTGCTGACAAAGGTCTGCCAGGTTGGTATGTCCAACTGTGCCACGATACTCTTTCATCAACACCTGAACCTGGTTGAGGTTTAGGGCGGGGTGGTTCGGTATCATTTCCAGGGCTTTGGTGAAGATGGTTCTGGCTTCTTCCAGATTGCCTGACTCAAAAGCAGCTATGCCTTCGTGGTTGAGGCGGCGTGCTTTTATTTTGGTGCGAAAACCAACAGGCTCATCCAGCAAGCTTTCGATCTTTTTGACGGCCTCGGGGCTTTCACCGAAGTGTTCTGACAGCTCTCCAAGCAACGTTTTGGCTTCGGTTCCGTGGTCAAGCCGGTAGAGTGTCTTTGCATAATCCAGACCTGTCTCCAAGCCAAGTGAGCGACTGTTTTTTAGCTTTGGTCGGATTGCGTTCAGTAATGCAGCCGCTTCTCTTAAGTGTTCCTGGCCTGCATGTATTCGGCATTGGATAATTTGACTGCGAAGTTCAAGAATGTCGTTGTTCGAGAACCGCGCCTCCATGCTATCAAGCGCTGAAAATGCTTCCTTGGCAAGCCTCTCGCCTTCTTTGTCTGTGTTGCCTTCGCTCAGATCGCATAGGGTTTGGCTTAGGGATAAGTAATGGGCTGCACTGTCATGAATGGAAAGGGTCCCCAGGCTGACTGTTTTTCGCCAGGCCTGGGCAGCGGTTTCCATATCATGGTTTGATTCTGCCAGTTCAGCCAGATGTTTTTGGCGAAGCACCGCATTAGGCGAGTAGCGAGTGGCTCGTTCTAGTACTTTCTGAGCTTGTCCCGGTCGGTTTTGGCGTTCGAGACCTTCAGCCAGAAGGTCATACGCTTCCACGTAATCCGGGTGATCGGCTATCAATTGATGCAGGCCCGGTACCGCCTCGTCGTAACGATGATTAGCCAGTAGCACTTTACAGCGCCCAAGCCGGGCCCAGGATAGCTCGCGCTGAGAGAGTACGTCGTCATAAACCTTAATGGCATGGGAGAGATCTCCTAGCAAAAAATAGAGCTCTCCGAGCGTTTTCATAAGCCAGGTTTTGTAGCGTGGCACTCTGGCAAGCGCCGTTACACACAGAGAAATGGCTTCTGGGTAGTTTTCCCGGTCGATTTCACGATTGATTGGAAGTAGAGCGTTACGCTGGCTAATCAGGCTTCCCAGTCGCTTCGCCAACATGGAGCGATTAATTGGTTTAGTCAGATAGGCATCAGGTTGGTTTTCACGAGCGCCCATCACCATTTCCCTGGACGTCTCAGAAGTCACCATAAGAAAAAGTGATGATCGTTTAAGAAGCTTTTTATGGCGCAGCTCTTCTAAAATGTGTTGGCCATTGCGGCCGTCGCCCAAATTGTAATCACAGAGCACTACGTCAACGTTATTATAAGTACAGTACTGCACAGCTGGATTTGCGCTGGCAACCAGTTCAATATTGTTGGCGCCACAGCTGCGAAGCATATGGCGCATTGAGAGTCGGAAATTTTCAAAGTCGTCTATCACGAGATAGGCGAGACTCCCGAAGGCCTCTGTGTGCGAAACTGGTTTTGTCTTCGACGCATTCATGGGCGCTTTTGCTTTCGCAGTTTATTCACCATCGCACGCAAGGCAGCAGGCTTAACCGGTTTATAGAGGATCTGATACACTCGCTCGATCGCATCGTCACGAACTTCAGGCGCCATATACCCGGTTATCAATATGCCCGGTATGTCGTGCTCTACTTTGCGGCGTATTGTATCCATTGCGTCTAGCCCATTCTTACCATCATCAAGCTGATAATCTGCAAGTATAATATCTGGCTTCCTGCCTTGCAGTTGTGCCAAGGCGTCTTCTAGGCTTTCTGCCGCTGTTACATCACACTTCCAATTGCTTAACAGTGCAACCATTCCTTGTAAAATTGCCGGGTCGTTATCGATGCAAAGTACCTTCAAACCGCCTAGGCTGGATACACGGCGGGGGCTAGTTGCTGATGTTTCGGTAGCCTGGTGTGCTTGATTGGCCTGGGCGAGGGGAACGGTTATACCAAAAACACTGCCTTTACCCTGAACCGATTGAACACTTATGGGATGGTTTAACATGCCACTTATTCGATCTACGATTGCCAGGCCAAGCCCAAGGCCTTTTTTGTCTTGGCCGTGCTGAAAACGCCGGAATTCTTCAAAAATAAAGGTTAGTTGATCCTCCGGAATACCTGGGCCGGTATCCCATACTTCTATACGCAGGTATCCCTTGAGGCGACGGCAACCCAGTAGGATCCTGCCATGTGAGGTATAACGAATTGCATTCGACAGAAAGTTCTGCACCACCCGGCGCAAGAGTTTAGAGTCTGAATGAATCCACGCACTGCTAGGCACCACGTGAAGCTTAAGGCCTTGATCCGCCGCAATTGCCGTAAAGTCAGTGGCTAGGTGGCGCATAATATCGTTTACCGGGAATGCGCCAAGGTCTGGTTCTAACGCACCCGCGTCTAGCTTGGAAATATCCAGAAGAGTGCTGATGATCTCTTCTGCGGCACCAAGTGAGCTGTCAATATGGTCTACAAGTTCTTCGGACTCGGTGTTAATAGCTTTATCTGCTAGCGCTGAGGTGAACAAGCGCGCAGCGTTCAATGGCTGCAGCAAATCATGACTTGCGGAGGCGAGGAAGCGTGTTTTACTTTGATTGGCCTGCTCCGCGACCGATTTAGCTTTCAACATTTGCTCGTTGATAACTTGCAACTCTTGGGTGCGTTCTTTAACACGCTGCTCAAGATAGGTGTTGGTTTCTTTAAGTGCCTGCTCTGTGCGACGCATGGCGGTAATGTCTTGGAATGTCGTTACATAGCCGCCCCCGGGGATAGGGCTTCCTTCGATTCGAACAATTGTACCGTCCGGTCTCTGGCGCTCGTAAGAAATAAGTTGGCCGTCGCGCATGCTGGCGTAGTGGTTGGCAATAATTTCATCGATCCGACGGGCCGGCAGGTTGGCATTGGTAAGGTTATAGCGCATCAGGTCTTCTGCCGGCCGCCCAACTCTTACAAACCCCTTTGGATAGGTGAATAGTTCCAAATAACGATGGTTCCAGACCACCAGTTGTTGTTGCTGGTTGACTACGGATACACCAAGGCTGATGTTTTCGATAGCCGATTGCAGTAGCTCACGACTGAACGTCATAGCCTTTGATGCTTCATCAACAATGCTGACCACGTCTTCAATCTGCATGTCTCGGCCCGTCAGGGTCGATTCCAGCACCACTCGCGCGGTAGACGCGCCAATCACCGAGGCGAGTTGGCGCTCTATGTATTTCATCAGGTGAGGCGAGGCCGGACGGTGCAGGTGCAGCCTTATAGCGTTGCGCCGTTCGTAATTTCGGAATACGACTTCTGAACGCTCTTCGCCCATGAACCGCTCGGTGAGGGCCTGCAGGTCAGATGTCAGTATTTCCTCCTGCCAGCTTTGGTGCTGAACTGTATCGCCTTTGGGGTGCGGGTCCTGAAAAAATGAGGCAATCTGGATTTTCTCTCGCACCCGCTGGCGTGTGACCAGGGAAAGCAAAACGTACACCAGCGTATTAACACCCAAGCTCCAAATAATGCCGTGGCTGGTCTGATCGAGTTGCAGCCCGAACAATGCTGTTGGCCTTGTCCAGTGAAGCCCCAAAATGCCTTCGTTGATCAGTGAATCGGTAGACCAGCCTGTTGATGCCAGCGCAGGCAACAGCAAGGTGTAGCACCAAAGGAAAAAGCCGAGTGCCAGGCCCCAGGCTGCACCTGTTGCATTGCCGCGTCGCCAGAGAATACCGCCCACTAATGCCGGTCCAAATTGTGCCGCTGCAGCAAACGACAATAGCCCGAATGCGGTCAGGCTGTAATCTTCGCCTGCCATACGGTAAAAGCCGTAGGCTGTCAGTAAAACCACAAAGATCGCGACCCTGCGAATGCCAAGCAGCAAGGAGCTTAAATCAGTCTGACGATTCATTCGTGGGCGGAAGAACTTGAGCAAAGCTGGCATGATGATTTCATTACTTACCATGGTGGCAATGGCAACAGAGCAGACGATAACCATGGCAGCAGCCGCGGATCCGCCGCCTAAAAAGGCAAAAATAGCAAGCCACTCGTTGCCGGCCATAATGGGCAATTGAAGGATAAGGATATCAGGGTTGCTGGCCACGGCTTCAGGCGCTAAAAGGCCCGCTGCAGCAATAGGCAACACGAATGCACTCGCCACAATGAGGTAAACAGGCATGGCCCAGCGGGCAACTTTGAAATCGCGATGATCGGCATTTTCCACCACCATGACATGAAATTGTCTTGGCAGGCAGATGATGGCTAACATCGCAACAAGGGTTTGGGTGATAAAAGCAGGTGCTTCTATGGATTCCGTGGTGAGAATACCACTCAGGTCTGCTTGCTTTACATTATTCAGCAGGTCACCAAAGCCATTGTATAATCCGTATCCAACAAATAGCCCAACGGCAACAAAAGCCACGAGTTTAATGAGTGATTCAAAAGCGACCGCCTGAATCATGCCACGATGGTGTTCAGTGGATTCCAGATGGCGTGTCCCGAATAGCACAGTAAAGACGGTTAGCGCCAGGGTGATATACCAGGCGGCATCGTTCCACGCTACTGTATTCAGTTCCTGGTCTCCGGTGCCCGCACTGGATAGTACGCTGAAGCCCATGGCGATGGCCTTCAGCTGTAGTGCGATATAGGGCACGCTGCCAATTAGCGCGAAGGTGGCAATCATGGCAGCGAGCAGTTGGGATTTGCCGTACCGGGAAGCAATAAAGTCTGCAATAGAGGTGCTGTTGTTTCGCTTACTTATATAGATGATTCGCCGCAATAGTGGCGCACCGAAAACAAAAACCAGTAGGGGCCCAAGGTAGATGGGCAGAAACCCCAGACCCTCTTGGGTGGCCCTTCCTACAGCGCCATAGAAGGTCCAGGAGGTAAAGTAAACCGCCAGTGACAATGAATAGACGTGCGTCCGGGCCAAGCGTCTACGATACAATCCCGGATGTTTATCGCCCGCCCAGGCGATGATAAACAGAATTGAAATGTAGGTGATGGAAATTAAAACCAGCAGCCAGACGCTAATCATATTTAACCATTTCCGTCAGGTTTGGCGGGTTGACTGCCCCGCTTCCCAGTGCTTCAGTCGGTACAGACCGTAGCATAGAGTACATCGGTGCGATTCAGGGTTTTGAGGTTATCAACCCTCGGTGTTCCGTCGGAGCCGATTGGAACCAGTTCTCGAGTTGCGCAGTTAATAATATGAACCCGGTGAGAAACCGTGTCTGTTATTTTTTGCTCAAAGCGGTAGAGAGTGAAGCGCACGATATCCGGATTGTTGGTGTCCCGTGCAATGCTCTGAGTGTCCACCGTAGAGAATGCCGTAACATAAGGAAAAACCATAGACCAAGGGCGCCAATAGATGCCCCTGCTTTCTGTGTTCACAACCACAGCTTCGGTAGGTAAGCGCGACAGTTTATGGTCATACCATGCGTACTCCCCGTATATCAGGTAGCCCAGCATACCCACCCCAGCAAATACCGGAATAAGCCATTTAGGTGCCTTGTTACGGGTGACTGCCCGGATTCCGAGAGCGATGCCCGCTGCACCCAGTCCACAGATAACAGTGGCGACAAAAGTCCAAAACATAAACTACTTCCTTAAAAAAGAACGGGCTCCCTCATGGAGGAAGCCCGTTCAGTAACAACCTGTCAATTCGATGAGTGTATCAGGCTGAGTGGTTGCTTAGTGGTCTTGAGCTCGTCCGGCGCCACGTGGGTAGCGAACGCTTTCAACCAGTTCCTGAATCTCAACGGGCGGCTCTTCAGTTGCATTGGATACAGCGAAGGCTACCGCAAAGTTAACGATGGCACCAATGGAACCAATCGACAGAGGCGAGATGCCCAAAACCCAGTTTTCGGCGGTATCTGCAAGATTGGCCGTGCCCGGAATGAAGAACCATCCCTTATACACGAAAATATACGATAAGGTGAATATCAGGCCGCACAACATGCCTGCAACAGCACCCTTATTGTTGATGCGCTTGGAGAATATGCCCATCATCAGAGCCGGGAACAGGGAAGCTGCGGCAATACCAAATGCCAGAGCCACTACCTGTGCCGCGAACCCGGGAGGATTAGCGCCTAAGTAAGTGGCCACCACGATCGCAACCGCCATGGAGATACGAGCAGCCAGTAATTCACCTTTTTCGGTAATAGCTGGGTTGATTGATCTTTTGATCAGGTCGTGACTGATGGCTGAAGAGATAGCCAAGAGCAAGCCAGCCGCTGTGGACAGGGCTGCTGCAAGACCACCGGCCGCGATCAGCCCGATAACCCAGCCGGGCAAGTTGGCAATTTCGGGGTTGGCAAGCACCAGAATGTCGCGGTTCACCTCTAGCTCATTGCCTTCCCAGCCGCGGCTTTCGGCTTCCGCCTGAAACGCCTGACCCTCTTCAGAAGAATCATCGTTATATAACTGGATGCGACCATCGTCGTTTTTGTCGGTGAACTCGATCAAACCCGTAACTTCCCACTCTTTGATCCAGTTTGGGCGCTCATCGTACTGAATAGGCTGAGCCGCCGTACCGTCTGGATAAATGGTGGTCATCAGGTTCAGGCGCGCCATGGACGCAACTGCCGGGGCTGTGAGGTAGAGCAGCGCAATGAACACCAGAGCCCAGCCGGCAGACCAGCGAGCATCAGCCACTTTCGGAACGGTGAAAAAACGGATGATAACGTGGGGCAGGCCAGCGGTACCTATCATTAAAGTCAGAGTAAACAGCACCATGTTCAGGTGACTGTCGACATCTGCAGAATACTCTCTGAAGCCTACATCGGTGATGATCTGGTTCAGCTTGTCGAGAATAGGCATGCCCGAATCAATATGAGTGGAGAACAGGCCGACGGCTGGAATTGGGTTGCCCGTCAGCTGTAATGAAATAAACACAGCGGGAATGGTGTAGGCAAGGATCAGTACGCAGTATTGAGCAACCTGTGTGTAGGTGATGCCTTTCATGCCACCTAGTACTGAATAGATGAAGATAACAACAGCTGCAATAATCAGGCCTGTTGTGGCATCCACTTCCAAAAACCTGGAGAAGGCCACGCCTGCGCCAGCCATTTGGCCGATAACATAGGTTAGGGAAGCTATGATAAGGCACAGAACTGCCACCAAGCGTGCGTTCTTGCTATAGAATCGGTCACCAATGAACTCTGGCACGGTAAATTTGCCAAATTTACGCAGGTAAGGTGCCAAAAGCATGGCTAGCAGCACATAACCGCCGGTCCAACCCATCAAATAGGCTGAGCTAGCGTAGCCACCAGCAGCAATAATGCCAGCCATTGAGATGAAGGATGCGGCTGACATCCAGTCGGCACCAATCGCCATGCCGTTAGTAACGGGATGAACACCACCACCAGCAACGTAGAAGTCTTTCGTGCTTCCGGCCTTGGCCCAGACGGCAATGAGGATATAGATGAGGAACGACGCCCCCACAAACATAATGTTGATCGCAAATTGACTCATCCGATTACTCCTCGTCTACGCCGAATTTTTTATCGAGTCTGTTCATGCGCCACGCATAGTGGAAAATCAGAGCAATGAACGTGAGGATCGAACCTTGTTGGGCGAACCAGAAACCCAGGTCCGTGCCACCGATAGCGATTCCGGAAAGGGCGGGGCGTAAAAGGATTGCGAACCCATAAGAGCAAAGGGCCCATACAATTAGGCTCCCGAATATTAGACGAAGATTTGCCTTCCAATACTGTTCAGCATCGTAGCTATGACCTGACATAGGAATACTCCTGCTTTGTTGTTGTTGATCTGTATTAACTTTAGGGTGAGCTGAGCGAGCCAGGGAGTTTGTTATTTATGTTGGTACTTACCCTACCTGTTCTCAGTTTTGACTTTACTGGTCAAATGATTTGAGGGTATTGGCAATAAGTCTATATATGGAATGCTTACTGTGACGGGCGTCGATTTTTATGGGTTTCAGGAGGTTAGATCACATGCGGTGTATGTTTTTAAGCCGACGATGGTAGCGCAGCTTATCGTTTAATTCTCGCAGGGTTTTCAGGCCGTTCTTGCGGGCTTTGTTCAGTGCAATCAGCGTTAGTTCAGCAGTGGCCAGAGCGTCAGACGCTGCGTGATGCCTTGCGCTGACTTCAAGACCATAGAAGTCGGCCCAGTGGTCAAGACCTTTGCCACCGGTGCTGGCGTCCGGAATGAGCGCAGGTAGCAGGTCTGCTACGTCCATCCAGGTATGGCTTCGGGTATATCCAAGCTGGGCTTTCAACGTTTTCTCTAGAAATTTCTGATCGAATGCTGAGTGATATGCAAGCACAGGATCGCCATTCATCCACTCCAGAAGAAATAACAGAGCATCTTCGGTTTCGTGGCCGTGAGTGAGAGCTTCTGTCCCGATACCGTGAATCAACACCGTCTCTGTGATATCCAGTTCAGGTCGCCTCAAAACCAGATCAAACTGGTCACTTAGGTCGATTACACCTCCGGTGATGGCAACGGCGCCAACAGCGATAACCTCATCCTTATTAGGATGCAGGCCGGTGGTCTCGAGGTCCAACACAATTAGCCGGCAGTCTGAGAGTAACTGATCCCCAGGGCTTTTTGGGTTGGGCAAGTTCTCAGGTGGCATGTTGCTGACAAGTCCTGAGCGGCGACGTTTAATCCATTGCCTGAGTTGTTCCAACATGGGGTGATGGCCTGGGTTCAGAGTTGATAAGTGATTTCGAGTTTTTGCTGCAGACGCTGAGCCTGCCGGAACGATTCACGAAGAATACGTCGGTCCAGCGGATTCAAGTCGTCTGGGTTTATGTAGTTGGTAAGTTCTTCACCATTGTTGAGCATTTCTTGATGTGACCTCATGCGAATAGCCTGAATAAGGCTGTAGGCATCTTTCCAGGCATTAGCATCTTTGTCGTCAAAAATACCTTTTTGTACTAGCTCATCCATCCGTTCAAGGGTGTTCGCACGCTCGATACCATTAGCAAGCGCGAAAACACGTACGGATTCCACAAATGGCGCCAAACCCTGGCGCTTTAAATCCAGGCTGTTTTTTTTACCGTCAGAAACATATCGGAAGTTGCGGAACATAGTTAATGGCGGCTTCCGTTGAAACGCATTGCCGGCAAGCATTTTTTGGAACAGCTCGTTTTTACGGATTCTTGTAAGCACTTTTTCAAAGAGTTCGTGCAAAGAGTCGGTTGGGCCAAATACCGATCTCATATCCAGGAAAATGGATGAGTAAACCAGATTTTGTGGGGTGGATGCGTCTATGAAGCGAATGAACCAGTCATCCCACTCTCGATCGCTCAGGCACAGTTTGGGGTTACTAGCCATAATATTTCCCTTGCACAGTGTAAACCCGCACTCCGCGAGTTCGTCGTTCACTGTTTTCGCAAATGGCAGTAGCCGTTCCCGCACTTGATCTTCGGTCATACCTTCCGGTGTTTTGAACAGAATACCGTTATCCTGATCGGTCAGCAGGGTTTGCTCCTGCCGGCCTTCACTGCCAAATGTAAGCCAGGTGAAGGGGACGCCTGGGTTATTTTTTTTGATATTTAACTCAAGAACCCGCCGTACGGTAACGTCGTTGAGCGTGGTAATGATCTTCACAACCTGCCCGGAATCGGCGCCGTGGGCCAGCATGGCATCCACCAATCTGGACACATCGGCGCGCAGACTAACCAGTGTGCGTAAATGCGTGGCGGTGCTGATGGTGCGGGCAAGGTGAACCAAGTCGACCCGTTGGAGGGAAAACAGATCTCGTTCCGACACCATGCCAATAAGCCGCTTCTCGTCGTCCACCACGCAAAGATGTGCAAAATGGTGCTCTGCCATCAGCATGGCGGCTTCAAAGGCATCGGCTTGTGCTGGCAGGCAACAAGGATCTTTAGTCATTATCTGACGAACGGGCGCATCTAAAGTGCACGTATCTTCAGCGATCATTGTTCTTAGATCGCGGAGGGTAAAAATGCCGGTCGGATGGCGGCTGTCATCCGTAATAACAATGCTGCCCACGCTGTTCTGGTGCATGCGGGCAACGGCTTTACGCACCGGCAGGTCCGGTGAACACACAATCGGGTTGCGAAGGGCGTAGCGTTCTAGAGGCGTGCTCAGGGATGTACTGGAACCCATGGATGCCATGGCACCAGATTGGATGCGCTGGTTTACCTGATCCAACAAGCTGCTAACGCCACGCATGCAAAAGTCACGGAATGATTCGCTTTCGGCAAACAGGGTAACAAACGCATCCTGTTCAATACTCAGGCAAAACGTATCGCCCGCTGCACGATGTAGGGTTCGGGTGGAGCGCTCACCTACGATGGCAGCCAATGGAAAACACTCGCCCAGGCTGATCTCGAACGTGGTTTCGGTTTTGTCAGCTTTCTGGTTAAGGCGTTCGCCACGAATCCGTCCCTGTTTAACAACGTAAAACCTTCTAACGATGCCGTCGTCCGGGGACAGAACCACATCGCCGTCGGCGTAGAATCGCAGGGTGGAGTGTTCAGCAAAGTGTGCGAGGTGGTCATCATCCATGCTTGAGAAGGGTGCGTGCGCCTGCAAAAAGACCATGATGGAGCGGGTGTTCTGGGGGCGGGTGTTGTCCTGATTTGCTGCCATAACCGGCTCCGTTTTATCGGTATTGGTGTCATGAGACAGTGTAGATCACCGGGGCTCGTATCCACTCTACGATTTTGGTCGCAGTTTTGTTCAATTGCGGCACTTTTCGCTACAAATGTACGCGATACAGCCGCCTTCTTTATGGATCACGCGCCTAATGGTAAAGTTCTATCATTCACTAGATTACTGAAAGCACCACCATGACCAGCAAAAATGATCGCCTCAGTTTTCTTGAGGAAATGAAGGACGTCCGGCGCATTCGAAAACCTAATCGTGCCGAGACAGCCACGCCCCGTGAACTGACGCCAGGCCACCTGGAGCGCCAGCGATCGGCAGTGGAAAAACCATTTAAAGACTCTAATCCACTAACCTCCGAAATGGTTGATCCGCTAACCGCGCACGACATACTCAGTTGGCAACGTCCTGGCATTCAGCATGGAGTGTTTCGCAAACTTAAGCTTGGACAGTACCCCATTGAGGCAAGGCTGGACCTGCATCGAATGACGGTTGAACAGGCGCGCCGAGAGGTATTCCAGTTTATTACCGATTGTGTTCGCTATGGGCTGCGTTCCGTCATAATTCTCCACGGCAAGGGAGAGCGTAACCCGGATGGGGTGGCCCAGTTAAAAAGCCATCTTGCCAAATGGCTGCCAGAGCTCTCAAACGTGCTGGCGTTTCATTCGGCTCAGAAGCGCCATGGTGACACCGGAGCCGTGTATGTCATGGTGCGCAAAAGTGACCGGGATAAACAGCACAATCGTGAGATGCATGGCTCAGGTTAAATCTGCACTCAGGTATTTTGGGGCGTTCAGAAGCATCAATCCAGGCTGTTTACCGATCAACCGAGGAGTTACCCATGAAAAAAATTGCATTAATGATGTTTGTCGTTGTGGTCTTGGCGGGTTGCAAGGATCGAGTCATCTGGGATGACAACGGCAAGGTTGATGAAGCAACCCAGGATCGGGAAGTGTGGGATTCCAACGGTGAAATGGAAACCGGTGATCGCGAGGTCTGGGTGAACAAAGATGGCGAAGAAGTTGTGAAGTGAATAATAAAATCCAAGCCAAATAATGGCACCGGGAGCTAATGGGAGAGAACAGGCATGACACTGAGCCTTACAGTTAATGGCGAACAGCGTTCGCTCGAAATAGAAGGTGATACCCCTCTGTTATGGGTATTGCGTGATGAGCTGGGGCTTAAAGGCACCAAGTTTGGGTGTGGCGTGGGTTTGTGTGGTGCCTGCACAGTGCATCTTAACGGACAGCCCGTGCGTTCCTGCTCAACGCCTGTAGAGTCTGCTGTAGACGGCAACATAACGACCATTGAAGGCCTGGCTGGGAATGGTCAATTGCATGCCTTGCAGGAAGCGTGGATTGCACAGGGTGTGCCTCAGTGCGGTTACTGCCAGTCTGGCCAGCTCATGAGTGCCGCCCATCTTTTGGCAACAAACCCGACGCCCGCACGGAATGACATTGTGGCGGCTATGACAGGCAACCTATGTCGGTGTGGTACGTACTCGCGCATCATCGCAGCGGTAGAGTCTGTGGCGGGCGACTCTCTGGCTTACGACGCAGCTGCTGTTGGGGAGGGGCACTGAGATGGCGATGAATCGACGTGATTTTCTCAAAGTAAGTGCTGGCACATCCGGTACTTTAATGTTGTCTCTCTCTCTGCCGGGTTGCTCGGGCATGCCAACAGGGTACACCGAGGAAACCGGTGAGTGGAGGCCCGACGCCTGGCTTGAGATAACCAAGAACGACAAGATTCATTTCACCCTGTCTCGGGTTGAAATGGGGCAGGGTACTTACACCGGGTTAACAACCCTGATTGCAGAAGAGCTGGAGGTTGATCCAGAGGCGATCACACCACGTTTTGCGCCTGTGGCGCCAGAATACCTCAATCCTGCCTATAAATTGCAGCTCACCGGTGGCAGTACCAGCATTGCAACCAGCTGGGAACCTTTGCGCATAGCGGGTGCGCAGGCGCGGCAGATGCTTGTTATGGCCGGCGCAAGAGTTTGGCAGGTTGATGCCGCAGATTGCTCTGCGCGACAAGGCCGGGTGGTTCACCCCAATGGCATAGATTCTATGCGCTATGGCCAGCTGGTGGAATTGGCGTCCAAAGAGGTGTTGCGTGGCGATGTTGCCCTGAAACCGGCCAGCGAATGGAAGTACATTGGTAAGCAAAAAGGCCGTTTGGATGCGCGCGCAAAATCCACAGGCACGGCAGTGTATGGGATTGATGTTGAGCTACCAGGCATGGTTTACGGTGTGGTCAGTCGCCCACCCAGGTATGGCGCCAAGGTTAAAGCGTTCAACGAAAGCGATCTTCGCGCCATGCCGGGTGTTCTCGATGTGTTTGAAGCAGAGCGAGGCGTGGCGATTGTTGCCGATAAGTACTGGCGCGCTCGCAAAGCTCAGAATGCGTTGAAAGCGCAGTGGGACAATACCGACGCTTTGTCACTTTCTACAGAGGGTGTGTTTGCGTCATACCGCCGCGCGGCTGATGAAGATCGCGGTGATTCTGAACGCAGCGAAGGTGATTATGACTCAGCGGTTCGTGACGCTGAAGGCACCGAAACGGGTAGGGTTATTGAAGCAGAATACAGCCAACCTTATCTGGCCCATGCCACCATGGAACCCATGAATGCCACTGCCTGGTATAAAAACGACAGCATCGAAGTTTGGGCACCCACCCAAGCGCCCGACCTTGGTCGCATTGCCGCCGCGCGGGTAACGGATTTATCCCCGGATGATGTAACGATCAATACCACCTTTCTGGGTGGCGGGTTTGGCCGTCGCTTAACTCAGGATTATATCGAAGAAGCTGCAGCGGTGGCTTTTCGAGTGAAGAAGCCGGTAAAAGTTATCTGGTCTCGTGAAGAAGACACCCAGCACGATTTATACCGCCCAGCCATGCTGCACCGACTGTCAGCTAGCTTTATGGGCGATCAGCTAACGAGCTGGCACCACCAGATCGTAGGGCCGCAGCTGCTAACCTGGTATGTGCGCAATGCGGCACCCGCTCAGTATCCATGGGCGCCAAAGTTCATGTATGGCGCCCTGGGTAAAGTTGGTTTGCTGGCTGAAGGTATCGCCACTCCCAAGGACATGTCGGCCATTGAAGGGGCTATAGGTTACCCCTACAACGTGGAGAGTATTGATATTCGCCACACCCATACAGATCCAGGCGTGCCGGTGACCTTCTGGCGGTCTGTGGGCTATTCACACAATGGCTTTGCGGTTGAAACCTTTATGGACGAGTTAGCCCATGAAGCCGGGGAGGATGCTTACCAGTTCCGCCGTAAATTGCTGGCAGGGCAACCCAGGCACCTGGAGGTTCTCGACCGAGCTGTGAAAATAGCTGGCTGGGATGAGCCAGTGGCAGAAGACCGCGGCCGTGGTATCGCGCTGTTCAAAAGCTTTGGCACGTTTGTGGCGCAGGTCGTAGAGGCAGGCGTGGAGAACGGTGCCATCCGGGTTTATAAAGTAGCCTGTGCTGTGGACTGTGGCCAAGTGGTTAACCCGCGCATTGTGGAAGACCAGATTGAAGGTGGGATTATCTTTGGCTTGACCGCCGCTCTGTACGGCGAAATAACCTTTGAGAACGGGCAAGTGAAGCAAAGCAACTTCCACGACTATCAACTGATGCGGCAGTACGAGTTGCCTGAGGTTACAGTAGATATTGTAGAAAGCACGGTATCTCCAACCGGTGTTGGAGAGCCGGGTGTGCCTCCGGTTATTCCGGCCCTGGGTAACGCACTGTTTGCGCTGACAGGCAAGCGCCAGCGCAACTTACCCCTGAAAGCCGATGCCTGAAACAGTACCCGCTCAGATAACAGGCGGCCATGAGTCAGTTATTGATGATGCTCTGTTGTGGTTGGAACAGGGCCGGCGGGTGTGGTTATGCACCGTTGTTGAAACCTGGGGGTCATCTCCCAGGCCAGCCGGTTCCTGGCTGGCGGTAAGTGATTCCGGGCAATGGAGTGGTTCGGTTTCAGGCGGTTGCCTGGAAGAAGATCTGCTGCGCCGCACCGCTGAAGAGGGCTCGGATTACCCGGTTGTTATCGACTATGGTATTACTGATAGCGATAGAGACGACTTTCGCCTGCCATGCGGCGGGCGCATCCGGTTGCTGGTAGAGCCTTTCGGTCAAAATAGTCTGGCCATTGAGCACGTGCGCCGGCTGGCAAAAGCGCTCCACAATCGAGTGCCCGTGGTTCGCCGAGTTAGCCTGCAAGGCCCAGCCACTCTGGAGGCTGCTTCATCAGCTGCTTGCCTGGGTGTCGTATTTAACGGGGAAGAACTGCTCCATACGCTGCAGCCAGAATGCCGGCTACTGCTCATTGGAGCCGGCGAGGTCGCCCGCTATGTGGCTGAGTTTGCAACTGCCGCTGATTTTACCGTTACCCTGTGCGAACCCCGCGATACGTTTGCCTCTGGCTGGGGGTACGATCACTTGCCCCTGGACCGTCGTCTGCCGGATGACCTGATTGCCGAGTTTTTTAACGATTCCAGGTGTGGCGTGTTGGCACTGGCTCATGACCCGAGAGTAGACGACATGGGCTTGCTGGCGGCGCTACAATCACCGGCCTTCTATGTGGGCGCTATGGGGTCAAAGCAAACCTCTGAGGCTCGGCGAGAGCGCCTGGAGTCACTGGGGCTTGAGGCCGTAACTGTGAAGCGATTGCGCGCACCCATTGGCATCAATATTCCCAGCAAAACCCCCGCAGAAATTGCCATTTCCGTTGTTGCTGATCTGATTGAGGCACGGCATCATTTGCGAACAGCCCGTACGGTAACAGGACGCCCCACAGAAATTGGCCAGTTTTGAAAAGATCTTAGCAATTTAATGGTTAGCGGCTGGAGGTGAACATGACAGGCGTTCGAACAGCCCAATTACTTATCTCGGTGGCGGGTGCTTTTCTGTTGGCGGGTTGTAACCCTTTCTCGGATGCTCGCCCAATGATGGACGAATACGTAGAGCGGGTTGGTCGGGTTCTGGATGTGGAGCCCGTGTTTTCTGATATTCCAGCCTCTGAGCAGATACCGCGACGTCGTAATCGGGTGCTGCCTATGCCCGAGTTAGAGCTTGGCATGCTGGACTTCCTGTCGCTTTATAGCTGTGAACTGCAATACGTGGTTGGCGAAAAAAACTCCGTGATGGGCAAGGTGATGCAGCCTCTCAATCGCTTGCGTTATGAGGTTCGTTTTATTCGCACTGCAGGCGATTGTCTGAACACGATTGAGGACGATGAGCTTATAAGCATCTTGGAGCAGGCCGTTGCCAGCAAGCGGGAATCCCTGCCTGTTGCTATCTGGAACGCAACCTGGGGCGTGAAGGAAGTGGAACGGTTATTCACGTTTGCCAAGGGTGAATACCCGGTAGAGGCTGTGGACCCGCTCTCGGATTTAGCCAGGGACGCGCGCCAGTTAAACAATGCTGTAACGGAGCTTTTGCAGCAGAACCTAGAGGTGGATCTGGGTTTTTGGGGCAAGGTACATCAGCGTTGGCAGGCGGAATACCGGGCGGGCCAACTGATCAACAGCGCCCATCTGGTCAGGACCCGTCTTGGAGATGCCACGCGCCTTATTCGTCAGCGTTTAAATGGCCGCCCATTGTGTCTGAACGGCAAACCCAATAACCAGTCTGACATTGTTAAGAGCATGTTTTTCAGTGTTTATATTGGAAAAATACAGCCTTATCTTGCTGACTTGCGGCGGGCCCGGACAGACCTGATCGAGCCATTGTCCAAGCTGGCCGCCATGCAAAATGACGTTATGCCAGAGCACTTCCAGGAATGGTATAGGTCAACATTGGCACTGACGGGAAACGAAAGTATTTGGACGAATCTGGATGAAGCCGTAGCCACCCACACCAAAAGCTGGCAAACACTTCTGGAGCAGTGCGGATTGAGGCCCGGGGTCTAGGCGTGGGCTGCGGCCTGCTAGCGTTGGCTTTCTGGCGTTACTCTCAGAATTTCCTCAACGGTGGTCAGGCCATTGGCGACTTTTTGAGCACCGCTTAGCCGCAGGGATTTCATGCCTTCTTTATAGGCGTCCCGGCGCAGTTGTTCCAGCTCACATTGGTCTGTGATCTGGCTGGCCAGTGCGCCGGAAAGCGTCATGATCTCGTAAACCCCTGCTCGGCCCATGTAGCCGGTATTGCGACACTCCAGACAGCCTACAGGCCGGTGAAACTGCTTGGGTGGTGCGGCTTTCCAGGGCTTTGTAAGCGTCTGCCAGGCCTGGTTGTCAACGGGCGCGGGCGCTTTGCAGTGCGGGCATAGCGTGCGCACCAGGCGCTGCGCCATAACACCCAGCACGGTGGCGCGGATCAGGTAGGGAGGTATGCCCAGTTCCATCATTCGGGTCAGGGCGCTGGGAGCATCGTTGGTGTGTAGGGTAGAGAGTACAAGATGCCCGGTCAGTGCGGCCTGCACGGCCATTTCGGCGGTTTCCAGGTCGCGGATCTCACCGATCATGATAATGTCCGGGTCTTGTCTGAGCAGCGCCCGTACACCTGCAGCAAAAGACAGGTCAATATTGGTCTGAACCTGCATTTGGTTAAACGCCGGCTCAACCATTTCGATAGGATCTTCGATGGTACAAACATTCAGCTCAGATGAGGCAACCTGTTTCAGTGTGGAATACAGGGTGGTGGTTTTACCTGAGCCCGTAGGGCCGGTTACCAGTACAATTCCGTGGGGCCTGGAGGTTGCTTCTTGCCAGCGCGCCCGGTCTTCACGGCTGAACCCGAGCTGCTCGTAGGATTTCAGCAGTACATCAGGATCAAAAATCCGCATCACCATTTTTTCCCCAAACGCGGTGGGCATAGTGGCCAGGCGCAACTCTACTTCGCCGTTGTCGGGCTTGCGGGTTTTCAATCGGCCATCCTGGGGCCTGCGTTTTTCTGCAACGTTCAATCGTCCCAAAATCTTGAGTCGGCTGGTGATAGCCATGCCCACATGCTCAGGAAATTCATAGACGTTATGCAATACGCCATCAATCCGAAAACGCACGTGGGTGAGGGTGCGTCTGGGCTCGATGTGAATATCTGATGCCCGTTGATCAAAGGCGTACTGCAACAGCCAGTCGACAATGCGTACCACATGTTGGTCGTTGGCGTCGGCGCTGTCGCTTGCACCTAACTCCAGTAGTTGCTCCAGATTCTGCTGGCCGGTGCGGTTGCCTGTTGTCTGGCCACCACTGGCTTTGCTGACGGAACTCGCTAACTGATAAAACTCGACCGTGTAGCGGCGGATATGCTCGGGATTCGCCACGACTCGACGGATATCTTTGCGCACTGCTTGGCGAAGATTACCTTCCCAATCGTTCTTGAAGGGTTCAGCACTGGCTACAAGGATCTCTTCCGGCCCTATCTCAACCGCGAGAATGCCGTGGCGCTGGGCAAAGGCGTACGACATCACCCGGGCAATCGCTGGCGTGTCTATTTTCAGTGGGTCGATATGGTAATAGGGTTGGTCGGCCCAGTAAGCCAGCCACTGTGTTAGCCGGTCGACATCCAGCTTTTTGCCGCTTTTCTCGCTGGTAAGTGCCGCAATGGCCACCAGTTCTAACGGATGACGTTTGGCGGCCTGGTTGCTGGCTGCCCCCAGATTGGCTGAAAGCACTCGCTCGGCATCGCTCTGGTTAATTACGCCATCGCTAACCAGCGCCGTGCACAGGTCGCGCAGGGTCAGCGTGCTCCGGGGCGGGGCGGGCGGTCGCAATGGCTGCCCTGTTTTATTGGAATCAGACATGGAGCGTCACTTTCCGGTATCGGAGCATTTTAGTCTGTAATTGGCCGGTTCACTTTCAGGTGCACCATCGCCATGGTAAACAACAGGAAGGTAAGAATCATAAGAGTCACCGGGCCTGGCGCGCCCTGGCTTAGCCACGCCGAAATCACGGCTTGAGTGAAGTAAAAGATCACCACAAAGGACAGCCAGATATAACCGCGATTGTTGCCGCGGAACACCAGCATAATGAGCGCCAACAGTGGGATCAGCTTGACCGAGAGCATCAGCGTTATGGAAACGCCTTCAACCGGTGCGGGGTAAAAAGTGGTCACCAACAGGGTGGCCAGCACAGCCAGATAAAGAAACTGGGTTGCCCGGGCAGTATGCCTGGCTTTTGGGTTATGGAGCATGATCAGGTTCCGGTAAATAGGGAGGTTTACGTTACACAGCGATGCAAGTGTCAGTCTGCCAGTCGGAGGGCCAGCTTTGCCAGGCGCTCACCAAGGGACTGGCAAAGGGCTTTTTCGTGCTTGCTCAATGGCTGTTTTTCACCGGTTCCTGCCCAGTGTGTCGGGCCATAGGGTGTGCCCCCGGTTGCCGTTTCACTCAGGTTCTGGTCTGTGTATGGCAGGCCACATAACACCATGCCGTGGTGAAGCAACGGCACCATCATAGTCAGAAGCGTACTCTCCTGGCCGCCGTGCAGGCTTCCTGTTGAGGTAAACGCCCCTGCCGGTTTGCCTACCAGTGCGCCGCCAAGCCAGAGATCGCCGGTGGTGTCGAGAAAGTGCTTTAACGGCGCGGCCATATTACCGAAGCGTGTGGGGCTGCCAATGGCCAGGCCGGCGCAATTCGCCAGATCGGATTTGCTGGCGTAGGGTGCGCCTGCATCCGGAACCTGTGGCAGTGACGCTTCTGTATCTGGTGATACCGTCGGAACAGAGCGCAGCTTTGCTTCAATACCGCTTACCCTCGCAACACCTCGGGCAATCTGATTTGCCAGTTCTGCAGTCTGGCCGTTACGGCTGTAATACAGAACCAGAACATAGGGCAGTTGCTCAGGCATTTTAGCATCCTTTTATTGGCAGTCGTAGAATCAGAGAATCGTTAGAACGTTTTCCGGTGGGCGACCAATCGCCGCCTTGCCTTTGGCAAGCACAATGGGCCGTTCAATCAGTTTTGGAGTGGCTACCATAGCAGTAATCAGCTGTTTTCGGCTTAAATCTGCGTTGTCCAGGCCAAGTTCTTTATACTCTTGCTCACCCGTTCGCATCAGTTGTCGGGGCTCGAAGTCGAGTGCCTCGAGAATATCCTGAAGCGCTTGTTCTGTTGGGGGTGTTTCAAGGTAGCGTATAATCTCTGGTTCGATACCCTGGTCTTTGAGTAATTCAAGAGTCTGGCGGGATTTTGAACAGCGCGGGTTGTGGAAAATTCGGACGGGTTCTGTCATGTTCAGGCCTGTTTTTCGAAACGGTGCTGCAATTATTTGCGGCAAACAGTCTAACAGGAGGTTTTCCCGTGCAGAACCCTGTCATTCACCGGCTACCCCGGCGAGCAGCCGTTGTAAGCATGCTGGTTTTTATGGCCTTGATGGTGGGTTGCCAAAAGGTTGAGCTGGATCAGGCAGAAGGCCCGAAGCTGGCGTGGAATGATCTTCGTGGTCAATGGGTGCTGGTTAACTACTGGGCCGAGTGGTGCAAACCCTGCCTGGAGGAAATTCCAGAGCTGAACGAGTTGAACAAGGCGCCAGACATTACCGTTTTAGGAGTGAACTTCGACGATGTAAAGGGTGAAGCTCTGGTAAGCCTTGGCAAGCGCATGGGTATTGAATACACAATGCTTGAACAGGATCCGGGGCCGGAGTTTAAATGGGAGCTCCCGGTCGCCTTGCCCGCTACCTTTGTTGTGAATCCCGATGGCGACCTGCTGGAAGCCCGCTTTGGTCCCCAGACAGAAGCAGACATACGGACGCTGATTGGCGGCTGATAGCCGCAAGTTCTTTCACAGGTTCCGTTAACACATTCTAAAGAATACACATGCAGGAATAACCTGACGTTATGTCGCAAACTTTTGTACACCTACGCGTGCACTCTGAGCACTCCATGGTAGATGGCCTGGTTCGTGTTAAACCGCTGGTTAAGCGGGTGGCAGAATTGGGCATGCCGGCTGTGGGGCTTACCGAGCAGTCCAATATGTGCTCGCTGGTGCGGTTTTACAAGGAAACCACAGGCGCCGGCGTAAAGCCTATCATTGGTGCAGATCTCTGGCTGGAGAACCCGGATGAGCCAGAGGCCCCGTTCCGGCTAACTTTGTTGGCCCGTGATAACGACGGTTATCTTAACCTCACAGAAATCATCTCCCTCGGGTATACCGAGGGGCAACATCATGGCAAACCGATTGTCCAGCGTCACTGGCTGGAAAGCCGAACAGCTGGTTTGATTGCCATGTCTGGCGCCAAAATAGGGGATGTGGGCAAAGCTCTGCTGGCGGGTAAGCCAGAACTGGCAACGGCCAGAGCCGAATATTGGATGAACCTGTACCCAGAATCTTATTATCTGGAATTGCAGCGCACTGGGCGGGCTGGCGATGAGGACTGCCTGCACATGAGCGTTGAGCTGGCGCAGAATCTTGGGCTGCCGGTGGTTGCCACGAACGATGTTCACTTTCTTGAGGCAGACGATTTTGAGGCCCATGAAGCCCGAGTCTGCATCGGTGAAAGCCGGGCGCTGGACGACCCTCGGCGCGACCGTCGTTTTAGCGAGCAGCAATACTTGCGCAGCCCGGATGAAATGGTCGAGCTGTTCAGCGATATCCCTGAAGCCATTCAGAACACCGTAGAAATAGCTCGGCGCTGCTCGGTAACCGTGCGCATGGGCGAGTACTTTCTACCCAATTATCCAGTGCCTGAAGGCATGACCATGGATGAGTACTTTCGCCAAGTATCGGAAGAAGGTCTAGAAGACCGCCTGGCAAAAACTCTTCCCAAGGACGACCCTGAGTACGACAGCAAGCGAGAAGCCTATTACAAGCGCCTGAATTTTGAGCTGGATATTATTATTCAGATGGGTTTCCCCGGTTACTTTCTGATCGTAATGGACTTTATCAAGTGGGCGAAGAACAACGGTGTGCCAGTGGGGCCGGGCCGTGGTTCCGGTGCTGGCTCGCTGGTTGCCTATGCTCAGCTCATCACAGATCTGGACCCGTTGGAATACGATTTGCTTTTTGAGCGGTTCCTGAACCCGGAGCGGGTATCCATGCCCGACTTCGACGTCGACTTTTGCATGGAAGGTCGGGATCGCGTTATTGCTTACGTGGCAGAAAAGTATGGCCGGGAAGCGGTTTCCCAGATCATTACGTTTGGAACCATGGCCGCTAAAGCCGTAGTGCGAGACGTGGCCCGGGTACAGGGTAAGTCCTACGGTCTCGCAGATAAGCTGTCCAAGATGATTCCCTTCGAAGTGGGCATGACCCTGAGCAATGCGGTTGAGCAGGAACCCTCGCTTAAAGAATTTCTGGAGCAGGACGAAGAGGCCCAGGAAATCTGGGAGATGGCCCTGAAACTAGAAGGCGTATGCCGAAACGCAGGTAAACACGCTGGTGGCGTGGTGATTGCGCCTACCAAAATCACCGATTTTTCTCCGCTTTACTGCGATGACGATGGCGGTAGCCTTGTTACCCAGTTTGATAAAAACGACGTGGAAGATGCCGGGCTGGTGAAGTTCGACTTTCTGGGCCTTAGAACACTTACCATCATCGACTGGGCGTTGAAGATGATTAATCCGCGGCGGGAAAAGCGCGATCTGCCGCCGCTGGATATTAATGAAATTCCACTTGTGGATGCCCGCTCATTCGAGATGCTGAAAAAGGCTGAGACAACCGCTGTGTTCCAGCTGGAATCTCGCGGTATGAAAGACCTGATTCGCCGGCTACAGCCAGATTCTCTTGAGGATATGATCGCACTGGTGGCACTGTTCCGCCCAGGGCCGTTGCAGTCAGGCATGGTTGATGACTTCATTGATCGTAAGCATGGCAAACAACCAGTGTCGTTCCCACACCCGGATTATCAGTATGAGGGCTTGAAACCGGTGCTGGGGCCCACCTACGGGGTTATTCTTTACCAAGAACAGGTCATGCAAATTGCTCAGGTAATGGCGGGCTACAGCCTGGGGAATGCGGACATGCTGCGCCGTGCCATGGGCAAGAAAAAGCCCGAGGAAATGGCCAAGCAGAAACAGTTTTTTCTGGATGGCTGCGAAGGCAATGGCATAAATAAAACCCTTGCGGAAAATATATTCGATCTGGTTGAAAAATTCGCCGGTTACGGCTTCAACAAATCTCACTCTGCTGCTTATGCGCTGGTGTCGTACCAGACGCTGTGGTTGAAAGCGCACTACACCGCCGAGTTCATGGCTGCAGTACTGACTGCGGATATGCAGAACACCGACAAGGTGGTGACATTGGTAGAGGAGTGTCGCAACCTCAAACTGGATCTGGTGCTGCCAGATGTCAGTCGCTCAGAATATACCTTTACCGTAAACGATGAGGGGCAGGTGGTTTACGGTCTTGGCGCCATTAAAGGGCTGGGCGAGGGGCCTATTCAGGCAATTGTGGATGGCAGGGCCGATGGCGAGCCTTACCAGGATATTTTTGATTTCTGCCGCAAGGTGGATCTCAAAAAAATCAACAAGCGTGCCATGGAGGCGATCATTCGCTCCGGTGCCATGGACAAGCTCGGTGCCAGTCGCGCTCAGCTTATGGCCAGCATCCCGAAAGCGGTACAACAGGCAGACCAGCAGTCGCGTAACGAATCCGTGGGTATGACCGATATGTTCGGGGAAATGCTGGAAGCCGGTGATGGCGGCGACCCGTATGCAGATGTTGTTGGTATACGGGAATGGCCTGAAAAGCAGCGCCTGAAAGGTGAGAAGGATACCCTGGGCTTATACCTTACTGGTCACCCGTTTGATGAGTATGAACGGGAAGTTCGGCGTTTTGTGCGTTCGTCTATTGCCGATCTCAAGCCCAATAAGTCACCTCAGCGGGTTGCGGGGTTGGTAATTGCGCAAAGAACCATGAAAACACGCACAGGTTCTACCATGTGCTTCATTACGCTGGATGACCGGAGTGCACGAATAGAGGCTACGTTGTTTTCCGAAGCTTTTTTTGAAAACCGAGAGCTGCTGCAATCAGATCAGGTGATTGTGGTTGAAGGTCAGGTAAGCCACGATGATTACTCCGGCCAGATGAAAATGCGTGTAAACACCGTGATGGATGTGCCCGGTGCTCGCAAACAGTTTAGCCGGGGTTTGCAATTGAATCTCCATGCTGACCAACTACACAACGGCCTGCTGGATAAAATTGATGGCACGCTGAGGCCGTTCCGCAGTGAGGGCAGCCCGGTCTGGATTGAGTACAGCAGCCCGCAGGCCAGTACTCGAATTGAGCTGGGTAACGCTTGGCGTGTGCGGCCTGATGACAATTTATTGTTGGAGCTGAAATATCTGGTGGGCGACCAGTGCGTAGAACTGGTCTATGATTGAGTGACTAAGGCAAAGAATTGCACGGGAAATTAATTGTTTGTCAGAATGCGGACTCATACCAATGTCCGCTTTAGCCATGGCCCGGGCACTGCTATCTTTGTATCAAATTCTGTATTGGCGGAGCGCCGTCCCGCCTGGCGATAAAATGATGGAACATCATGAACCCTAATTATTTGGATTTCGAACAGCCGATTGCCGACCTTGAAGCCAAGATTGAAGAGCTTCGTATGGTGGGTAACGACACTGACATTAATATTTCTGATGAAATTACACGGCTGAAAAAGAAAAGCGTCAGCCTGACGGAGAGTATTTTTTCAGATCTACACCCTTGGGATGTGGCCCGCCTTGCCAGACATCCGCGTCGGCCTTACACCAAGGACTACATCGAAATGATTTTTGAAGATTTCGATGAACTCCATGGCGACAGGCGCTACGCAGACGACCAAGCCATTGTGGGCGGAACGGCTCGGCTAAACGGCAAGCCCATAATGATTGTCGGCCACCAGAAAGGCCGTGAAGTACGGGATAAAGTAAAGCGTAATTTTGGCATGCCACGCCCTGAGGGCTACCGCAAAGCTTTGCGCCTGATGGAAATGGCCGAGCGTTTTAGAATGCCCATTCTTACGTTTATAGACACCCCGGGTGCTTATCCAGGCATAGGGGCTGAAGAGCGGGGTCAGAGTGAGGCCATTGCGTTCAATCTGGCCGTTATGTCTCGGCTAAAAACCCCTATTATTTCTACCGTGATCGGTGAAGGTGGTTCTGGTGGTGCCCTGGCCATTGGTGTGTGCGATCAGCTTAATATGCTGCAGTACTCCACCTACGCGGTTATATCTCCCGAAGGCTGTGCGTCTATTTTGTGGAAAAGCGCGGAACACGCCTCTCAGGCAGCTGAGGCCATGGGTGTAACTGCAGATCGCCTGAAAGATCTTGGTCTGGCCGACAACGTGATCTCAGAGCCACTCGGTGGTGCCCACCGCAACCCTGAGAAAATGGCAGAGGCTTTGCGGGAAACTCTTGGCAACGGCATAGCAGAACTTGGTCGGCTGCCTCTGGACGAGTTGGTGTCCCGGCGTTATGAGCGGCTAACCCGCTATGACACAGGGCGCTGAGTCCATATCTGGGCAGGTGTTTCCGAAGGCATTGAGTGCGCCGGTGAAGGCCGTTTCTGGCTACCGGCGGCTCTGGGTTGCCCTTAGCGGTGGCCTGGACTCTACCCTTCTTCTGCATCTTGCGGCACATAACCACCCCGATGTGCGGGCGGTGCATATCAATCATCAACTGCAAGTTAATGCTGGCGAGACAGAAGCCTTTTGCCGAGATGTGTGTGCCAGGCTTAATGTGCCATTTACGGCTCAGGCAGTGACGGTAAAGCTGGGCGGCGGCCCTGGTGAAGGTCTTGAGGAGTCAGCTCGTAAGGCTCGCTATCAGGCCTTCGAGACGCTTCTCGAGCCTGGTGATATTCTGCTGATGGCCCATCATGGTGATGATCAGGCCGAAACTGTGCTTTTCCGTATGTTCCGTGGCAGCGGTGTGGCTGGTCTTGCTGGCATGCCGCAGACACGCCCTCTGGGGGCCGGCCACCTTGCTCGGCCATTATTGGGTATTGAACGATCGGAGCTGGAGCGCCATGCTCGACTGGCTGGTATTTCATGGGTGGATGATCCCAGCAACACAGACCAACGCTTTGACCGCAACTTCCTTCGCCTTGGCATTTTGCCAGCGTTAAAAAAACGCTGGCCGGGTCTGAATAAGCGTCTCCAGCACAGTGCGGGCGCCTGCTCGGAAAGTCACTTTTTAAACCAGCGGTTGGCTAGTATGCAATGGCAGGCGCTAGGTGGGCATGAGCGCCGACTACCGATCGCAGAGTTAAGCGTTCTTTCCCTTGCGGAACAGAAGAACCTGCTGCGATGGTGGGTTCAGCGCGCCGGCTATTCGGCGCCATCAATCAGTGATTGGTCACAGGTGCTGCAGGATCTATTGCAGGCCGCAGATGACAGGTCTCCTGAGTTGCGCGCAGAAAAGTTCAGCCTGCGGCGCTATCAGGCAGAGCTTTATTTGGTGCCTGATATGTCTGATTTGCCAGGCGAACCTGTGTCGCTCGAACCTGATCAGCCAGTGAGCTGGGGCGAATGGACAGTCAGGCTAATACCGGCAAGCACAGCGGAAACGGCGTTGCCGCCAATACGAATATATACGAGGCAGGGTGGAGAACGCGTTCGTTTTTGTGCGAAAAGACCCTCTAAATCCCTAAAGAAATGGCTTCAGGAGCAGGCTGTTCCACCCTGGGAAAGAGGCCGTTTACCCCTGATTTTCAAGGGGCTGGCGGGTGAAGAAGAACTGATCGCTATTGGCGACTTGTGGTGTTCCGGGCAATACTGCGGAAGCGCCCCTGCGGCAGGTTGGCGGCTGATTGTAGAGCGGGATTGTAATTGAGTCGCTGGGGGCTTTCTGGTAGTCTGGCGTCCCATCTTGAGATGACAATCTCCCTCCTTCACAGAACCTGATAATCATGGAATCTGCATGACGCGTTATATTTTCGTCACCGGCGGTGTCGTGTCCTCACTGGGCAAAGGAATCGCTTCGGCCTCCTTGGCTGCGATCCTCGAGGCACGCGGCCTGAAGGTCACTATCCTCAAGCTGGACCCGTACATCAATGTGGACCCAGGCACCATGAGCCCGTTCCAGCACGGTGAAGTCTTTGTTACCGAAGACGGTGCTGAAACCGACCTGGACCTTGGCCACTATGAGCGCTTCATTCGCACGCCGATGAGCCGCCGCAATAATTTCACCACAGGCCGCGTATACGAAGAAGTTATCCGCAAAGAGCGTCGCGGTGATTATCTTGGCGGCACTGTTCAGGTTATTCCCCACATTACCGACGAGATCAAACGTCGCGTTGTTAAAGGCGCGGCCGGTGCCGATGTGGCGCTAGTTGAAGTGGGCGGAACCGTTGGCGATATTGAATCCCTGCCGTTTTTGGAAGCCTGCCGCCAACTGAAGGTTGAAGTGGGGTCTACCCGCGCATTGTTTATGCACCTTACACTGGTGCCATATATTGCGACGGCTGGCGAAATCAAAACCAAGCCGACTCAGCATTCCGTGAAAGAAATGCGTTCTATCGGCCTGCAGCCCGACATTTTGCTTTGCCGCTCAGAGCATGAGGTAGACGTTAGTTCACGCCGGAAGATCGCACTATTTACGAACGTGGAAGAGCGCGCCGTTATTCCAATGCGTGATGCTAAATCCATTTACGTTATTCCACGCATGCTACATGAACACGGTTTGGACCAGCTCGTTGTTGATCGCTTCAACCTTGATGCACGTGAGGCAGACCTTGGCGAGTGGGACAGCGTTGTCGAATCGTTGATGAATCCAGAGCAAGAAATAACGGTTGCTATGGTCGGTAAGTACATGGAGTTGCTTGAGGCTTACAAGTCGCTGATTGAATCTTTGCTCCATGCGGGTATCAAAACCCGCACCAAGATCAATATCAATTACATTGATTCTGAAGACATAGAGCGCGACGGCACCGAAGCGCTAGAAAACGCAGACGCCATCCTGGTACCCGGGGGCTTCGGCGAGCGAGGTGTGGAAGGTAAAATTCGCACCGTTCAATACGCCCGCGAAAACAAAGTACCTTACCTTGGTATTTGTCTGGGTATGCAGGTAGCGGTTATTGAATACGCCCGTAACAAGGCTGGCCTGTTAGATGCCCACAGTACGGAGTTCCGTGAGCACACACCCGAGCCGGTTGTGGGTCTGATTACCGAGTGGCTAGACGCGACCGGCGAGCGCGAAGAGCGAACAGATAACTCTGATCTTGGTGGCACCATGCGTTTGGGTGCACAGGACTGCGTGCTGACCGAAGGCTCCAATATTGCAAACTGCTACGGCAGAAAAACCGTTCGTGAGCGTCATCGTCATCGGTATGAGGTAAACAACCACTTCCTGCCGCAACTGGAAGCTGCAGGCTTGCAGGTGTCTGGGCGCTCCACTGATGGCAAATTGGTGGAAGTTGTCGAAGTTGCGGACCACCCCTGGTTTGTAGCGTGTCAGTTCCATCCGGAATTTACTTCTACGCCTCGTGATGGTCATCCGTTGTTCAAAGGCTTTGTAGAAGCTGCGCTGGCGAACCGTAAGGAATCCTGATAATGGCCCAGAGCACTGTTACTGTTGCTGATATCGGCATTGCTAATCATAAGCCGTTTGTGCTTTTTGGCGGTATGAATGTTCTGGAATCTCCAGACATGGCGTTCGACGTTGCACAAGCCTACGTGGAGGTGTGCGCCAAGCTGGGCATTCCCTACGTATTTAAAGCGTCTTTCGATAAAGCAAACCGCTCCTCCGTCACGTCTTTTCGGGGGCCTGGGCTCGATAAAGGCTTGCAGATACTGGCCGATATCAAGAGCAAGTACGGTGTTCCCATTATTTCTGATGTTCATGAAGCAGCACAGGCAGCGCCTGCGGCTGAGGTGTGTGACATCATCCAGTTACCTGCATTTTTGAGCCGTCAGACTGACTTGGTGGTTGCCATGGCCGAAACCGGCGCTGCGATCAACATCAAGAAGGCCCAGTTTCTTGCTCCGCAGGAGATGAAACACATCATCAACAAGTGCGCAGAAGCCGGGAACAACCGGGTTATCTTGTGCGAGCGGGGCAGTAGTTTCGGGTACAACAACCTTGTGGTGGACATGCTCGGCTTTGGCATCATGAAATCCATGGATGTGCCGGTTATGTTCGATGTAACCCATTCGTTGCAAATGCCAGGTGGTCGCGCTGATTCTGCCGGTGGTCGTCGCGCACAGGTAACAGACCTTGCTTTGGCGGGTGTGTCTCAGGGCTTGGCGGGACTGTTTTTAGAGGCTCACCCGAACCCGGATGAGGCCAAGTGCGATGGCCCGTGTGCGCTGCGCTTGAGCCAACTTGAGCCGTTCCTGCAGCGAGTCAAGGCTGTAGATGACCTTGTGAAAAGTTTTAAACCTATCGACACCGCCTGAATGGCGGTGTTTGTGTTTTAGCTTGCTCTTGATCTGATTTTTATAATGACCTTTGAAATTGAACACTTGGAGACTCCTTAGAATGACCAAGATTGCCAACATTAAAGCCCGTGAAGTTCTGGATTCCCGTGGCAACCCCACCGTAGAAGCCGATGTCGTTCTGGAAAATGGAACCCTTGGTCGTGCCTGTGCACCGTCTGGTGCGTCTACAGGATCTCGTGAAGCGTTGGAACTTCGTGATGGCGATGCCTCCCGTTATTTAGGTAAGGGTGTGCGCAAGGCAGTTGAGGCCATTAACAGCAAAATTTTTGAAGCCTTGAAAGGCAAAGATGCGGCCGACCAGCGTGGGCTGGACAACGTCATGTTGGAGCTGGATGGTACTGAGAACAAAGCAAATTTGGGCGCGAATGCTATTTTGGCCGTGTCGTTGGCCGCAGCAAAGGCAGCAGCGGCGTCTCTGGGTAAGCCACTGTATGAGCACATTGCCGACATCAACGGTACCTCTGGCAAGTTCAGCATGCCTGTGCCGATGATGAATATTCTGAACGGCGGTGAGCACGCGGATAACAACGTAGATATCCAGGAATTTATGGTACAGCCGGTTGCTGCCAAGAGTTTTGCGGACGCACTGCGTATTGGTGCCGAAATTTTCCACAGTTTGAAAAACGTGTTGAAGGCGCAGGGTTTGAACACCGCTGTCGGTGATGAGGGCGGCTTTGCTCCCAACCTGCCATCTAACGAAGCGGCTCTGGCTATTATTCAAGAAGCTGTTGAAAAGGCAGGTTACAAACTAGGTACCGATATTACCCTGGCTTTGGATTGCGCGGCTTCTGAATTCTACAAAGACGGCCAGTATGTGTTGGCTGGCGAAGGTAAGAGCTTTGATTCTGCCGGCTTTGCCGATTACTTGGCAGGCTTGGCTGAGCGTTACCCGATTGTCTCCATTGAAGATGGTATGGACGAAAGTGATTGGGATGGCTGGAAAGTGCTAACGGATAAAGTTGGCAATAAAATACAGCTGGTGGGTGACGATCTGTTTGTTACCAACACCAAGATCCTCAAGCGTGGTATCGATACCGGTGTGGGTAACTCTATTCTGATCAAGTTTAACCAGATTGGCAGCCTGAGCGAAACGCTTGATGCCATCAAGATGGCGCAGGATGCAGGGTTTACCGCGGTTATTTCCCATCGTTCCGGTGAAACTGAAGACACAACCATTGCAGATCTTGCGGTTGCTACCTGTGCCGGGCAGATTAAAACGGGTTCTTTGTGCCGTTCTGATCGAGTTGCCAAGTACAATCAGTTGCTGCGTATTGAGGAGGCGTTAGAAGGCAAGGCGCCATATCGTGGTTTGAGTGAAATTAAAGGGCAGGGCTGAAGTTAGCTGTTTTTGTTTTACTCTTTATTCTTTTCGATTTAGGGTAGTGCACTATTAAGGCCGTCGTGTTTTGAATGAAAATTCAGTCACGATGGCCTTTTTGCCCAACCAGTTAGATGAATTTGTTGCTAATCTGCTCTAAGGTCTATACTCAACGCTTAATGTTGAATTTTTGATCGGTCATTTCCTGCACGGAATCGGTATTGATGAAGTTGCTCTGGGCTATCATGGTTGTTCTTATTCTTCTTCTGCAGGTGCGCCTGTGGGTTGGAGAGGGTAGCTTTGCGCAAGTTTGGACGCTGGAGAGGTCAATTGCCGAGCAGCGTGAGGAGAATACCGAGCTGGCTACTCGTAATGAACGTTTGTATGCGGAGGTGCGTAATCTTCGTAATGAGCAAAGCGCCGTTGAGGAGCGGGCTCGGATGAACCTTGGGCTGGTTCGGGATGATGAGACGTTTTTTCTTGTTGTTGAGCAGTGATTTCTTTCGGTTTGAAATATTAGAGTACAGAGTGGCAGGGAAGTCCTTTCCAGGACTTTCTGCCACTCTCAGCTTTGTGCGAATCGTTCATGAGTGACTCTAAACTCTGGTTGATTGTTCCCGCCGCCGGTATTGGCCAGCGTATGCGGGCCGAGTGTCCTAAGCAGTACCTCCGTATTGATAACCGCTTTATTCTGGATATCACCCTTTCGAGAATGCTGGATTCCGGCCTGTTTGCAGGCTGTATGGTACCCCTGAACTCCGAAGATCGTTGGTGGCCAAGCAGTGGCGCCAGTAAAGATGACCGCATTCAGACGTGCAACGGTGGTGCTGAGCGCGCGGATTCGGTACTTTCAGCTCTGACGGCACTGGCAGCGCAGGCCGGAGCGGATGACTGGGTGCTGGTTCATGATGCGGCCCGGCCGTGCGTTCACCCTGCCGACTTGGCCAATCTTGTGTCGACGCTGGCCACGCACCCTGTGGGTGGACTTTTGGCGGCTCCGGTTGCGGATACGCTTAAAAAAGCAAAGCCGAACGCCTTGCCTGAGGTGATTGGAACCGTGGATCGTAGCCAGCTTTGGCGTGCTATGACGCCGCAAATGTTCCGTTACGCCAAGTTAGTTGAAGCCTTGAGGCGGGCCTTGAATAAAGGGCAATCTGTTACCGATGAGTCCTCTGCTATGGAGTTTTCCGGTAATATGCCGGTTTTAGTTGAGGGTCGGTCGGATAATATTAAAATTACTGTACCTGCTGACCTGGATCTCGCTGGCTTTATTCTTAGCCGGTTTTGAACTTTCTGGATGTCCCCGGAGTAGATTATGCGAATTGGTCAGGGCTTTGATGTTCATGCCTTCGGTGAAGGCGATGCCGTTGTTATTGGCGGTGTTTCCATACCCTACCGTCAGGGCCTGAAAGCTCATTCTGACGGTGATGTGCTGTTGCATGCGCTGGCAGATGCATTGCTGGGCGCGGTGGCTCTTGGGGATATTGGTCATTTTTTCCCCGACACCAGTGCTGAGTGGGCAGGCGCAGATAGCCGGGATCTGCTGCGCAGAGTAATGACACGGGTAGCGGAAGAGGGTTTTGGTGTTCTGAATGTTGATGCAACGATTATTGCGCAGGCGCCCAAAATGGCACCACACATTGAAGCTATGCGCTTGAACATTGCAGAAGATCTGGGTGTTTCAGCCGGCCGTGTGAGCGTCAAAGCGACGACCAGCGAGAAGTTGGGGTTTACGGGCCGTGGTGAGGGCATTGCCTGCCAGGCGGTGTGTTTGCTTGAGCCGGCAGCATTGTGAGTGATTCTGGCGTGCAAGTAAAAAGCTGGCGGTTAGATTGGCCCGTATCGGATGGCGTGCGGGTAGCCAGTGCTCATTTGAAAACGACACCGGAAGATTTTCGGGTGAATGAGGTATTGGCAGAGTTCCCTGGTCAGTGGGAAACGCCCAGCCCAGACAGCGTGACGGGTGAAGGGGAGCACTTGTGTTTGCGTATTGAGAAAACCGGCGACAATACGGATTTTGTGGCGGGGGCGTTGGCCGCCCTTGCTGGTTGCCGGTCTTTTGATGTCGGGTTTTGCGGGCTCAAAGATCGCCACGCGGTGACTAGCCAATGGTTCAGTCTCTATCGCCCCGGTATGATGGATGACGATGCAGCACTGATTACACAGGTCTCAGAACGCTGGCCGGTCCAATCGGCCCACCGTAGCGTGCGAAAGCTGCGTCGGGGGGACCATCAAGGCAATCATTTTGTGATTACGCTGCGCCAGGTAAGGGCAGAGCGCGAAGTTGTCGAAAGTGCTCTTGAACGTTTAAAAATACAGGGCGCACCCAACTACTTTGGCCCCCAGCGCTTTGGTTTTGCCGGCGGCAACCTGGATAAGGCGATTCATATTGACCCTTCCGCGCTGAACCGCCGCAAAGGCCAAGGTAAGCGTAGAGGTCGGGGTAAACCAGGCGGTAGCAGAGATGGCCGGAAAAACGTATTGTACTTTTCAGCTGCTCGTTCCTGGTTTTTTAACGAAGTTCTTGCAAGCCGTGTAACCGAGGGCAGTTGGCGCGAACCCTTGCCGGGCGAGCCCGTAGAATATGCGAGCGGTCCGTTATGGGGCGATGGTGGTACAAGCGCCACTGGCGAGTTAGAACAACGTGAGCGTGAGCTAGTCGCGTTGACGCCAGAACTCGCCTCGCTGTTTCTGGTGACTCGAATGAAGCCCGAGCGTCGACCTCTGGTCGCCATGGCAAGAGGCTTGAACTGGTCGTGGCTGGATGACGGTGGATTGCAACTGGAGTTTGTTCTCGATCCAGGCCAATACGCGACTACGGTTTTGAGTGATATCTTTGAGCTTGAGGACATGAGCCTCGGCCAACATAACAAACAACACAGCTAGCTGTTTTAAGCTAGTTATTGTGTGGCTAGCTAATGTGTGGAGCATACTGTGCGTATTCTGTTATCAAACGATGACGGTGTTCATTCACCGGGACTTGTCGCTCTTTATGAAGGCCTTAAAGGCTTGGGTGATCTTGAAGTAGTTGCACCAGACCGGGATCACAGCGGGGCGAGTAATGCGTTGACGCTCAACCGCCCGCTAACGTCTGAGCAGCATCCCAATGGTTTTCGCTCTATTGATGGAACACCGACAGACTGCGTGCATCTGGCAGTGAATGGGTTGTTCAATGAGCCTTTCGACCGGGTGGTGTCGGGTATCAACACCCACGCCAATTTGGGTGACGACATTATATATTCCGGCACTGTAGCGGCTGCAACGGAAGGCCGTCATCTTGGTTTGCCGGCTATTGCTGTCTCACTGGTGAGTGAAGGGCGAAATCATTACGATACAGCGGCCAAAGTGGTACGCATGCTTCTTGAAAGTGAACACCCGCTTGTTTTAGGGCCTCGCTCCATTTTGAACGTGAACGTGCCAGATATACCCTGGGAAGAGCTGGCCGGTTTTCGTGTAACCCGGTTGGGTGATCGCGAGCGAGCGGAGGGTGCTGTGCCCATGACTTGCCCGCGGGGCAAAGAACGTTACTGGATAGGCGCGGCCGGAAAAGGCGGCGATGCCGGCCCAGGAACAGACTTTCACGCGGTATCACAAGGATACGTCTCGCTGACACCGGTCCATATCGACATGACCCGCCACGAAGCGCTTGTATCCCTCAGAACCTGGGTGGATTCCCTCCAGGAAGCCATGGAGGGTGGTGCGTGAGCGGCGAGCTTCAGGGTATCGGGATGACATCCCGGCGTACGCGTATGCGTTTGGTTCAGCGCCTCAAGGAAAAGGGCATTGAATCGGATCGCGTACTGGAGGTTATGGGGCAGGTACCGCGCCACATTTTTCTGGACGAAGCTTTATCGCACAGAGCTTATGAAGATACGTCACTTCCTATTGGGCATAACCAGACGCTGTCTCAGCCCTATATCGTTGCCCGGATGACAGAATTGCTGCTTAAGCATGCACCTTCCAGAGTGCTGGAGCTGGGCACAGGGTCTGGTTACCAAACCGCTGTGCTATCACAGTTGTTTGATCAGATTTACAGTGTTGAGCGGATTAAACCACTCCAGGATCGTGCCAGAGATCGGCTGCGGCAACTCAATATACGTAACGCTATGCTAAAGCATGCAGACGGTGGTATGGGTTGGCCAGAAAGAGGGCCGTTTGACGGTATTATTGTTACCGCCGCTCCTATGGATGTGCCTGCAGAGTTGTTGGATCAACTTGCCGATGGCGGTGTTCTGGTGGCTCCTGTTGGCGAGCAGCAGCAGGTGCTTGTTGAAGTGATCCGCAACGGTGAGCAATTTGAACGTCGTGAGCTAGAGCCGGTTCGCTTCGTGCCTCTGTTGGGCGGGGTTGTCCGTTGATTCACAAGCAACCGGAGCCACCTACGCAAGGCAGCGAGCACTCGCAGCATCCCGCTTCGGTATTTTTGAGAGGGATGGCAATGGGTGCTGCGGATATCGTTCCCGGTGTGTCTGGCGGCACTATTGCGTTTATAACAGGTATCTATTTTCGGCTTTTGGAGGCAATTAATGCTGTTCCCGGGGCTGTCTTCAGGGATTTGTTTCGGGGTAAGTTTGGTGTTTTTTGGCAAGCTTGTGATGGTACCTTTCTCAGCACGCTGTTGGTGGGGATTCTTGCCAGTATTGTGACTTTGGCTTCTGCGATCAGCTTTTTGCTAACAGAATACCCGATCCTCATCTGGAGCTTTTTCTTCGGCCTGATCCTGGCGTCTGTCTGGCATATTGGCCGCCAGGCACGGCATTATCGTGCCATACTAATTATCCCTCTCACCTTGGGCATCGCTGCTGCGTGGTGGATCACAACCTTATCGGTAGGACAGATTGCCCCTTCCGCACTGTCATTTTTTGCCGCCGGGGCTGTGGCAATATGTGCCATGATACTGCCCGGCATTTCCGGAAGCTTTATTCTGGTTATTATCGGCATGTATGCGCCTGTTCTGGCTGCTATAAAATCCTTTGATATCGCGTTTTTGCTGCTATTCGTGGCAGGATGTCTGGTGGGGCTTTTGTCGGTTGCAAGGCTTATTACCTGGGCGTTCCATAAGTTTCACGACGCTGTGCTGGCTTTACTTACCGGCTTTATGATCGGCGCTCTGAATAAGGTTTGGCCCTGGAAAGAGACACTCAGTTGGCGAACCAACAGTTCCGGTGAACAGGTTCCGCTGAGTGAGGTTAGCGTTAGCCCGGGTGCGTTTTCAGATATTGCAGGCCAGGATCCGCAGGTTGCTATGGCTGTAGTGATGGTTGCTGCCGGCATTGCTCTGGTTTTACTGGTTGAATGGTTTGGCAGGCGCCATCAGTAAGAAAAAGCGTCGGCGTTAGATAAAACACCATGGGCCAATGTTACCTTTCCGGGCATGCGAGTGTTTCCGCCCGTAACAAAGAAAATGGTTGGTAACAGCTGTGGTGGCAAGTAACTTGGATTTGCTCTCTAAATATGCAATAAATTAGCGAGTTACTTTTGAAACTTCAGGATCTTCTTTGACCAGATTCAGAGCCTATACAGATTTTTCTTAACCAGGCCAGTGTTATTCCTGTGAGATTATTACGTGGGTCAGCTCAAGCCGCGTTGTCGGCCTCCCCGCGGTTCCTTTACGGTGCCCCGCTCTCTTTGTGGGCATCAGAAACTGGTAAAGCCTTTTTTTTCCTTTTCACAGTTGTATTACTTTCCGGCAGCCTGAGTGGTTGCAACACTCAGGCGCTTCACAGGGATGACATATACAACCCGCCGGTATACTGGGGCCGCCATGTAGTGCGCCAAGGCGAGACTCTGTACGGCATTGCATGGAGCTATGGCCGCGATTACCGGGAGTTGGGTAATGCCAATGGAATTGGCCCGCCCTGGACTATTCAGGTCGGGCAAGTACTTCGGTTGGATGTTCGTGGCACTGTAAAATCTGATAGCCGTGGTGGTACAACCGCAAAAGCATCAAAGCGTTCTACAAATACCTCCGCCAGAAAATCACGGGCCAAGCCGCCAGTGCAAACTGCGGCTAATGCGCAAAAACCTGCCGTTACTCGCAAGCCAGATACTTCCGCACCGTTGGCTTCTCGATCACAGACTGCGGCCAATATCACGTGGCGTTGGCCCCACTCTGGCACCGTAATTGCAGGTTATTCAGCATCCGGAAAAGTCAATAAAGGCGTTGATATTGCCGGAAAAGCCGGGGATGCTGTAAGGGCCGCCGCAGATGGAAATGTGGTTTATGCCGGCAATGGTCTGCTCGGCTATGGCAATTTGATAATTGTGAACCATAACGAGCAGTATTTGAGCGCGTACGCTCATAACCGTAAGATTCGAGTCAGCGAGGGAGAAAACGTAAAAGCCGGGCAGGTTATCGCAGAGCTTGGCAGCAGTGGCGCAGAACGACCCAAGTTACATTTTGAAATCCGAAAAAATGGCAACCCGGTCGATCCATCCCATTATCTGCCATCACGCTAGTGGTAAATGCGGAACCTCAAATAAGAAAAAATGGTGGCCAAAGCGCATAACAGGCCATTGAAGAAGTCCTGAATAGAAAATAAATAATCAATGCTCGCAATAAAAAGAAGTATCGGGCAAAAATCCAGGATTGTTGGAAGGCGGGGCAAGAGATATGTCAGCAGAACAAGAAGGTATCATTGTTGATCGCATAACGGATGTTGATGACTCCGAGGATCAGTTACTCGCAGAAGAAAAAACCGATAAGGCCGCACCAGAAGCAGCTGAAATCGATGGAGGTTTTCCTACCAAAGGGCGTTATTACAGTAGCTCAAAGCAACTGGACGCCACACAGCTTTATCTCAATGAAATTGGTTTTTCACCACTTTTGACACCAGAAGAAGAAGTGTATTTTGCACGCCTGGCACGCAAAGGTGAGGAGTCCGGCCGTAAGCGAATGATTGAGAGCAACCTGCGGCTGGTTGTGAAGATTGCACGTCGCTATGTGAATCGTGGGCTTACGCTGTTGGATTTGATTGAAGAGGGCAATCTCGGGCTGATCCGGGCGGTCGAAAAATTTGATCCAGAGCGTGGCTTTCGCTTTTCGACATACGCAACCTGGTGGATCCGCCAGACCATAGAGCGGGCCATCATGAACCAGACTCGCACTATTCGGCTACCTATTCACGTAGTGAAGGAATTGAACCTCTACCTTCGAGCAGCCCGGGAACTGACCCAGAAGCTTGATCATGAGCCTACGGCAGAAGAAATTGCTCAGATGGTGGATAAACCAGTTAAAGACGTAAAACGAATGCTGGGACTGAACGAGCGTGTGGCCTCTATGGACACACCAATCGGTGCTGGCGGTGAAAAGTCTTTGCTGGATACCGTGGCGGATGAAGGCGCATCTGATCCTGCTGACGTGCTGCAGGATAATAATATGAGCGCCTGTCTTGGCCAGTGGATAAACCAGCTTAGCGAAAAGCAGCAGGAGGTGCTTTCCCGGCGGTTTGGCCTCAGAGGTTATCCGGTTAGTACGCTGGAAGAGGTTGGACAGGAAATTGGTCTGACCCGAGAGCGGGTCCGTCAGATTCAGGTAGAGGCGCTTAGGCGCTTGCGTGAAATTCTGGAAAAAGAAGGCCTGACCGGTAATCTGCTGTTCAAGTAGCTTTTCTGACGCAGCATCCAAAACGCCGGCCATGTTTCATGGCCGGCGTTTTGTGTTTAAGTGGTTTTGAAAAAAGTAACTCTGCAAAAGTATCCCTGCAAATGAGAACCAGGTTACGCCTGGTGCCTTTCGGTCGTTGTTAGAATAGCGCCACCGGGGGCCACGGATTTGTACCTGGTGACGAATGAACTCTCATAATAATGACTGAAAAAGGAAAGGACTATGAACAAGGCATTTTTGACGGGTTTTGCATCCCTGATGCTGGCCGCTACACTGTCAGCGCCTGCTTTGGCGGTAACCGTTGGTGGTGTCGATATCCCCGATACCTATACTGCAAATGATACTGAGCTTCAGCTAAACGGTGCCGGTACCCGCTCCAAGTTCTTTATTGATTTGTATGTTGGTAGCTTATACGTGCCGCAGGCGCAGCAGGATGGCAATGCCGTGGTTGAGGCTGATGAGCCCCAGGCCATTACTCTGCATATCACATCTGGCATGATTACCAGCGACCGCATGACCGAGGCAACTCTGGAGGGCTTTGAGGCTTCTACAGACGGCGATATGACACCCATTCAGTCTGAAGTTGATCAGTTTATGGCGGTGTTTAAAGAGGAAATCAAAGAAGGCGATGTGTTTGATTTGATTTACGTGCCGGGCGAAGGCGTCAAAATACGCAAAAATAACGAAGACAAAGGCACGGTAGGCGGGCTTGAGTTCAAAAAAGCGTTGTTTGGTATTTGGCTCTCAGATGAACCTGCGCAAAGTAGTCTGAAAAAAGACATGTTGGGTCGAGGCTGATAAGAGATTTTCGTAACGCCCTTAAAAAAGCCGGCAAACAGTCGGCTTGTTTAAGGGCGTTATGTCAGTGCCTTATTGATAATCATTTTTCTGCTTGAATTCGCACAGATCTTCAATAGTGCAGGCGCCGCACCTGGGTTTGCGCGCTACACAGACATAGCGCCCATGCAGGATAAGCCAGTGGTGGGCATTTAACAGAAACTCTTTGGGCACCAACCGCATTAGGCGATCTTCTACCTCCAGTACGTTCTTGCCAGGCGCTATTCCGGTACGGTTCGATACCCGAAAAATATGCGTATCCACGGCCATAGCAAGTTGCCCGAACGCCGTGTTCAGAACCACGTTAGCAGTTTTTCGGCCAACCCCGGGCAGGGCTTCCAGGTCTTTTCGGTTGTCGGGAACAACGCTGCCGTGCTGTTCAATCAGAATGCGGCAGGTTTTGATGATGTTCTCTGCTTTGCTGTTGAATAGCCCGATGGTTTTAATGTAATCCTTCAGGCCATCTACGCCTAGCGCCAGTATGGCCTCTGGCGTGTTAGCGACTGGGTAGAGCTTGTCTGTAGCCTTGTTTACCCCAACATCCGTTGCTTGTGCGGAGAGAATAACCGCAATCAGAAGCTCAAATGAATTGCTGAATTTCAGCTCTGTTGTTGGGTTGGGGTTGGCTTCCTGCAACCGGGTGAAAATTTCATGGCGCTTGGCTTTATTCATTATGTTTCAGGGCGACTCTGGTCGCGGATCATGAGACGTTTCCGGTAACCCGCACACGCTTGCTACCGGGTGTTGCTGCTGGTTGAGCCAACTGCTGGCGTGCCTTAAGGTGGCGGTCTATGCCGTTCTTTAGGGCAATTAACAAGCCAAGGCCGACAAATGCGCCCGGCGGCAATACCATAAATAACATGTCTGGGTAATTGGCAAACGGCTCGAGTACCCAGTTGGCTGCTATGGGGCCTAGTAATAAGTGCATATCTGCAAACAAAGTGCCTTGGCCAATCAATTCGCGCATACCACCAAGAACAACGAGCACTATAAAAAAGCCAATACCCATCATTGCGCCATCAAGCAGTGCAGGGCCAGGTGTGTTGCGTGAGGCAAACGCATCAGCGCGGCCGAGAATGGCGCAGTTGGTGACGATAAGCGGGATAAAAATACCGAGTATTTGGTACAACTCGTAGGTATACGCCTGCATCAATAATTCTGCGCAGGTTACAAATGAGGCAATAATCATCACGAACGCGGGCAGGCGCACAGATTCGCTAACAAAGTTGCGGATCAGCGATACGGCGAGGTTAGAGCCCATCAGTACCATCAAAGTTGCCAGCCCGAGGCCAACGGCATTGACCACGGTACTGGTGACCGCAAGCAACGGGCATAACCCCAGCACTTGAACCAGCGCCGGGTTATTGTCCCATAGCCCGTCACGGATGATGTCACCGGATGTCTTGGTAGCCATGGTTAGGGGGTCTCCACGTTCAGTGATTCTTCTGTCAGGTCATCGGGCGTAATGGCGGGGCCAGTATTAGACGGAATTTTGTTCAGTTCTGTCCGAATAACTTGCTTGTTCTTCTTGAGATAGGCCAATGATCTTTTTACCGCTTTTACGACGGCACGAGGGGTAATAGTGGCACCAGTAAACTGGTCAAAAACGCCGCCATTCTTTTTTACATTCCATTTTCTAGGTGCAGGGTTACCAAGTGAGTGGCCTTCAAAATCTTTAATCCAGTTGGATTTTCTGGTTTCAATTCGATCGCCCAGCCCTGGGGTTTCCTTATGGCCGATCACCCGAACGCCCAGTATGGTACCTTCAAGATCAACACCCACAAGCAGCTTTATAGCGCCAGAATAGCCATCTGGTGCAGTGGCGGGCAGGATCATACCGACCGGTTGCCCGTTTTGACGCGCTACCCAGGCCGTCATCGCCCCGTCTGTTGCTAGCCGGTCGCTGGCGGGCAGAGTGATCGTGTCTTTGAGCAAATCGTTGTTATGAGCACTTTCAGGGATAATTTCAAACAATGCCTTGGCTTCTGCTCTGGCTGCCTGTTCTGTGATTCGATCTTCAGTTAATGCCTGGGTAGCCGCAATGGTGCCGCCAGTGATAACCGCAAAAATACCAAGCCCTATGGCGCTGCGGCGAATGGATTGAGTCATCGTTGACATGATTCAGCTCCTGCCTCGGCCGGGCAGTCCGCGACGGGCTTTATGGTGACCATAGGTCCGTGGTGGAGTGTAGTGATCGATAAAGGGCGCTGCAAAGTTCATAAGCAACACGCTGAACGCCACAGCATCCGGGTAGTTTCCCCAGCTTCGGATCAAGTAGATGAGCACACCAATGCCGGCGCCATAAATCAGTTTTCCCTGATGGCTAGTGGCGGCCGACACCGGGTCTGTAGCGATGAAGAACGCGCCGAGCATCGTGCCTCCGGCCAACAGATGCAATGATAGCGGGGCATATTGATCTGCGTTGCTGCCAAAGGCCAGGCTCATAGTGATCAATGCGCCCAGAACGGCGACTGGAATGTGCCAAGTGATAATCCGCAGGCCAATCAATACCAACCCTCCCAGCAAGAAGGCCGCGTTGACCCATTCCCAGCCTTTGGCAAAGCCATTGCCGAATGTGGGATGAACCAGCACTTCGGCGGCAGTGTGGGTAGCAATCTTGTGTTTGTATTCGTCCAGCGGTGTGGCCATGGTCCAGCCATCAACCGCTGTTTGTTGCCCTGATGCAATGGCAGCCAGGGTATTCCCAAAACCGGGAGCGCTGTTCCAAAGCAGTGCAGGTTCTGCCCAGTTGGTGGTCATGGCAACGGGAAATGAAATCAGTACCAGCGCATAGCCAACCATGGCCGGGTTGAAGGGGTTGGAGCCCAGGCCACCATAAAGTTGCTTGGCAATCACGATGGCCGAGACGACGGCAACCGCAGATACCCAAAAAGGTACAAATTGCGGCAACGACAGCCCCAGCAAAAGGCCCGTTACAGCGGCGGTATTATCTTTAAGAATAAATGTGACCGGTTTGCCGCGTAATTTCAGGATGCCCGCTTCTGAGGCCATAGCAATTGCAATGCACCAGACAACATTGATTAGATTGCCCCAGCCAAAAAACAGGGTCTGTACCAGCAGGCCTGGTAATGCCGCCAGCATGACCCAAAGCATCACCTTGGATGTGGGGCGGGCATTGTGAGCGTGGGGTGAAGATTGCTGAACAAACGCCATGAAAGTTGGGGCCTGATTCGATTTATTCGGTGGATTGAGGGGCAGTCGCAAGCGTTTTACGAGCATCTGCCAGGGCGCTTTCGGCCCGTTTTACACGGTCATAATTCTTGGAGACAGCGCGTTCGAGTTTTTCTACGTTATCTGCCTGTTGTGCTTTTGCTTCTTCGAGCATGGTTTGCATGGATTCGAGTTTAGCCTGTGTCTGGGCCAGCTGTTTTTCCAGTGTGCCAATATCGGGTTTTTCCTGAGCAGTTTCGGCCAGTGCGCCTGACTGAGCCTTTGCCGCTTCTGTGCTGGCTTTTTTGCGAGCCAGAGCCTGTTCCACTAACGCCGATCTTGCTGCTCTTTCGTTCATCGCCTCGCCGTTAGCAGAGGCGCTCTGAGCTTCGGCTTTCTTTTTAGCTTGGGCTTGCGCTGCTGCGTTAGCTCGCTCCTTGCGGCGCAAATCCTTTTCTTGCTGTTCACGATCAAGCCGCTCCTGGCGCGCTTCAAAGCGCTCCCTGGCCCGATCCGCCTTGAGTTGTTCTGCACGCTGAACGCGAATTTCACCCTTGGCGTAGCGGTAGTATTGCACCAATGGAATAGAGCTGGGGCATACGTATGAGCAAGCGCCGCATTCGATGCAATCGAATAGGTTAAGGTGCTCTGCTTTCTCAAACTCTGTTGCTTTCGCGTGCCAGAATAATTGCTGTGGCAGCAACTCCATCGGACAGACTTCTGCGCACTGGCCACAACGGATGCAGGCCTGCTCCGGAGGCGGTTCAGGTAACTCGTCGGCGGTCGCAGCGATGATGCAATTGCTGGTCTTGATAACCGGTACCGCTGTCGTGGTCAGCGTATAACCCATCATGGGGCCGCCTAAAACCAAACGGTTGATCTGGTCCGGTTGCACGCCGGCTTGCTCAAGCAGGTAGTCCACTGGCGTACCCAGAAGAACGTCAAAATTGCCGGGATTTTGTACCGCGTCGCCGGTAACTGTCACTGTGCGGCTGATCAGTGGGGTGCCCTGAAAAACCACTTGGCCAACGGCGATTGCCGTACCAATATTCTGGCACATAACGCCTATATCAGCAGGAATACCACCGCTTGGCACTTCCTTACCTGTGAGTATTTCGATCAGCTGCTTTTCACCGCCAGAAGGGTATTTAGTGGGGATAACGGTGATTTCAATGTTGGTGCCCTGGCAGGCCTCAAGCAGAGCGGTGGCAGCCTCGGGTTTGTTGTCTTCAATGCCGATCACACAGCGCTCCGGGCGTAGAACCCAGGCCATAACTTTGAGACCGGCAACAACATCGTCGGCCCGCTCGCGCATGGTCATATCATCGGCGGTAATGTAGGGCTCACACTCTGCACCGTTAAGAATCAGGGTGTCTATCTTGCGATCTCGAGGTGGTTTCAGCTTGATGTTCGTAGGGAAACCCGCGCCACCCATACCGGAGATGCCCCCAGACTGGATGATTTCTAAAACCTGATTCCGGTCAAGCTTGCGATAGTCACTAATCGGGTATAGCTTGCACCACTCATCCTGGCCGTCAGGTGTTAAAACAATACATGCGTCGGTCATGCCGGAAGGGTGCGGTACCGGGTAGTCACCAATACCTTCAATTATGCCGGAGGTCGGAGCGTGCACCGGCACACCCATGCCGTGACTGATATCCGCTATTTTCTGGCCTTTAAGCACACGGTCGCCAACCTTTACTATCGGCTCTGCAGGTTCGCCAATATGTTGTTGCAGTGGCAGCATCAATTGTCTGGGAATGCCCGATGCCTGAATAGGTCGGCCGGTAGAAATCTGCTTGTGCTCTGCCGGATGAATGCCGCCGCTAAAGTCCCAAAGTTGGCTCATCAGGCGCTACCCTCCTGACGGTCTGTGGTGATTATTCCCGGCTCAGGCTGAGACCATGTCCAGCTCCGGATATCTGGTTCAATGGTGATCATGTCGATGCAGTCAACAGGGCAGGGCTCCACACACAAGTCACAGCCCGTGCATTCACTTTCGATAACCGTGTGCATATGTTTTGCGGCACCTAGAATGGCGTCCACCGGGCAGGCCTGAATGCATTTGGTACAGCCGATACATTCATCTTCTCGTATAACAGCAACGCGACGGGCTTGTTCTACACCGTGCTCGGCATCCAGTGGTTGAGGCTCTATATCCAGCAAATCGGCCAATGATTTAATAGTGGATTCACCACCTGGCGGACACTTGTTGATTGGCCCACCATCGGCAATAGATTCAGCATAAGGGCGGCAGCCAGGGTAGCCGCACTGACCGCACTGTGTCTGTGGCAGCAGCCCGTCGATCTGCTCCACCAGCGGGTTGCCTTCAACCCGGAAACGTTCAGAGGCAAAACCCAGCAAGGCGCCAAATGCCAGGGCAAGACCGAGCAAGGCCAGAACAGCGATAATAATGCCTGTCCACATAAAAACGTGTCTCCGTTAAACGCTAACCAGGCCGGTAAAGCCCAGAAACGCCAGTGACATCAACCCTGCGGTAACCATGCCAATAGCCGCACCCTGAAAGGAGGCGGGAACGTCGGCCACGGCAATGCGCTCGCGCATGGCGGCAAACAGGACCAGCACAAGCGAAAAGCCGGCAGCCGCGCCAAAACCGTAGAGCACTGATTCAACGAAGTTGTTGTTTTTATTCAAATTAAGAAGTGCCACACCGAGCACTGCGCAGTTCGTGGTGATTAGCGGCAGAAAGATACCCAGCACCCGGTAGAGCAAAGGGCTGGTTTTGCGCACCACCATTTCGGTGAACTGAACCACCACCGCAATCACCAGAATAAAGGTGATGGTTTTCAGAAACACCAAATCCAGAGGCGCTAGCAAGTAAGTGTAGGCAAGATAGCTACACACCGATGACAGAGTCAGCACAAACGTGGTGGCCAAGGACATACCCATGGCTGTTTCCAGCTTGCCAGATACCCCCATAAAGGGGCACAGGCCCAAAAACTGAACCAGCACAAAGTTGTTCACCAAAATGGTGCTGACCAGTATCAGCAAATAGTCTGTCATCAGAATGCTCTGTCTTGACCTGTGTTTACATCACCCGCATGCCGGGTACTGAGCCTGAATCTGGCGAGAGAAGAAAAATATCCTTGCCGCCGGGGCCTGCCGCCAGAACCATGCCTTCAGACAGGCCGAATTTCATCTTCCGAGGTTTTAGGTTGGCCACCATTACTGTAAGGCGCCCCTCAAGATCCTCAGGGTTGTAGGCAGACTTGATACCAGCAAACACGTTGCGTTCGCCTTGTCCCACATCAAGGGTCAGGCGAAGCAACTTATCGGCACCGTCTACATGCTCGGCTTTCACGATTTTTACCACCCGCAGATCCACTTTGGCAAAGTCACCAAATTCTATTTCATCCGCGATGGCTTCGCTGTTGTCAGATTTGGCTGGCTCGGCCGGTTTACCCGTTGCTGCAGGTGCCTCCTCTTTTGAAGCATTCAGCATTTTTTCGATCTGCGCCATATCTATACGGCTCATCAACGGCTTGAATTTGTTGATGCTGTGGTTTTCCAGGCGTTCGCTGCGGTTGTTCCAATCAAGCTTCGCGTTCAGGAAAGCCTCGGCCGCTTTGGCGGTTTCTGGCAACACTGGTGCAAGATAGGTGATCAACAGGTGGAACATGTTGAGAGCGTTGGTGCAAATGGCCTGGAGGTTGTCGTCCTGGCCTTCTTGCTTGGCAATAACCCAGGGCTGCTCATCGTTCACATATTGGTTGGCCATGTCTGCCAGTTCCATAATGCGGCGCATGGCACGGCCAAACTCTCGAGCTTCGTAGAACTGTTCAATCTCGTTGCCCGCTTCAATGAATTCTTTCAGTTTGTCTTGCTCAGTTACCTCACCAAGCTTTCCGTCGAAACGCTTGGTAATAAATCCGGCACTGCGGCTGGCGATATTGACCACTTTGCCCACCAGGTCTGAGTTTACCTTGGCGGCAAAATCTTCCAGGTTGAGATCCATGTCGTCTACGCCACTGGTCAGTTTAGAGGCGAAGTAATAACGCAGATATTCCGGATTCAGGTGATCCAGGTACGTGCGGGCCATAATGAACGTGCCCCGAGATTTAGACATCTTTTTGCCGTTCACCGTTACAAAGCCGTGAGCCCAAACGGCTGTAGGCGTTCGGAAGCCCGCGTCGTGCAGCATTGCCGGCCAGAACAGAGCGTGAAAATTAATAATGTCCTTACCGATAAAATGATAAACCTCGGCGGGGGAATCAACCTTCCAGAAATGCTCAAAATCAATGTCTTCACGGTTACAAAGGTTTTTGAAGCTTGCGAGGTAACCAATAGGTGCATCTAGCCAAACGTAGAAAAACTTGCCAGGCGCATCGGGGATTTCAAAGCCAAAGTAGGGCGCATCGCGGCTGATGTCCCATTCTTGCAGGCCGGCATCCAACCATTCGGCCAGCTTATTGGCTACCTGGGGTTGCAAGGCGCCACTGCGAGTCCACTTGGTTAAGAAATCCGTAAACTCGGGCAATTTAAAGAAGTAGTGTTCAGACTCCTTCTCGATAGGCGTAGCGCCGGACACTGCAGAGCGTGGGTTGATCAACTCTGTAGGCGTGTAAGTGGCCCCACAGGCTTCACAGTTATCACCATACTGATCGTCGGTTTTGCATTTTGGGCAGGTGCCCTTAACAAACCGATCTGCGAGAAACATGTTCTTCTCGGGATCAAAAGACTGAGTGATCTTGCGAGTCGCAATGTGGTCGTTATTCTGCAACTGTCGGTAGATATACTCGGAAAAATAGCGGTTCTCTTCCGAGTGAGTGGTGTAATAGTTATCAAAGCGAATGTTAAACCCGCTGAAATCCTCCTGGTGTTCTTGACGAATACGATCAATCAACCGTTCAGAGGTAATGCCTTCGCGTTCAGCACGGAGCATAATGGCCGTGCCATGAGCATCGTCGGCGCAAACGTAGTAGCAATTGTGGCCGCGCATATTCTGATAGCGCACCCAGATATCTGTTTGAATGTACTCCAGCAGATGGCCCAGATGGATGGGGCCATTGGCGTAGGGCAGGGCGCTGGTAACCAGAATATCGCGCTGTTGCTTTGAACTCGCTTGCGTCATGGTGTGTCCGAACCTTTCATGGATGAGGGTTGTATGGTCAGAAACGGCCCCAGATGATACCTTTTGAACAGAAAATTTTCACCCGAAACACCTGTTTTCATGCTGAAAAGCCAGCATGAGCCAAGTCCGGAGAGCGAGATGACACAGATTTCAGAGCAGGCCCTGCAGGCAGCGGTTCGTGAATACCGAGACCCGTACCTCGGAAAAGATCTTTACGACCTGGGCGCCGTGAAGTCTCTGGTCGCCGACAAGGCTGGCAAAGTCACCCTGATGGTTGAACTGCCATACCCCTCAAAAGGTATTGCCGGAGGCCTGAAGCAACTGGTTGCCAACGCACTGGAAAACGTTGCCGGAGTTGAAGCAGCCGATGTTCATGTAGCCCAGAAAATCCATTCTTACAAAGTACAGAAAGACTTGCCGTCTGTTCCCGGTGTTAAAAACATTATTGCCGTGGCCTCCGGCAAAGGCGGGGTTGGCAAATCTACCACCGCCGTTAACCTGGCCCTGGCGCTACAGGCTGAAGGCGCCCGCGTAGGCGTTCTGGATGCCGACATCTACGGCCCCAGCATCGGCATGATGCTTGGAGTGCCCGATGGCAAACGCCCAGGCACGCGGGAAGAAAAATACTTTCTACCCATGGAAGCCCACGGCCTGCAAACCATGTCCATGGCCTTCGTAACCACCGACAAAACCCCCATGGTATGGCGCGGCCCCATGGTAAGTGGCGCGGTAATGCAACTCCTGCAGCAAACCCTCTGGAACGAACTCGATTACCTCGTGATCGACATGCCACCAGGTACCGGCGATATCCAGCTGACCCTGGCCCAGAAAGTACCGGTAACAGGTGCAGTGATTGTTACCACCCCCCAGGATATTGCCTTGCTTGACGGTAAACGCGGCATAGAAATGTTCCGCAAAGTCGACATCCCCGTGCTCGGCGTTGTGGAAAACATGAGCGTACACATCTGCAGCAACTGCGGCCACGAAGAGCACCTGTTCGGCGAAGGCGGTGGCGGGCGCATTGCCGACGAATACGAGACAACCCTGTTGGGCCAATTGCCGCTACACATGACCATTCGCGAACAGACCGACGGTGGCCAACCCACGGTGGTGGCCGAGCCCGATTCCGAAGTTGCCCGCCGTTACGGCGACATCGCCCGCAGGGTTGGAGCGGAGCTTTCAACGCGGGAACGCAACCTCAGCGGTTCTATCTCAAGCATGTCTGTAAAGTCCCACTAGGTATTCACGGGGTTCCCGCAGCGGATTGCACCTAAGTTCGTTCGCGGCCATAGGTTCAACCGTCCAAAAATGTCGAAGGCCAAGGACGGCCGAAGACAAGCGCACATGGAGGTGCTCGTAGCGGTTTTTGGACGGTTGAACCTGTGGGCGCAGCCCCGAATGTCACCGGCTAATGTCGTTGCAGGCAGGCAATTAACAGCTTCGACAGAACCCAGGCGAACAGGTAAACTACGCCCCAATTTCCCCAGTGGCTACGAGACTTCACCCATGAGCATCAAATCCGATAAGTGGATTCGCCGCATGTCCGAACAGCACGGCATGATTGAACCGTTTGAAAGCGGTCAGGTCCGTGAGAGTGAAAAGGGCAGAGTCATCTCCTACGGCACATCCAGCTACGGCTACGATGTACGTTGCAGCAACGAATTCAAAATCTTCACCAACGTACACTCAGCCACCGTCGACCCCAAAAACTTCGACGAAAACAGCTTTGTAGACTACACCGGCGACGTCTGTATCATTCCGCCGAACTCCTTTGCCCTTGCACGCACCGTGGAATACTTCCGCATACCACGCAGCGTACTCACTATTTGCCTGGGTAAATCTACCTACGCACGGTGTGGCATCATCGTAAACGTTACCCCGCTGGAACCAGAGTGGGAAGGGCACGTTACCCTGGAGTTTTCCAACACCACCAACCTGCCTGCCAAAATCTACGCCAACGAAGGCATCGCCCAAATGCTCTTCTTTGAATCTGACGAGATCTGCGAAACCAGCTACAAAGATCGTGGTGGCAAATATTTTGGCCAAACCGGCGTGACCCTTCCAAGAACATGAACGCCAACCAATTTCTTAAAGCGGTTTCACAGCTACAGGGCTGGCGTGAGTGCGCCTTCCTGCTGGCTCTTGCCGAGCGCTCATTCCCTAATTATGCGCTGTTTGCTGAAGCGGTTGACCTGAAAACCGGCGGCAAAATGCACCAGATGCTGGAGCAGGCCTGGGGCATGCTGCAGGAAGAAGAGGCAGAAACAACTATTCCACCCCTGCTGGCAAAGCTGGAAGGCCTGTCGCCTGATGTGGAAGCCTACGACGCCTACGGCGTATACCCAGCCTTCGATTTTTGCCAGCTATTGGAGCAAGCACTGCTCAACCGCCTGAACCCCGCAAAGCACCGAGCCACAGAGGCATCCCAGCTGGCAACCGGCACGGTAATGAGCTTTATTGAGCTGTCTGAAGGTGAAGGGCTAGAAGAAGATGAACTGGTTCGTTTGCTGGATTCTCATCCGTTGATGAAAGAAGACAAAGCCTTTCAACGCAACTTGGTGCTAGCATTGAAGCGCCAGCGAACGCCAATAGAAGAGTTCATCTCAGAGCTTCGGGAAGATGCCAGAAATGAGGGTGTAAGCAACCTTGGTATCTCGTTGGCGGATTAACTGTTCCTTGGTTGGATTCGCCACGCGCTTTTGAAAACCCCGTTAAATATTCAGTACTGATTGGATGGATGTAACCCCATGAAACTCTCCACGTTTGGTCGCAAGTTTACCGCTGATGCCGGCATAACCTCGTTGATGGATGACCTGGGTAACGCCATGGCCTCTGGCGACGACATGATAATGATGGGTGGCGGCAACCCGGGGCACATTCCGGAGATTCAGGCGCGGGTGCAAGACATTCTCGGCGACATGAGTCAGAGCGAGGACGATGTTCGCCGGTTGGTGGGTATTTACGACCCGCCCCAGGGTGAAAAGCAATTTATTGCGTCGCTGGCAGACTTGCTCAACCGCGAATATGGTTGGGAGCTGAAACCCGAAAACATAGCCCTTACCAACGGCAGTCAGGCCGCATTCTTCATGCTGTTCAATATGTTTGGCGGTGATTACGGCGAAGGCCAGCGTAAACACATATTGCTGCCCCTGGCCCCGGAATACATTGGCTACGCCGATGCTGGCATCGAGCCTGACCTGTTTCACGCGGTTCAGCCAGACATTTCGTTTACCGATGCCCACGAATTTAAATACCGCGTGGATTTTGACGCAGTAGAAGTAACTGGCGAAACCGGTGCCATCTGCGTATCCCGACCAACCAACCCCACGGGCAATGTGGTTACCGATGAAGAAATGGCCCGGTTGGAAGAGCTGGCTCGCCAGCATGATGTGCCACTGATTGTAGATGGAGCCTACGGCACACCTTTCCCAAGCTTATTATTTGTGGATGCAAAGCCCACCTGGAACGAACAGATTATTCTGTGCCTTAGCTTGTCCAAGCTTGGCCTGCCAGCCGCTCGCACGGGCATTGTGATTGCAGCAGAACCGGTGATAAAGGCACTGTCTGGAGTCAACGCCATTATGAACCTGGCCACAGGAAGCTTTGGCGCCATGCTCGCCGAGCCGCTGGTTCGATCTGGGGAAATTCTGTCTTTAAGCCGAGATGTTGTCTGCCCTTTTTATAAGCGCAAAATGCAGCGTGCGGTAACAGCGTTCCGCGAAGCCATGGGTGAGGATAGCTGCCGCTGGTACGTACATAAGCCAGAGGGTGCGATGTTCTTGTGGCTATGGTTTCCGGATTTGCCTATTACCAGTTTGGAGCTTTATCAGCGATTAAAAGCCCGTGGCGTACTGGTGGTGTCCGGCCATTATTTCTTCCCGGGGTTGCCGGATGAAGATTGGCAGCACCGCCACGAGTGCCTGCGCGTGACCTATTCGCAAGACGACGAGCGAGTGGCGCAGGGGTTGCGCATTATTGCAGATGAAGTTAAGGCAGTATGGGCCGAGGCCGACCGGGAGGTTTAACCTCCCAGATCGATACTCTTGAGCTTTAGCTCGTATTTGCTGCCGTCTGGCTCAACCTGCAGTAGGCGTACCAGTACATATTTGTTGTCTGGATCAAACCACATCAAGGTTTGTCGCTCGGAGTTTTCACGAACCTTTTTGGCTTTGAGCACAGAAGACTGTTTGCCATCGGTGCTGCCGGTGTCGTCGTTTACAACGGCAAAGCGGTCACTATCAATACTGCCCTTGTCCAGCACCTGATATTCCATATCCCGCTTGCCGTTCAATATGTCCTGATGCAACTGCACCTGAAAGCCGAGCGGATCGAGAACACCTTCTTCCAGCTTTACTTCGAATGGCTTTCCTTTGTACTTTCCTGTGGCTACGTTGGCCTTCCAGTCAAAATCAATGGACTGTTTTCTATCTTTGATGAGAAAGCCCGACAACCGATACCGATACCTGAGTGGAACCACCTGACCATCTTCCCATTTAAGAACCAGAGACTCGTCTAGGTCGGCTATAAACGATTTCACCTCAGTGCGGTACAGCCACACATTGTTGCCTTGGGAAGTAAGAATGCGCTTGGCACTGCCATTAAGGGATATGCCCTTTTCCATAGAGGCGCCATAGCTGACTTCAAAGGGGAATAGATCCGGAACCGGTTCCGCTGCCTGCGCGGCACTGCCAAGTAGCAGTGCCAGCAGGCACAGAAGGCTGGCTATGGTGATCAGGCCTTTCTTTGGAGTTGGCGTAATCAGTTGGGCTAGTGGCATTTCGTTGACCTCAAATCTTTCAGGTTTGTTGAAAGTTTAGCGGGTCGGCGGGCAGTGCTGGGTGACAGTCTGTTAAGGTGCGCCTTAGTTGTCTGGCAAGCGCATGGGGTTTTCCAGCGCCTGGCCATCGAACAGCACCTGATCCAGCCCCAGTTGAATTCGGCCTTCGCAAAACCAGCGCACGACAATCGGGTATAGCAGATGTTCTTTCTTTTGCACCTTGTCTGCCAGGGTTTCGTTAGAGTCTTCCGGCGCTATAGCCACCTCGGCCTGAGCGATCACCGGGCCGCCATCGAGCTCTTCGGTTACGAAGTGAATGGAGACGCCGTGGGTGCGATCGCCGGCATCCAGAGCTCGTTGGTGAGTGTTTAAACCAGTGTATTTTGGCAGTAGTGAAGGATGAATATTTAGCAGCTTGCCCCGGAAAGCGCGCGCAAAATCTGGTGTCAGAACCCGCATGAAGCCCGCAAGCACAATGAGGTCAGGGTTGTGGCGCAGAATATGAGCCATGAGTGAGGCATCGAACTCTGCTCGCGAACCGAATTCTTTATGGTTAACCGTAAAGGTTTCAACGTTCTCCTGCGCCGCTCGCTCGAGTACGAAGGCTTTGGGCTGATTGCAGCCCAAAGCAATAATCTGGCCTGGAAAATCCCGCTCCCGGCTGGCGTCCATCAAAGCCTGGAAGTTGGTTCCGCTGCCGGAAGCCAATACAAGAATTTTTGGTAGGGTTGGTTGGTCTGCCTTCATTCTGACAATAGCCCCGGTGCGTAGCGCACTACTGCTTCTTTTTCAGTGTCTTCTGCGCGTTCTATTACACCCAGTTGCCAAGCCTCCTCGCCCAGAACCTTCAGAGCGTCCAGTGCCAGCTCTGTTTGGCTTTCTGGCACGCAAACAATCATGCCAATACCACAGTTAAATGTGCGATACATTTCTTCGCCCGCCACGCCGCCGGCATCCTTTAGCCACTGAAACACGGGTGGTAGTTCCCAGCTTGTGGTGTCGATGGCAGCAATCATGCCCTTCGGTAGAACCCTGGGAATATTTTCTGGTAAACCGCCGCCAGTAATGTGAGACAAAGCAGTTACATCCACCTGGCGGATCAGTTGTAGCAGGTTTTTAACGTAAATTCGGGTAGGCGCCATCAAAGCGTCTGCCAAATTGGTGTCACCGACCGGCTGGTTAATGTCGGCTTTGCTGACATCAAGAATTTTCCGAATCAGCGAGTAGCCATTGGAATGGGGACCTGAGGAGGCCAGTGCGAGTATTGCATCGCCGGCCCGCACGTTGCTGCCATCAATGATTTCGCTGCGTTCGGCCACGCCCACGCAAAAACCGGCCAGATCGTAATCGTCGCCCTCATACATGCCTGGCATTTCGGCAGTTTCACCACCCACCAGCGCACAACCGGCCTGTTCGCAGCCCTGGCCGATACCAGCAACCACGTTTGCAGCGATATCTACGTTGAGCTTGCCAGTGGCGTAATAATCGAGGAAGAACAAAGGTTCGGCGCCGCCCACAATCAGGTCATTAACACACATGGCGACCAGATCAATACCAATGGTGTCGTGCTTCTGGAGCTGCATTGCCAGTCTTAGCTTGGTGCCTACGCCATCCGTGCCAGATACAATAACCGGCTCTTTGTATCCGGCGGGAATCGCGACCATGGCACCAAACCCGCCAAGCCCTCCCAAAACCTCAGGACGCCGGGTACGTGCGGCGGTTTCCTTGATGCGGCTAACAAGTTCATTGCCGGCGTCAATATCAACGCCCGCATCGCGGTAGGTCAGGGAAGGTTTCTGTTCGCTCATGGTGTGCTTAACCGTTTGGCCAGTGGGTCAGGCGGCGGATTTTAACAGGTGCGGTGTAGGGCTCCAAGTGCAATTGCCGCGAGCGGCTCTGTTTCGTGTGTTTGGGTGCCGTTGGCCTGGCAAGATTGCATTTCGGAAACCCCGGTTGGCTACTCAGGCTTCAGGGCATGGTGTATCCTATGCGCCATTCATGCGAACTGCAGGGTCTTTCATGCCAGTATCAAACCAGAACCCGGTTTTTAAGCCGCTGCCGGCCTTATGGCTTGCTGCTTTTTTTTCGATCATGCTGGCTATGGTGCCCGCTCCAGCGGCTGCTGTAACGGTATCTGGTCTTTATTCTGTTGATGTTCCGGTCTCTGGCTCCGGGCCGAGTGGTCTTGCAAAGGGTTATGCGGATGGTCTGGCGAGAGTATTTGTGCGGATTTCTGGTACTCGCGAGGTGCTTGCACTGGATGGTGTGCAAGCCTTGCTCGCAGACGCAGAGTCATTATTGCTGTCTTACCAGGTGCTTCGGGGTGATAACGGCGAAAGCCGGCTGAGCATGGCGTTCGGCGCGGTGGGCGTGAATCGGGCTCTGGCCTCGGTAGAGGCGCCGGTTTGGGGGGCTAATCGCCCTCTTACCCTGGCTTGGGTGGCGGTAGAAGATCGTGGCGTTCGTAAGCTGGTTACAGGTGATGGTGAAGGCCAGATTAATGGCGGGGCCGATAATAACTGGTCGTCGGCCTTTGCCCGCGCAGCCATGGAGCGAGGACTTCCGATTACTCTGCCATCAACAGATTTCAGTAGTAACAGGGAGTTACTGTCGGATATCTGGGGGCAATTCACGGGGCGTGTTCGCAAAGCCTCTGACGGCATGAAACACGATGTTCTGGCTCTGGTTCGTGTGAGTCGTTCAGGCGGCAAATGGCGCGCGGGCTGGGTATTTGAGGGTGCAAATCTCAATAGTAGTGAAGAATCAGTGAGCGCCGACACGCGGGAGGCGCTGGCAGAAGCCTTGGTGAACCGTTGGGCAGAACTATACGCAGATCGTTATGCCGTTGCGGCAGGTGAGGTTGGTGACCTGCCGCAAATTGACATTGTGTTGCGTGGTGTCACCACGGTTTCGGGCTATGGCAAAGCCAGCCAGATTCTTGAGGGGCTAACGCCTGTGGTCAACGTTGGGGCTTCGCGGGTTAAGGGTGATCAGCTAACGCTTAGAGTGGCATTTTCGGGCGAACTGGATCAGCTCAAGCAGTATATTGCACTGGATTCTCGTTTCGTGCCTATTGAAGGAGAGCCTCAAGAAGCACAGCCGGGTTCTGCAAAAACGCCGGTGGCCTCCGCAGACGCGAAACCTGCCCAAGAGCAGGCTGCTTCGAACGAGCCAAAAACCACCTCAGAGGGCAGAGAGGAAGAGCCAGGCGCTGGTTCCTCTAAACAGCCTGCGTTTTCTTACCAACCCTCTCCCGTAGATGAGCAAGAAGCAGAACAGGCATTCGAATCGCTTTATCAGGTTCTTTATTACCGCTGGCAGCCCGCGCCAGTTATCGACAATGGTGGCGGCCAGTAAGCCGCCGTCGGAGGCAAATCTGTGAAATCACACGCCTGGCGCTGGATTCCCAATGCTTTGACGTTTGTACGCATTTTGCTGATTGCTCCTTTTGCCAAAGCCTTGCTGGTACAGGAGTATCGCCTCGCTTTGCTGATTTTTGCGGTAGCTTCGGTTACTGATGGCCTGGATGGTTTTCTCGCACGGCACTTCAACTGGCGCTCTCGTTTTGGCGCAGTGGCTGACCCATTGGCGGATAAAGCGTTACTGGTCACCGCTTACCTGGTGCTCACATATACCTCGGTGTTGCCAGTATGGCTGTTTGCCTTGGTACTTGGGCGGGATCTCATGATTGTGGGTGGTGGACTTGTTTACCACTATTGTATTGGCCGCTTTGATATGGAACCCAGCGTGCCTGGCAAATTGAATACTCTGGTTCAAGTTCTCGTGATTCTGGGTGTTATTGTTATTCTCGCAGGGTTGCCGGTGCAGCCGGCTTGGCTGGATGCGGGAATCTGGCTGGTTGCTGTCTCAACAGTACTCAGCGGCGGCCACTATATTGTGATCTGGAGTGCAAAGGCATGGAGGGCCAGGCAGTCGTGAGCGCTTCTCAATTGGTCCTTGGTGTGAGGCTTCGGGACGATGCGCGTTTCGATAATTTTCATGGGTCCCGCAACCGGGAAGCGGCCTCGCGCTTGCTGTCTGTATTCAAACAACCTACAGGCCTGCCAGTAGTCGTAGTGTGTGGCGACTCGGATACCGGCAAAAGCCATCTGCTTCAAGCTGCCTGCCATCATGCGGAGGCGCAAGGAAAAACCGCGGTGTGTATCAGTATTGCTGAGCTCGAGCCCTTTGGGCCGGACGCGCTGGCAGGCCTGGATGCCATGGACATTGTCGCACTGGATGATTTAGACAGAGTGGCCGGAAAAGAGGATTGGGAAGAAGCCGTTTTTCATTTATACAACCGGCTGAATGATGGTGGACACATGCTGGTCGTCAGTCTGTCAGAGGTGGCTGGCTCCCTGCCTTTTGTATTGCCAGATCTGGTTTCGAGACTACATCACGGGTTTACGGTTCAGCTAGGAATTTACCGGGACGATGACAGGTTGAAAATTCTTATGGCTCGCGCTGAACAACGGGGTCTGACCATGACAGACGAGGTAGCTGGCTTTATTATGCGCCGGGCGCCGAGGCGTCTTGGAGACCTGTTGAGTATTCTCGATACTCTTGATGAAAATTCGTTGCGGGCTCAGCGACGCCTGACCATCCCGTTTGTGAAAACAGTGATGCAGTGGTAGCAAAACACTGGCGCAATGAAACACAAGCACAGAATTCAAACGATAAGGCACTGAATAAAGTGCCAGATGGAGACATGACATGAGACGGGTAGTATTTAACCAGAAAGGTGGAGTAGGGAAGTCCAGTATTACCTGCAATCTAGCCGCGATCAGCGCCGCCCGGGGCAAGCGAACACTGGTGGTAGATCTGGACCCCCAGGGAAACTCAACTCACTATCTTTTGGGCAAACCCGCCGGCGAACTGGAAGACACAGTTGCGGATATGCTGGAACAAACCGTAGCGTTCAAAGTATTCAATCGTCGTCCCGAGGAGTTTGTTCACGCCTCACCGTTCACAAATCTTTTTGTGTTGCCGTCCAGCCCTGAGCTGGATTTTCTTGAGCGCAAACTGGAGGCTAAGCACAAGATGTATAAATTGCGTGAGGCGCTTAAAAAATTGGGCGAATCTTTTGATGAAATCTACATTGATACGGCTCCGGCGCTAAACTTTTATACTCGCTCGGCACTTATTGCCGCTCAGCGCTGCCTGATCCCGTTTGATTGTGATGATTTTTCTCGCCAGGCGCTTTATAACATTCTCAATGAGATTCGGGATTTGCAGGAAGATCATAATGAGAACCTGGTGGTGGAAGGCATTGTTGCCAACCAGTTTCAACCCCGTGCCAGCTTGCCCAAAAAATTGGTAAAAGAGCTAATCGCTGAAGGCTTGCCGGTGTTGCCGGTGCGGTTGTCCAGTTCTGTAAAGATGAAAGAGTCCCACCAATACCGGCAGCCACTTATTCACATGGCGCCGAAACACGCCCTTACGCGGCAGTTTGAAGATCTGTTCAGTGTGTTGCATGGGGAATCGGTAGAACTGGAGCCATTGGCAGATTGAGGTCAGGTTTTTATGACAGATTCTTATAAGGTTGTAGTGCAGGCTGCAGATGCTCTTTTGAGTATTGAGAGGGAAATGCGTCGCCTCGAAATTTGGGAGAGTGAACGGCCCCACGAAACCGCGTTTCAAAGCACCGAGCCGTTTTGCGTGGACACGATGAGCTTTCCCCAATGGCTGCAGTTTGTCTTTATAGAGCGTATGAAGCAGATCATCGAACATGAACATGCTTTACCCGTAGGTTCGGGGATTGCCCCCATGGCTGAAGAGTACTTTCGCGGCCGCCCCGAATCGGGGCAGCAGTTGATTGCAGAGCTTGAGGCTGTAGATCAGCTGCTGTCAGGCAGCTGAGTTGCACTTATTGGCCCGGGTCAGTCCAGGCGCATAGACAGGTCTACCGCCTTGACGTCTTTGGTCAGGGCGCCAATGGAAATATAGTCGACGCCGGTTTCTGCGATAGGAACCAGCGTGTGTGTGTTGATGCCCCCCGATGCTTCTAGTTTTGCTCGCCCTTTGTTCATGGCGACTGCAGCATGCAGATCATCCATAGAAAATTCATCAAGCATAATGATATCAGCGCCCGCGCTAAGGGCCTGTTCCAACTCCGCCAGGCTTTCTGTTTCTACTTCTACCGGCTTACCCGGTGCAATCCGGTGTGCTTCATTGATCGCGTTAGCAATAGACCCGCAAGCTGAAATATGGTTTTCCTTGATAAGGAAGGCATCCCACAGGCCGGTTCTGTGATTATCGCAACCGCCACAGGTAACCGCGTATTTTTGAGCGAGCCGCAGTCCGGGCAGGGTTTTGCGGGTATCGAGCAGGCGTACGTTGGTATGAGCGACCCGCGCTGCGTAGCCGGCGCAGTTTGTCGCAACTGCAGAAAGGGTTTGCAGCCAGTTTAGAGCAGAGCGTTCAGCGGTCAGCAGGCTTCTGGCGGTTCCTTTCATGCGAAACAAAACCTGTTCGGGGGATACGGATTCACCATCCTGAACCAGCCACTCCAGTGACACAGAATCATCCACTTGGCGAAACACTTCGTTCACCCACTCGCGCCCGGCGATAGTAGCCTGTTCCCGCGTAATAACATGCCCTGCGGCTTGCCTTTGGGCCGGGATAAGCCGCGCCGTTATGTCGCCGTCACCAATATCTTCGCGCAGGCTCAGAGCGACTGTTTCAATTCTTGACTGGCGTAGGCGTTCAGTAAAATTCATGGTCATACATCCGCTTGTGTCTGGGGCCAAAGGGTTCTGGTGTATTCCGGGGGCATGATTCTATAGCTCGTTAGCGCTTTCGCCAAATTGTGTGAAAATTGTGATACGAGTCCGGTCTACACAAAAGGTGACAAATTCTGACACAAGGTGACGCAAGCAACTCGTATGATGTGTAATCAGAGTAGTTTTAAATCTATGGCCATGCGCACACTATCTGGTCGGGAGTGAATGAATGAAGCAGGATAACAAGGTTGTCAGTTTTTCCGGACAGAAGCCGTTTTCTCGGTTTGATCTGCCGCCGGCCCTTGTTCGCCTGCGTGATACCTCAGGCCAAAACCTGAAGGGCGTTCTGGGTCGTTTTTTCGAGCGTGCTGACGATGCCTTGTTTGAACTGGCTGACCGTGCCGGCTCGAACAAAGACCAGACTGTGTATTTTGACGCCATGCGTGAGTTGCGGCTGCGGCGCAAAACCATGGCTGTTTCAGTGCTGCAGTACGTTAGTCAGGCATTTAACGATATTGGAAAGTTCCGGCCCAGACATACCAGCGGTACGCTGGATGAAGTGGATCAAGATTCCCTCAGCCTGGTAGAGCATTCAGATTTGGAGCAGCAAGTTGCTGTTGATAACTTAATCAACAAACTGCATAACAGCCACAAAAATCCAATCCAGCTTTTGTCTATGCGGGTGAACCATTTGGTTCCCGGCGTTGAGTTAACGGACAGCCAAATGCCCCTCAGCCCAGAAGTGATCTGCGGCGGCGTAGCTGAGGCCTGTGCCGAACTGGATATTGATATTCGTGCAAAGCTGGTTGTTCTGAAGCTGTTCGACCGCCTGCTGGCCAATACCCTTGGTGATTTTTACCAGGACGCCAATCGTACGCTCATTGCTGAAGGTATTTTGCCAGACGTTAAGCGGCCACAACCCCGCGCTCCCGGCATTAAGTCTGCCACTTCTGCGCCTGTTCCGCCTAGTTCTATGGGGCAAGGAGCTGCTGAGGGTACAAGCGAGCCACATAATGAACAGAACATTGGTAGTGATCAGAATCAAGGTGGGGTCTCCTATGCGACGTTTTCCGAGTTGAGCGCGCTTCTGCACCAAAAAGGTAATTCTTATGGGGTAACCGGGATGGCCAATACCGGAGAGGTTTACCTTGATACTGACCGGTTGATGGCCCGTCTTGGTGAGGCGCAGGCTTCTTCTGTACAGGGGGAGGCTGGCGAATTAGCCTCTCTCGATCAGCAACTTCAGTCTGTGCTTCAGGCTGCTAATGGTCAGAAGGCCAATATTGGTCAGGTAGACAGCGATGTTATCAACTTGGTGTCTATGTTGTTTGATTTCATTCTGGAAGATCGCCAGTTGCACCCGGTAATGAAAGCCCTCATTGGACGCCTGCAAATACCTGTATTAAAAGTTGCTCTGAGCGACAAAACCTTTTTTAATCGCGGCGGTCACCCCGTTCGTAAGTTGTTGAACGAACTGGCTCTTTCTGCTATTGGCTGGAGTGAGAAACGTCCTGGCCAACGTGACCCTCTGCGCGAGAAAATTGAATCGGTTGTGGACCGGGTGTTGAGTGAGTTTACCGATGATGTGTCACTTTTCGATGAACTCTTGAAAGATTATTGCCACTTTACCGATCTGGATCGTCGCCGTGGGGAGCTGGTGGAGCAGCGCCTTCGGGACGCCGAAGAAGGTAGGGCACGCCAAGAAAGGGCGAGCCAGGTTGCAGAGTCCCTGGTTAAAAATTCTACCGTTGAGCGCGATGTTCCAAAGCCTGTATTCGGCATGCTCAACGAAGCCTGGACAAAGTATTTACAGTGGGTGTTGTTGCGAGAAGGTGAAGATGGCGAGCGCTGGGCAGATGCGAGTGAATTGACAGAGCATATTGTTTGGAGCGTGGATCCACAGCCGGTTGAAGACACCACACGAAGCGAGCTGCTGCGTGCGATCCCGTCTATTGTTGATGATTTTCGTCGTGCACTTCAGGAAATATCCTGGGATCCGTTTGCCACAGATACGGCCGTGCGTGATTTGGAACTGGCGCACGTAGACGTGTTTCAGCGTCTGGCCACTGCGCCAGCCCAGCCTGCGCCTTTAGCATTTGAGCAGAGCTCTGTAACCGAAGCTCGGGCTGAACCGGAGGTTGACGAGCCGGTTGCTGCTGAATCAGAAACGAACGTGGTTGACTCGCGCGAAACTGAGATTGTGCCGCCTGTGATATCAGAGCAGGATGAGGCGCCATCAACGGACAGCGTAGAGGAGATTGACCAGCAATGGCTGGATCAAGCCGACAGCCTTCGCGTTGGTGGCTGGATTGAGCTTACCCGTGACGGGACCAAAGTGCGTTGCAAGCTGGCTGCGTTTATCAGGGCTACGGGTAAGTACATTTTCGTTAACCGCAGCGGTGCGAAGGTCGCTGAATATCGCCGGCAAGAACTGGCGGCCACAATGGCAAGTGGTGCTATCAGTATGCTTGATGATGGGCTTATTTTTGACAGAGCTTTGGAGTCCATCATTGATAATCTTCGCAGTAGCCGCAAGGATTGATCCTTGGTAACAGGCCTCACTTTGTGATTCAATCAGGACACAATGTAATGCTCTGATAATTATGGATTCATCTTGCCCCATTCAGCTTCCGATCACTCTAGTGCAACCGTTCATGGCGAGAACATAAAAGCACTCCGCGAAACGGGGCGTCTTTTAGCTGCTCGCTGGTGCCCGTCACCTAATTATGGGCCCAGACCCGAAGGTTCGACCATCAATCTTTTGGTGGTGCACAGCATCAGCCTGCCCCCCGGTCAGTTTGGTGGGCCCTATATTGAGCAGTTTTTCACGAACGACCTAAACCCTTCAGAGCATCCGTATTTTTCAACCATTGCCGATATGCGCGTTTCGGCCCATGCCTTGATTCGCCGAAATGGTTCTGTTGTGCAATTCGTTAGCCTGCTTGAGCGGGCCTGGCATGCCGGGCGCTCGAGCTTTCAGGGCGTTGATGAATGCAATGACTTCTCCATCGGGATTGAGCTAGAGGGCGCGGATGATATTCCTTACACACCAGAGCAATATCGCTCTTTAGCAGAACTGACCACGGTGATTCGTTCAGCGTGGCCAGCTGTAACCAGCGAGCGAATGACCGGCCACTGTGATATCGCACCCGGGCGCAAAACCGATCCCGGGCCTGCATTTGACTGGCCTGGTTTCAGGGCATCGCTGCAGGAGGCTCAGCCTGGCAATCACAGTGCCGAACGGCCTCGCAAAGGAGCTGAGTGAATGATTTTGGTGGTCTTTCTTATTGCCTATGTCGTGAGGCGGCGACTTGATAGCCTGAACGCAGTTTCGGGCGATGAGCTTTGGCGACGCTTGTTTCACCAAGGCAGCGTTGTAAAAGCCGGCCATGAATCAGGCGTTGTGAATGGTTTGGTTCTGGTGGCAGTACCGGCGCTGCTGGCGGCCCTGTGTGTGTATGTAATGGCCTTTTATGGTTGGCGGATTGCGGCTTATCCGTTGGAGATACTGCTGCTTGTGTTCGTGATGGGTACGCCTGGGTGGCGACAGTCCCTTGAGCCTTACGCCGAAGCTTGGCAAAAAGGCGATATGCAGGCGGCTTGGCATCATATACAACAGCGCCTCCCGGCCAGTGAACGGGGCGCAGCTGCATCGCCGGAAGCCATGCATATTTCCTTGTCTCAAGCCTTGATGCTGGCGGTGTTTCAGCGCTTTTTCCTAATTGCATTCTGGTACGTGGTGGGTGGTATCGGCCTGGCAATACTTGCGCGCGGGCTTGTGGCCCTGGCAGAGCAGTGGCCCCAGGCAGCGGCAAGACCAAAGTATCTCAGGGTTTGTGAGTGGATTAACTGGATACCGGTAAGGCTGCTTTCAGTAACCTTCGGGGTTGCGGGTGACTTGTCTGGGTGGCTGGGAGAAGCCAAAACCGCGATGACTGGCCTAACGAAAAAAACGCCAGAAGTACTCATGATTTCTGCTAACGGGGCGTTAACCGGGTATGCGCTTGATCCCGCCCGGTTTTCCCGAGTTCACCCGGATGAATGGGCCAGTTTTGGCGGGCGCAGTCTGAGCGCGGTAAGAGATTTGCTAAACCGAAGCATGTTGGTGTGGATCTGTTTGTTGGCATTGCTGGTTATTGCGGGCGTTGTGTGAGGGGCCAGATAATAAAATAGTGTTCAAGTTTTTGAATGTTCGGGCGATAACAAAAAGAGAACACCAATTCAGTTCTTTGGTTTCAAAGAGAGGGCCAATGTGAAACAACTCATTAATCCCGCAGTAGCACTGATGAACCGGCTGCCTATGCTGTATAAATTCAGCCTGATCAGCATCCTGTTCCTCATACCGATTGGTGGGTTGTCCTGGCTGGTGATGACCGAGCTTAACCGCTCGGTTGAGACCATGACAGCAGGTGTGGAAGGCCTGGAACAACTGCGCCAGATTGACCGTCTGGTTGATGCATCTTTTGATTATCGCGATTACCGCGCGCCGGCCGTGGCCAAAAATGAAGATGCGATTATGGCTGTTTCAGACAAGGCCGCAGAACAGATTAGCTCGGTTTTGAAGAGTTTGACGGCAGAACCCCGTTCATTTGATACCTCTGGTGCTTGGGCTGAGCAAGTGGAAGCTCTGAAATCCGATTGGCAGAACCTTCGAGCTGACGACAATTACCAAACTAATTTTGATCCTCAATTCAAGTATTACCAACAATTTGCCCAGAAGGCGTTGGCGCTTCTTCCCGCCACTATTGAAACGTCCGGACTGGGTCAGGGCGCATCAAGAGAGGATCAACTCGTTCTGGGGCTGATCCGTGAAACCCTGCCAGAAGCCCGCAGCGTTATAGGGCAGGCACACTCTTACGGCCTGTATGCGTTAGTGGATGGCCAGGTTGGTTATGCACTTAGTGATATTTTTAACGAAATTTATGACGGCCTGACTAATCGTGATTCGGTACTGTCGCCGGCTCTTGCGCATGCTGCAGACGCCTCACCAACACTTGCATCGCATGCCGGCAACGCACTCCAGAGCGTAGATGAGAGCCTGTTAAATGTGCGTGAGTTGATGGATATTAATATCATTACGCCCATGCGGCTGGAAATGTCCTGGCAGGAGTATGATTCACGCATAGCCACGGAGCTGGCGGATTATGGTGAGCTGAAAGCGGCCGCATTTAACGTGATAGAAACGAACCTGAACGCCAACCTGGCGCAGGAAGTAAGCCAGCGCCGTTTGATTGTCGTGGCGCTGATTGTGGTTTTGTTGGTTATTGTGTATCTCTACATTGGCTTTTTCATGTCTGTGCGCACGGCCATCAACCGGTTTAGTGAGGCAGCGCGAAAAGTGGCTGCTGGCGACATGACTACCCGGATTTCACTTGATAACCGAGATGAGCTCGGAGAGCTAACAAGCGAGTTCAACAACATGACAGATCGCATAGCCGAACTCATACGCTCTGTTGGCCAGACAACCTCTGAGGTGGATCAGCAGGCCACCCGGGTGAACGAAACCGCTGCTGCCAACAGCGAAGCGGTGGAACACCAGATGGCAGAAAGCGGCCAGATTAACGAAGCCATGGGTCAGATGGTTGAAGCCGTGAGTGAAGTCACTGAAAGTGCTCACCGGGTTGCGGACAGCGCCACGGTGGCTGAACAAGACACAGAAACCGGCCGCGGCGTGGTCGCAGATACCGTGGAAACCATCAACCGGCTGGCAACCGAGATTTCCGGTGCCGTAGATGTGATCAACCGGGTTAGCGAAGACAGTGATAACATCAGCCAGGTGCTGGTGGAAATAAAAGCGATTGCTGAGCAAACTAACCTGCTGGCCCTGAATGCCGCCATTGAAGCCGCCCGTGCAGGCGAACAGGGGCGTGGCTTTGCAGTTGTGGCTGATGAAGTGCGCTCTTTATCCCAGCGTACCCATAAGTCCACTGAAGAAATTGAGGGTATGATTTCACGGCTCCAAAGCGGTGTGAAAGATGCTGTATCAGCCATGACAAATAGCCGTGATGTTACCCAGGCAACCGTTCAAAAATCCGGAGAAGTCACGGAGGCATTGAGCCGGATTGCCAACGGTATTTCGATAATCGTGGATATGAGCCACCAGATTGCTCAAGCAGCAGAAGAACAGTCTGCAGTATCCAAAGATGTGAATGCCAGCGTTGCCCACATTGGTGAGCTTGGCACATCGACTGCGGCTAACGCCGAAGAAACACTGGCTTCATCCCGAGAAATGTCTGGCCTAACCGGTGCTCTGCAGAAGCTTGTAGAAGCCTTTAAGGTGTGAGGTTGGTCGTTGAAGAAGGCAAGGTGCGCTTGCACCTCGCCTGACTCTGATGGGAGTATTGTCACATTCCCGATTTTTTCTGCTCCCACAGGATTTCTTCAGCGCCTTCCCGGCCAGCTAACACTCTTGAGGCTACAAAGAGTAGATCTGATAAACGGTTCAGATACTGACGCCCCAAGGGATTGATAGAATCTTCATGGCTAAGCCCAACCACCACGCGCTCGGCACGCCGACAAACCGCGCGGGCCAAGTGGCATTGAGCTGCAGCTGGGCTACCACCGGGTAGAATGAAATTCTTCAGAGGCGGCAACGGCTCGTTCATTTTGTCGAGCAGATTTTCCAGCCAACTGATGTGCTCATCGTTGATGGCTTTGCTGCCTGGAATCGCAAACTCCCCACCCAAATCGAACAGATGATGCTGAATACGGCGCAATGGCTCCAACATCTCATCGTCGCTGTCCAGAGTTTCAATCAGCAAACCAATATGGCAGTTCAGCTCGTCAGCCGTGCCCAAGGCCTCAACACGCTGAGAATTTTTGGCGATACGATTACCATCGGCCAGGCCGGTAGAGCCGTCGTCACCGGTGCGGGTGTAGATCTTTGAAAGGCGATTGCCCATGGAAGAGTGCTCCTGATCGTTGAAACTGTTTTGGATGAAAACTGAATGAGTAAAACTGATTAATAGGAAACGTTACAGACCTTGTACTTGTTCGGTCAGCATTTGGTTTACCGGCGTAGCAATACCATGGTGTTTTCCGCAGTGCACAAGATAGCCGTTGATAAAATCAATCTCGGTTTTACGCCCCGCTAAAACATCCGCGCGCATGGACGATGTATTGCTGGCGGTGTTCCGCGCCACGGTTTCGATTCGTTCCCGAAGAACCTCCGGCGCAACAGCCTCCGAGGTTTCCGCGTGAAGTAAGAGAGATATCTCTGAGCAAAGCCCGTCAATATTCTGTTGATAAAGATGCGAACCCAAAATGTCTCCGTTAGGGCTGTCGAGCAGCGCAGTAAACGGATTTATTCCTGCGTTCACGACCAGTTTCTGCCAAAGCCGCTGCAGAATTTTCTCCTCAGCATGAACCCGCAAGCCGGTTTCAGCTAACTGTTGAACAACACTCGCCGTGTGATGGGCAGCCGACGCCGTAAGTGCACCGACCCAGGTATCCCCAGCACCGGCATGGACCAGCACATCAGGGGAGGGGCGGTTTGCGCCTTCGGTGGTGCTGGCAGCCAAAATCGGCCGCTCTGGCCAGCGTTCGGCCACTGCCTGTTGGCTACCCAGACCGTTCTGGAGCAAAATAACTGGTGTGCTAACCGGAATGCGTGGCAGCCAATCTTCCAAAGCCGCGAGCGTATCTCCAGCTTTCGTTGTTACGAGCAGAAGCTCTACATTCTCAGCTGATTGAAGCCAATGAATGATTACATGGGAGCGGATATCACCAGAGTCTGGCGAAGCCGTCAGGAACCCCTTCCCGAAACCTTGTGGAGCCATGGATGGCGGAACAGAGCGTACAAGGACGTATTCACAGCGTGCTTCGGGAAGGGGTTCCTGACGGCTGACGCTTCTCCCAAGCCGAGAAGCGTGCTCAGGCCGAGGCAAGAAACCACAAAGCCCGGAAGGCAAAAGGGCGGCCCAAAGCCGCCCCAGAGAACCCGCTCCAAGAATGGCAATCACCCCGCCACCCCCGGAACGCTCATCCTCAGACATCATGCCTACATGGCCTCAATGTCTGCGTGCTGCTGGTTCAATCGGCTCAAGTTGTTGCGAGCCTCGGCCAGCTTTTCCTGCTCCTTGGCAACCACCTCAGCCGGTGCCTTGGCCGTAAACTTTTCATTGCCAAGCTTACCCTCAAAGCGCGCGATTTCCTTCTGCAGGCGCTCAAGCTCCTTGTCCAGACGCTTCAGTTCCGCATCCTTATCAATCAGCCCGGCCATAGGCACCAGCACTTCCATGTCGCCCACCAACTGGGTAGCGCTCATGGGCGCTTTGTCGCCTTCAAACCACTCCAGACTTTCCAGCTTGGCCAGAGACCCGAGGAACTGGCGGTTTTCATTCATCCGTCGCTTGCCTTCCGCACTGTCGCCACGGAACAGCACGGGAATTTTCTTCGCCGGAGAAATGTTCATTTCGCCGCGAATGTTCCGCACCGCCACAATCACACCCTTCAGCCACTCAATATCCTCAACAGCCTGTGAATCGTGCTTGCTGGCATCCATCTGCGGGAAAGGCTGCAGCATAATGCTGTCACCTGATTTGCCCGCCAACGGCGCAATGCGCTGCCAGATTTCTTCCGTGATAAACGGCATGATCGGGTGCGCCAGGCGCAGAACCGTTTCCAGAACGCGAACCAGCGTACGGCGGGTGCCGCGTTTGGCTTCAGCACTGGCACTGTCACTGCTCAACGAAGGCTTGGATAGCTCCAGATACCAATCGCAGTACTCGTTCCAGATGAATTCGTACAGCGCGTGCGCCGCCAGATCAAAACGGTATTGATCCAGATAGCGGGTCACATCCTGTTCGCACTGCTGCAGGGCGCTGGTGATCCATCGGTCCGCCAGCGATAGCTCAACCGGCTCGCCACTCGCGCCACAGTCTTCATCTTCGGTATTCATAAGCACGTAACGGGCGGCATTCCACAACTTGTTGCAGAAGTTGCGGTAGCCTTCGAGGCGTTTCATGTCCCAGTTGATATCACGGCCGGTGGTGGCCATGGCGGCAAGGGTAAAGCGCAGGGCGTCGGTGCCATGAGCGGAGATGCCTTCCGGGAACTCCTTCTCGGTACGCTTGGCGATTTTCTTCGCCAATTTTGGCTGCATCAGGTTGCCGGTGCGCTTCTCCAGCAGAGGTGCCAGATCAATGCCGTCGATCATGTCCAGTGGGTCAATGACGTTGCCCTTGGACTTGGACATTTTGTCGCCGTTCTCATCACGGATCAGGCCCGTCACGTAAACAGTCTTGAACGGAACTTGCGGTGTGCCATCCTCGTTCTTCATGAAGTGCATGGTCATCATGATCATCCGGGCGACCCAGAAGAAAATAATGTCGAAACCGGTCACCAGCACATCGGTAGGGTGGAAGGTTTTCAGCCGCTCGGTGATTTCCGGCCAGCCCAGGGTGCCGAAGGTCCACAGGGCGGAACTGAACCAGGTGTCGAGAACGTCTGCGTCCTGCTCCAGTTTTACCTCGGCGGCGAGGTTGTGCTTCTCGCGCACTTCCTCTTCGTTGCGGCCCACATAAATATTGCCTTGCGCATCGTACCAGGCCGGAATGCGGTGGCCCCACCAAAGCTGGCGGGAAATACACCAATCCTGAATGTCCCGCATCCAGGAGAAGTACATGTTCTCGTATTGCTTGGGCACAAACTGAATACGGCCGTCTTCTACGGCTTCAATCGCCGGCTTGGCCAGTTTCTTGGCGTCGGCAAACCACTGATCAGTCAGCATGGGTTCGATGATCAGGCCGGAGCGATCGCCACGGGGCACGCTCAGTACGTGGTCTTCCACCTGCTGAACCAGGCCGGCGGCTTCCATGTCTGCCACAATCTGTTTGCGACCATCTTCACGGGTCAGGCCAACGTAGGCTGAGGGCAAGGTGCCATCCAGCTCAGTGTTTTCGGTGCCGTCGCTGTTGAAAACTTCAGCCTGTTGGCGAATGTTCGCGTCCTGGGTCAGCACGTTCATCATCGGCAGGTTGTTGCGCTTGCCCACGGCGTAGTCATTGAAGTCGTGGGCCGGGGTAATCTTTACGCAACCGGACCCTTTCTCCGGATCAGCATGGTGATCGGCAATCACAGGAATACGGCGGTTTACCAGTGGTAGCATTACGAACTTGCCGATCAGGTGCTGGTAACGCTCGTCGTCCGGGTGCACGGCTACGGCAGTATCGCCCAGCATGGTTTCCGGGCGAGTGGTGGCGACAACCAGGTAATCTTTGCCGTCTTGCGTGGCTGCGCCATCGGCCAGCGGGTAACGCAGGTGCCAGAAAAAGCCTTTTTCTTCCTTGTTCTCAACTTCCAGATCGGAAATGGCGGTATGCAGCTTGGGATCCCAGTTCACCAGACGCTTGCCGCGGTATACCAGGCCGTCTTCGTACAAACGAACAAACACTTCCTGCACGGCTTTGTAGAAGCCATCGTCCATGGTGAAACGCTCGGTGTCCCAATCTACCGAGTTGCCCAGCCGACGCATTTGGCCAGTAATGGTGCCGCCAGATTGCTCTTTCCAGTCCCAGATGCGTTTGATGAACTCTTCCCGGCCCAGATCGTGACGGGTTTTGTCTTCCTCGGCAGCCAGTTTGCGTTCCACAACCATTTGAGTGGCAATACCCGCATGGTCACTGCCTACCTGCCAGAGGGTGTTGTGGCCCTGCATGCGCTTGTAGCGGGTAAGGGTGTCCATAATGGTGTGCTGAAAGGCATGGCCCATGTGCAGGCTGCCGGTCACGTTGGGTGGCGGGATAGCGAGGCTGTATGACTCACCTTCGCCGCTGGGACGAAAGTAGCCGTTGGACTCCCAGTTTTCGTACCACTGGCGCTCGATGTTTTCTGGCTGGTAGGTTTTTTCCATGGGTTTTTGCTGATGACCGTGTTGGTGGATTCGCAAAGCGATTTTAGTCGCACGATTATACATGGACGGCTGCAGTCGGGCCATGGACTGGGCTTGCCAGCTAAGCTTCGCCGCTTGTTGGCTGATAGCCTTGCCTGTTTGGATTATACTGCGGCGCGTCTGTGCGGAACCCCCGCTCCGCCGTTAAATTGCGCCAAAAATCTGGAACCTAAATGTTCGAACAAACCTTCAGAAACATCGATAACGTTCTTTGGAAAGAAGCCGGTTGTGCCACCGAGCTGGATTACACAGAACAAACCTCCTGGATGCTGTTTCTCAAATACCTGGATGACCTGGAGTTCGAACGCTCACAAGAGGCAGAACTGCGCGGGCAAGACTACGAATTTATTATTGATGCAGCCCATCGATGGTCCCGCTGGGCAGCGCCCAGGAATGCCGATGGCAGTTTTGACCATGATAACGCGCTAACCGGCGACGACCTGATTCAGTACGTCAGCTTTGACCTCTTTCCTTACTTGCACGGCTTTAAAGAACGGGCAGCCAGTTCCGACACTATTGAGTACAAAATCGGGGAGATTTTTGGCGAAATCCGCAACAAATTTGCCAGCGGCTACAGCCTGCGGGATGCGCTTGAGTTGATCGACGAACTCAGCTTTGGCTCCCAGGCAGAGAAGCATGAGCTGTCTCATCTGTACGAAACCAAGATCAAAAACATGGGCAATGCCGGGCGTAACGGCGGCGAATATTACACACCACGCCCGCTGATCCGCGCCATGATCCAGATAATAGACCCGGTGATTGGTGAGCGCATATACGACGCAGCGGCCGGTTCGGCAGGCTTTCTATGCGAAGCCCACGATTACATGCGTTATGGCTCAGACGGGCAGGGCGACGGCAAAGGCTTATCCACGGCAGACCTGCAAACCCTGCAGACCCGCACCTTCTACGGCAAAGAGAAAAAGAGCCTGCCTTATGTAATCGGAATTATGAACATGATCCTGCACGGCGTGGAAACGCCCAACATAGTGCGCACCAACAGCCTCACGGAAAACTTGAACGATATTCAGGAGAAAGACCGCTACGATGTTATCCTCGCCAACCCGCCGTTCGGCGGCAAAGAGCGCAAGGAAATTCAGCAGAACTTCCCCATTAAAACCGGCGAGACAGCGTTCCTGTTCCTGCAGCACTTCATCAAGTATTTGCGCGCCGGTGGCCGGGCGGCGGTGGTGATCAAAAACACTTTTCTGTCCAACTCCGACAACGCCTCAAAAGCGCTGCGCAAAGAACTGCTGGAAAATTGCAACCTGCACACGGTTCTCGATTGCCCTGGCGGCACATTCCTCGGGGCGGGCGTTAAAACCGTAGTGCTGTTCTTCGACAAGGGCGAGCCTACACAGAACATTTGGTACTACCAGCTGGATCCTGGCCGTAGCCTTGGCAAAACCAACCCGCTAAACGACAACGACTTGAAAGACTTTGTTGCACGGCAGGCGAATTTTGAGGATTCCGACAATTCCTGGACTGTAAGTATCGGCGATGTGGATCAGGAGAGTTTTGACCTGTCCGTTAAGAACCCGAACAAAGCTGAGGAAGAGCCGCTACGCGACCCCGAGGTGATCATTAACGAAATTGAGACGCTGGATAAGGAGAGTGAGGCGATTCTGGAAGGGATTCGGGGGATGTTATGAGGGCGGAGTGGAGGGCTTGTCAGTTAGGAGAAGTCTGCACATTACAGCGTGGTTTTGACCTGCCCAAAAAGGACAGGCAGGTCGGCAAGATACCGTTGATAGGCTCTAGCGGGGCTATTGATGTTCATAGCGAAAAAAAGGTGCTGGGGCCTGGAGTGGTGACAGGGCGAAGTGGAAGTATTGGCAGAGTTTTCTACATCGATGATGATTTTTGGCCGTTGAATACCACCCTGTACGTCAAAGACTTTCATGGAAATTACCCACGCTTTATCTACCATCTTCTTTCTAGCTTTAAATTGGAGCGTTTTTCTTCTGGAGCTGGCGTTCCAACGCTTAATCGGAATAGTGTTCATGGCGAAAAGGTAAATATTCCGGAGAGTGTCGAGGAACAAAAGCGCATCGTCGCCATCCTCGATGAAGCCTTTGCGGGCATCGATGCGGCGATCGCCAACACTGAAAAGAATCTCGCCAATGCTCGGGAGTTGTTTGAAAGTTATTTGAGTTCGGTTTTTGGTAGGCGGGGAAAGGATTGGTGCGAGTTCACTCTGAAAGAAGTTTGTACTGAATATGGCCGAGGGAAATCGAAGCATAGGCCGCGAAACGATCCCCGACTATATGGCGGCGATTATCCGTTTATACAGACTGGGGATGTTCGTCGTTCGGATCATATCATTACTGATTTCTCAAAAACGTACAATGATAAAGGCCTTTCGCAAAGTAAGCTTTGGCCTAAAGGCACGATTTGTATCACGATCGCTGCAAACATCGCGGAGACGGGAGTTCTTGGTTTTGACTCATGCTTTCCGGATAGCATAATCGGTCTTGTTGTAGACAATACTAAAGCATCAAATTCTTACGTTGAGTTCCTGCTCCAGTCTGTAAAAACGGTGTTGAAGGCAAAAGGTAAGGGCAGCGCACAAGACAATATAAATTTAGGGACTTTTGAGAAGGAAAAGTTTCCATTTCCACCGCTAGCTGTCCAGCAACAAGTGGTAGCGAATGCCGAAGAGCTTAGGGTAATGCTTCGTGAACTCGAACATATTTACGAGAGAAAACTTTCTGCCCTGGCAGAGCTTAAGCAATCCCTCCTCCAAAAAGCCTTCACCGGCGAACTAACTGCAGAGAATATGGAAAACGAGGCCAGGGAGGCCGTGATATGACTACAAAAAATGAAATTCCCATCACTTACAAAAACACCGGCAAATCGGTAGAAGTGAAGCTCGGCACTGAAAAAGAAACGATCTGGCTAAGCCTTCAACGGAGCCTTTCAGTATGAATGAGCAGCGTGATATCGACCTTGTGAATGAGCTGCTGGCGGTTGGCATGGAGACTATCTGGCTGGAGTTCAAGAAAGATAACGTTGACCCGGATTCCATCGGCCTACGCTGCTCGGCCTTGGCCAATGGAGCGAGGCTGGCGGGCAAGGATGTGGGCTACATGGTTTGGGGAATTGAAGATGGCACTCTTCGAGTCAAAGGCACGTCATTCAATCCTGATGCCCAGAAGGCTCACGGTCAGGAGTTGCAGTTCTGGCTGGCCCGACAGCTGCAGCCAAGTATTCCCTTCGAATTCCGTTCATTGTCGCATCCAGATGGGCCGGTTGTCCTTCTGGAGATTCCGGCGGCGACCTCAGCCCCGGTGACTTTCAAAAATATCCCCTATATTCGAATAGGCAGTGCCACACCCAAGCTGACGGATTATCCCGAGCGATATCATCAGCTGATCGAAAATTTACGCCCCTATACTTGGGAACATGCTTCGGCCAAGCAGTATGTCAGCGGGGATGACGTTCTCGACTTGCTGGATTACAGCAGTTATTTCAAATTGACGAGGCAGCCGCTACCAGACAACCGTCAAGGTATTTTCGACAAGCTTCAAGCAGAACGTCTGATTTATAAAGACGTTGGCAATCATTGGAATATCACCAACCTGGGCGCCATCCTCTTTGCTTTCGATCTAGGCCAGTTCGACAGCGCCTTAGCGCGAAAATCAGTTCGGTTTATTTCTTATGCCGGGAAGAATCGGGCAGCAACGGTAAGCCATCGAGTTGAGGGTAAGAAAGGCTATGCGGTGGGTTTCGAGGGACTTATCGAATTCATTAATGGGATTCTTCCCAAGAATGAACATATTGACGTGGCTTTGCGTGCCGAAGAACCATTATTTCCCACTATTGCGGTTCGAGAGCTCATTGCGAATGCCCTTATCCACCAGGATATGACGATCACTGGAGCAGGGCCTCAAGTTGAGGTCTTTGAAGACCGCATGGAGATCACCAATCCCGGAAAACCGCTTATTCCGGCTGATCGGATGATTGATTTGCCGCCTCGGTCCAGAAATGAGGCTTTGGCTGCGTTGATGCGCAGAATGGGAATGTGCGAGGAACAGGGAAGCGGGTTGGACAAAGTCATCGCGTCTGTTGAATTATTCCAGTTGCCGCCCCCGCTTTTCCGGGAAGAAGGGCATGCCATGCAAGCAGTACTGTATGGCCCGAGAACCTTTGCTCAAATGACACCGGATGAGCGTACCCGGGCTTGCTATCATCATGCTGTTCTAAAATTCCTAAGTGGTGATCGCATGAGGAACGCCAGTCTTTGCGAGCGATTTGGTATTGATCCTCGCAATGCCTCTCAAGCATCTGGGGTCATTCGAAAGGCGCTTGGGTCAAGCCTGATCCGGGTGGCGGATGTTGAGCACCCCCGAGCTGGGTATTTACCCTGGTGGGCATGATTTCTTGATCGGGTTTTGATTCTGTAGGTTTTTGCTGAGTCAAAAGATTTGTAAAGCCATTACAATCAGCGGCTTAATGAAATTTTCTGCGGGCCGATTTCTTGATCGTGTTTTGATTATTCCCGTTCATGTTAGTGGTTTTAAATGCTAAAAATTGGTAAGTCAGGTGTTTATGAGTGCACATACTCTTAATGAAGCGGAAACCCGTGCAGAGCTAATCGATCCGGCGTTGAAGGCCGCCTGGCAATCGCCTTCAATCGCTGTCGGGAAACAGGCAGGGGCAGCATGCAACTTCAATAAATGATCAGTGGCGTATCTGTTTTCATTTTGACGATGGTGATGCGTATGAAGTTGAAGTGTGCGATTACCACTGAGTGAGGTGATGACTATGGCTATTCTTAATACTGCCGGTATGCAGCGCAAACCGACTCATCCTGGCGAAATGCTGAGAGAGGATTTTCTGCCAGACTATAATCTGACCGTTGCGGGGCTGGCTGAATTGCTGGGTGTTTCTCGCCAGTCAGTTAATGAATTACTGCGCGAGCGTCGTGCTGTCAGTCCGGAAATGGCGCTCAGGCTTGCCCGTTTGTTTGGTAATTCGCCGGAATTCTGGCTGAATGCGCAGCGATCGATTGATCTTTGGGCTGCTGCTCAGTCGGTCAAGGAAGAAGTGGATCGAATCAAGCCGCTACATGCTGCATAACCAGGCCATGCACCGGATGCTAAAATTATCGTGCTCTTTTATGTACACTTTAAACGTACTTAGGTGGTTGGCATGTCGAGGGGTCGAGTAGATGCAGGAACGTTTGATAATACTGGAAGAAGTGTTTAAGGCGGAAGAGCAGATAGCCTCCGGCGATGGTATTGCCCATGAAGACGCGAAGGCTCGTGTTTTGAGCGGGCTTCCCAAGTGAAGACCGTTTGGTCCCCGCTGGCGCGTGTCGAAGTTATTGCGAATGTCCGAACTTGGTAATGACGCAACATAACTGGGCGTCGTGAACAGGCTGGTAAGAGAGAACGAGTGAGCGAAGCTACCTTGAACGAAGCGGAAACCCGCGCAGAGTTAATCGACCCAGCCCTGAAGGCCGCCGGTTGGGGCGTGGTGGATGCCAGCCGGGTGCGGCGTGAAGTGATCGCGCCGGGCCGCTTGCAAGGTGGCGGGCGCAGGGCACCGGCGGATATTGCCGATTATGTGCTTGCGTATAAGGGCCAAAAACTCGCTGTTATCGAAGCCAAGAAGCGAGCGTTGCCGGTAACGGAAGGGTTAGCTCAGGCCAAACGCTACGCCGAGCGTTTACAAACACGGTTTGCCTACAGCACCAATGGCGACGGCATTTACCGGGTAGACATGCACACCGGCGAGGAGGGCTTGGTGGCGGGGTATCCGTCGCCCGACGAACTCTGGGCCGAAGCCTTCGCCGAGAGCAATATCTGGCGTGAACGGTTTGGGGCCGTGCCGTTTGAAGACAAGGGCGGTTTTTGGGAGCCCAGATACTATCAGCACAACGCCATTTCTAAAGCCCTGGAAGGCATTGCCAACGGTGATGAACGCATATTATTAACCTTGGCAACCGGCACCGGCAAAACAGCCATTGCCTTTCAAATCGCCTGGAAGCTGTTTCATGCCCGCTGGAGCCTGGCGGCGCAAGCAACAGGGGAGCTGGGCCGGCAGCCGCGCATTCTGTTTCTGGCAGATCGCAATATTCTCGCCAATCAGGCCTTCAACGATTTTTCTGCTTTTCCTGCCGATGCACTGGTGCGCATTGATCCCGAGGCTATCCGCAAAAAGGGCCGGGTGCCCAAGAACGGCAGTGTATTTTTCACTATCTTCCAAACGTTCATGACCGGCCGGGATGAAAACGGCGACCCCGCACCCAGCTTTGGCGACTACCCGCGAGACTTTTTCGATTTAATCATCATTGATGAGTGTCACCGTGGCGGTGCCAACGATGAAAGCAACTGGCGCGGCATTATGGAGTATTTCAGCCCCGCCGTTCAGTTGGGCCTTACCGCCACGCCAAAGCGCGGCCACAACGCGGATACCTACGCGTATTTCGGCGAGCCGGTGTACATCTATTCTTTGAAGGAGGGCATTAACGACGGTTACCTGACGCCCTTCAAGGTGCGGGAGATTGCCACCACGGTGGATGATTATGTGTACACCAGCGACGACCAGGTGATCGAAGGTGAGATCGAAGAAGGCCGGCGCTATACCGAGGCAGACTTCAACCGGGTGATCGAAATTGAAGCGCGGGAGAAGTATCGGGTTCGGGTATTTATGGATCAGATCGATCAGCGCGAGAAAACCATCGTGTTCTGTGCCACGCAAGTGCATGCGCTGGCGGTGCGTGATTTGATCAACCAGATGAAAACCAATAAAAACCCGCATTACTGTGAGCGGGTAACGGCAGACGATGGCAAGGAAGGCGAGCGTTTTCTGAAGCAGTTTCAGGATAATGAGAAAGCTATCCCTACGATTCTGACCACCTCGCAAAAGCTGTCTACCGGCGTGGATGCCCGTAACGTGCGCAATATTGTGCTGATGCGCCCGGTTAACTCGATGATCGAGTTCAAACAAATCATCGGGCGCGGTACCCGTTTGTTTGATGGCAAAGACTATTTCACAATTTACGATTTCGTGAAGGCCTACGAGCACTTTAACGACGCAGAGTGGGATGGCGAGCCACTGGCACCGGAGCCTTGTGGCCAGTGCGGCCAGATTCCCTGCAGTTGTGCAGTAGAGCCCCCGAAACCCTGCAGTGAATGCGGCGAGCGCCCTTGCGTGTGCGAAAAGGAGCCGCCTGAGCCGTGCGACGAATGCGGCCAGCAGCCTTGTACCTGCCAACAGAAACGCAAAATTAAGGTGAAACTGGCTGATGGCAAGGAGCGCACTATCCAGCACATGAGCGCCACCAGTTTCTGGAGCCCGGATGGCAAACCCATGTCGGCGGCTGAGTTTATTCAACACCTGCATGGCGATTTACCGGAATGGTTCGCCGATGAAGACAAGCTGCGCGAACTTTGGAGCCTGCCAGATACCCGCATCAAGCTGTTGGATGGCCTGGAAGAGAAAGGCTATGGCATTGAGCAGTTGCAAGAAATCGGCAAGATGATTGAGGCCGAAAAGAGCGATATTTATGACGTATTGGCCTATGTCGCGTTCAACCTGTCGCCGATAACACGGTCTGAGCGTGTGGATACCCACCGGGCACGTATTTATGGCCAGTTCGATTATCGCCAGCACGAGTTTTTAGAGTTTGTGCTGGATCATTATGTTCAGCGTGGTGTTACCGAGTTGAACCCGGATAAGTTACCGCAGTTGATTGAGCTGAAGTATCACACGGTTCGTGATGCAGTTCAGGAGCTTGGGCCTGTGGCGAACATACGAAATGTGTTTGTCGGGTTTCAGAAGAACTTGTACTGATAAGGTGCCGGCAGACCGTTGGCGGGAAGCCCACCAAGCTCAACGCTTCCGCTGGTCGTGAACGCTTGCCTCGATACCCAATGCCCTTAGCTGCTTAAAATGCGACCGCGCCTGATTGAGCATCGCCGGGTCGTTATGAGCCACCAGAGCAAGCCGTTTAAACTTGTCTGCGTTCGCAGGAAGAGTCTCCGAGAGAATAATCACCGTGTCCCAATCTTCCGCTACCGGCGGGCATAGTAATATGCCAACTGGGTCAGTACAGGGTGTGGCGGAATCGTGAATGACACTGTGCGGGATGAACGCATCCGGGCTGACGTTCCAGATTAGACCATCCAGTTCTTCAGCCTGTTGCGCGGTATCACATACGATGCACACCCGGTCGCCTTGCTGCCAGGCTTTGTTTACAAGCTTGGTGGCATGTAGGTGGCGAGCGGCGGGGGTGTCCTGCAGCAGGATGTGGAACCAGTAACGCTGGTTCTTTTCCTGCTGCCCGGAGGCACCGGCAGCGTGGCTGCCGGTTTGTGTTGCCGGGTTACTTGTCATCAGTTTCCATTATTTGCCGGCATGGGACATCAGGTAATCTACCAGCAGGGGAACCGGGCGGCCGGAGGAGCCTTTGGCTTTGCCGGAGTGCCAGGCGGTGCCAGCAATATCGAGGTGTGCCCAGTTGTATTCTTTGGTGAACCGCGACAGGAAGCAGGCTGCAGTAATGGTGCCCGCCGAGCGGCCGCCGATGTTGGCCATATCTGCAAAGTTGCTGTCTAGCAGGGGCTGGTATTCATCCCACAGTGGCAGGCGCCAAGCCTTGTCGCTGGCGCGATCGCCGGCGGCCAGTAGTTGGTTGGCCAGTTCGTCGTTATTCGCCAGTAGGCCGGTCGCTTCGTGGCCAAGAGCAACAATGCAGGCGCCGGTTAGTGTGGCCAGGTCGATTACCGCTTCCGGGTCAAACTTCTTCACGTAGGTGAGAGCATCGCACAATACCAAGCGGCCTTCTGCGTCTGTGTTGAGGATTTCAACGGTTTGGCCCGACATGGTGGTGACTATATCGCCCGGACGTGTTGCGTGGCCGTCTGGCATGTTTTCAGCGGCGGCGATCACGGCAACTACGTTAATTTGTGGCCGGGTTTCCGCAAGTACCTGCATAGCGCCGAATACGGCGGCAGAACCGCCCATGTCGTATTTCATCTCATCCATGCCGGCGCCTGGCTTCAAGCTGATGCCACCGCTGTCGAAGGTAATGCCTTTGCCAACCAGTACGTGGGGCTTGTCTTTTGCGTTGCCGCCGCGGTATTCCATCACAATCAAACGTGGTGGCTGGGTGCTGCCCTGGCCCACGGCCAGCAGGGAGTTCATGCCCAGCTTTTTCATCTGCTTTTCATCAAGGATTTCGGTTTTGATGCACTCGTGGTCGGCTGCAAGCTTGGTGGCTTGTTCGGCAAGCCATGCCGGGTGGCAAACGTTAGGCGGCGTGTTGCCCAGATCGCGGGTAAAGTTCATGCCGCGGCCGGTAGCCAAGCCCAAATTGAAGGCTTCTTTCTGGGTTTTGCCAGTATCAGAGGCCGAAACCAATACCTTGTTGAGTGTGCGTGCGGTCGGCTTTTCGCTTTTGAAATCGTTGAAGAGGTAGAGTTGGTCTTCCAGTGTGCGGCCAATCAGGCTAAGTTTTGCCAGCTCAGAGTTAACGCTTTCGTCACCGGTTATAGTTGTGTCTGAAAGAGCCAAAAGCACACTTTTCGACGGGCCATCTTTGAGTGCGCCCATTACAGCCGTCAAGGCTTTGCGGAAGCTTGCACTGTTGCGGTCGGCGTCTTTTCCGGTGCCGACAATAAGCAGTCTGCCCCAAGGTTGGTCACTAAGAGGAACCAGAATTGTTTCTGCACTCTTGCCGGTAACATCGCCAGCCTTCTGGAGTTTGCTGATCAGTCCGCCTAACGCGCCGTCTGCCTCAGTTGTGGAGGCTGGCCAGTCGCCTTTTTCTGGTAGGGCGACGACCAGGCAGTCGGCTTTGGTACTCGCAATGGCATTGCTGTTCAGGCTGAAGTTCATGGAAACTCCTTTAGTTGTCCGGGAAAGCCGCAGTTGCTGGCGGCAAGAATGATTCGTTCCGATTTACCCAAGCATTGGGGCTTGAAGACAGATTATCAAGTTGAGGGAAGGGCGACACTGTCATTCAGTTCCAAGGTTACATAGAATACGCGCAGTTTTCCTATTCCTCCATGTTCCGATTTACACGGGCAGAGAAACCGTTTTGCACATTATTTTTCGCTATCTCATACGTCAGATTATGGTCAGCATGGTTGCCGTTTCGGGCATTCTTCTGCTGGTGTTTATGAGTGGGCGTTTTATCAAATATCTGGCTGGCGCCGCTGAGGGCAAGATTGCGCCGGGCGTGTTGTTTGAAATTATGGCCTATCGATTTCCCGGGTTTCTTGAGCTGATTCTTCCGTTAGGACTGTTTATTGGCATTTTGCTCGCCTACGGCCGAATGTATCTGGAAAGCGAGATGACCGTGCTTTACGCCTGTGGCGTGAGTGATCGTCAGCTGCTTGCAAAAACTCTGTTGGGCAGTCTTGTTGTGATGCTGGTGGTAGGAAGCATGAGCCTGTTTGTGTCTCCCTGGGGAATGGGACAGGTTGAGAAAATCTTTGCCGAACAGTCGAAAGCAACGGAGTTCGATCTGCTCGCTCCGGGGCGGTTTCAGAAGCTTTCATCCGGCGGGCGCGTTACCTACACCGAGGCCCTTAGTGACGATAAACGTCGCCTGAAAGGTGTATTTATTGCGGAATACGGCCGTGATGGGGAGGGGGTCAGTGTTATTGCCGCTGATTCGGGGTCACAGATAATTGATGAGGAAACGGGCAGCAGGTTTCTTGTTTTGGAAAACGGTGCCCGATTTGATGGAATGCCTGGCAAGCTGGATTACCAAATTACCGGTTTTGAAGCCTATGGCCTGAAAATTCGTGGCGGTAGCAGTGGGGATGTGGAGCTGGATGAGGGCGTGACCACAGGCCAGCTTATGCGTTCAGACGATCCCAGAGACAGGGCGTTGTTGCACTGGCGATTTTCGTTGCCGCTGATTGTACCGATTGTAACCTTGCTGGCGGTTCGGCTCAGTCGCGTGAATCCCCGGCAAGGCCGGTTTTTCCACCTGTTGCCCGCCATGCTTGTTTATGTTGCTTACCTTGGTTTGCTAATCGTTGCCCGAGATGCCATGTCAGACGGCAAGGTACCCGAGTGGCTGGGTATGCTTTGGGTGCATGCAATCTTTCTTGCACTCGGCTTGTGGCTGCATTTTGGCCCCGCCTGGCTTTACAGGCGCAAAGTGGTGCGTGAAGGGGCCGCCCATGCGTAAAATTGATCACTATGTAATGCGCAATGTTGGCGGAGCCATGCTCCTGGTGATGATTGTGGTGTTGTCGCTGGATCTTATTTTTGCCTTCGTGGCTGAGCTGGACGACACACGAAACAATTACCAAATCCTGGACGCGCTCTGGTATGTGGCCCTCACGTTGCCGCGCCGGATATACGATTACCTGCCGCTGGGTGCTTTTATGGGTTGCCTGGTTGGGTTAGGCACTATGGCTAGTGCCTCTGAGCTTACGGTTATTCGCGCGGCCGGGGTTTCTCTCAAACGGGTGGTCTGGTCTGCCATGAAGCCGGCGTTGGTGATTGTTTTGGCGGGCGTTCTTATTGGTGAATATATGGCGCCTCCCGCCGAGCGCACAGCTCAAAGTTATAAAGCGGTTGCTCTAGGCGCTGGCCAGAATGTTGCAGCAGCGCATGGGGTATGGCACCGCGAAGGGAATGTGTTTATGCATCTCAATGCGGTGCAGCCTAACGGCGTACTGCATGGCATTTCCATGTTTCGTTTCAACGATCAGCGTCAGTTGAAAGCCGCCAGTTTCGCAGAGCGGGCTATCTATCAGGGCGATTACTGGTTGTTGGAAAACACCACAACTACGCGCCTGGAAGGCGACTCTACCAGCCGCGAAGAGCACAAGTCTCTGCGCTGGGACACCGGCCTGTCGCCGAGCGTGTTGAGCGTGTTGATTGTGAAGCCAGAAAACCTTTCTATGACCGGTCTGTATACCTACGCCAGCTATCTGGGAGAGCAGGAACTGAGCGCCTCTCCCTATTGGTTGGCGTTCTGGAAGAAAGCTCTGATGCCGCTGGGCACCGGGGTAATGGCGTTGGTGGCGATTTCCTTTATCTTTGGGCCGTTGCGCTCGGTTACCATGGGCTTTCGGGTGTTTACCGGCCTGCTTGTGGGGTTGCTGTTCAAATACATGCAGGATTTGTTGGGCCCGATGAGCCTGGTTTACGGATTTAACCCCGTGCTTGCGGTTCTCGTGCCGATTGCGGTGAATGCGGTGTTTGGTGTTGTGCTAATGCGTCGAGCCGGTTAGCGGCCCGACACGCGGATTCAGTCCGTTTTTGGTTTTTTAGCCAGGCTGACAACCACACTTTCTGACAACCTGTCGGTAACGGACAACCCGTTTATCGGGAAGAACAGCGCGAGCATGGCCGGAGCCGAAAGGAAGAGCGTTGCAGCGCCGAGGTAGTAGCCGGCTAGTAAAGCCAGGAACAGCACGCCGGCTGCGGTTACGTAACGGCGAAGCGCCTGGCTCCAACTTACAGAGGTGCCGTTCAGGTTTTCTATGCGTATGCGCCATACCTGCATGCCAAGTGTTTGCCCAAGGCGCGTCCAGAAGTAGGCAAAAAACAGGTACATCACCAGAAATAACACAAATGTCAGGCCGGGGTCCCCGGAGATCTGGCCCGAATCAGCCTTTTGTAGAGGTGCATCCCAACTGGTGACCCAGCCGTTTGCCCAGCCGGTTATCATGGTGTAAATACCGGTGGTAACCAGAAGCACGGCAATGCTGATCAGGCCGTCGTAAACAATAGCGAGGGATCGTTTAAGAAACGTCGCTGGGGGAAGCAGTTCGTCAGCGGCGTGGAAGCGACGGGGCATGGTGTCTCCTGTGATGTTTCACGTTTTTCATGTACTCGGCGTGTGCTAGAATAGCGGATTTGCACACGCATGTAAGTATTCGTATTCAATCGCGAATCTGGCCGGTTTCGGCGGGATTTATGGAAAGGTATCAAAGGGCTATGAAAACCGCAGAGTTGCGACAGGCATTTCTTGATTATTTTAAACAGCAAGGCCACTCCATTGTTTCAAGCAGCTCGCTGGTGCCAGCGGATGATCCGACACTGCTGTTTACCAATGCGGGAATGAACCAGTTCAAGGACGTGTTTCTTGGCCGCGAGCTGCGCGATTACAGCCGCGCAACCACCACCCAAAAATGTGTCCGAGCCGGCGGCAAGCATAACGATTTGGAGAACGTGGGCTACACAGCGCGCCATCATACGTTCTTCGAAATGCTTGGCAATTTCAGCTTTGGTGACTATTTCAAGCGTGAAGCGATCAACTATGCGTGGACCTTCTTAACGAGCGAACAGTGGTTGAACCTACCCTCTGAAAAACTGTGGGTAACCGTTTACGCAGACGACGACGAAGCCTACGACATCTGGAATAAAGAGGTAGGGGTGCCGGCGGAGCGTATTATCCGTATCGGAGACAACGGCGGTGCTCGCTATGCCTCAGATAACTTCTGGCAGATGGGTGATACCGGCCCTTGTGGCCCATGCTCCGAAATTTTTTACGACCATGGTCCGGATGTAGCCGGCGGCCCTCCTGGAAGCCCGGAAGAAGACGGCGATCGCTACATTGAGATCTGGAACGTGGTTTTCATGCAGTACAACCGCACTGCCGATGGTGAGATGCTCAACCTGCCAAAGCCTTCCGTGGATACAGGTATGGGCTTGGAGCGGGTTACAGCCGTTATGCAAGGAGTGCATAGCAACTATGAAATTGACCTCTTTGACGATCTGCTAAAAGCGGCCTCCGAGGTGCTTGGCGGTGCTAAAACCACGGAAGCCAGCCTGAGGGTGGTTGCAGATCACATTCGCTCCTGCGCGTTCCTGATTTCGGATGGTGTAATGCCGTCTAACGAAGGTCGTGGTTTTGTGCTGCGTCGCATCATTCGCCGTGCCGCTCGCCACGGTAATAAGCTGGGCGCTACCGGTCCGTTTTTCTATAAATTAACCGGTGCTTTGGTTGAATTGATGGGAGACGCTTTTCCGCAACTGGTCAGCAGTCGTAAGCAGATCGAGCGAGTGTTACTGCAAGAAGAAGAGCAGTTTGTAAAAACTCTGGATAAAGGCCTGCGTCTCCTCGAGCAAGATATTGCTGAACTGAAAGGCGAGATTATTCCAGGGAACACCATTTTTACCTTGTACGACACCTACGGTTTCCCTGTAGACCTCACCAACGATATTGCCCGTGAGCGTGGCTTGACGCTGGATTATGAAGGCTACGAACAAGCCATGGAAGCCCAGCGTGAGCGGGCCAGGGCGGCCAGCAAATTCGGAATAGATTACAATGCCGCCAGCCTGGGTATTGAGGGCAAGACCGAATTCACCGGTTACGATCAGGTGGATGGTCATGAGCGCATCCGTGCTGTGGTGGTGAACGGCGAACAGAAAACGGCTGAAGCTGGCGATGAAGCGATTGTGGTGCTGGAACGCACTCCGTTTTATGCCGAATCTGGTGGTCAGGTTGGCGATACCGGGTTACTGACGTGGAGCGGTGGTCGTTTTAAGGTAACGGATACCCGTAAGGATGGGGACAACCATTTGCATGTAGGCACTCTTATTGAGGGTGAGCTTTTTCCCGGTTTAGAAGTGGATGCGCGCATTGACCACGGGCGCCGTGACAAAACCCGCTGCAACCATTCCGCCACCCACCTGTTACATGCAGCGTTGCGCAAGGTTTTGGGTGAGCATGTTGCTCAGAAGGGGTCGCTTGTAGATCCCGATAAGCTACGCTTCGATTTCTCTCACTTTGAGGCTGTGACACCAGAACAGCTGAAAGAGATTGAGCGCCAGGTGAACGAGCAGATTCTTGATAACACTGCGGTGCAAACCGACATCACAGATATGGAGCAAGCCCAGGAAAAAGGCGCAGTCGCTTTGTTCGGTGAAAAATACGGCGATGTTGTTCGTGTATTAAGCATGGGCACAGACAGCTACTCTGTGGAGCTGTGCGGCGGCACTCACGTGGCGCGCACCGGTGATATCGGGCTGCTTCGAGTCACCTCAGAAACGGGTATTTCTTCTGGCGTTCGCCGCATCGAAGCCGTGACTGGTTTGGGGGCGCTTGAGTGGGTAGATGAAACTGAGCGTACTTTGCGTGAAGCCGCCCGCTTGGTAAAAGGCAGCCGGGAAACGATTGTTGATAAAGTGCAGCAAACCGTTGAACGCAATCGGCAGCTTGAGAAGGATGTTGACGCCTTGAAGGCAAAATTGGCCAGCTCTGCCGGGAACGACCTGGCAGACTCTGCGGTAGAGATAGCCGGCCTGAAGGTCGTTGCGTCTGCGCTTGAGGGTGCAGATCGCAAGACACTTATGGAAACGACTGATCAGCTCAAAAACAAGTTGGGTGAGGGTGTGGTTGTTCTGGCCAGTGTTGAGGCCGGAAAAGTAACCCTTGTCGCGGGGGTGAGCAAATCTGTCACAGGTCGCATCAAAGCAGGGGATCTGATGAAGCATTTGGCTTCTTTGGTTGACGGCAAAGGCGGCGGGCGTCCCGACATGGCTCAGGGTGGTGGAAACGACCCTTCAAAGCTTGCTGGTGCGCTGGCTGGCGTGCCCGAGTGGGTCGAGAAAAATATTGTCTAAGCAACTGTTTTTCTATAGTGGCCGGGGTTTATAATTCCTGCCGTTTTTTTATGACGGGCAAAGCGTTCCGCTTTGCCATGGGTCCCTGATTCGGATACTGGAAAGACAATGGCTCTGTTTGTTCAGAAATTTGGTGGCACCTCGGTAGGTACAACCGAGCGCATAGAAGCAGTAGCTGAGAAAGTGTGTGGCTTCCGCGATGCAGGCCATGATGTGGTGGTGGTCGTTTCTGCCATGAGCGGCGAAACCAATCGGTTAATTGGGCTGGCCGGCAATATCATGGAGGAGCCTGTTCCCCGTGAGATGGACGTTTTGGTCTCTACCGGAGAACAGGTAACCATGTCTCTTCTGTCTATGGCCTTGCAGAAACGAGGTTGCGAGGCTCGCTCTTACACTGGCTCGCAAGTGCGCATACTCACCGATAACATGCATTCCAAAGCGCGTATCAAACATATCGACGGGCAGCGCATGCGTGCGGATCTGAATGCGGGTCGCGTTGTGGTGGTTGCCGGATTCCAAGGCGTTGATGAAAATGGCAATATTACGACGCTGGGCCGGGGCGGGTCTGATACCACGGCGGTCGCTCTGGCAGCTACGCTTAAGGCAGATGAGTGTCAGATTTATACTGATGTAGACGGCGTTTACACTACAGACCCGAGAGTGGTGGACAGTGCCCGTCGTCTGGAGCGGATTACATTTGAAGAAATGATGGAAATGGCGAGCCTGGGTTCCAAAGTGCTCCAGATTCGTGCCGTAGAATTTGCAGGAAAATATAGTGTTCCGTTAAGGGTTCTCTCCAGCTTTCAGGAAGGTGAGGGTACTCTTATAACCACTGAGGATAATGTCGCCATGGAACAACCGGTTGTCTCCGGCATCGCTTTTAATCGCGATGAAGCCAAAGTTACGATCTCCGGGGTGCCCGACACCCCTGGCAGTGCATTACGGATTCTGAAGCCGGTAAGTGATGCCAATATTGGTGTGGACATGATTGTCCAAAACGTTGGCGAGGATAACCGAACAGCGTTTACCTTCACTGTTCACCGCACCGATTTTAAGCGCGCCCAGGAAGTGCTCCAGCGAGTGTCTGATGAGTTGGGAGCCAGGGGCGTTAGTGGCGACACCAAGATTGCCAAGGTTAGTATTGTCGGTGTTGGTATGCGTTCTCACGCCGGGGTGGCGACTAAGATGTTTGAAGCGCTCTCGGCTGAAGGTATTAATATACAAATGATTGCCACATCAGAAATCAAGATTTCTGTCGTTATTGATGAGAAATATCTTGAGCTTGCGGTTCGCGCCCTGCACAGTGTGTTTGAGCTCGACAAGCCTGCGGTAGAAGAAACGCTATAACTTGGATGCCAGCGTGCCTTGTTGAAAGGCAGTCAAAAAAAGAGATTTATTTTCTGACCTTGTATCTGCATAGGATCGTATAAGGGAATATGCGGGTTTTGGTTGGCCAGTGATCTCATTATAAAGATGGAAACTAATCAAACCATTACTTGTCGGAACAGGTAGCTCTGGATAGGGAGTAAGGAATATGTTGATTCTAACTCGCCGTGTTGGCGAAACGTTGATGGTCGGTGATGAAATTACAGTCACCGTTTTAGGAGTAAAGGGAAATCAGGTGCGGATTGGCGTGAATGCGCCTAAAGAAGTTGCCGTTCACAGAGAAGAGATTTACCAGCGCATTCAGTCCGAAAAAAATGTGGATGAGCCCGAGCCCGGCAATAGCTGAGCCGAGAATAAAAGGCCGTTCAGGGGAAACCCGGGCGGTTTTTTTATGCGTGCGTGAAACGACTATTAAAAAAATCGTCTTACCCCTATGAAAACCGAAACATTGTGGTAGTATACGCCCCGTTCTCAAGGAGAGGTGGGTGAGTGGCTGAAACCAGTTCCCTGCTAAGGAACCGTACGCGTAAGCGTACCGAGGGTTCGAATCCCTCCCTCTCCGCCATTTCTTTTTAATAAGAAAGGCAGAACAGGTTGAAGTAGCAAGCAACCAATATTAAGTGATCAATGCGCGGCTGTAGCTCAGCTGGATAGAGTACTCGGCTACGAACCGAGCGGTCGGAGGTTCGAATCCTCCCAGCCGCGCCACTTTTATAAACGGATGTCATGTGAACCCGGCGTTAGAGTCAGTCACATAAGTCAGACAGGATTTGAACCGAAAGAGGTTCGACCGAAGCACACAAAGTGTGCTGAGGAACGCCAGAGCGAAGCGACGGCGGCCCCGAAAGGGTAAGGGCCAAAGGCCCGAATAATCCTCCCATAAGGAAAAACGCCATATGTGGGGATAATCGATTGGCGGCTGTAGCTCAGCTGGATAGAGTACTCGGCTACGAACCGAGCGGTCGGAGGTTCGAATCCTCCCAGCCGCGCCATATTAAAACCAAAGCGCCTCAGTTTGTGAACCTCACAGCCTGAGGCGTTTTGCTTTGTGCTCGTGCCTTTATCCCTTTCTCCCCAAAATGCGGGAATACCCCTACCACCTATCGTCATCCAATTGACCACTGTCAAGTTTCACAAAAACCTCCCTGATAGACTTTTGTTAGTTACCTCATTAATTAACCTCCAGTGCAATTGGATGTATTAACCATGGATAAGATCCGCCGCGCTCTTCTAGGGCAGATTGCCAAACTGACAGCTGGGGCCGCTCTGGTTCCGCTAAGCAGCATCGCGTCTGCAGGTATTAACGACCAACCGCCACGCAGGGAAGGTGACCCGGATAAACGCTATGCCATGCTGATCGACTTGAGAGCCTGCATTGGCTGTCAGGCTTGCACAGTCTCCTGTCATATCGAGAACGAAGCCCCTTTGGGCAGTTTCCGTACCATTGTGTCCCAGTACGAGGTTGAGCATGAGGAGACCGGCGATGTTGCCACGTTCATGCTGCCGCGCTTGTGCAACCACTGCGAAAACCCGCCTTGCGTGCCCGTGTGCCCGGTACAGGCTACGTTCCAGCGCCAGGATGGCATTGTGGTGGTGGATAACGAAGCCTGTGTTGGCTGCGCCTACTGCGTGCAGGCCTGCCCGTACGATGCGCGGTTTATTAACGAACACACTCAAACAGCCGACAAGTGCACATTCTGCGCGCATCGTCTGGATGTTGGCTTGCTGCCGGCGTGTGTGGAGTCCTGCGTGGGAGGTGCCCGGATTATTGGCGATATCCGCGATCCGGACAGCCAGATCAGCCGCATGATGAAAGAGCACTACAACGAATTGATGGTGCTCAAACCGGAAATGGGAACATCCCCGCACGTGTTTTATCTGGGTATGGATGAACGCTTCGTGTCACGGCCAGATGCCAAACCCGCTATCTGGGATGTACGGGATCAACAAGGTGAGGAGATTGGCTATGAATTCGGTCATTGAGGTTCTTGCACCTCGCTACGGAATTGCCTGGTATCCATGGGCGGTACAGTATTTTTTCCTGATTGCCGTCTCCTACTCCGCATTGCTCTTGACCGTGCCGGGGCTGCTGTTTGGTAAAAAGAATTATGAGTCCCTGGCGAAAGTCGCGCTGCTGGTCACCGTGAGCTGCACACTGGTAGGGCCGGTGGCCTTGCTGGCGGACTTACACCAGCCACTGCGGTTCTGGCACTTCTACGCCAATCTCACGCCCTGGTCGTGGATGTCTATCGGTAGCTTGATGCTACCTGTGTATCTGATGCTGGTAGTAGCCTACGCCTGGTTAGCCTGGCGCCCAGCCATGCAAGAACAGGCACAGGGAGAGGGCTGGATAGCGAAGCTGTCTGGCTGGATCAGCCTGGGGCAATGGCACGCACCCCGCTGGATGCTGGTGGTGGCCGGCCTGGGAGCGCTGCTGTTTTCGTTTGGCATCATGGTTTATACCGGCGCAGAAGTGGCCATTGTGAAAGCCCGCCCACTCTGGGACACCCATTGGCTACCCGTTATGTTCGTACTGACTGGCCTGGTTGCGGCTTCTGGGCTGGTGATTCTGATCAACCGCCTGATGACAGGCAACGATGAAGAAGTTAACGAGCAAGGCCTGAAGGTTATCTTTGTAACCATGATTCTGGCGGCGCTGGTTGCAGCCCTTTGGATTTCTGAAGGTATTACCGGCTTTAGCCCGTCGGTTGAAGCGGCGTTTGCATCGCTTCAGCGAAACCCCGAGTGGCGTGCCGTAGCCATTTACGGACTGCTCGTGGGTATTGCGCTTGCGCTTTGCGCCATCGTTATGTTGCGGCGACCAAGCTGGCTGGGCCGCTCCTGGATTGCAGGCCTGCTGGCGGTACACATCGGCTGGACCTTCCGCTGGATGGTGCTGATGGAAGTGCAAACCGTGGCCAAAAACACCGCTGGGTATTACCACTACGCTATTGAAGCCGGCTCCAGCGGGTTGCTGGGCATTATCGGAACCTTCGGGCTCTGGCTGGCCGCGCTGCTGATTATCGACATTCTGGTGCCTTGGAAGAAAGGCCTCCAGGCAAGCACCCACTGATTCACGTCTTCGGAGTATAAGCAATGGACAAGAATCGTCGTAATTTCCTTAAGGGGGCAGCCGCCGCTGGCGGTGCTGCAACCTTCGCAGCTGGCTACTACGGCCCGCTGGAAAAAATGGGCAAAGGCCTGGTCAATGGAACCTCCGGCAAAGCCACTGCAGACAGGCTGCACGGCAACAGCTTAGCGCCAGAATACACGGTTAACCCGCAAACTGGCGAAGTGGCGCTCAACCCGGATCAACGTATTGCGTTTACAGTTTGCTATGGCTGCACCACCAAATGCGGTGTGCGTGTACGGATTGATAAAAATGAAGACAAAGTGCTGCGGGTATCGGGTAACCCATACCACCCGTTGTCTGCTGATGAGCATCTGGATGAGAACACGCCAGTGCTGGAAGCCTTTCAGCGTATGAGTAGTTTCAAAGACCAGGGCCAGCTGAACCGATCTACAGCTTGTGCCCGTGGTAATGCGGCTATGGCTCAGTTAACAAGTGATCAGCGTGTGACCAATTGCCTGAAGCGGACAGGGCCTCGCGGTAGTAATCAATGGGAGAGCGTTCCCTTTGAGCAGCTGCTGGACGAAATTGTTGCTGGTGGCGATTTGTTTGGTGAAGGGCAGGTTGAAGGTTTGCGTTCTATTCGCGATGTAAAAACACCGCTGGACCCGGACAACCCGGAATATGGGCCCAAAGCCAACCAGTTGCTGATGATGGAGGCAACCGATTACGGCCGCTCCGCGCTGCTCAAGCGTTTTGCTTTTAACGCTTTTGGCACCCGTAACTATGGGCACCACGGCGCTTATTGTGGCTTGGCCTTCCGTATGGGGTCCGGCGCGTTGATGAATGATATGGGCAAATTCGCCCACGTGAAGCCAGACTACGCCAACGTGAAGTTTGCATTGTTTATTGGCACCGCACCCAGTCAAGCGGGCAACCCCTTCAAACGAGGGGGGCGTATGTTGGCACAGGCGCGTACCACTGGTGACATGGAGTATGTGCTGGTTGACCCGGCACTGACCGCTGCAGCCTCACACTCTGCTGGTGATCGTAACCGCTGGATCTCCATTTTGCCGGGTACAGACACTGCGCTTGCGATGGCGTTGATTCGATGGATGCTGGTGAACGAAGCCTACGCCAAAGATTTTCTTGGGTTGCCGGGTAATCTGGCGGCTGAAAGCGCCGGGGAAGCCGGCCATTCCAACGCCACGCACCTGGTTATTGAGGACGACAACCATCCTCGTGCCGGTCATTTCCTGCGCTTGAGTGATATTGGCCAGGCGGAAGCCGGAGCCGATGAGGATCACCCGGTAGTGGTTAACAGTGAAGGACAGTTAGTCAGCGCAGAAGCCGCCAAACGTGCTCAGCTTTTTATTGAGCGCACAGTAGAAACCGGCGAAGGCCTGGTAACCGTGCGCAGTTCGCTGTTCAAACTGCGCAAAGAAGCGACGCAATTCAGTATCGAAGAATATGCAGACATTTGCGGTATTCATGCCGATGTTATTCGCAAGCTGGCAAAACGTTTCACCAGCTTTGGTCGCAAAGCTGCGGCCGACACACATGGTGGAATGATGTCAGGTGCGGGCTTTTATGCTGCGTATGGCATCAATATGCTCAACTTGCTGGCTGGCAGTTTCAACCATAAGGGCGGTGTTGCTAAAGGCGGTGGCAAGTTCAACGGTATGGGCGCAGGTCCGCGTTACGACCTTGCCAACTTCCCGGGGAAAATCGGCCCCAAAGGTGTGTTTCTCTCGCGCTCCAAATTCCCGTATGAGAAAACCAGTGAGTACAAGCGTCATGTTGCCGCCGGAGAATCGCCATACCCGGCCTCCGCGCCTTGGCGCAAGCTCGCGCCACCGATTCTGACTGAGCACTTGCTCTCCGGTCTTGACGGATACCCATACAAAATCAAGGCAATGATCGGGGTGATGGCGAACCCGATGTATGGTCAGGCTGGTTTAAGTGCCTTGTTTGAAGACAAGCTGAAGGACCCGCAAAATATTGGTCTGTATGTAGCGGTAGATGGTTTTATTAACGAAACCAACCGGTTTGCCGACTACATTGTGCCCGACTCTGTGATGTATGAAGTCTGGGGCTTTACTGGCGCCTGGAGTGGCACGCTTACCAAAATGACCACCGCCTGCTGGCCAGTTGTGGAGCCGCGTCAGGCAAAAACCGCTGCTGGTGAACCGGTGAGTATGGACAGTTTCTTTATCGAATTGGGCAAACGCCTCGAACTGCCAGGCTTTGGTGACAACGTCATTAAAGGTGCCGATGGCAAAATGCATGGCTTGAATCGTGCAGAAGACTTCTACCTTCGGGCGGCCGCAAATATTGCTATGGCAAGCAAGCCGCTGGCGGATGCAACAGAAGAAGACATCACTGCCAGTGGCATTGAGCCATTGATGGACCGGATCAAAAGCACGGTGAGTGCAGAGGAAGCCGGCCCGGTTGCGCATCTATACTCCCGTGGTGGCCGGTTCGAAACTATGGAAAAGGCTTATGATGGCGAAAAACTTGGCCACACCTGGACGCGTCCATTGTGTGTCTATAACGAGCAGGTGGGCACCACCATCGATAGCTACAGTGGCAAGCGCCATGTGGGTACGCCCACTCATCATGCGCCTCGATTCTGGGACGGCTCACTGTTGAGGGAGCACTACTCGGAAGAAGAATGGCCGCTGCTGGCATTCTCTTTCAAATCGAACCTGATGAACTCTTACGCCATCGGCCTTGAGCGGCTGCGCATGATCAAGCCGTACAACCCAGTACTCTTGCATCATAACGACGCCAAAAAGTTCGGGGTGAGCCATGGCGATACCATCAGCATTGAAAGCCCGGGGGGCAAGGTGCTGGCTCTGGCGCTGGTAGGCGACAACGTGCACGAGGGTGCGCTTGGCATCGAGCACGGCTATGGCCACCGTGAGTTGGGTGCCGCCAGTCACATCATTGATGGCAAGGAGCGTGCAGGCAATCCGTACTTGTCTGCCGGCGTGAACATCAACGATTTGGGCTTTTCGGACCCCACCCGTAAAGACGGCACAGCCACTTGGCTTGAGAACGTTAGTGGCGCCGCCATTCGGCAGGGCTTACCGGTAAAAGTACGTGTCGTGGCAGATATTGCCTGATCTGCTCCGGGCGAAACGCCTTACAGTGACGCAGCAGAGCGCGCCGCTTGGTCGTAGAGCCCGGATATTCCTCTCAGGAAGCCGGCAACAGCGCCTGTGTCGGCGCCTGAGAACCCCAGGCTCCGTAGTGAGTCCACCAGGCACTCCTCGCGAATTTCCCGGTAACGTTGGCAAACCGCCATGCCTTCTTCCGTGGCCGAGTAATAGGTTTCCTTGCCGCGTTTTTCCGACACCACCACCCCGTGCTTCAAAAGCTTTTTGAGGGCGTAGGTAACCGTATGGCTGTCTTCTACATTCAGCACCAAGCAAATATCTGCGGTTTTTTTGGCACGATTGCGGTGGTTCACACTATGCAGCACCAGTACATCCAGGGGGCTGAGTTCAGGCAGGCCAGCTGCATCCATACAGCGCACCATCCAGCGATTAAACGCGTTGCCGGCAACGATTAGCCCGAACTCCAGTTCCGATAGCTCCATTGCGCTGCCAGAAGCCAGGTGCGCCGACGACACAATCGGCCCTACCTTGCTTTGAGGCGTGGTGTCTTGATTAGTATTGCGCTTGGGATCATTGTTTTTGTTCATAGTGAAACGAGTACTCGTTAATTAACAGATGCTTCTTTAAAGGGCCACTTTAATGCGTGACTATCGCCCCATTTTGCTGGGCAGATACGTGACGATTTCGGGAAACGCCGTGATCAGTATCACGCCGCTTAGAATCAACAGGAAGTAGGGTAGCGCGGCCCACGCAATACGCAGAATGTTCTCCCCAGTCAGGCCCTGAATTACAAAGAGATTGAACCCAACGGGTGGCGTAATCTGGCTCATCTCCACGACGATCACCAGGTAAATACCAAACCACAGCGGATCAATACCGGCGGCCTGAACCATTGGCAGAATTACCGATGTGGTCAGAACCACCACGGAAATGCCATCCAAAAAACAGCCCAAAAGTATAAAGAACAACGTAAGTGCCACCAGCAGCATGTACGGCGACAAACCTAAGGTGCTGATCCAGGACGCCAGTTCACGGGGAAGGCCGGTAAAGCCCATGGCATTCGTTAAAAAGTGAGCCCCCACCAGGATGAACGCAATCATCGAAGACGTTCTTACCGTGCCCATCAACCCGGCTACAAAAGTTTGTCGGCTCATTGAACCGCTTTTCCACGACAGCAAATGCGCCAGGGCCACACCAATAGCTGCGGATTCAGTGGGGGATGCCAGGCCAGCGTAAATAGAGCCGATCACCCCAACTATTAACAGCATCACTGGAATAAGAGGGCGGCTGCGTTGGATTTTTGCTGTGAACGAGAATGATTCGGCCTCGCCTTCGGGCACGCCAGAGGGGTTCAGCACTGACCAAATCATCACGTAGCCGGCAAACAGCGACATCAATAACAACCCGGGCAGAATGCCGGCAACAAACAATCGCGCGATGGATTGTTCGGTTGCTACGCCGTACACGATTAGAATAATGGATGGCGGGATCAGCAGCCCTAGCGTGGCAGAACCGGCCAGTGTTCCAAGAATTTGGTTCTTGTTGTAGCCGCGTTTGGTGAGTTCCGGGATCGACATCTTGCCAATGGTTGCTGCTGTTGCAGCAGAAGATCCGGATATCGCCGCAAAGATGCCGCAGCCTAAAATGTTGGTATGCAGAAGTCGCCCAGGCACCTTGCCAACCCAGGGTGAAATGCCGCGGAACATCTCTTCTGACAGGCGTGAACGGAACAGCACTTCGCCCATCCAGATAAACATGGGCAGCGCCGCCAAATCCCAAGACACACTTGCGCTGTAAAATGCGGTCGACAGGCTGTCTCCTACCGGAATACCACTGAAGAAGTACAGCGACACACAGCCGATGGCGGTCAATGAAAATGCAACCCACAACCCGGCACCTAGAACCGCCAATAGTAGACAGAGTAACAGCACACTTATCCAGATCATTTCCATGTGCTTACTCCTGAGATGCTTCGTTTGTAAGCTGGAGAATGCGGCCGGTCGCGAGTGAAAACAGTGCATCCAGCAAGGCGATTAACAGCCAAAGCAGGCCCAGAGTCATGACTAGCTGGGGAATCCAGAGTGGAACAGGCACCATGCCAATGGAAAGGTCGCCATAATCGTAGCTATCCCATGCCAAGCGTGCGCTATGCCATGTGGCAAAGCCGGTGATGGCCGCTGCAACCAGGGTGACCGCCATATCAACAACACGGTGGGCCGATTTGGGTAAGTACTGAAGCACAAGGGTGACGCGGATATGACCGCCTTGCCAGAACGTATAGGCAAGGCCGAAAAACGTTGCGCCAAGTAGAAGGAAGGACGCCAGTTCCGCAAGCCCAGGGATGTTCAGGCCGAGCGCATTGAGACCTACCCACCCCAGTAGCTTATCCAGTACGCGGCCCAGCACTTGGGCCACGATTAATACCATTATAAGGGTAAGACACAGCGCAGAAAGCGCGCCGCCCAGCCTGTAAAATGCATCAAGTGCTCGGCGCATCTGTCTGCTCTCTTTTTATCGTTCGCGTGTGACAGCGTGGTTGTTATTCGTTGTGGTACGCATCAAGCAAAGCCTGACCATCTTCACCGGCGCGGTCGAGCCATTCCTGTGTCATCGTTTTGCCTATTTTCTGTAGGTGTTTGACCAGTTCTGGTGAGGGTTCAGATACCTCAATGCCGTTGTCTTCCATGATCTTTATCTTAGCTTCCGTTTCCGCTTTACTGGCGTCCCAGCCGCGCTTTTCAGCAACTTCAGCGGCGTCTTCGACAGCTTTTTGGACATCTTCAGGTAATCTGTCGAAGGCCTTTATGTTAATAACAACCATATTTTTCGGCAGCCACAACTGGGCATGATTGAAGTGGGTCAGGTAGTCCCAGGCCCGGGTGTTTGCGCCAGTAGAAGGCGAGGTGATCATCGCATCAACGCGGCCTGTGCCGAAGGCAGTCGGTATATCGGGCACTTCAACCTGTGTTGGTATAGCGCCGAGCAGGTCCGCGAGTTGTTCGCTGGATTTGTTGTAGGCGCGCATTTTTACGCCTTTTAGCTCGTCACCGGTTTTTACTTCAAACTGCGTGTAGATACCCTGGGGCGGCCAGGGCACTGAGAAGAGCAGCTTCAGGCGCTGTTTCTCTAAACGTTTGGCGAGCACGTCTTTCGACGCCTGCCAAAGCTTCCAGGCTTGATCGTAATCACTGGCAAGGTAAGGCACTGAATCTACCTCAAACAGCGGGTCTTCGTTGGCAAGGCGCGACATAATCAATTCGCCAATAGGCACCAGTCCCCGGCGAACCGAATTCTTGATTTCCGCGTGTTTGATTAGCGAGCCGCTGCTGTGAACCGTAATGTTCAGTTCGCCGTCGGTGGCTTCCTTCACATCATCCGCAAACTGGCGGATATTTACGGTGTGAAAATTGGAGTCGCCGTAGGGGGTGGGCATATCCCAGTCAGTTGCCTGGGCACTGCCAACCATGAAGGTGAGAGCTGCTGCTGTGAGCACACTGCCAGCGCGCTGGCGAAAAAGCTTGACGCTTGTTTGCATGATGCTTGCCTCTTTGTGCTGGCAGTCTTTCGAAATGCCAGCTGGGTCTGTTGTTGTATTTGTTAAAGCACACATCACACCTTACCTGTTGACCTCGAATGTGTGCTTTATCTAATCAAAGCTAGCTGGAGGCTTTCGCACTGTCAAACTTGTCACCATCAAATTGTTTGAATAATACCCGGTTAATGCCGACAAATTATCAATAAAATGTCTGCATAAATTGATGAAGCAGTCGGCAGTAAACCGGAAAAACATTATGGTTTTGGGCTCCCCATAATCAGTTCCATTTCCCCGGGGCGGGCCGCACCCTGCTTCATCTGAATGTTGCCATCACCATCCCGGTAATAAGTGCTTGGCGTGGCGCTTAGCCCAAGGCTGGACATTAACTGGTTGTTTTTTCTTACCCGTTTTGCATTTGCGCTGACAATGGCGCGGTCTACAGAAATACCGCCATTATCGTGATTCTGCTGGTTTTCGTTCAGAGCGTCGCGGGGATTGTCAGACCCCAGAATTGTGGCAGCCTTTGGCAGGCTGTCTTGCCTTAGAATGCCCACCATTACATGGCGAAGCTGTACTTTCCCTGCACTGATCCAGGGCTCTGCGGCTTGGCGAAAGCGGTGGCAGTAGGGGCAGTTGGGATCAGTAAAGGTATAGATAATTACCGGCGCATTGGCATCGCCATCGCGAACCCAATCTGCCTGTTCCAGCTGGCCCCAGGCTTTTTCATTTTTCGGGCCTTGTACCAGTTTCTGAACTTTTGGTTCGGTGAGGTTTTCTCCATCGGCATTGATCATCGTCCCTACGATTACGTTTTCTTTGTCTGGTGTGAGGTAGAAGGCGATGGGCCGACCCTGCATCTCTCCCACATAGCCTGTCATGCCGCCGGGGGCGTCAAAGCTTTGGGTAACGGTAACGCCACGATCGACCAGTTGCTGAACCGCATCAGTGTGTTGCTCCTGGGCAAGCGTGGGAAAACTTAGAGCGCATGCGCCCAGGGCGGTAGCAAGCATTGTCGGTTTGAGCGCAGGTTTTAAAAATTGCATTGTGAGTCTCCGAATCAGATTCAGTCAGTGTCAAAACTACTGAGATTGTGGGCCAGGCTTGCTTGCGACAGCTCGCCCAGGTGGGCGTTTACCTGTTGGCCGTTAGCATCGTAAAACAGTGTTGTCGGCAAAGCCTGGCTACCGGTTGTTCGGCCAAGGCTGGCGCCGGTATCGGTTAGAACATTCTGCAGCGAAAGCTTATGCGTCCCCAAAAACTGGGTGATGGTTTCAGGCTGTTCGCCCTGGTTTACAAAAACAAAAGTCACGCCAGGGTTATTCTGTTGGGCTTTTTCCAGTACCGGCATTTCCCGGATACAGGGAGGGCACCAGCTGGCCCATAAATTAACAACCATGGGCTTGTTGCCAGCCACTTCTGTTAGTTCAACCGGGGTGCCGTCCAGCAGAGTGAACGTAGCCTCTGGGATGCCTCTGGAGCTGCTTTCCATCAGGCCTACCAGCAGTGAGATAGACCCCCAGGTTAATAGGCCGGAAGTTACAGCAATCGTCAGCGGTCTGCGGATTTTTGGCTGGCGCCAGAGTTTCCAGGCGGTTAGCGCCAGCGCGCCCAGCAGGCCAGCTATAACGTGAAAGCCGCCGTCGCGGATATCAATAATGCCCCACAGGTTTTCCTGGTAATGCTCGAAGTATTGGATAACAAAACCGATGCGGGCTGCCACCATGGAAGACAAAAAAATGTCAGACAGCGTGCCGGCTATAGGAACCCCTTCTTTGCGGCCGGTAATCGCGCCAACGATCAGGGCTATGATAAACGCACTGATCAGCAGAAGCTGAGCAAGCGGCAAACTCAGCGGGCCAAGATTAACGGACAACATTTTTACTCCTTGTGAGAAGTAGCACAAAGGGTGTGATACTTCTGGCGGTAGGGGGCGGTTATAAAATTGATCGAAGGGCTTACGACCACCTGTTTCCGTATGAGTTCCTTAGTCTGCGTATTATTAGCTGCTTTTAGAGCCTGAACCGGGATACCAGCGTTTGCAGCTCGCTGCCAAGCTTGGCGAGTTCGGAGCTGGAGCTGGCGGTTTGGTTTGAGGACGATGCAGACTGATCGGTAACATCACGAATGCGCGTAACGTTTTGATTGATCTCTTCTGCTACAGACGTCTGTTGCTCTGATGCGGTTGCTATCTGGTTGTTGAATTGTTTGATCTCATCCACGGATCGGGTAATTCGTTCAATGGAGGCGCCGGTTGCAGTGGCGCGCTCGAGAGTGTGTGACGCCAGCGACGCACTGGACTCCATTGCAGATACAGAGTTTTTTGCGCTGCTTTGCAGCGTGGTTACCAGTGCCTCAATTTCCTGGGCGGAACTTTGTGTGCGTTGAGCCAATGAGCGCACCTCATCGGCCACAACCGCGAAGCCACGGCCTTGTTCGCCGGCCCGAGCCGCTTCAATGGCTGCGTTCAGTGCCAACAGGTTGGTTTGCTCAGCGACAGACTTAATGACATCCAAAACCGTTCCTATGTTGGCGGTTTCCGATTGTAGGCCCTGAATAATCCCCATGCTGTGGCTTACTTCCTGCGACAAGCTATGTACCTGGCTTACCGTTTCCATAACTTCGTGTTCGCCTTTGGCTGCTTGGTTGGCAGCATCGGCGGCAATAGTAAATGCCTGCTCAGCGTTGCGGGCAATATCGGCAACGGTTGCGGTCATTTCGTTCATCGCAGTCGCAACTTGATCGGTTTCCTGCTTTTGGCGGTTAATCCCATCGCTGGTCTGGCTGGTTACGGTTGAAAGCTCCTCGGCAGATGCTGCGATGTTGGTCGCACCAGATTCGATGCTTCTGACAAGTTCGCGCAGACCGCTGACCATAATTGCTAAAGCCGACATTAACCGGCCTATCTCGTCAGTTCGATTATCGTTGATATGAACCCTTAAGTTACCAGAGGCAACGTCCGAAGCGATGGCAACGGCGTGGTTAATGGGGGAGGTAATGGCTTTGGTAATTAGGTACGCCATTAAAATGCCAAGCAGCACTGCAATGCCGGTTGCAGCAAAAATCAGCGTAGTGGCTTGTGTGTGGTCGGCTTCCATTTTGGCCCCCTGAACCTCGCGCAGATTATTCGCAGATTCAGTTACCCGGCGGGCTGTGGTCACCATGTCCTGGGAGAGCTGCTCGTTGGCTTCGGTTAGTGTTACCACGCTTTGAAATTCGTCTGCGTAGGATTCGAGCGCTGCCGTAATTTTTACTTTTTCCTCCGCGCTGATGGCCGCTGATTTTAGCGGCCCCTGCATTCTTTTTGCGTCCTCAAGGTACGACTTAACGCTGCTGGAATCGCCTTCCACCAGAAACTTGCGTTCTGCTCGGCGCATATCCTCAAACATCGCCGATGCGAAAAATAAAGAGCTGTGTGCCTTGAGTGAAGACCCGAGTATTCGAGCTTTTGTCTCAAGCCTGCTGAGGGCTTCCTCTCGCTGGGTAATGTTTGTTTCTACATCGCTCATCAGCGATTGATACCGCTGAATGTCTGCTTGAATGGTTTCCAGAACACTTATGTCTTTGTTATCAACCAGTAAAGGCTTGATGCGCTGAGTGATCTCAATGACTTCGTCGCCGAGGGCTCGGGACGCCTGTACATATTCTTCATCACCTGACAGCAGAAAGTTTTTCTCCTCAACTCGTGCTTCTGTCAAACTGGTGTTTACCTGGCCGAGCATCGTTACAATGTTTGAGCGTTGGCTGTAAGTTTCTAGCGCTTGGTTGCCAATAACACCCACTATAATGGTAAGCAGTAATAATAAAGCAAAGCCCCCTGCGAGTTTGCTCCGGATGGACATGTCGCCGAAGAAGGTTGCAAGTTTCATAGTGTTCCCTTAGATCTGTGACCCATCGTGATACAACTGAGATGCATCTGTAGCTTTTGTTATCGGCGTATTAAGTCGGTTTTCAGAGGGAGATTCCAGTTTTTTACGGTAACAATTGATTGCTGAGGCGGTTTGATGTGATTCATAACTAAGGGAGGGCGGGGTGAACGTTCTATCAGATGAGCCACTAGCCGGATACTGGCTGCCCAGTACCCGGCCTGGGTAATTACCACATCAAATCATCTGGGATTTCATAGCCTGCGTACGGATCATCATCACCCAGGTCGTCTTCTTTGCGCTCGTGCAAAGCAACTACAGCCAGCTCGTCGCGTTCTATAATTTTGCGGGCGACGCCTTCAGCCACTATCTCGTACTGATCATTCACAAATACAATGGCGAGCCTTCCTCGAGATAGCTGGTCAGCCATAGTGTCGTCTACATATATTTTTTTGATCTTTTTGTCGTGTACGAACTGATACGACGTTTCGCCCCGGCTACGGTCCAGTTTGTTTGTTTCTACCAGTTGGCGAATCTGTGCGCGAATGGCTTTTTTGTCGGCTTCTTGCTGGCGCTTAAGGTTCAGCTGGCGATCGTGTTCGGCTTTTTCTTCCCGGGCCTGGCGGGCACGAGCTTCAGTTTCATTGACCTGTACAGCACCTTTTGGTTGTTGTTTGCGTTGTTTGTGTTTTTCATTGCGAATAGCTTTGGCCTTTTTCTGGTCGGCCAGGCCCGCTTTTAATAGCTGGTCCTGCAGGGACGCCATGGGATAACTCCATCAATTAGTCATAAAGTCTGGTATTGTAGCGCCATAGTATACGCCCTCGTGTTTACCTTCTTAACCAGCAATCGCTGATTCCGGGATTTTCTTGTATGCCTTCCTTTAAAGATTTAAAGCTGTCTGCAGCCATGCAGGCCAATCTTGCCCAGCTGGGTTTTTCTGAGCCAACAGATATTCAGGCCCAGGCACTGCCGCACTGTCTGGCCGGGCGCGATGTGATCGCTATGGCGCAAACCGGCAGCGGTAAAACGGCGGCCTTTGGTATTGGGCTTATAGAGAGCCTTAAGCCGAAGCTTTTTGCGGTACAAGGCTTGGTATTGTGCCCCACTCGCGAGCTGGCAGATCAGGTGGCAAAAGCTCTGCGGGAAATGGCCCGAGCCCAGGAGAATATAAAGGTTCTCACTCTTTGTGGTGGTGTGTCTATTGGGCCACAAATTGGCTCTCTGGCCCACGGTGCGCATATTGTTGTAGGCACCCCGGGGCGAATCTCAGATCATCTGCGAAAAGGAACGCTGAACTTAAATCGCGTTACGACGCTGGTTTTGGATGAAGCCGACCGGATGCTCGATATGGGCTTCCAGGACACCATGGAAGAAATTCTTGGCTTTGTTCCAGAACAACGCCAGACGCTGATGTTTTCTGCCACCTGGCCAGAATGTATCCGCAAGCTCAGTGCCGGTTTCCAGCACAACCCTGTGGATGTGCGTGCGCAAACCCAGAGCGTGAACAAAGATATTCGCGAGTTGTTCTACGAAATATCTCCCAAGGAGCGTACTCGAGCAATCATAAGCCTGTTGTCTGAACATCAGCCGGCCTCTTGCCTGGTGTTCTGCTCCATGAAGCAGCAGTGTGATGAACTGGCGGCTGAGCTGGGTAGCCAGGGTTTCTCGGCTTTGGCTTTGCATGGTGATCTTGACCAACGAGAGCGCGATAGCGTGCTAGTACAGTTTGCAAACCAGAGTTGTCAGGTTCTTGTGGCTACGGACGTTGCCGCCCGAGGGTTGGATATCAAGGCCTTGCCTTTGGTGATAAACGCAGAACCCGCCCGGGACCCGGAAGTGCATACCCATAGGGTAGGGCGAACGGGGCGGGCAGGCGAGGCGGGGCTTGCAGTTACTTTATGCAGCCCGGCCCAAGGCCATAAGATCAATCGTCTTGAGAGCGAGCGTGGCAGACCGGTTACCTGGGGCGATACGGAGATTTTACTTTCAGTTCCCTCGCAGCCAATGGCGCCATCCATGAAAACTCTTTGTATCGCCGCAGGGCGTAAAGAAAAACTCCGGCCGGGTGACGTGCTTGGCGCGCTTACCGGTGAAGCCGGGTTGCACGGTAAATCCGTGGGCAAAATTGATTTGTTTGATTTTCAGTGCTTCGTAGCGGTAGAAGCTGAGCAAGCAGGGCGCGCTCTCAAGCGCCTTGAAAGTGGACGCATAAAAGGTCGCAAGCTAAGAGTGCGGCTGATCTAGGCTGGTTATGGAGTAAGTGTAACGGGCTTTTCAGTTAAGCCAGAAAGGCCGGCAGACGCTCGGAAACTCCGTATAGTCATTTGTGTTTTGGTTGCTCGCAGCGTGCGAAACCGGTAAATTACGCAGGATTTTGACTCCCGGCCTGCATCGGCTCTCTCTAAGACCTAAGTCTTAGGTGTTTCGGTTTTCCGGGTAAATCCACAAACCAATAACAGGTAGCTATTCAATATGGATGAGCTGATGTCTCAAGCCGTCGATCTGATGGTTGTGGGTATGGGGTTCGTGTTCGCGTTTCTGGTTTTCCTGGTGTTCGCGACTCTGCTTATGTCCAAACTGCTTACCCGGTTTGCTCCGCCTGAGCCGGCAACCCCGGCTAAATCGCCTCGTGCCAAGTCTAAGGCGCCGGTATCAGTAGATCCTGATACAGCAGAGGCTATCAAGAAGGCGATTGCACAATTCCGGTCACGCCACAAAAAGTGAATCCGGTAACCGATTAGATACAACCTTTAAACAGAAGGCTGACACGATGACTGACACAAAGAAACCGCTGGGGATTACGGACGTCATACTACGCGACGCCCACCAATCCCTGCTTGCCACCCGCATGCGGCTTGATGACATGCTGCCTATTGCCGAGAAACTCGACAAAGTTGGTTTCTGGTCTTTGGAATCCTGGGGTGGAGCTACCTTCGACTCCTGTATTCGTTACCTGGGCGAAGATCCCTGGGAACGCATCCGTGAACTGAAAAATGTCATGCCCAACACGCCTCAGCAAATGTTGCTGCGTGGCCAGAACCTTTTGGGCTACCGGCATTATGCGGATGACGTGGTCGAGCGGTTTGTGGATCGTGCCGCCGAAAATGGCGTGGACGTATTCCGTATTTTTGATGCGATGAACGACCCACGCAACCTGCAAACGGCTATTCAGGCTGTTCGTAAAACGGGCAAGCACGCACAGGGCACCATCTCTTATACCACCAGCCCGGTTCACACCGTTGATATGTGGGTTGAGTTGGCGAAAGAAGTGGCCGATATGGGTGCCGATTCCATTGCCATCAAGGACATGGCGGGCATTCTTAAACCCTATGTGGCCTTCGATCTGGTCAGCCGCCTGAAGAAAGAGCTGGATATTCCGATTCACATGCAGTGCCACGCGACCACCGGCATGTCTACTGCTACAGCTATTAAAGCAGCGGAAGCCGGTATTGATAACGTGGACACAGCAATCTCCTCCATGAGTATGACCTACGGCCACTCGCCCACTGAGGCGGTTGTTGCGTCCCTTCAGGGCACAGAGCGCGACACCGGCCTGGACCTGGTATTGCTTGAAGAGATTGCCAGCTACTTCCGCGAAGTCCGCAAGAAGTATGGCAAGTTTGAAGGCAGCCTTCGGGGAACGGACTCCCGTATCCTGATTGCCCAGGTGCCTGGCGGCATGCTGACTAATATGGAGAACCAGCTTAAGGAACAGAACGCAGCAGACAAGTTTGATGACGTTCTGGCAGAAATCCCCAAGGTTCGAGAAGATCTGGGCTTTATTCCGCTGGTAACGCCTACGTCGCAGATTGTGGGTACCCAGGCGGTATTGAACGTGCTGACTGGTGAGCGCTACAAGTCCATATCCAAAGAAACCTCTGCCATCCTGAAAGGCGAATACGGTTCTGCCCCAGCGGCGTTCAACAAAGAGTTGCAGGATCGTGTTCTGGACGGTGGCCAGCCTATTACCTGTCGCCCGGCGGATAACATTGAGCCGGAAATGGACAAGCTGACCGATGAACTGAAGAAGCTGGCAGACGAGAAAGGCATCAAGCTGGCGGATAACCCGGTTGATGATGTGCTGACTTACGCTTTGTTCCCGCAGATCGGCCTGAAGTATCTGGAAAACCGTGGCAACCCCGACGCCTTCGAGCCGGTTCCATCGGTTGAGGATTCGGCGCCAGCCAAAAAGGCCAGTGGTCCTGAAACCTATACCATTGATGTTAACGGCAAGAACTACGTGGTTGCGGTCTCTGAAGGTGGCGAAATCACTCAGATTCAGGGTGAAGGCGGTGCGTCTGCATCAGCTGCGCCTGCGGCGCCTGCTCCGGCGGCTGGCGAAGGTGAGCCAGTTATCGCACCACTGGGTGGCAACATCTTCAAAGTGTTGGTTTCACCAGGTGAGGCAGTAGAAGAAGGCGATGTGCTGATCATTCTGGAAGCCATGAAAATGGAAACAGAGATTCGCGCACACAAAGCCGGCACTGTCGGTGAGGTCTTCATCAAGGTCGGTGATGCCGTCGCTGTTGAAGACGAAATGCTGACAATCGCATAAGGGCCGGCAATCCATGAATGAAATTACGACGTTATGGACGGGCAGTGGCCTGTTCAATTTAGGGCCCGGTCAGTTCTTCATGATCTGTATCGGTCTTCTTCTGCTGTTCCTTGCGATTCGCAAGGGCTTTGAGCCGTTGCTGCTGGTTCCGATTGGTTTTGGTGGCATTCTGGCGAACATTCCGGAGGCCGGGCTAGCCCTGTCTGCCGCTGAAAATGCCATCCACATTGCAAACCCTGATGCGCTTCTGGCGCTTGCAGGTGTTCTGGATGTGGGTTATCAAGCAGGCCAGGTGGTCACCCCTGAAGTTTTAGAGGCATTCAGGGAAGCCTACAAAATGGCAGATTATGCGACGGTTCAGCAGGCCGGTGTTATGGCTCAGAGCATGGGTTACACCAATGGCATGCTTTACAACTTCTATACAGTTGCGATCGCTAGTGGCGCTGCTCCGCTGATTATCTTCATGGGTGTGGGTGCCATGACGGACTTTGGCCCTCTGCTGGCTAATCCGAAAACACTGCTGCTGGGTGCAGCTGCCCAATTCGGTATTTTTGGTACTGTGCTTGGTGCGGCGTTACTCAATTGGAGTGGTGTTATGGACTTCACCATTCTTGAAGCAGCGGCGATTGGCATCATCGGCGGTGCCGACGGCCCAACCTCTATCTACGTATCAAGCATTCTTGCGCCGCACCTGCTGGGTGCCATCGCGGTGGCTGCCTATTCGTATATGGCTCTGGTTCCAATGATCCAACCGCCCATTATGAAGGCGTTGACCACGGAGAAAGAGCGTTCGATCAAGATGTCTCAGCTGCGCCCGGTTAAAAAGACGGAAAAAATTGTCTTTCCGATTGTTGTGCTGGTTGCGACTGCTCTGTTCCTGCCGGATGCGGCGCCGCTGTTGGGCATGTTCTGCTTCGGTAACCTGATGCGCGAATGCGGTGTGGTTGAGCGTTTGAGCGACACCTCCCAGAACGCACTGATTAACATTGTGACCATTTTCCTGGGTCTCTCTGTTGGTTCAAAGCTGGGCGCAGACAAGTTCCTGGATCTACAGACTCTGGGTATTCTGTTGCTGGGCATGGCGGCATTCTGTGTGGGCACTTCGTGCGGTGTTCTGATGGCCAAGCTGATGAACAAGCTAACCAAGGAGCAAATCAACCCATTGATTGGTTCAGCGGGCGTATCGGCGGTACCGATGGCGGCGCGGGTGTCCAACAAGGTTGGTCTTGACGCGAATCCCCATAACTTCCTGCTGATGCACGCAATGGGGCCGAACGTTGCCGGTGTTATTGGCTCGGCTGTTGCTGCGGGTGTAATGATAAAGCTGCTAGGCTGATCGTTTATTCGTAATGCTGAAACCCCGTCTGGCTTTGGCTTGGCGGGTTTTTTTATACCTTGAATTTGGTTTGCCTAGCTGGAAATAAACGTTCGCCTAGCTGAAGAGCGGCACTCGCGCGGGGTGATCCCGAACTCTCGTCTGAAAGCAGTCGCAAAGTTTGGTGCACTGGTGTAACCGGCCAAATCAGCAGCGGTTTCGACAGAAACCTGATCTCGCACCAGCGCCTCCCTCGCTATACCCAAATAGTAACGACGAAGGTACTGGCCGAGCGCCTCGCCATACTTCGCGCGAAATTTTCTCTGAAGAGTGCTCAGACTCATCCCTAATTGCTGTGCCAAGTCTGCCTGGGTTGCACGTCGCGCCAAGCCATTGTCAATCAGGCTCATCAAACGAGCAAGTTGGCGGTCTGATAGGTCTGATCCGGTATGGGCTGTTGATTCATCGAAAAAATGAACGTCTGTATGGGGCTCGGTCAATGACTCTGCTGCTAATGACAGAGCAAATCCGGCTAATTGCATGTGATGTATCGGGTCGCTGCGTTCTGCCACTGTAGGCGCGAATAACTGCCATGCGGCCAAAGACAGTTTCTCAGACGGTGTCCACGGGTACAGTTGAGGCAAATGGTTGTGTTGTGCTTGAAGAAGTTTTCCAAGCCCGCGGCGTTCCAGCCATTGGGGAGTCAGAGATAACGTCAGTGTGCGTTCGCGACCACCGGGCCGGCCATGCCGGGTAAACTTTTCCGGAGATTGCATAACCACCACCAGCCCAGTGCTCTTTTCAGTTGGGCCAAGCTCGGTCTCTTGCTGGCCGTATTTAACCCGGGCAGAGCCCTCAACAACCAGTGCTATCTTAATCCCGGCGGGCAACTCTGCTCGGGTGGTAAGACCGAAGAGATCCTGAACATCCGCCAGTCTCAGACGCATTCCTGGTTCCAGTTCGGTGACTTTCATGTACCCAGACAGTAATGCAGAGCGTTCATTTGCAGGCGCTACATCTAGGTGTTGGTGGTTAACCAAGGGGGCAGAAAGTTCACGCAATTTTTTTCCATCAATACTGTGTGTATACGCTGGGTCTGTCACATCTTCACCTTAATGCTGTGTTTTGAAACATGATCTACCGGTGTGTTTGGCGTACCGGCAAAGAGATTTGCGTCGTCAGCAAAGGCAAGGGCCATGGGGTGCTGTCATAATTTGCCTCTCAGTCGATATTGTAACGCGTTCTCATTTGCATTAACCATCGACAACCGACATTACGAATAAAGGAATGCAGCATGGCAACAAAACTGAATGAGATGATACTGCCGCAGGGTAAACGGTTTTTCATGGTCACGGCTGGGGGCGCACTGATTGCCATGGGGTTGGGCCAGAACGCCCTGGCGCAGCCAGCTGAGCCGATCACCCGGCTTGACGCGATTACCGTTGAAGGTAACCGCTTTTATGAGATGCCTTCATCGGAAGCTACCGGCGGCTACGGCATAGATTCGGCAACTGTAGGCACCAAAACACCCGCCACACTGCGGGATATACCCCAGTCAGTCAGTGTGGTGACCCGTGAGGCCATCGACGACCAACGGTTGGTTACGCTGGATGAGCTTGGACGCCGTACACCCGGAATGCGTGTGCTATCGAACGACAACGGACGTTCGTCCATCTATGCCCGTGGTTATGAATATGATGAATACAACATCGACGGTTTACCGGCACCTATGACGAGCATCAATGGTTCCGTACCTTCTTTGGTGGCATTCGATCGGGTCGAGATTATGCGCGGGCCATCCGGGTTGTTTAATAACACCAGTGAGATGGGCGGCATCGTTAATCTGGTTCGCAAGCGTCCAACCGATGAATTTCAAGCCCATGTGCAGGGGAGTCTCGGCACCGAATACCAGCGTGGCGGTCAGTTCGACATCGCCGGCCCAATGAATGCGGATGGCAGTGTCCGTGGCCGGGTGGTGGCAGATCATACCGAGCACGCCCGCTTTGTAGATCATAACGACAACAAACAAGATGATGTTTATGCGGCCCTGGATATCGATCTTGGCGACTCAACCACCCTGGGAATCGGCTTTGTGCATAACAACAAAGACATTGTGGTTAATAACGGCCAACCGGTCGACAGTGATGGCAAGCTTACTTACGGCTCGCGCTCGGATTTCTATGGCGCGCGCTGGAATAATTTTGAAAGCCACTCCAATGATTGGATTGCGGAATTGACACACAGTTTTGCTGGCGGCGGGGTTGGTCAGTTGTCGGCGCGATATTCTGATCGTGATGCAAACTATAACTACGCTTTTGGCGGCAGTGCTCTGGATAACAATCAGGAGCTCAAGGTGGCTGGAACCGGCAGTAAGGTTAAGCAGCAGGCGCTGTCGGTTGATGCCAGTTACAGCAAGCCATTCGAGCTCTTCGATAACGTTAATGAATTCGTTGTAGGGACTGACTTCAAACGTTACGACACAGACACTCAGGCGGGACGTGCGCGGGGGCTGACCAGTGGTACGGTTACCCTTGAAGGGCTGAACGACCTGTCTTTTGTGGATATTTTGGAAACGGCGAGGGTGGGAACGCCCGGGTATAAATACAGTGATACAAAAAGCACTCTCAAGGAAACCGGGCTATACGCCAAACTGACGGTGCGGCCTGTGGAATCTCTGGCTTTGATCGCTGGGGGCCGGGGGAGCCGTTATGAGATTGAGGAAACAGATCGTGTTGCTGGAAACGTACAGGATCGTAATGGCAGTACCTTTACCCCTTACGCAGGCCTAGTTGTTGATCTTAACGCCGACCACTCGCTTTACGCCAGTTACTCGCAGGTTTTCAAACCGCAAACCAGCGTTGATGCCAACGGAGAATTCCTCAAACCACGTGAAGGCGAACAATATGAATTTGGCGCGAAGGGCAGTTACTTTCGTGGAAATTTGAACGCACGGGCCAGCCTGTTCCGGCTGTACGATGAAAATCGCGCTGCCACCCCGGATATTCCTAACGCCGTCTATTCTGTTTCTGTAGGTAAAATGCGTATTCAGGGCGCAGAACTGGAAGTCAGCGGCAGTTTAACAGAACAATGGGATTTGATTGCTGGGTACACCTATCTGGACACAGAAGTGGAGCAAGCCTCCACTGCCCGTGATGACGGTATCTTTCTGTTAATGCCGCACAACCAGGTGAAGGTCTGGACACAATACGGGTTCGCCGGCGGTGTGTTGCACGGCCTGCGCATAGGCGGTGGCGTAACCGCGATGAGCGATTTTGCCTCTAGTCAGGGTGTTGAGGCCGCGGGGTATGCGGTAGTAGATGCCATGGTCGGTTATGACTTCAGCAAAAATCTCAGTGCTCAGCTCAACATCAACAATTTACTGGACCGCAAATATTACAACCGTGTTGGAGGAACGAATACCTTCAATATGGCGGGCGCTCCAGCCAATGCTGTTGCCTCGTTGCGTTATGATTTCTGAGTGTTTCCCGTGGCGCTACGATAGTCTGAAGCGCCATTTTTTACTTGGAGTGTGGCTGTTTTTCGGAGCGTTTATGGCTTTCAGTATGTTACCAGTCACATCTTATGCTGGTGCTGTACCGGGTGAGGTTGCCTTGCCCGGCACTCAGGCATTTACCCTTGAGTCGCCCGAAACCGGTCGTGACTATCTCATTCAGGTAGCGGTGCCGGAAGCGCCGCCGCCGGAATCCGGTTACCCGGTGCTTTATCTGCTTGATGGTAATGCCTATCTGCCTCTGGCGCAGGCGGCGCGGGATACGGTTACGGTAGGAAACCCCGAAAGCCCCGGCAGCCCGTTGCTGATTGTGGCCATTGGTTATCCGGATACGGGTCGGTTTGCGTACAAGCAAAGGGCGGCGGACTACACGCCACCAGGGGCAGCCCGAAACAGAGCCGATGATCAGCATGGTGGGGCAGACCGGTTTTTGGCGTTCATCAATGCCCGGCTCAAGCCTGAAATCGCCCGGCGCTTTCAAATGGATTCGGCCCGGGAAGCGCTTTTTGGCCACTCCTTTGGCGGACTCTTTGTTATGCATACATTACTGACGGCACCAGCCAGCTTTGAGCGCTACATCGCGATTAGCCCCTCGTTATGGTGGTATGGCGACCATCCTCTAAAGGTTTTGTCTGAGCTTGCCTTGCCTGTTGCGGCGGCAGGTGTCGCCCCTCGGCTGCTGATCGGCGTTGGCGGTCTTGAACAAACGCCAAGAAAAACAGAGCGAGGCACGCCAAAGGCGAAGGTGAGACAAGCCCGGGCCATGGTTGATAATGTGGACTTGATGGCAGGCTGGCTTGAAACCCGCTATCCCGGTTGGGGTATCGAAGCTGCGACCTTCCCGGGGGAGAATCACGGGAGTGTTATGTGGCCGGCCACCCGGCGTGCACTGGAGTTTTTACAGCAAGGCAGTGATGCTACGGCAGGTCAGTGAAAATCTCTGGAGCTGACCGGAAGTGACTGTATCAGGTGGCTCAGGTCTGACAGCTTTCCTGCCACGATATGAACAATCTCTCCCTCTCTTTCCAGAATGCCTTTCACATGTAACAGCCTTGCAGTGATTAACGGTTTGCGTTGTCTGCGGGCGGTTTCCAGCCAAACGATAACGTTAACGTTGCCGGTTTCATCCTCCAGGGTTACGAAGGTGACACCGGAGGCAGAGCCTGGGCGTTGGCGGCCGGTTACCAGGCCGGCTACCTGTACAGGAGTGCCGGCTTTTGCGGTTTTGAGTCGCTCCGCGCTAAGGCAGAACTGTAAGTGACCTTGCTCTCGAAGCAGGGTCAGTGGGTGGCGTTGGAGTGTTAAGCCCTGGCTGGCGTAGTCGGCAAGCAGGTTCTGGCCTTCGCTGGGCTCTGGTAGCTGGTTACAGGGTTCCGGTTTGTAGTTTTCATTGTCTTCTGCGGTTCCAGCTACTGAAAACAGCTCAGCGGGTTCTTCATGGCCCAGTAACTGCCAGTACGCTTGGTGGCGGTTACTGGCAAAAGCGGACATGGCATTGGCGCCGGCTAGCAGTTCCATTTCGCGTTGGTTGAGATTTGCCAGTTGGCGTAACTCGGCAGAGGATTTATAGCCGGTTTTTGGGCGGTGCTGGCAAAGGCGCTCGGCGGCGCTTTTCGGGAACCCCCGTATAATTCTAAGGCCAAGGCGTAACGGGCGGTTGGGACCATTCAGGCTCTCCGGGCTTTCTGGGGTGTGGTCCCACTGGCTGTTGTTTATGTCTGGCGGTAATGCCACCACGTTATGGCGTTTGGCGTCTTGTACCAGTTGCGATGGGGAATAAAACCCCATGGGCTGGCTGTTAAGCAGGGCGCAGTAGAAGGCGCTTGGGTGATGCCGTTTGATCCAGGAAGAGACGTAAACCAGTAGGGCGAAGCTGGCTGCGTGGGATTCTGGAAAACCGTAGCCGCCGAAGCCGCAAATTTGCAGGTAAAGGCGCTCGGCAAAGTCGGCATCGTGGCCGCGCTCCAGCATGCCATTAATGAGCTTTTCCCGGAAAGGGGACATGTCGCCGTGGGATTTCCAGGCAGCCATGGCCCGGCGCAGTTGATCGGCTTCGCCAGCCGTAAAGCCAGCGGCAACCATGGCCAGTTTGATGACTTGTTCCTGAAAAATCGGCACGCCCAGTGTGCGTTCGAGCACACCACGAATGGCGTCGTTGGGGTAATCAACGGGTTCCAAGCCATGTTTACGGCGCAAATAAGGATGCACCATATCGCCTTTGATAGGGCCGGGACGAACGATGGCGACTTCAATCACCAGGTCGTAGTAGGTTTCAGGCCTCAGCCTCGGTAGCATGTTTATCTGGGCCCGGGATTCCACCTGGAATACACCAATGCTGTCACCTTTTTGCAACATGGCATAGGTAGCCGGGTCTTCCTGGGGTATGTCCTGCATCCGGAAGGGCTGGCCTTTTTGTTGGCTGATCAGTTCCAGAGCTTTTCTGATAGCCGTGAGCATACCCAGCGCGAGAATATCCACTTTCATCAGGCCAAGGCTTTCCAGATCGTCTTTGTCCCACTGGATAACGGTGCGGTCGGCCATGGCGGCATTTTCTACCGGCACCAGATCGGCCAGTGGTCCTGCGCTGATCACAAATCCGCCCACATGCTGGGATAAATGGCGGGGAAAGCCGAGCAGGGTGTTTACCAGCGCAAAGAACTGATCGGCTACCTTCGGGTTGCGGGTCAGGCGTTTATCGAGAATCTGCTGGCGCCAATTGGTGGCCTGGTCACGCCAATCTATGCCTTCCAGCAACTGCTCCACCAGCGCCGGATCAAATCCGAGAGCTTTACCAACATCACGAATGGCACTGCGGGGGCGGTAGCGAATAACCGTTGCGGCCAGCGCGGCGCGCTCCCGGCTATACCGCCGGTAGATGTACTGAATAACTTCTTCCCGCCGCTCGTGTTCAAAATCCACGTCGATATCCGGCGGCTCATTTCTGTCTTTTGAAATAAAACGTTCAAACAATACTTCTACCCGGGCCGGATTTACCTCGGTAATGCCCAGGCAGTAGCACACGGCCGAATTGGCGGCAGACCCCCGACCCTGACACAGAATGCCGCGGCTGCGGGCAAAGGCAACTATGTCCTGGATGGTGAGAAAGTAGTGCTCGTACTTCATCTCTGAAATCAGGCCAAGCTCTTTGCGAATCAGGGCTTGAGTCGATAAAGGGGTGCCTTCTGGATAACGCTGCCGTTCACCTTCCCGGGTGAGCCGCTTCAGGTAAGCTGCTGGGCTTTCTCCTGCTGGCACAAGGTCCGGAGGGTATTCGTAGCGTAAGCTCCCTGGCTCAAAGGTACATTGTTGGGCAATGCGCACAGACTCCTTCAACCAGGTTTCGGGAAACAACCGCTGTATTACTGTTAGTGGGCGCAGATAGCGCTCGCCATTCTGGAACAGGCAGTGGCCGGCATTTTCCAAGCTGGTGTGGTTGCGCAAAGCAGCGAGCACATCTTGTAACGGTTGGCGTTCCCGGCTGTGCATGTGAACTTCGCCCGCCGCTGTAATCGGGCAGCGCAACTCCTCAGAGAGCCAGCGGGCCCGGGCCAACTGTTGTTCCTCGCTTGACTCCAGTGTGCGTGCAGCGGCAATCCAAAGGCGGTGTTCAAACAACCGGAGTAACCATTCGCCACAGCACAAGGCCTGATCTGCACTGGCTTCGGTCGGTGAGGGCGGCAGCCACAGACACAGGCAGTCATCCAGGGCATGTGTTTCCAGGTCGCTACAAAACAGCTGGTACTGCCCCTTGTCTGCGCGGCGTCGAGCGGTGGTTATCAGCTGGCAAAGCTGGCCATAGCCTTTGCGGGTGCGGGCCAGGAGAATAAACCGGGGTGTGTTGGCACCGGGTGGAGCATCATCCAGCTCAAACCAGCTTCCGGTAATCAGCTTTACCGGGCTTTCTTTCAGTGCCGCCCAGGCCCGGGGAATACCCGCTACCGAACAAGTATCGGTCATTGCCAGTGCAGTGTATCCAAGCTCTGCCGCGCGTTCCGCAAGCTCATGGGGATGGGATGCTCCGGTCAGAAAGGTAAAGTTACTGAAGCAAAACAGCTCGGCGTAGACAGCTTCACCCATCAGCCAAACCAGCCATGTACGAACCAGCCATCCCGCACATCCCGGAACACCCAGGCCAGTTGGCCATTATTCAATTGAGCAATGTAATAATCCCGGTGTACCCGCTGGCCGTCCCACCAGCCGCCGCTGATCCGTTCCGGGCCGGTAAACCAGGCTTGCGGCGCTTCCGTAAGCGGTTGTGGGCCGTGAAGAAGCCACAAAGGCCTGCCAGGTAATTGCCAGGCTTTTATCTGCGCGGCACTGTTTTTTAACTGTACCCGTGACGCACTCCAGGCGTATTCGGGCCGGTGATCTGGCCGGGGTGCGAGCTGCTTCAGTGCATTTTCTCCAAGCCTTGCTTGCAGTCGGCTCATCAGGGTGTGCCATGCTTCGCTCAGATCCTGGCTTTCGCCCAGCAAATCCTGGCCTCCGGCAGCCTCCCGTCCAAGAAAGCGTTTTACGCTTAATTGAAGTGAAACAACCGGAGCTTGCAATGGTTGTTGTTCAAACCGCAGGCTGATCAGGTTTAGAAATGCGTCTGCCCGGTGCTCTGGTCCGGAGGTGCGGATGCGCAAAAGCGTTGGTTCAGTATGGCGGTATCGAAGCACCAACAGTAGGCTATCCGTATCCTGCTGGCGCCAGCACAAGTCATTTTCCAGTTCAGAAAGCATACGCTGAAGCGGAAACAGCAGTCCTTGTGAGTGTTCAATTTCTTGCACAAAGTCGGCCTGTTGTCGAAAGTAACCAGGCGGCTGCCAAAATTCCTGGGGGTCTGATCTGGACCCCTGAATTTTCTGAATATACGCCAGGGTTTCTGGTGAAAACCTGCGCGCCATTTCTGCTGGCGGTAAGCTGAATACCTCTCCTAAAGTGTTCAGCCCCAGCCGCTGCAAGCGGGTGTAGGTGCGCCTGTCAAATTCCGCAGCCACCAACGGCATTAAGCCAAGGGTGTGAAGAATGTTGCCTTTGTCGGATGTGCATTCTCCCTTGCCAGTACGTGCAAGCAAGCGGGCGGCCTGTGGCGTATGACCAATGCCGGGCCAGGCAGTAAGGTGGCGTTTGTGTAGTGCTTCTTCCACAGTTTGCCAGACCGCCGGAAGGCCACCGTATAGCCTTTGCAAACTGCCAATTTCAGCCAACAAACCGTTTGGCGGGACCAGAACAATGTGGGCAGCATAATGGTGCAGCCAGCGGGCCTGGTCTTCCAGAATTCGGGCTTCTTGCTGTTCATCCGCACGGATTATGCCTAAATTTGGCGCCAGGCTGACGGCTGTTTTCAGGCGCATGCCCGTGTTCACGCCTAAATCCCGGGCAGCCGGGCAAGCTTGTATGACTTTCTGCCTGGAATCTTCTACGATCACCAGAGCAGCCGTGTGTTCACTGGAGCGGAGAATGTGATCCAGCAGCAGGTGTGGGAAGTGTAAATACAGCCAAAGCATAAAAATTACCGGGCTGACGTAGGCCAGGGGCCCTGAACCACACGGGGTGCTTCGGGGTAAAACAGTCCCGCCCGGTGAGCCATGGCAAGTGAACAACGCTGGCCGGGCCAACTCCCTCGGCGCTTTATGATATTTACTTTCAGGCCCTGCTGATCGTCGGGTTCCAGCTCAAGGCGTAAGGCAGCCGGGGAGTTCTGTTCGGCGTAGTGTCGCTCACGAAAGAGCACGCACACATTGCTTCCGGTCTCAGCTGCTAACTGCAAACGCCGGATTTCTCGAGCCGCCAGTCTGCCGGGCCAGGCCATCACCAGACCTGTAACCCGAGAACGCAGGCAATTTTCCAGCGTCCACAGGAAATCGCCCGTGTCTTCAGTCTGGATCATGATTACCTGATTCAGGTTGATTTCTGCCTGCGCCAGTGCCGGGGCATAAGGCGTGTGCGGAGGGTTCAACCAGAATACGGTTTTACCCGCCTGCGACAGCCGCTGCATAAGTGGTATCAACAGGTTCAGCTCACCAATACCGGAGGCATCCAGCAGGCATTCACTTAAAGCACCCCGGGGCCACCCCAGACCACCAAGCTGGTTATCCAGAGCTTGGTAACCCGTTGGCTCTGCAGGCTGTGTGGTTTTGTTGTGCTTGTACCCCTGCCAAACACGGGCATCCTGCATTAGCGTGTTAAGAATCTCGCTCATGGTGAAATCTCGGAATACTGTTTAAATATACAGTATTCCGAAAAAAGGCTAATTTCAAGAAGCAGGTTGATAAAATGAGTAACCGAGCCCACGATTGTATCGCCGGTGAAGCTGTAAAATTCTGAACATCAGGCGCGGAGGCTGTATATGAGTGGGTTGGCTGAACAGCATTGTGAAGCGTGTAACGCAGGCACCTCTGGAATAACTGATGGTGAGAAGCGCAGGTTGCACAAAGGTGTCCAGGACTGGGACATCCTTACAATAGACAGCGAAGAGCAATTACGCCGAGTGTTTAAATTCAAAAATTTTGCCCAGGCCCTGGGGTTTACCAACAGGGTTGGCGAGTTGGCTGAAGCTGAAAATCATCATCCGGCCATTTTCCTGGAATACGGGAAGGTAACCGTGAGCTGGTGGACTCACGCAATCGGCGGTCTGCACCAAAATGATTTCATCATGGCCGCGAGAACAGACTCGGCTTACCACTGATCGTCAGCTTTTTCCTGCGCCTCAAGCTCGGCCTTGCGCTGGCGGACTTTGTCTATTTTGTCTTCCGGGATGTGCATCTTCCTGGCAGACTTCCAGAGCATTAAAAGGCTGCCTGCAACCAAGGCCAAGGCGCCCAGCAGAAAAATCCATCCTATTGCCGACATACGTATGGCTCCCTTGTTGGGGTAGTTATCTCTATAGTGAAGCACAGGGTTTAGCATACACAATTCAATTGGCGGAATATTCGAAAGCAGTTGTGCATTAATTCGTCACGAAGAAAGGAGCATTCATCATTATGAGCGATCCAACCTACACGCCACCAAAAGTCTGGAAGTGGCAAGCTGAAAGCGGTGGCGCTTTTGCAAACATCAATCGCCCCATTGCTGGCCCCACCCACGACAAGGAACTGCCCGTTGGCAAGCATCCTTTTCAGCTCTATTCACTGGCCACGCCAAATGGCGTAAAAGCCACGATTATGCTTGAGGAATTGCTGGAGCTCGGCATCAAGGAGGCTGAATACGACGCCTGGCTGGTCCGCATCAATGAGGGCGAGCAGTTCAGTAGCGGGTTTGTGGGCGTGAACCCCAACTCCAAGATACCGGCGCTGTTTGATCATTCTCAGGATCCCGCTGTTCGGGTGTTTGAGTCTGGCTCTATTCTTCTGTACCTGGCGGAAAAATTTGATCGGCTCCTGCCATCGGATACTGCAGGGCGCACCGAAACCCTTAACTGGTTGTTCTGGCAAATGGGCAGCGCGGCGTTTGTGGGTGGCGGCTTTGGGCACTTTTATGCCTACGCACCCGAGAAGTATGAATACCCCATAAACCGCTACACCATGGAAGTGAAACGGCAGTTGGATGTGCTGGATCGGCAACTGGCAAACAATCAATATATTATCGGCGATGAATACACCATTGCAGATATGGCGATCTGGCCTTGGTATGGCGCATTGGTAACTAACCTGGCTTACGATGCAGCAGAGTTTTTGGAGGCACACACCTACACCAACGTATTGCGTTGGGCGAACGAAATTAAAAAGCGGCCAGCTGTACAGCGCGGGCGCATAGTGAACCGTACTTGGGGCGAGCCAACAGGGCAGCTGCCTGAACGCCACGACGCCAGTGACTTTGAGCACAAAACCCAGGACAAACTTGATGCGGTCTCTGGCAGCTCGTAATTCAAAGTTTAGGTTTTAAATGATCTCAGACATTGTCTATATCGTTGCTTTAACCGCGCTTGCCGGTATCTGTATTCCCGTTGGCGGGGTGCTGGCAAGCGTTGAGCGCATTAGCCCTAATTGGTTGGAGCAGGAGTTTCGGCATTTTTTGATCGCGCTAGGCGGGGGTATTCTGCTTGGGGCGGTCAGTATTGTGCTGATACCAGAAGGGCAGTCGAGCATTGGCAATTCGTTCTGGGCCATCCCTGCCATTATTGTTGGCGGTGTGCTGTTTTTCTGGATTGAACGAATGCTTGGAGTTCATCACAGGGAATCGCCACAGCTGATGGGCGTGATGCTGGACTTTGTGCCGGAGGCAGCAGCCCTGGGCGGGTTGATTGTGGTTAGCCCGAGCCTTGCGCCTTTAATGGCTGTGTTGATCGCCATGCAAAACCTACCCGAAGGGTTTAACGCATACCGGGAGTTCTGTAACAAACCCGGCTACACGCCGAAAAAGACATTAGGTGTGATGTTAGGGCTTGCTACTGCCGGGCCTATTGCGGGCCTTCTGGGGTATTTTTTCCTGTCTGGGCAACCGGTCGTTCTGGGCACCATTATGCTGGTGGCTTCTGGCGGAATTCTGTACCTGATCTTTCAGGATATTGCCCCCCAGTCCCGGCTGAACAAGCACTGGGGGCCTCCGCTGGGTGCGGTGCTCGGGTTTTGCCTGGCACTGTTCAGCAATATGCTGGTTACTCAGGCTTGAAGCAGTTGGTCAATCCTGGTCATTCGGCGTTTCAACCTTCGTGCCGGCGCCGTTGTCTGCTGAGGCCTAGTCCAATAAGTCCCAGGCTCAAAATGCCCAACGAGCTAGGCTCAGGCACTGCCACGGCGCTGCCAAAAACCTGAATGTTCATGTCCGCAGGCTTGTCCCAGCCGCCCCCGCCAGCTGTCCCGGGTGTACCGTTACGATCACTGTTATAAGTGCCAGCGAATGATGCCGGCTGGCTAAGATCGTCGCCAACCGAGAATACGCGAAAATAGTCATCTGAACCCTGCTGTGGAGAACCTGCAAGGTCTTGATTTGCCCCATGAAGAAAACATGTGGTGAAGTTTCCGTTTGCATTTGTCTCGTTAGAGCCTCGGCACTCCGTGCCAAACTGGTATGTAGTGCCACCATCAAGGATTAAACCCAGGTTGCTGAGTGTTACTTCATATGTTTGGAGGTAATTCTCTGAACTGCCTTGATAGTCGAATTCAGAGCCCTGATATAGTGCCCGCCTAATGCTGACATTGGCGTTGTCGGTGGTATTGCCACCCGTGAAGTTTGCTTGTTCAAGAACTGGCACGCTGCTGCTTGCAGCATCCCCAAGGTAGAATGCGAACGATTCATAAGTGTCGCTTAAGCCATAGGCTAAGTCGTCGTTCACGTCGCTGTTATTGTTCGCTGCAGCGGCGCCATTGGCGCTGGGGTTGAGCCAAAAACGAACAGTGTCTACTTGGTATTGGTTGCCGGCCTGGAGAGTGAAATCGTCTCCGGCAAAATAGCCGAACCCCGCAAAATCGTAATTTATGTTGGAGCGGTCTCCTCCTGCGGCTTTATTGAGATTCTGGTCGGGCAGCCCGCGGTCCAAAAGAAGCGGTGATGCTGAAGTAAAGCCCACGCTGAAAAATGTTAGTACTCCTATTATGCTGATCAGGTAGTGTTTCATATCAAACCTCTATAATTTTTGTTTTACTCCCTGAGTTTCTAAGCAGAAATCGAGCCAGTGCTTTAATATCAATAAGATATAATCGAAATTTGTGTGGCAGGGGTGAAAGTCTGTAAAGTTTGTCGACGAACCCTGCACTGAAGGAATGATTATGAATCCCGGCGTCATCAGTGGGGCGTCCTGAAAGCGACTCCCGGGTATACGTCTCCACACGATTTTAATCACCTCGGTCTCCGATCCCCCGCCATAATCTTAGCCACGAAAACCGATTTCCCATAAGTTTCAAAAGACCATTTCATGGTATCGGAAAGCACACTCATCACCTCGTCGTACTCCCCGAAAATTTCTGTGCTCATGCGGCCAGCAACAACCTCCAGATTGGTTTTTTCCAGCCGGGCGATCAGGTCCCGGATGGGCTGTTTGTAGTCATCCTTCAGGGGGTAGCAGCTTAGTTGTACGGACAAGTACATAAATGTCTCCAGTTTTTATATTCAACAAGTATTGCTCAACGTGCTTGTATCAGTAGCCCATGGCCGAGGACGTACTGCGCCTCGGGTCTGCGCCACCGTACAGGGTACCGTCTTCTCCAATCATAATACTCTGAATGGCTCCCATGGCCGACTTGCTCACTACTTTGTGACCGCGGCTTTCCAGTAAACGCACGGTATCCGGGCTGATCCCTTGCTCTATGCGGATTTCATCTGGCAACCATTGATGATGGATGCGAGGTGCGCTGACGGCTGTTTGTATGTTCATGCCGTGATCGATCACATTCATGATTACCTGTAGTGTGGTGGTGATAATGCGTGAGCCTCCCGGGCTACCGGTCACCAGAAAGTTATTATCGTCTTTGCGAACAATCGTAGGCGACATGGAGCTCAGCATACGCTTGCCGGGTTCCACCTTATTTGCTTCACCGCCGATCAATCCATAAGCATTGGGCACACCCGGTTTGGCGCTGAAATCGTCCATTTCATTATTGAGCAGGAAACCGGCGCCTTGCACGGTAATACCCGAGCCGTAGCTGAAATTGATGGTGTAGGTGTTTGATACGGCATTGCCCCATTTGTCGACAACCGAAAAATGCGTGGTTTCCGGACTTTCGTACCCTGAGGGCTCGCCGTAACGAATGTCCCCGGCGGGTCGTGCTTTGTCGGGTTTTATGCCTTGGCGAAGTTCTTCCGCGTAAGATTTACTGGTCAGCCCTTTTAACGGTACATCCACATAATCTGTATCGCCCAGATATTCCGAGCGGTCGGCGTAGGCCAGTTTCATGGCCTCGGCCATGTAGTGGATTGTCTCGGCTGAGTTATGTCCAAGTTCCTGGATCGGGTAGCCTTCAAGCATGTTCAGTATCTGGACAATATGCGTGCCGCCGGAGGAGGGCGGTGACATGGAGTAAATATCGTAACCCCGATAGCTGCCCTTTACGGGTTCGCGTATAGCTGGCTGGTAGTCTGCGAGGTCGTGCCGGGTAATCAGGCCTCCGTGCTTTTCCATCTCGTCTACAATCAGCTGTGCGGTTTCACCTTCATAAAAGCCTTTTACGCCTTTGTCTGCAATGCGTTGCAGGGTGGCTGCCAGGTCTGGCTGACGAAAACGTTCGCCCGCTTGCCAGGCAGAGCCGTCTTCTTTATAGAAGGTTTCAAGCGTTGCAGGCCAGCGTTGCAGCCGTTCCCGCGCCTGCTCAAGGCCTTCACTGAAACGTTTTGGAACGATAAAACCTTCTTTGGCGAGTTTTATGGCCGGGGCAAGCGCTTGCTTCAGAGATAGTGTGCCGTGGCGTTCCAGTGCCATGGCAAGGCCTGCAACTGTACCGGGCACGCCCGCCGCCAAATGGGTAAACCGGCTGCGGTTCTGCACCACTTCGCCAGACTCATTCTGATACATGGTTTCTGTGGCGCCCGAAGGGGCTTTTTCCCGGTAGTCTATGGCTTCCGGTGCAGAGCCATCGCCTTTGGATACCAGCATAAACCCGCCGCCACCGATGTTCCCGGATCTCGGCTGGGTCACGGCCAGCGCAAATCCGGCGGTTACGGCGGCATCTATTGCATTGCCACCGTCTTTCAGAACGTTCAGGGCAACCTTTGTGGCCAGGGTATGGCTGGTTGCCACCATGCTCTGGCTGGCGCTGGTGGGGTGAAACCGCTCGCCTTCAAGGATGGCTTGACTGAGCGCCGGTGTGGCCAGTATTGACAGGCTTAAGGTTGCGATAATTACGCGCAGGCTGCCTGAGCGCTCAGTGAGTCGTGCTTTGCGTGATTGGTGCCATATACCTCTGCCCATGTCTCCACTCCTCGTTTCTGGTGTCCAGATAGGCTATGATAGCTCGTCATTTTATCTTGTGCGTACCGCTGGCACTGCATCCAGTTCCGGCTGCCGATTTCGGCAACGGTTCCCGGCGCACTTGCTTTCCCGTTTGTCAGTTAAGGAAAGGCTTTCATGGAGCATACCTATCGTCTTGTGATTTCCTGCCCGGACAGGGTTGGAATTGTCGCCAAGGTGAGTAATTTTTTACAGACCTACAATGGCTGGATCACCGAAGCAAGTCACCACTCGGACACCTACACCGATTGGTTTTTTATGCGTCACGAAATCAAAGCCAAGTCTATACCGTTTGGCCTTGAACAGTTTCGTGCTGCGTTTGCGCCGATCGCTGAAGAATTCGATATGCGGTGGCACATCGCCGATTCGGCACAGCCCAAAAAAGTGATTCTGATGTGCAGCAAGGAGTCCCACTGTGTGGCCGACCTCCTGTATCGCTGGCACAGCAATGACATCAACGCTGAAATTGCTGCGGTCATTTCCAATCACGACGATTTGCGTCGTATGGTTGAGTGGCACGACATTCCGTACCACCACATCCCGGTAAGCAAGGATAACCGGGAAGAGGCGTTTGCCCATATCGACGAGCTGATTGAGGGCTACGAAGCCGATGTGGTGGTCTTGGCTCGCTATATGCAAATCCTGCCCGCAGAACTGTGCGCAAAGCATGCAGGCAAGGTGATCAATATTCATCACAGCTTTCTGCCGTCTTTCGCTGGTGCAAAGCCTTATCATCAAGCCTACACCCGGGGGGTCAAGCTGATCGGTGCAACGTGTCACTACGTGACTCAGGACCTGGATGAAGGTCCGATCATCGAGCAGGATGTTATTCGTATCAACCACAGTGATTCCATTCAGGACATAGTGCGCCTGGGTAAGGATGTGGAGAAAAACGTTCTCGCTCGGGGGTTGCGCTCTCATATTGAGGATCGCGTAATTACCCACGAAAACAAGACTGTGGTATTTAATTAAGGCCGCCTCGCAGGTGCCCCTGAAGGGGGCTGCTGTGATACCATTGGCGGCTTGTTCAAGAACAACTACGGGGCCAGAAGATGGCCCTGAAACGACTTCCAGATAACGCAAAGGAACCTTTCTCGATGGGTGAATTAGCCAAAGAGATCCTGCCGGTCAATATTGAAGATGAGCTGAAGCAGTCTTACCTGGATTACGCCATGAGCGTTATCGTTGGGCGAGCACTTCCAGACGTGCGGGATGGCCTCAAACCGGTTCACCGTCGTGTTCTGTTCGCCATGTCCGAACTGAACAACGACTGGAACAAGGCCTACAAGAAGTCCGCCCGTGTGGTGGGTGATGTGATTGGTAAATACCACCCGCACGGCGACTCTGCTGTTTATGACACCATCGTACGTATGGCTCAGCCGTTCTCCTTGCGTTACCCGCTGGTAGATGGTCAGGGCAACTTCGGTTCTATCGACGGTGATAACGCAGCAGCTATGCGTTACACCGAAATCCGCATGAAGAAGGTTGCGCACTCACTGCTGGCGGATCTCGAGAAAGAAACCGTAGACTTTGTTGACAACTACGACGGCACAGAGCGTATTCCCGAGGTTATGCCTACCCGGGTTCCTAACTTGTTGGTAAATGGCTCTTCGGGTATTGCGGTGGGTATGGCAACAAACATCCCACCCCACAACCTGACCGAAGTCGTTAATGGTTGCTTGGCGCTGATAGATAACCCGGATCTCACTTGTGATGATCTGATGGAGTACATTCCAGGCCCGGATTTCCCGACCGAAGGCATCATTAACGGCCGTGCTGGTATTGTGGAAGCTTACCGTACTGGCCGCGGCCGCGTTTATATTCGCGCCCGCCACGAGATTGAAACCGACAAGAAAACTAACCGTGACGCGATTATTATCACCGAGCTGCCATATCAGCTTAACAAATCTCGTTTGATCGAAAAGATCGCCGAGCTGGTGAAAGAAAAGCGCCTGGAAGGCATTACCGAACTGCGGGACGAGTCCAGTAAGGAAGGTATCCGCATTTTCATAGAGTTACGCCGCGGCGAAAACCCGGAAGTAGTGGCCAACAACCTGTTTAAGCATACCCAGTTGCAGACAGTATTCGGCATCAATATGGTTGCGCTGATCAACGGCGAGCCCAAGATTCTTAATCTTAAGGAAATGCTGGATGCGTTTGTGCGTCACCGCCGTGAGGTGGTTACCCGCCGTACTCTCTTTGAACTGCGTAAAGCTCGTGAGCGCGGCCATATTCTTGAAGGCTTAACCGTTGCATTGGCCAACATCGACGAGATGATTGAGCTGATCAAAGCGTCCCCAAGTTCTTTGGAAGCGAAAGAAAAGCTGATGGCGAAAGGCTGGGCGCCCGGTAATGTAATGGCGATGCTTGAACGTGCTGGCGAAGACGCTTGCCGCCCAGACGATCTACCGGAAATTTACGGCCTGCGTGATGGCCTGTACTTTATGTCTCCGGAGCAAACCCAGGCTATCCTGGATATGCGCCTGCACCGCTTGACCGGTCTGGAGACTGAAAAGCTCCAGAACGAGTACAAAGAGATTCTTGAAAAAATCGCCGATCTGTTGGAAATTCTGGGCGACCCGGATCGCCTGATGCAGGTTATCCGCGAGGAGCTTGAAGCGGTGGTATCCGAGTTCGGTGACGTGCGCCGCACAGAAATAACCAGCTCCCAGCGTGATTTGACGGTTGCCGATCTGATTGACGAAGAAGATCTGGTTGTAACCATCTCCCACGGTGGCTACGCCAAAACCCAGGCGGTTGAAGATTATCAGGCCCAGCGCCGTGGTGGCCGCGGTAAGGCCGCAACCTCCATGAAAGACGAAGATTTCGTTGAAAAGCTGCTGGTTGCCAACTCTCACGACACTATTCTGTGCTTCTCTAACCGAGGCAAAGTTTATTGGTTGCGTGTGTTTGAAATTCCCCGTGCCAGCCGCGCATCCCGTGGTCGGCCGATGGTGAACATTCTGCCGCTGGATGAAGGCGAGCGCATCACAACTTTCTTGCCAGTGCGGGACTACCCGGAAAACCAGTTTGTTCTTATGGCAACGTCTGCGGGCGTTGTTAAGAAAACGCGTTTGCCGAACTTCTCCCGCCCCCGTAGCAGTGGTTTGATTGCACTGTCTCTGGATGAGGGCGATACGCTGATTGGTGCAGCGATCACCGAAGGTGATGCCGAAATCATGCTGTTCTCCACAGCCGGAAAAGCGGTCCGTTTCAATGAAGAGGCGGTACGCCCACTAAGCCGAACGGCCCGTGGTGTGCGTGGTATCAGAATGCCCGAGGGCCATCATGTGGTCTCCCTGATTATTCCCCAGGAAGGCGGTGTTATTTTGACGGCCAGTGAAAATGGTTATGGCAAGCGTACTGCGATTGACGAGTTCCCAACCTACAGTCGTGGCAGTCAAGGCGTTATCGCCATGCAGTGCTCCGAGCGTAACGGCAACCTTGTCACAGCACTGCAGTTGTTTGAAGGCGACGAAATGATGCTGATTTCCGATAAGGGCACGCTGGTTCGTACCCGTACGGATGAAGTGTCGGTTCTTAGCCGAAACACCCAGGGCGTGCGTTTGATCCGGTTGAGTCAGGAAGATGAGCGTTTGGTAGGCGTGGAACGAATTGCCGAAGCCGACGAAGACGACATCGACAGTGTAGATGTCGATGGTGAAGACGCTTCAACCGATGAAAGTGCAAACAACAGTCCGGAGCAGGATGCTGACGAGGAATAAGTCAGCACTGCTTAACATCGAATCCGCAAGAGACCACAGGAACATGAGCAGGGCGTATAACTTTTGTGCAGGTCCGGCAACCTTGCCGGAAAGTGTGCTGACACAGGCACGGGGTGAAATGCTGGACTGGCATGGCACGGGCATGTCGGTGATGGAAATGAGTCATCGAAGCAAGGATTTCGTGGAAATTGCCCAGACTGCGGAACAAGATCTGCGTGAATTGGCCGGCATATCAGACGATTACGCCGTACTTTTCATGCAGGGTGGAGCTTCCAGCCAGTTCTCCACTATTCCCTTGAACCTGCTTGGTAACAAGGCGTCTGCGGATTATGTGAACACTGGTATCTGGTCGAAAAAGGCCATTGCCGAGGCTAAGCGCTACGCTAATGTGAACGTAGTTGCCAGTTCGGAAGAGGGCGGCTTCGCCAGTATTCCGGATCAGGCCGTTTGGCAAACCAGTGCCGATGCGGCTTATCTGCATTACACGCCGAATGAAACCATTGGTGGTCTGGAGTTCGATTTTGTTCCTGAAAGCGGCAACGTGCCGCTGGTGGCAGATATGTCCTCCACCATGCTTTCGCGTCCTGTGGATGTCTCAAAATTTGGGATGATTTACGCCGGCGCTCAGAAGAATATCGGCCCCTCTGGTTTGGTTGTAGTCATCATTCGGAAAGACCTTTTGGGTAAGGCCCGCAAGGAAACACCGACCATGATGAACTACCAGGTGATTGCCGATAACGGTTCTATGTATAACACCCCGGCGACTTACTCCTGGTATCTTGCAGGCCTGGTGTTTAAATGGTTGAAAGCTCAGGGTGGTGTGAAAGCTATGGGCGAAACCAACCTGAGGAAGGCGAAAAAGCTTTATGGCTTTATTGATGCCAACGAGTTTTACGCGAACCCCATTGAACCGCGCTTTCGCTCTTGGATGAACGTGCCCTTTACTCTGCGGGACGACTCTCTGAATGGCGCATTTCTTGAGGGCGCTAATGCGCGAGGTCTGTTGAACCTTGCAGGTCACCGCTCTGTTGGTGGTATGCGCGCCAGCATTTACAACGCCATGCCAGAGGCAGGTGTAGATGCACTGATTCAGTACATGACCGAATTTGCGAAGGAGCGGGGCTGATCATGAGTGATGAGCAGATTCGCCTCGGAGAATTACGGGTAGAGATAGACAGTCTTGATCAGAAAATCATGGAACTGATCAGCGCCCGCGCCAAATGTGCTCAAGAAGTGGCTCATGTAAAAACGGCGGCCAACCCCGACCAGAGCGTGTTTTTCTATCGACCGGAGCGGGAAGCCCAGGTTTTGCGCCGTATAAAAGAGGCGAACCCCGGCCCGCTGCCCGGGGAAGAAATGGCTCGGCTGTTTCGCGAAATAATGTCGGCTTGCCTGGCGCTGGAAAAGCCCATGCACATTGCCTTCTTAGGGCCTGTTGGCACGTTTACCCAAGCGGCAGCGCTTAAGCATTTTGGGCACTCTGTTATCAGCGTGCCATTGCCTGCCATTGATGCGGTTTTCCGAGAGGTAGAATCTGGAACGGCGCATTATGGTGTGGTGCCGGTTGAGAACTCCACGGAAGGTATGGTTAGTCATACGCTGGATGTTTTTATGTTGTCTCCGCTGAAAATTTGCGGAGAGGTGCAGCTGAGAATTCATCATCATCTTCTGGTATCGCCGGAGTTCCAAGATCAAGAAATAACCCGTATCTACTCCCATCAGCAATCGTTTGCTCAATGCAGGCAATGGCTGGATACCCACCGCTATGGTGTTGAGCGAGTGACGGTTTCCAGTAACGCTGAAGCGGCACGCAGAGCAGCAAAAGAACCGGGTACTGCGGCGATTGCTGGTGACATGGCTGCAGAGCTCTACGGTTTGGAGAAGCTGGCGAATAGTATTGAGGATCGGCCTGACAACACCACGCGCTTCTTGATTGTCGGGCGCGAAGACGTGCAAGCGAGTGGGCATGATAAATCTTCAATTGTTGTGTCCATGAGAAACAAGCCGGGTGCTCTATATCAATTATTGGAACCGTTCCATCGCCATGGGGTTAGCCTGACGCGGCTTGAGACTCGACCCTCTACCAGCGGTACATGGACCTATGTGTTCTATATAGATTTTGAAGGGCATATGGACGATGAGCAGGTTCGCAAAGTGCTTGCTGAGGTAGAGGAAGAAGCCGTTGAACTCAAGCGTTTGGGTTCCTACCCCATTGGTGTTCTCTAGCTCTTAACGTGAGAGCTTGGTATTAAAGCATAGAATCAGTCTGTTAAAGGAAGGGTTATGGCTATTGATTATCAAAGCCTTGCGGTAAAGGGTGTTCAGGCTTTGGCGCCCTATGAACCGGGCAAGCCAATCAGCGAACTGGCCCGGGAGTTGGGTTTGAATCCGGCAGAAATTATCAAGCTTGCCAGCAATGAAAATCCTCTGGGGCCCAGTAAAAAAGCGATTGATGCAATTGAAGGCGCCTTGGCAGACTTGTGCCTATATCCTGATGGTAATGGGTTTGATTTGAAGCAAAAATTGTCTGGGCGCCTTGATGTTAGTGCCAGCCAGATCACCCTGGGGAATGGTTCGAACGACGTACTTGAAGTGATTGCCCGTTGCTTTGCGGATGCAGACTCCGAGGTTGTGTTCTCCCAGTATGCATTTGCGGTTTACCCCATCGTTACTCAGGCTATTGGCGCGAAAGCGGTTGCTGTGCCTGCCAAAGATTGGGGGCACGATTTAGACGCCATGGCCGCAGCCGTCACTGAGCGTACTCGGCTGATATTTGTAGCCAACCCCAATAACCCCACAGGCACCGTACACAACTCAGATGCTATCGAAGCCTTTTTGGCTAAGATTCCTGAAGATGTGCTGGTGGTTCTGGATGAAGCCTATTGCGAGTACATGACTGGCAAAAACGACCCAGATGGCGTTGCTTTGTTGGCTCGTTTTCCCAATGTAATTGTATGCCGTACGTTTTCCAAAGCCTGGGGCCTTGCGGCTCTGCGCGTGGGTTACAGCATAAGTTCTCCGGCTGTTGCCGATATTCTGAACCGCGTTCGTCAGCCTTTTAACGTAAGTTCTGTGGCGCTGGCAGCCGCCACGGCAGTACTGGACGACGAAGACTACCTACAGAATTCCCGCGAGATTAATACGGCCGGGCTTAAGCAACTAGAAGGTGCCTTTGATCAAATGGGGCTTCGGTATATTCCGTCATCAGGGAATTTTGTGGCTGTTGAAGTGGGGCCGCAAGCCATGGGTGTGTACCAGGCATTGTTGGCTCATGGTGTTATTGTGCGCCCCGTTGCGGGTTATGGTATGCCCAATCACCTCCGGGTTACAGTGGGTTTGCCGGAGCAAAACGAACACTTTATAGGCGCGCTTGCAAAGGCGCTGGCCGCAGCCGGGCAAGGATCCTAAGTGTCATCCCGCGAACCGCTCTTTCAGCGCGTGGCCATCATTGGGTTAGGCCTAATAGGTGGTTCGTTGGCCAGTGCTATTGGTAAGCATGGGCTGGCTCGTGAGGTGATTGCAGCGGATCAGCGCCAGGAAGATCTTTTGCTGGGGCTGTCTCAGGGGGTCATCGATACCGTTGCGCAAACAATTGCAGAGGCAGTACAGGGGGCAGACCTTGTTGTGTTGGCTGTGCCGGTGCGAGCCACCCGTAAGGTACTTGAAGAAATACGCCCTCACTTGGCCGTAGATGCCATTCTAACGGATGTGGGCAGTACCAAGACGGGTTTTGTGAAGGATGTCGAGGCTGTTTTTGGTGAGTTTTTGCCTTGTGTTATTCCGGGCCACCCCATTGCCGGCTCTGAGAGAAGTGGTATTGGCGCGGCTAATTCAGACTTGTTCAAAAACCACAAGGTTATACTGACCCCCTCTGATAACGTCAGCAAGATACATCTGGCCAAGCTTCAAGCCTTGTGGGAAGCGTGCGGTGCAACCGTGCTTACTATGTCGGTGGCATATCACGATGAAGTGTTGGCGGCGACCAGCCATTTGCCCCACCTGATTGCTTTTTCGCTGGTTGATACGCTGGCTGGAGAAGATCAGAACATGGACATTTTTCGGTACGCTGCGGGTGGGTTTCGTGACTTCACTCGAATTGCCGCAAGCGATCCGGTTATGTGGCACGACATTTTTCTTTCCAACCGCGACGCCGTTCTTCGGGTAATTGACCATTTTACCCATGATTTAGACCAGCTACGCACCGCAATTGCCGATCAAGACAGCGCCATGTTGTTGCGGGTATTCAGCCGCGCCAAGGCGGCGCGCGAACACTTTTCAAAAATGCTTTCAGGACAGGCCTACGTGACAAACAACAGTGAGAAGCAGGTAACATTCCGCCTTCAGCCCGGCGGCTCAGTAACCGGTGATATACGGGTGCCCGGTGATAAATCTATTTCCCATCGATCGATCATGCTCGGTGCTCTGGCCGAAGGCATAACCGAAGTGAAAGGCTTTCTTGAAGGCGAAGACAGTCTTGCAACCATACAGGCGTTCCGGGATATGGGCGTTGCCATTGAAGGGCCAAACGATGGTTTTGTGCGCATTCACGGTGTCGGAATGCATGGCTTGCAGGCCCCTCGTGGCCCGATATATTTAGGTAATTCGGGTACTGGCATGCGACTGTTCACCGGGCTGCTGGCGGCGCAACCTTTTGAATCTGAACTTACCGGTGATGCCAGTCTCTCAACCCGGCCGATGGACCGGGTTGCGGATCCCCTTCGATCTATGGGAGCGGTTATTGACACAGCGAAGGGTGGTCGCCCGCCTTTAAAAATTCGTGGCAGCCAGGGCAAAAAGCTGAAAGGTATTCACTACGATATGCCGGTGGCCAGCGCCCAGGTAAAATCTTGTCTGTTGCTGGCGGGTTTGTATGCTGAAGGCACTACTTCTGTCACTGAGCCTGCGCCAACTCGTGATCACACTGAGCGCATGCTGACTGGGTTTGGTTATAAAGTGGAGCGCGATGGCCCCACAGCTAGTGTGAGCGGCGGGGGTAAGCTGACGGCTAATGCCATTGATGTTCCTGCCGATATTTCATCTGCGGCTTTCTTTTTGGTTGCGGCCAGTATCGCCCGCGGGGCTGACCTCATTCTGCGGCATGTAGGCATGAATCCGACAAGGGTAGGTGTGATCAATATTCTGCAACAGATGGGCGGAAACATTGAAGTTATGGCCGAGCGCGAAATCGGTGGTGAGCCGGTGGCTGACCTGCGCGTGCGCTCTGCAGAGCTAAAGGGCATTACTATTCCGGAAGATCAGGTACCCTTGGCCATTGATGAGTTTCCGGCGCTGTTTATTGCTGCGGCTTGCGCAACCGGCCGAACTGTTTTAACCGGTGCTGAAGAGTTGCGGGTAAAAGAAAGTGACCGTATTCAGGTGATGGCAGATGGCCTTGCCACGCTGGGTGTTGAAACCACAGTGACTGATGATGGCATTGTGATTGAAGGCGGTCAGACTATTAAGGGTGGCTCAGTATACAGTCATCATGATCACCGCATTGCGATGTCTTTTGCCGTGGCTTCGTTGCGAGCTACCGAAGAGATCGAAATAAACGGTTGCGACGTTGTCGCGACATCTTTTCCGAGCTTCGTAGAACTTGCCCAGGAAACAGGCATTAATATTTCAGCTGAAGGGCCCGGGGCGGGCACTGAGCAGGGAGTACCGTAATGTCCGAATTCAGCGCGCCCGTTATTACGGTTGACGGCCCGGGCGGTTCAGGTAAAGGCACTGTTACGCAAATGCTGGCTAAAAAACTGGGCTGGCATCTGCTCGATAGTGGAGCCCTTTACCGTCTAACGGCTCTTGCCGCTGTCCGGCAAAATGTATCGCTGGATGATGAAGATGCTCTGGTGCGAGTGGCCGCATCACTGGATGTTGCTTTTGAACCCACGCCAGAAGGCGAGCCGGCAAAAGTTATTTTAGCGGGAAAGGATGTGACCGCTGATATACGTACGGAAGCTTGTGGCAATAACGCGTCGCGTATTGCTGTCATTCAGTCTGTACGTGATGCGCTTTTGCAGCGCCAGAGAGATTTTCAGCTGAAGCCGGGGCTGGTTGCCGATGGACGTGATATGGGTACAGTTGTGTTCCCGGATGCACCGACTAAAATTTTTTTGACAGCCAGTGCCCAGGAGCGTGCTCAGCGGCGTTTCAGCCAGTTGAAGGCAGCAGGAGTCAGTGTTAGTATTGACGCCGTTTTAGAGGAGATACGGGTTCGTGATGAGCGGGATATGAACCGTTCTGCAGCCCCCCTCAAGCCTGCGGATGATGCGCAAGTCATTGATTCTACGGGGTTGAGTATACAGGAGGTGTTAGACAGATGTATGGCCGCAGCAGGCCGGGTCTGACTACACCTTTTTTGTCGTTGAAATGCCGGAAACAGCGAAATCTGCCAGCCGCTGGCTGATTCCGGAACTTATTAACAGACCGTGTTGCTGGCGGCACGGAGCATACTTGCGTTGAACCTATAGGACTCATAATGAGCGAAAGCTTTGCGGATCTTTTTGAAGAAAGCCTAAAAGAAATTGACATGCAACCAGGTTCCATTGTCCAGGGAACCGTAGTTGATGTTGATAGCGACTGGGTCACAGTTAACGCCGGGCTTAAGTCCGAAGGCGTTATCCCCGCCTCCCAGTTCCTGAACGAAAAAGGCGAGTTGGAAGTAGCTATCGGCGACGTTGTTGACGTTGCACTGGATGCAGTGGAAGACGGCTTCGGTGAAACTCGTCTGTCCCGTGAAAAGGCCAAGCGCGCTGAAGCATGGAAGGTACTCGAGAAGTCCTTCGAAGCGGAAGAAGTGGTCAAAGGTATTATTAACGGTAAGGTTAAGGGTGGTTTCACCGTTGACCTGGCTGGTATTCGTGCATTCCTGCCAGGTTCACTGGTAGACGTTCGTCCGGTTCGCGATACCGCGCACCTGGAGAACAAAGAGCTCGAGTTTAAGGTTATCAAGCTGGACCAGAAGCGTAACAACGTGGTTGTTTCTCGCCGCGCCGTTCTGGAAGCTGAAAACAGCGCCGAGCGTGAAGCTCTGCTGGAAACCCTGACCGAAGGTCTGACCATCAAGGGTATCGTCAAGAACCTGACCGACTACGGCGCGTTCGTAGATCTGGGTGGTGTTGACGGCCTGCTACACATTACCGATATGGCCTGGAAGCGCATCAAGCATCCGAGCGAAATCGTAAATGTGGGCGATGAGATCAACGTTAAGGTTCTGAAGTTTGACCGTGAGCGTAACCGTGTATCTCTCGGTCTGAAGCAGCTGGGCGAAGATCCCTGGGTAGATATCAAGGGTCGTTACCCGGAAAGCACTCGGGTTACCGCCCGCGTGACCAACCTCACCGATTACGGCTGCTTTGCTGAGCTGGAAGAGGGTGTGGAAGGTTTGGTTCACGTATCCGAAATGGATTGGACCAACAAGAACATCCATCCCTCCAAAGTCGTTCAGGTTGGCGATGAAGTAGAAGTGATGATTCTGGATATCGATGAAGAGCGTCGTCGTATCTCCCTGGGTATCAAGCAGTGTGTTTCTAACCCCTGGGAAGATTTCTCCGGCAACTTCAACAAGGGCGACCGTATCTCCGGTAAGATCAAGTCGATCACTGACTTTGGTATCTTTATCGGTCTGGACGGCGGCATTGATGGTCTGGTTCACCTGTCAGACATCAGCTGGAACGAAACAGGCGAAGAAGCCGTTCGTGAGTACAAGAAGGGCGACGATGTTGACACCGTTATCCTGTCTGTAGATCCCGAGCGTGAGCGCATCTCCCTGGGCATCAAGCAGCTTGAGAGCGATCCGTTCGCCGAGTTTGTTCAGCTGAACGACAAAGGCTCCATCGTTAAGGGCACCGTTTCTGCGATTGACGCGAAGGCAGCTACTATTGCTCTGAACGAAGAAGTTGAAGCGGTATTGAAAGCCTCTGAAATTAGTCGTGATCGTGTTGAAGACGCACGTAACGCACTGAAAGAAGGCGAAGAAGTCGAAGCGAAGATCATCAGCATCGACCGTAAAAACCGCGTTATCAACCTGTCTGTTAAGTCTAAAGACGTTGAAGACGACAAGCAGGCTCTTGATACTGTACGGACCAAAGCTGCAGAAACTTCCTCTAGTGCGACCACCATTGGTGATCTCATCAAGGAACAAATGCAGCAGCAAAATACCAACAAGGACTAATCTCCAGTTGGTACGAAAAAAAACGGGCTCTAAGAGCCCGTTTTTTTTGTGTTTTTTTTTGATTTGACTAAACTAGAGGGGTGGGAAACCGGCAACCAATAGCCGAATAACGAAGAATAGAGGAAAGTGCCTCATGACGAAGTCAGAACTGGTTGAATTAATTGCTTCAAAACAAACACAACTTTCAGTTAAAGACGTTGAGCTGTCTGTAAAAACAATTATTGAGCATATGTCCCAGTCACTAGCTAACGGGCAACGAATCGAAATACGGGGTTTTGGCAGTTTTTCCCTTCACCATCGGGCGGCTCGCACAGGTCGAAACCCAAAAACCGGTGAAGCTGTGCAACTACCCGCCAAGCATGTTCCTCACTTTAAGCCTGGCAAGGAATTGCGAGAGCAAGTGAATGATAGTTTGAAGCAGGGTTTTTAACCGCGTTTCATCCCTGAAGCAGAACACCTATAATTTGCGCATTGATCAGCAAATTGGAGAGCTAAGGTTATGGCAGGATTACAGAAGATCCTATTGATTCTGTTGGTATTGGTCCTGGTGTTACTGGCGCTCGTGTTCTCGCTGAATAATCAGATGGCTGTTGCACTCAATTTTCTGGTGTTCGAGACCAAGCCCCACGGTGTTGCCGTGTGGATTATCATGTCGTTTGTTATTGGTGCTCTGGTTGGGGTTTTAATGGCTATTCTGGCTACATTCCGAACCTCTGTTTCCCGTCGCAACCTTCAGAAACGACTTGATCGCGCTGAACAGGCGCTGGAGAAATCCAAGGCCCAGAACGACCAGGCTATTTAATGGACATAGTGTTTCAGTGGCTTCTGTTAACTGTTGCAGTTGCCGTAGGCTGGCTTGTTGGCCGGCTGGGTGGTGGTCGAACCCGAACTAAAATTGCGGACGAAGAGTCTGTAAAAGACCGAATGCAGTTCCTTTTCACGAATTATTCAGATGAGGCCGTCGACAATTTTGTGCAGTCGCTGGCCGTTAACAAAGACACCGTAAGCCTCCATCTTTCTATTGGCCGGCATTTTCGCAATAAAGGCGAAACCGACCGCGCTATTTTGGTTCACCAAAACCTGCTCGCAAGACCCGAACTGCCACCGCGCTTTTCCCCCCAGGTAACGCTTGAGCTTGCCATGGACTTTCTTAATGCCGGCTTACTCGACCGTGCTGAAGCCTTATTGCAGCAAATGATGGGGGATCGTGAATATGGACGGAAAGCCTCGCAGCAATTGATCGATCTTTACCAGCAGGAAAAGGAATGGGGCAAGGCATCTGATGTGGCCCGGGCCTTAACCAAAGATGACGCGGATCCGGGGATGTACAAGGATTTAGCGTACCTGACGTGCGAGCTCGCAGAACAGTCCCTGGCACGGGATGATCGATGGACCGCCCAGAAGCTAGCCAAAGAAGCTCTGGATTATGATCGTTCCTGTGTTAGAGCAACGCTGATTCTGATGAAGATTCTGACACGCCAGGGCAGCTACCGCGAGGCAGGAAATCAAGGCTTGAAAGTGTTTAACCAAAACCCGGACTTTGGGCCTGAGTCCATAGATAGATTAATGAAGCTTGAGCACGAGCACGGCGATATTGGCCGGCTTGTTAAAAAACTACGTAAGCTTTACGAAGCCTACCCAAGCACCAGCTTACTTTTGGCTTTGGTGGAGTCGGTTGAGCGAGTGTCTGGCCGGCCCGCTGCTATAGACTTATTACGCAAAGAACTTGAAATCCGCCCCAGTGTTCGAGCGCTATTGCGGCTGGTTGAAATGGCAGGTTATGAAAAAGGTATGACCACCGACGAAGGGCGGCTGGTTAGCCGCATCGGGCTTTTAATTCTTGCCAATCGGCCCGTTTATCGATGTGTAAGCTGTGGCTTCTCAGGACAGCAACTCCACTGGTTGTGTCCGAGTTGCAAGCAATGGGAAACCATTCGCCCGATTCAGGGCGTCGAAGCCGAATAATTTTTTATTGACCTCCTTTTGGGACATTCCAACGTGCAAATTTCTAACGACCCCAAGATTATTGTAGCCCTCGACTTTCCGGCTGAAAATCCAGCTTTGGAACTGGCTGACAAGTTAGACCCTGCTAAATGCCGGCTAAAGGTTGGCAAAGAGCTATTCACCCGATCTGGTCCTCAGCTTGTTGAGAGCCTGCAGAAGCGCGGTTTTGAAGTGTTTTTAGACCTGAAGTTTCACGATATTCCCAATACAGCGTCGGCGGCTGTAGCAGCGGCTGCTGATTTGGGTGTATGGATGGTAAACGTGCATGCCTCTGGCGGTGAGAAAATGATGCTTGCATGCCGTGAACGCCTGGATATCTTTGGGGCGGATAAACCGCTGTTGATTGCGGTTACGGTTCTTACGAGCATGGGCGCTGATGACCTTGCCGGTATCGGCATCAGCGGTTCGCCAGAAGCGCAGGTTTCCCGCTTGGCCACACTTACCAGAAACTGTGGTCTTGATGGCGTGGTTTGCTCCGCGCAAGAAGCTCCTAAACTTAAGACAGAGCAGGGCAGTAGCTTCAAGCTTGTTACCCCGGGTATACGGCCTTTAACCGCCGATAAAGGCGACCAGCAACGGATCATGACGCCCAGCGACGCTTTGAAAGCAGGCTCTGACTATCTTGTTGTAGGTCGTCCCATCACTCAGGCGCCTGATCCGCTAGCGGCGCTGGAAGCTATTCACTTCGAGATGACTGGTCTTTAGTTTCTAAACGAAAAAACCCGCTAACTCAGAGAATTAGCGGGTTTTCGTAATATTGGCTCCCCGAGCTGGGCTCGAACCAGCGACAAACGGATTAACAGTCCGTTGCTCTACCAACTGAGCTATCGGGGAATGTCGTCGTGTGACGAGGCGCGTATATTAAGATTACCTTACCGCCTCGTCAACCCCTTGCCGAAGTTTTTAGCTCAAGGCCTTCTGTAAACGCTCAACGGCCTGCTTCAAGTTGTCCATACTCGTGGCAAAGCTCAAGCGCATGTGGCCTGGACAGCCAAATGCAGAGCCCGGAACCAGAGCAACCCCTGCTTCACTCAACAGTTTCTCTGCAAACTCGACATCGTTACTAACGCCGGAATCTGCATCAATGGCACTTTGGAAGCTTGGGAACACATAAAAAGTACCATCGCCTTCGAGGCATTCAACGCCTGGCAGCTTGTTTAGGGCTTCTACCAGCCAGTCATGACGTTCTTTGAAGGCCTTAACCATATCGCCCACGCAATCCTGTGAGCCTTCCAGAGCGGCCTGTGCGGCGGCCTGAGAGATAGAGGCCGGGTTGGATGTACTCTGTGACTGGATTTTCTTCATGGCGCCGATGATCTTGGCGGGGCCTGCGGCATAACCGATACGCCAGCCAGTCATTGAATAGGCCTTGGATACACCATTGAGAACAAACGTACGGTCGTAAAGTTCAGGCGTTGCGTTCAGGATGTTGCAGAACGGCTTACCTGTCCAGAGGATAGGCTCGTACATGTCGTCAGTGGCGATCATGATGTTCGGGTGCTTTTTAAGCACATCACCTATCGCCTGCAGTTCTTCCTGTGTATAAGCCATACCGCTTGGGTTAGAAGGGCTGTTGATAACGAACAGGCGAGTACGCTCAGTAATGGCGTTTTCAAGTTGCTCTGGCGTGATCTTGAAACGGGTTTGCGCGCCGGTCTCGATGATAACTGGCTTGCCCTCAGCAACCAGAACCATATCCGGGTAGGATACCCAGTAAGGTGCAGGAATGATTGCTTCGTCACCAGGATTAAGGGTAGCCAGTGCGAGGTTGAAAAAGCTCTGTTTGCCACCACTTGATACCAGTATCTGGTTGGCTTCGTATTCCAGGCCATTATCCCGCTTGAACTTCGCAATAATCGCTTTTTTGAGAGCTGGCGTACCATCTACAGCGGTGTATTTTGTCTGGCCATTTTTGATGGCCTCTATGGCTGCTTGTTTGATGTGCTCCGGGGTATCGAAGTCTGGCTCGCCTGCACCCAGGCCGATAATGTCCTGGCCTGCTGCGCGCAGTTCGGCAGCTTTGTTAGTGACTGCGAGGGTGGGGGATGGCTTGATTGCCTGTACTCGGCTGGAAAGTTGAAGGTTCAAACTTGCGCTCCTTAAAGCTGCGTCTGATAGGTCTGTGACCGGCGGGGTGTCTGAATCCGTGCCATATGGCGGCTGATTTTCGCCCAGCCGTCGATCGAGTTGATGGTACCATGAAGCCGGCGTAACAATAAATTTCTCTCTCAGGCCAAGTTCCACATACGCAGGATATGGCCTGGATACATATGTTGAGTCAGCGGAGGTTGTCTGCCAATTATGGCTAGTAACGATTCCAGCAGTTCGGGTATAGATGGCGTCTTTAAAGTTGATTCACCGTTTCAGCCTGCGGGTGATCAGCCCAAAGCAATTGAGGGCTTGATTGACGGCATTCATTCCGGCCTGGCGCACCAGACTTTGTTGGGCGTGACGGGTTCAGGCAAAACCTTCACCGTTGCCAAAGTGGTTGAAAATATACAGCGGCCAACCATTGTTATGGCCCACAACAAAACCTTGGCGGCCCAACTGTACGGCGAATTCCGTGAGTTTTTTCCGGATAACGCCGTGGAATATTTCGTATCGTATTACGATTACTACCAACCAGAAGCTTACGTTCCCTCGTCTGACACTTTCATAGAGAAAGACGCCTCCATTAACGAGCACATAGAACAAATGCGGCTGTCTGCAACCAAGGCGCTGCTGGAACGCCCGGATGCGATCATCGTGGCTACGGTGTCGGCCATTTATGGCTTGGGTGATCCGAAGTCCTACCTGAAAATGATGCTGCACCTGGATCGCGGCGATAAAATTGATCAGCGAGATGTTCTGCGCCGGCTGGCTGAGTTGCAGTACACCCGTAACGATATCGAATTCCACCGAGCCAATTACCGGGTGCGTGGTGATGTGATTGATGTGTTTCCGGCAGAATCGGAAAAAGAAGCCGTTCGTATTGAGCTGTTCGATGATGAAGTGGAAAACCTCAGTTACTTTGACCCGCTCACCGGCGAAGTATTCCGGCGTGTGCCCAGGGTTACAATTTATCCCAAATCTCACTATGTAACGCCGCGCCAGAAAGTGCTTGATGCGGTGGAGCATATAAAGGTTGAACTGGACGAGCGCCTGAAGCACATGCGCGATAACAACCGACTGGTTGAAGCGCAACGGCTGGAAGAGCGAACCCGTTACGACATGGAAATGATGAACGAGCTGGGCTACTGCAACGGTATTGAGAACTACTCCCGTTACCTTTCAGGTCGCCTGCCGGGTGAGGCGCCACCCACTTTGTTTGATTACCTGCCGGAGAACGCGCTGCTGGTGGTAGATGAGTCCCACGTGACGATTCCGCAAATTGGCGCTATGTACAAGGGCGATCGCTCCAGGAAGGAAACACTGGTGGAGTACGGGTTTCGCTTGCCCTCGGCCCTTGATAACCGTCCCATGCGATTCGATGAATGGGAGCGCATTGCACCTCAGATGATCTTTGTGTCGGCCACCCCTGGCAACTACGAAGCCGAGCACGCCGGGCAGGTGGTTGAGCAGGTTGTAAGGCCGACTGGCCTGTTAGACCCGATTATTGAAGTACGTCCTGCGTCCACACAGGTGGATGACTTGCTCTCAGAAATTCACTCGCGAGTGAAGGTTGAAGAGCGAGTGCTGGTAACTACTCTCACCAAGCGAATGGCAGAAGATCTTACAGATTTCCTGATGGAGCACGATGTTCGCGTGCGCTACCTGCACTCGGATATAGACACGGTGGAGCGCGTTGAGATTATTCGGGATTTGCGCAGAGGTGAATTTGATGTGCTGGTAGGCATCAACCTGTTGCGGGAAGGTTTGGACATGCCCGAGGTGTCACTGGTCAGCATTTTGGATGCCGACAAAGAAGGCTTCCTGCGCTCAGAGCGCGCACTGATTCAAACCATTGGCCGTGCCGCACGGAACCTCAACGGCAAGGCTATTCTTTATGGTGATCGGATTACCGGTTCCATGCAGAGAGCCATCGACGAAACGGATCGCCGGCGGGCCAAGCAGGCGGAACATAACGAGATTCATGGCATTACGCCGCAAGGCTTGAGTAAAAAAGTGGCAGATATCATGGAGGGGGCCGGCGGTGGTCGCGGTAAGCTCAAGTCGAACCGGCCTGGCAAAAAAGCGGCGGAAGAGGCGGAGCATTACCGGGCCAAGATTGGTGATCGGTCTCCGCAAGAGTTGCTTAAAGAAGTCTCGCGCCTTGAAGATGACATGTACAAGGCAGCATCTGATTTGGATTTTGAGTCGGCCGCTCGCCTGCGGGATGAAATTTCAGAGTTGAAAGAAGCCGCCCTTCGAACCGGGTAGCCTTTCTTTAGCGTTCCGGGGCCGCATCACTTGCTACCCAAACCCTTGCGCTGCCAAACCAAGGGTAGCCCTCTAGGTGGCGTCGGATGTTGTCGGGCGTAAACACTGTTTCAGGGCAGGGCTCACCCAGGAAAATCTCAAGGTGCAGCTTGTTTCTCAGGTAATGCAGCCGCAAACGGCTGCGCTGGGGAATCTCCCCCAAGTGTTCTGCAATGATGCTTGTAACTTCAGCACGGGAGGGTAGTTTTTCGGTTGTCGGATACTGGTCTTCGTCGTTTTCAGCATCAATGTGGAAGTTGATATCGATGATGTTCTCCAGTGAATTTCGCATGCCTGCCACTACCTGCATGCCAATCTGATGACCTTCCGATACGCTGATTTCTGGTCGTACCACCAGATGAATATCCAGCAGAATATCTTGCCCCATGCGACGGCTGCGCAGCTCATGTACGTTAAGAACGCCGTCGGTATTGCGTGCAATGTTGATTAGCATTTTGGTATCGTCTGCAGAAAGCCCGGTGTCCACAAGCTCCTGAACACTGTCCCAGGTAAACTTCCAGCCAATGTGAATAATGATGGCGGCAATGACTACAGCGGCCAGCACATCCAGCCACACCAGCCCCAACATGGCGCCAACGGTCGAAACCAGAACCACCGCAGAAGAAAACGCATCTGTGCGGCTGTGCCAAGCATTGGCAATAATGAGGTCTGAGCGTATGGCCTGGCCAATGTGTCGGGTGTAACGGAAGATCCACTCCTTACAGGCTACAGAAATGCCGGCTGCAACCAGTACAGGCCATTCAGGAATGGTATCAATGTGGCCTTCTACCAATCGGAGGGTGTTTTCCCAGGCAAGGGCGGCACCTACGGCAATCAAAATACTGCCCAGTACCAGGGTGCCAAAAGTTTCTATGCGCTGATGGCCGTAAGGGTGGTTTTCATCCGGTTCCTGGCGAGACAGTTTCATGGCGCCGAGCACAACAAGATCGGAGGCTACATCAGTAAACGAGTGTATGCCGTCAACAAGGAGCGCCTGAGAATGGAAAAGGGCGCCGCCAATAACCTTAATGATTCCAAGGAAAGCATCAAGAATCATTCCTATAATGGTAACCCGCGAGGCCGCTTTCATTTCCATCGCCAGATTTTGACGATGACGCTGGGCCGGTGAAGCGGGTTTTTGCATTAAATGGCTCCGGGGTTTCCATGTTGCTGTTTGATTTATGCACATCATAGCAGTATTAAAATTGAATGACAGGCTGTTCAGGTTTTCTTCCCGCTACAGCGTAAATTCAATAAGACATTGATAATAAAGAAAAAATAAACTGATCAAAAAATGATCAATTTGCAGATTGGCGCAGATCACAAGGGTTTGGCACCATTGCCCCGTAATTTTCAACAGGGTTATCCACAGATTCCGTGGACAAGCTTCCGAGAGCTCAATGATACAGATATTTAGCTCGGTGTTTTTGTGTAGCAGGGTCGCTGTGGAAAACTTCCGGTATACTTGCACTCACGTTTTATTGGGGAGTTCTCAGATGTACGGCGTCATCCGCAATCTGCTTTTCCGGTTATCACCCGAGCAAGCTCATTCCGTTGCGTTAAATGGACTGGACCTTGCGCATCGCTTGCGTGTGTTGGGTGTTTTTTCGTCGAAAGCAGAGTCACTGCCTGTTAGGGTCATGGGGCTGGATTTTCCTAACCCAGTGGGGCTTGCGGCAGGGCTGGACAAAAACGCAGATCACCTGGACTCATTGGGTGCACTTGGTTTCGGGTTTATAGAGGTTGGTACCGTTACGCCCATTGCACAACCAGGTAATCCTAAACCGCGTATGTTCCGGCTGCCGGAGCATCAGGCCATCATTAACCGTATGGGTTTTAATAATGAAGGCCTGGCGCATATGCTGGAGCGTGTAGATCATCGCAACTACCAGGGAATTCTCGGTATTAACGTGGGTAAGAATAAAAACACGCCCAGTGAAAACTCTGAAGCTGATTACCGCAAGGGGATTTCTGCGGTTTATACCCGTGCTGATTACATCACTGTGAATGTGTCTTCGCCCAATACGCCGGGCCTGCGAGATTTACAATTTGGTGATTCCTTGAAAGGGCTGCTTCATGCCATCAAGGATGAACAGCTTAAATGTCAGAGCCAGTTTGGTCGATACGTACCCATCGCTGTAAAAATTGCCCCGGATATGAACGATGAGGGCATTCGGTTTGTCGCATTAGCCTTAAAAGAAGCCGGGCTAGACGGTGTAATTGCAACCAACACCACCATAAGCCGCGATGCCGTTGTTGATCATGCTCATGCTGAAGAGGCTGGAGGACTTAGTGGTGCTCCGGTTCGTGAGGCATCCTTGAGGGTCATTAAAGGACTATATGCAGAGCTGGGCGACGATCTGCCTATTATTGGAGTGGGTGGCATTACCGATGGCGAGAGTGCAGCTGAGAAAATCCGGGCGGGTGCTAAGCTGGTTCAGCTTTATACCGGCTTTATTTACCGGGGGCCGGGATTAATTAATGAAACGGTTGAGGCAATCCGGGGGCTCAAATGATTTTAAGGGTGCTGTAAAATAAACGGGCCCGCTGAGCGGGCCCTGGCGGGGCTGAACCCCGTAACGTGTGTATTAAAAGATCAGATTACGATACCGGAGTTTAAACAAACATCACGCTGTGGTGACGTTTGCCATCTTATGAATACCGGAGACACCGGTCATGCCATCCCATTGATCAGTGCGGCCTTCACGCCACCCGTTCAACCATTCTTGTCGAACCTCTGCCTGCTCGAGCGGGCAGCTGTCTTTGGATTTACCGGACACACCGGCGAGGTAGCCCCGCTTGAATGCACGAGCATACATGTCTCTTTTCTGTCTTTTCTGTCTTTTCATGCCGTTCCTCACTAATGGATTAACAGAACAAGCGTGTACACTTCTGCTGCAGCCATGGCTTGTGGAATCCTCTCCGGGATAACCCACTATTGCCAGCTTTGGCCAGAGCAGTCAGGATCCTGTTATTGAAAGGGCGTTACCCTTCCCAAACGACGCGTCACCTACAAGGTAAGCCTAATCTTGAGCATAAGTACACTATCATTTTGATCTATAAATTATGTTTAATAGATCGATAAAAGATAGAAGAAATGCCCAAACCTATGAACGCCGCAATTCCCGTGACTTACCGCGAATTGCCAAAGAATCTGGAGTTGAACTTGTCCAAATATGTCTTTTTTGTAACCTGCCCAAAGGGGGTCGAATACCTTCTGGCGGACGAGCTCAGCACGTTTGGTCTTGGGCTGGTAAGAAATGCACCTGCAGGTGCATGGGTAGAAGGTCCACTGGAAGCAGGTTACCGGGCGTGTCTTTGGTCGCGCCTGGCAAACCGGGTAATTCTTCATGTCGACGAAGTGGCCGCCACCAGTGCGAACGAGCTTTACGACGGCGTAGTTCACCTTGATTGGCAGCAACACATCCCGGTTGATGGCAGCTTTCGCGTCAATTTTATTGGTGAGAACGAAGAAATTCGTAACACCCAGTTTGGTGCCCAACGAGTAAAAGACGGCATTGTGGATCGCTTTACCATGAACGGCGGAAAGCGCCCGGCTGTAGAAGCGAAAATGCCGGATGTAACCGTGTCAGCACGTTTGCACCGTGGCCGGCTTGCGTTAGGGATAGATATTAGCGGCCACAGCCTGCATCAGCGTGGCTATCGCTCAGAGCAGGGCCTGGCGCCTTTGAAAGAAAATCTCGCAGCCGCTTTGCTGATGCGCGCCGGCTGGCCCGACATCGCAGCCGCAGGCGGCGATTTTGTCGACCCTATGTGTGGCTCGGGTACTCTGGTTATTGAAGCCGCTATGATGGCGCTGGATATTGCGCCTGGTCGTCGTCGGGATAGTTTTGGTTTTGAAAAGTGGCTGGGGCATCAACCAGAAATCTGGCTGAATCTGCGTAAAGAGGCAGAAAAGCGCGCTTACGAGGGTAAGCAGGGCAACATGCCAACATTTTTGGGGTTCGATCAAGACAGCCGGGTCATTTCCATCGCGCGCAACAATGCTCAGCGGGCGGGCCTTGAGGGGATGATCGAGTTTCAGGCGCAACCTATTGAAAAGCTGGCATTAGCAGACGACCGCGCCGAGACAGGGCTTGTACTTGTAAACCCTCCTTACGGCGAACGCCTGAGTGACAGAAAAGCTCTTGCAAGCCTGTATGAATCACTTGGCGATGCCGTTAAAAAAGCTGCGTCAGGCTGGCGTCTCGGTGTGTTCACCGGTGCTCCGGAGTTTGGTAAGTCCATAGGCCTGCGCAGCTTCAAACAGTACAAATTGTTCAACGGCAAGCTGCCCGCGCAGCTACTGTTGTTCACCATAGACGAAGCCAGTGTGCGCACCCCTCGGGAGCCGGCAGCCCCAGGTGAAGTTCTGCCCCGGATTGCGAACGAGGAGCGTGCAGCCATGCTCCGCAACCGTCTGAAAAAAAATATGAAAACACTGGGTCAGTGGGCCCGCAAGCAGGATATAAGCTGCTACCGCCTGTACGACGCAGATATGCCAGAGTTTGCGCTGGCTATTGATATCTATGAGGGCTGGGTGCATGTGCAGGAATACGCCGCGCCCAAGTCCATTGGTGAGCGTTCCGTTAAAGAGCGCTTGTCCGAAGCCTTGGCCGTTATTCCTGAAGCACTGGGTATTGAGCCGGATAGAATGATCTGCAAGCAGCGTCAACGACAGGCGGGCACTAACCAGTACGAGAAACAGGATGTTCGCGGTGAGTTCTTTCAGGTGCAGGAACACGGTTGCACTGTGAAAGTAAACCTAAAAGATTATCTCGATACCGGGCTGTTTCTGGATCATCGCCCTGTGCGCCGCTGGATTCAGCAGAACGCCCACGGTAAACGTTTTCTAAACTTGTTCTGCTACACAGGCGCAGCGACGGTACACGCCGCTGTTGGTGGTGCCAGTCGCTCGCTGAGCCTGGATCTGTCGAATACCTATGTAGGTTGGGCTGAAGATAACCTGGCGTTGAACCGGGCAGATCCTCGCAGGCACAAGGTAGAGGCCACAGATTGCTTGGCCTGGCTGGCAGCAAAACCCAAGCCCGACCAGGTTTACGATCTGATTTTTATGGACCCGCCAACTTTTTCCAACTCGGCCCGTATGGCGGGCGTGCTGGATGTCCAGAAAGATCACGCCAAGCTTATTCGGCAAGCAATGGCAAGGTTAAGTTCAGACGGTTTGCTGATTTTTTCTAACAACTTCCGGCGCTTTAAGCTTGATGAAGAGCTGGCCTCAGAGTTTGAAGTAGAAGAAGTAAGCCGTAGCACCCTGGATAAGGATTTTCAGCGCAACGCGCGCATTCACCGCTGCTGGCACATTCGGCAAAGCGCGTAACGTTCAGCTCAGATACAAACGCCAGGTGCGTTAAAACTCATACTTCAGACCAGTGGAGAACTGAAAGATATTGGCATCTGTGCCGGTATCTTTCAGTAGTTTTCCGCCCTCAAAAACCAGAAAGGTGTCGTTCAGAACTTCGACATCCAGGCCGATTATCCAGCCAACGCCAAAGTTGCTGTCTGGAAAATCGCCTGCCAGATCACGGAACTGAGCGTTTCGTTTTTCTTCCGGATGGTCGAGCTTGCCGGTTCCGTGAAGGAACGAGAATCCCGCCTGGCCATAAACGTTGGCGTAATTGGTGATAGGGTAGTGCAGGCCAATGTACCAGCTGGCAAAGTAGTCGATTGAAAGGCTCAAGTCGCTTCCAGGCACCTCTGCATCCCGATAACCGCCCCCCGCCCGAAACTCTGCGTGAAACAGTTCGCTCAGGTGACTGCCCGCTATCAGTGTGCCACCTGTTCCGGTGGCGCTTTCCTTGGATACGGTACCTATAGAGCGGTGATTAAACGCTGTTACCAGTAAGCCAACGTAGTGTTTGTCTTCTCTAAGGGATTCCTGGGCCAGAGCTGTCTGGGAAAAAAGCAGACAGGCAGGCATCAATATGAGTGCTGCGGATGTTCGCAAAACCTTGTTCATTATTATAGGGCTTCCTGACGTAAGCGGTTACGGGCTGAGTTTGCCTTGTGTAACCTATTGTTACGTCGACCCGTGTCACACTTTAGTCCTCCTCAAACAGGCCTTCTTCCTGGGCCATTCTTAGCAGGGCGTAAACACCGTTTTCTGGCAACTGCGGCTCTAAGCTATCTTCAAACAGAAGCTCGCGGCGGCGATCTTCCAGAGCGTCACTGTTCAGCCCGATAATCAGCTCGGTAATAGGCGCGATTTCAAAAGGCGGTTCCTGGTTCATGGCGCTGAAAATAATATCTATCAGAATTTCATCCGGGTCCAGTCCGTCTACGTATACGGTTTGGTCGGGCAAATCCTGGTGTAGCTCATGTATAAGTTCAAGCAAAGGCACGCCTTGCTCTTCAAGGTAGTGCAAGTCAAAATCGCCAAGGTCGCCGTCTTCGGGTAGCCATTCATCTGCCGGCGCAATTACCACGGTTTTCATTTGGCCGTCTTCCAGTGACCAAGCCATGGCTACTGGAAAGAGGGAATCGTCCGTTTGACAGTATTCGATGTCTATAAATCTTGGTGCTGGCATGTTGGGCTCCGTTTTGTGGGCGTAGGCGAATGCCTGTTGCCCCGGTATGAGGTGTTAAGGCTTCATGCCATACTGTTGTGATCATTACCATTCTATCAGGGACATCATGAAACACGCTGAATTCAACAAAGATTTACTGAAGTTTCTGAACGTATCACCCACGCCCTGGCATGCTGTGGCAACCATGAAGCAGCAGCTGGATGCGGCAGGTTTTGAAGAGCTGGATGAGAAAGAGGATTGGTCTCTTGAGCCGAGTCACGGTTATTACGTTGTTCGTAACGGCTCTTCCATCGTAGCGTTTCGTACAGGCGCCCAGGATGCCACAGCATCGGGAATCCGCATGGTGGGTGCTCACACAGACAGCCCATGCTTGAAGGTGAAGCCGAATCCTGAGCTGCGTCGTAAAGGTTTTTTTCAGCTAGGTGTTGAAGTTTACGGTGGTGTTTTAATGAACCCTTGGTTCGACCGGGATCTTTCACTGGCGGGTAGGGTGACGTTTCTCGACGGCCGTAACAAGGTCAGCGATACACTGGTCGATTTCCGTAAGCCTATCGCGTTTATTCCCAGCCTCGCCATTCATCTGGACAGAGAGGCCAACAGCGGCCGCACCGTTAACCCGCAAACAGACCTGCCGCCAGTGCTAATGCAGGTGGCAGAAGATGATGCCACCAGTTTCAATGACCTGCTTAAGCAACACATTGCCAACGAATCTGGCATCAAAGTCCATAAGATTCTGGGCTACGAGCTGGGCTTTTATGATGCTCAGGAAGCCGGGTTTGTTGGTCTGCGTGAAGAATTCATTGCGTCGGCAAGGCTGGATAATCTGCTGAGCTGCTACATTGGCCTGCAGGCTTTGCTGAACACTTCGGGCGATGAGGCAGCGCTGCTGGTGTGTAACGATCACGAAGAGGTGGGCAGTGTGTCTTCCGAAGGTGCGCAAGGCCCATTCCTAACGGCAGTTCTTGATCGCTGGTGCGGCGCTGGTAAGTCCAAAGCCATTGCCCGTTCCATGATGATCTCGGCCGACAATGCCCATGGTGTGCACCCGAACTATATGGACAAACACGATGAAAACCATGGACCCATTTTGAACCAGGGGCCGGTCATCAAAGTAAATCATAACCAGCGCTACGCGACTAATAGCCGCTCAGCGGCTGTTTATCGGCATATTAGTGGCGAGTTGAACCTACCTCACCAAACCTTTGTGGTGCGTAGTGACATGGCCTGTGGTAGCACAATTGGGCCGCTGACAGCGGCAAGCCTGGGGGTAACAACGTTGGATATTGGTGTACCGCAGTTTGGTATGCACTCTATTCGTGAGCTGGTTGGTACTGAGGACGGCTTTACGCTTTACAGTGTGCTGGCGGAATTCATGCAGCGTGAGCAGGTTTTCTGAAAAAAGTGGCTCCCCGAGCTGGGCTCGAACCAGCGACAAACGGATTAACAGTCCGTTGCTCTACCAACTGAGCTATCGGGGAACAGCGTCAAGTCGGGCGGCATGTTAAGCGCTTTGAACTAACTGGTCAACCCCCTGATATAAAAGGTCAAAATTTGTACTCTGGTATGGCTCAGCAATATCGTCCTCCCCGCTGGTTGCGCAGTGGTCACCTTCAGTCTGTATGGCCATCGTTGTTCCGCAAAGTAAAAGTGGCTGAGCCAGTATCTGAGCGGCTGGAAACGGCCGACAACGACGAGCTTCACCTTGATTGGTATCGCCAGGGCAGCGACCGTTTGGCCATTGTTTCCCACGGGCTGGAAGGGCATAGCCGTCGGCCGTATGTGTTAGGACTTGCCCGGGCATTACTGGCTGATGGCTGGGATGTTTTAGCCTGGAATTTCCGCTCCTGCGGCGGAGTGATGAACCGGCAGCCGAGGTTTTACCACAGTGGCGCGACGGAAGACTTGCGTCAGGTGATCAACCACGGCCTGGCTCAGGGCTATCAAACCGTATTTTTGTCTGGCTTTAGTATGGGAGGCAATCTCACGCTGCTGTATCTCGGTGAGCAAGGCGAGCGTGTGGATAGCAGAATCTGCGGCGCAGTGGCCTATTCAGTGCCCTGCGATCTGGCAGGCAGTGCGGATATGCTGGCGCTGCCCAGTCGTAAGATTTACATGCAGCGATTTTTAAAGGATCTGCGTGTAAAAATGAGCGAAAAAGCGCAAACATTTCCCGATCTGATCGATGTTTCCGATTTTGATAGCATTCAAAGCTTTCACGAGTTTGATGATCTCTATACAGCGCCACTGCACGGATACAAAGATGCCGCAGACTACTGGGCTCGGTGCTCTGCGTTAGGGCGGTTAAAAGATGTTCGGGTACCCGCGCTGATGGTTAACGCCGCAGACGATCCGTTTCTATCAGCCAAGTGTTTTCCAGAGTCACCCTCTGTGCTTGGCGCCCATGTGCGCCTGGATTCACCCAAGTGGGGCGGCCATGTGGGGTTTGTGGAGCATGGCCGTGATGGGTATTACTGGTCTGAACGCCGGGCCCTCGCATTTTTGCAGAGCGTTACTTAAGAAGAGGCTCAAGCACCGGCCATATGTTTTCAAGCAACATGGGCTGGGCTTCGGCAGTGGGGTGAATGCCATCATCTTGCATCAAGTGTTCTTTGTCGTAGATGCCGTTTAGAAAGAAGGGAACCAGAACGGTTTTGTAGCTGTCTGAAAGTGCTGGAAAGATGTCGGCAAACATTTGCGTATAACGCTGGCCGTAGTTTGGCGGTATTTGCATGCCAACCAGAATGGCGCGAGCGCCGGCGTTTTGAATATTTTTAACCATCGAGGCAAGGTTGGATTTGATCACGCCAGGGGGGAAACCGCGCAGGCCATCGTTACCACCCAACTCGATAACAACCACAGAGGGATTGTTCTTTTCAAGCAGGTCAGGCAGCCGACGAACGCCGCCATCGGTGGTTTCGCCGCTTATACTGGCATTTACCACACGCCAGTTATCCAAGTCCTTGCTTTGCAGGCGTTCGCGTAGAAGCGCTACCCAGGCTGTTTCAGACGGTACGCCGTAAGCAGCGCTTAGGCTGTCACCCAAAATCAGGAGCGTTTGTTGGCCTGCCATAGCCGGTATGGCAAACAATGCCACGAGAAGGAATACAATTGATCTGACGTACAGCAACACCGTATGCATAAACAGCCCATAATTCTTGATAAATAAACCTGCTTTCCCAGGAGCCCTGTAAGCAACATGCCGACTACAAACCCTGATAGCCAGCGTTTAATGCTGCGTGTCGAAAACCTGAGCCATCGCGTAAGCCTGGAAACCAATACGCTGACGATCTTGAAGGGGGTCAGTCTTGAAATCAATCGGGGAGAATCCGTAGCTATAGTTGGCCGTTCGGGATCAGGGAAAACCACCTTGCTGGGTTTGCTTGCAGGACTGGACACGCCAACCGAAGGTACCGTTGAGCTTGACGGCTCAATCATTAGCCGGCTCAGTGAAGATGAGCGGGCCAAATTGCGTGCTCACCGGGTAGGATTTGTATTCCAGTCATTCCAACTGTTGCCAGCACTAACCGCATTGGAAAATGTGATGTTGCCGCTGGAACTAGCTGGCATGGATGCGCCGGAAAAACGCGCCCGGGAACTTCTTGAGCGAGTAGGGCTGGGTGAGCGCCTTACCCACACGCCACGGCAGTTGTCTGGTGGCGAACAACAGCGGGTTGCTATTGCCCGGGCATTTGCCTCTGATCCGGCCATTCTGTTTGCCGACGAACCCACCGGCAACCTGGATAACCGCACCGGCCAGGAAGTCTCAGATCTGCTTATGGATTTGAATAAAGAGCAGGGCACTACACTGGTTATGGTTACCCACGATGAACATCTGGCGGCGCGTTGCGCCCGGCAGTTTCATATTGAAGCGGGCGAGTTAACAGAGCCGGTTGCCGAAGCGGAGTTGGCTGACTGATGGCTGCTGCAAAAAAACTGATGTCTATGCGCCGTGACTGGCGTGAGCGGGATGTGCGTGTAGTACTTGCGGCGTTGATTATTGCCGTGGCTACTGTCGCCACCATTGCTCTGTTCGCCGGCCAGCTACAACATACGCTGGTGTCTTCTGCCAGTTCGTTCCTGGCGGCAGACCGGCAACTGGAGGCCGAAAATGGCCAACCTGTACCCGAGGAGTGGATCACCGAAGCAAGGGAGCGTCGTCTGCAAACCGGCCGCATGGTTGAGTTTTCCACCATGGTGTTTGGCAGCGATGCCTTCCAGCTTGTTTCCGTAAAAGCTGTAAGTAACGAGTATCCTCTGCGTGGGGAGCTGGAGATTCAGGGCGATTCCGAAGGCTCCCGGGAGCAGGTGCAACATGGACCAGCGCCCGGTGAAGTCTGGATTAATCCCAGGCTGCTGCGGCTGTTAGACATTCGTACCGGTGATACGCTGGAAGTCGGGAATCGAAACCTAACGGTATCCGGCTTGCTGCTTCGTGAGCCAGATGGCGGTTTTAGCCTTTCCGCACTCGCGCCCCGGGTGATGATGCACGTGGATGACGTGGCCTCCACTGGCGTTATCCAAGAGGGCAGTCGGGTAGAGTATGTTTATCTGTTTGCAGGCACCGAAGCGGCGCTTGAAGGCTACTACCAATGGTTGCAGCCGCAGCTTGGGCCCAGCCATGAATGGGAAGGGGTTCGCGATGGCGAAACCTTTTCACGGTCTTTGGACCGGGCTGAAAGTTTCCTGCTACTGGGTGGAAGCCTGGCTGTATTATTGGCGGCAGTTGCCGTGGCGGTCGCCAGTCGTCAGTACGCATTATCTCAGCGTGATACCGTTGCGCTACTGAAAACCCTGGGCCTGGGTAGTTCAGGCATAGGCTTGCTCTATCTGAAGCGACTTGCACTGTGGGGTGTGACCGGCATGGTTGGTGGCCTTTTGGTAGCCGTTCCGTTGTTCTGGTTACTCACCCGTCTGTTAAGTGAAGCGTTGGATAGACCCGTGGAGTTTCAACTGGAGGCCTCAGCGCTCACACCGGCACTGCTTACGGCCCTGGTTTCGCTGTTTGCGTTTGCTTACCCGCCCATTCGACGCTTAAAACACGTACCTGCCATGCGTGTGCTGCGAAGCCAGCCGGGTGAAACAGGCCGCGAAGCCTTGCCCGATATGCTGATCGCTATTGTGGCGGTATTTGGACTGGTATGGCTGTATGCGGGCGAACTGTCATTAGTGGTTTCTTTGTTGGGCGCCCTGGTGCTGTTACTCGGTGCTTTAGGTCTGCTGGGCTGGCTTCTTGTTGCGGCACTCAGAAAAGTACGGGGCGGCGGGCACGCTTGGCGCCTGGCCCTGGTTGGGCTTTATCGCCATCGTCGTGCCAGCTTGTCGCAGATTGCCGTGTTTGCGATGACATTGATGCTGGCAACTACGTTGATTCTGGTGCGTACATCCTTGCTTGATGACTGGCAAGCCCAGCTTCCGGATGACGCACCCAATCACTTTTTGATTAACATTGCCCCGGATGCGGTGGGCGACGTTGCGGATTTCTGGGAAGAGCGCGGCCAGCCGCTGGATCAGCTTTACCCTATGGTGCGTGGCCGGCTAACACAACTGAACGGCCAGCCGGTAAAAGAAGTGGTGAGCAAAGACCAGCGAGTGGGCGCACTTAACCGGGAATTGAACCTGACCTGGATGGCTTCGCTTCCTGAAGACAACAATATTGTGAAAGGCAGCTGGTTTGAGGGTGATGATAAGCAAGGCGTTTCTGTGGAGTCTGAACTGGCAAGCAAACTTGGTTTAGCGCTGGGTGATGAGCTTACGTTTACCATAGGTTCCGACAAGATTACCGAAACCGTTACCAGTATTCGCACGGTCCAATGGGACAGCATGAAGCCCAACTTCTACATGGCCTTTCCACCAAATGGCGGCCTTACTGATATGCCGGCTACCTGGATAACCAGTTTTTATCTCCCAAGAGATCAAAAAAGTGCGCTTAATGAGTTTTCCCGGCGCTTTCCGACGGTTTCGTTGCTGGAGATTGACAACATTATTGAACGCATACAGGAAATTGTTCGACAGGTGACCCAAGCCATAGAGGCTATTCTCGTACTCATACTGGCGGCAGCGCTTGTGGTAATGGCCGCCGTTGTTAGCGCTACACTTCAAGATCGACAGAGGGAAGGGGCGCTGTTGCGCACACTTGGCGGTCGCCAAAGCTTGCTGGTACGAAGCACTATGCTGGAGTTTGCGCTGCTTGGTGGGTTTGCGGGCGTTTTAGGCGTTGCGGCGGCCGAGGCGGCTGTATGGGCGTTACAGTTCCGGATGTTTGAGGGTCAGTTCAGTTGGCATTGGCAAGTAGTGCTTCCCATACCGGTTATGAGCGCATTGGTGCTGGCCTTGTTCGGGCGCTGGCAACTTCGGCCGGTGTTAAGTGTTTCGCCCATGCTGTTGCTGCGCAGGCTGGAGTAAGGCCGGTTTATCGGTAGCTCGCGAGGATGGCTTCCAGTTCGCCGTTCTCGCGAATACGTGCAAGCTCGGCATTGAACTTGCTGGCAAAAGAATGCCATTCCTTGTTCAGCATTACTCGAAAGCCGTACGAAGTGATCCCTCTTTCAGATGCCGTGAACTGATCCTGTAACCCCTCTTGTTTTAGTATCCACTTACCCACAAGCAAATCGGCCACTGCGGCGTCAAACTGGTCACCGTGAAGTACAAAAGTAAACATATCCCGATCTTTGGAAACATCAAAACGGGTTATAGCGCCAGATTTAAAATGTGGCTGCAGCTCCGGGTATAGATAGCCCAGATGAGCCACTACCGTTTTTGAAAAAAGGTCTTCCGCAGACTGATAGGTTACCTCGGCATGCTTTGGCGTAAAGAACACCTCCTGTATGTTCACTATCGGCTGAGTAAAGAGGAAATTCGCCGGCTCGTGTGTCCATTCTTTAGCTCGTGATGTGCCATCGATATCACCATTCTGAAGCATACGGTCCACGCGCTTGCGCGGGATTTGCTTAGCGACAATCTGGTATCCCAAACGTTTCGATATCAACGCAACGACATCCCACATAATGCCAGAGGGCTCTCCTTGATCCACAATCATGTAAGGGGGATAACCATTGGGCGATATGTTGAAGCGGAATACTTTTTGATCACTTGACAGGGTAGCGTGTGAGCTAGCTGCAAACGTGACCAAAGACAGCAGGAAAGCCAAACGTTTTGCGAAGACTGTAAGCCTGGGGTATTTTCGATGTGTCATCAGGGGGGACTCTTAGCGGCCAATACTGTCCATAAGCAAACTGCCCCGGCTTTATCCCTGCCAGAAAAGATATAATTGTTACTGTTTTGCCCCAGTACTTCAATTTTTGAGTGTAACGTTTTCAGGCTTCAGGACTTGGTGTTGAGCCCAGAAGCCTGGTGTTGGGCTAAATCAGGCCCAGGCGCGTTGAAGAACCGCTCGGGCATCTTTTAGCGAAACCTCTTTTGGGTTGAACATAATGGAGCCGTCATTTATCGCCATACCTGCAATTTGGTCCAGCTGATCTTCAGTCACCTTACCTGTTTCTTTTAGCGTTCTAGGTAACTTACAGCGCTTGTAAAGTGCATCTCTGAGTATGCGAAGGGCTGAAATGCTGGCTTCTGCCCGGCGACTGGCGGGCGTGGCGGCGTACACCTCTGGCCCTTCCAGGTACAGCAATAGCTCGCCCAGCGGCTCGCGTATGGTTTCCAGGTTGAACTCAAGCACATAGGGCAAGTACAGGCTCATGCATAACCCATGAGGCAAGTGGCAGATGGCACCGGTGGCATGGCCAAGAGAATGCACCAGCCCAACCATAGAGTTGGAAAAAGCAATGCCCGCCATGGTGGAAGCTTGTGCCAGTTCCAGCCTGCCGAGGCTGTCTTTCGGGTTATCCATCACCTGCAAGAGGGATTGGCTCACTTTTTTAACCGCTGCGGTGGCGTAGGCATCGCTCAGCGGGTTCTTGGCCATGCAAGTGAAGGATTCGATGGCATGGGTCATAGCGTCCATGGCCGTTGCTGCCGTAACGTGCGGTGGCAGAGTGAGGGTCATGCGCGGGTCGATAATGGCCGCATTTGGTAAAAGAAAAGAGGAGGTAAAAGGCAGCTTCACACCTTTGGCCTCGTCGGTAATCACTGCGATAGACGTTACCTCAGAACCAGTGCCCGCCGTTGTGGGCACCACAAAAAATGGTTTAAGGGCGCGCTTGAGCACACCGGCACCCGTGTATTTGGCAATATCCTCGCCGCCTTCGGAAACCAGAATGTTTACCGCTTTGCCTGTATCAATGGCCGAACCACCGCCCACAGCAATAATAGAATCGCACTTTTCATTGCGGTAAATCGCTGCGATTGCCCGAACCACACCTGTTGAGGAATCTGGTGGAACATCGTCGTAAATACTGACGATATCCAGGCCGCTCTCTTCACAGGCTGCAATAACAGGGTCTAACAAACCTGCGGCACGAACGCCCTTATCTGTCACAATCATTGGGCGCTTGGCGGCCAGCCCAGTCAATTCGTAGGGGATATGCTCGAGGGCGGCTTTGCCGGCAATAACTTTTACCGGGCAGAAGAACTCATAGTAAGTATTGGTCATCAGGCTCTCGCTGTCTGGACAAAGTGAGTGGCAATTTTCAGGTAAATCTGGGCAGCGCTGATCAGTTTTTCTGGCAGATGCAGGTTTTCCGGGTATTCTTTCACCGCTCGCTTGGCAATAATCCTGGGTAGGATGAAAGATTCAAGTCGGTTTAGTACGCGAGTCATGCGCACGGCGTAGCTCACGTCGCCATCAACCAGCATGCGATCGTTGGCAAACGCGACCGAGGTTTTTTCCTGGAATGAAAGCACCAAAAAGGCGTGGGTAACGTGCTTGAATTTGATGGAAACATCTGCCGGGCGAGGGGCTGAATTGCCGTGATAATGGAAGCGGCCTTCACCTATGTGCTCCACAATCAGCTTTGCCCCATCGGGCATAACCATCATCTCAAACAGAAAGCCTTTCGGCAGCGCCTGAGCTTCTTCGCGCACTTCGCGATCAACTTCGCTGACTGCCTGAAGAGCTCGCCCCATTACCTGGAACATAAGCTCGACATACAGGCGTCGCGCCTGAGAAGTCATCGGCTGGATACGTTTCGCTAACATGGCGGTCATCCGATATTGATTATTGAATATTGATTTTTAGAGTTATTGCTCTAAATGTCAATGTTCATGGTGACGGTGCGTTCGTGCTTTACCGGCAAACCTCTAGCCAAAAACGAAAACGGGTCGAAACCCCAAGGGTTTCGACCCGTTTGCCCACTTATCTAAACAGACAGGGTTACTGGGTAAGTGCGGCCAGTTTCCGACGTGCTTCTTCGGCGATGTCGCCGCTGGATTCCGCTGCTGTGCTGTAATAAGCGATGGCATCGTCACGATTGTTGTTTTTTACGGCGATATCCCCCAGTCGCAAGAAGGCTATAGATGTGGGCACTGACTCGTTAGCGCGGATCAGGCTTTGTTTTGCTTCACTCAAATGGTTGAGCTTCAATGCATTCAGGCCATTGTGTAGGCGATAGGTGAACATTTCGGGATACAAAGAAACCGCTTTGTCGAAATCAGCTGCCGCTTTTTTATCGTTTTTCTGCGCTTGGTAAATTTGCCCGCGAAGTGAATAGAACATGGCTTCGCGGGGCAGCAGTTCGATGGCTTTGTTAACTTTCTTCAAAGCCGTGTTCATATCGCCATTTGCAGCGAGCTTCATGGCCTCATCGTGAGCATCATAAGCGGGCTGAACCTTACGCAAAGTGGCTGTTTTTTTCTTGTAAACATCGGCACCTCGGTAACCGCCGCCACCGATTTTATTAACCAGCTTGGTGTTCTCGCGAACACGCTCGGCTGATGGTGGGTGGGTGGCAAGTAATCCATCTAAAAAGCCCGGCTGCTGCCCATCAGACAGCGCAAGAAAAATTTCCTGCAGCTCTACGGCGGCCTGGGGATCATAACCAGCCTCTTTCATATAAAGTATGCCGTAATGGTCTGATTCCAGTTCGTCGCCTTGCCCGTATTGCGCCAGAGCCACCTGAGCACCCGCTGCTGCGCCACCCATAAGCAGGCCAGCCCATTGGTTATCGGTTAACGCAAAGCCGAGGCCAGCTACTCCTAAATTAATGAGCATACCTTGTTGCACACGTTGAACGCTGTGCCTGGCAGCCGCATGAACAATCTCGTGACCAAGTACCGAGGCCAGTTGCGCCTCATCTTCCAGTTCGGTTAGTAGGCCCCGGTTGACAGCAATTTTGCCGCCGGGTAAAGCCCAGGCATTGGGTACGCTATTGTTTAGCACAACAAACTCGTAGGGCAGGTCTGGGCGATCACTTACCTTAGCCAACTTATTGCCCACTTCGCGTACATACAGAGTGAGCTCAGGATCGATATAAAACTGCCCTCCCTGAGTTTGTTGGGTAGGCGTATACTGTTCCGCGCCCATGGCGAGCTCCTGGCTCTCGCCGATTAATGAAAGCTGATTTTCGCCAGTTACCGGGTTTACAGAACACCCGGTAAGCAGCAGCATAAGTGCCATAATCGGGGCACAGCGTTGCAAGATGGCGTTTTTCACTCTCGACTCCTGTAATTGAATATCCTGATAGATATAATTACACGGCTACTGTTGGCTTTAAATACCGAAAGCCCAAAACCAACACACGAACCACAGGTTTGTTCTGAATGGACGATCAAAACCGAGCCGACCGGGTTACCCGGTTTATTAAAACGCTCAATCAGGCCAGCGAACTTGGCCTGGCCGTTACCGAAGCAACCGAGCACAGTCTTACCCTGTGCCTGCCATACAGCGACCGGATCATCGGCAACCCGGATACCGGCGTGATTCACGGCGGTGCCATCACAACATTGATGGATACCACCTCAGGGTCTGTTTTTATCTGTGCACTGGACGAATTCGAACTATGCCCCACGCTGGATCTACGAGTGGATTACATGCGCCCGGCCGAGCCGCGCAAGCCTGTTTACGCCCGGGCAGAGGTTTATAAAATGACCCGAAACATCATCTTTACCCGGTGCGAGGCCTATCAAGAAGGCGGAGAAACCGTTGCCAACTGCGTAGGTACCTTCATGCGTATCGGCCCTGAAGCTCTACCAAAAGCCTACCGTGAACAAATCACTGGAGGCCCCGTATGACCGACCCTGAAATCCTGCGCTACACCCGCGATACCGGCGATTTCTCACGGCTGATCCAAAGCATTCCTTATGCAGGCTTTATTGGCTTGGAGTGCAGCCAGTTTGGCGACGACCTGATCTTCCGCCTACCGGCAAAAGACCAAAACCTGGGCAACCCCGTGCTGCCTGCCATTCACGGCGGCGTAATCGGCGGTTTTATGGAACTTTCTGCCGCGATCTATTTAATGCTGGCTCAAGAAACCATTCGCATGCCCAGAATCGTCAACTTCTCCCTGGACTACCTGCGCGCTGGCCTGGACCGCGAAACCTACGCAGAATGCCAGCTAACCCGCCAGGGAAACCGGGTTGCAAACGTGATGATCACCGCCTGGCAAAAATCCCGTTCCACGCCCATTTCAACCGCAAGAGCGCACTTTCTGCTAGAAGACTGATCTGGTTCGCCCCCGGGGCCTTGAAATGCCCCGGCCTGCCCCCACTTTTGCTGCAAGATCAAATTAAAAGCTAGACGACGCGGGAGCAAAGGGCCTTTCAAAAACCGTGCGGAGCCATGGGTAAAGAGCGACAGCTCTATACGGGCTGGCCAAGGACGGCCAGCCCAGGACTCTCACTGCGACGCAGGAGCAAGAAGCAGTGAGAGGCGGAGCCGAGCGTACAGGGATGTATTCACAGCGTGTTTTGGAAAGGCCCTTTGCTCCCGCGTCTTCCCCCCAAGTTTGCAGCAGGAGAGACAAATAAAATGACGGTTGAAACGCAAAAAGAAACCCTGGGTTTTCAGACAGAAGTAAAACAGCTCCTTCAGCTGATGATCCATTCCCTGTACTCGAACAAGGAGATCTTCCTCCGAGAGCTAATCTCCAACGCCTCCGATGCCGAAGACAAACTGCGCTTTGCGGCGCTTAAAAACGACGGCCTGTACGAAGGCGATTCCGATCTGCAAATCCGCCTGGATTTCGACAAAGACGCCAAAACCATCACACTGGCCGATAACGGCATCGGCATGACCCGTGATGACGTGGTACAAAACCTGGGCACCATCGCCCGCTCCGGCACTGCAGAATTCCTGCAGCAGCTATCCGGCGATGAGAAAAAAGACAGCCAGTTGATCGGCCAGTTTGGTGTGGGCTTTTACTCCGCCTTCATCGTTGCCGACAAAGTAGACGTGTTCACCCGCCGTGCAGGCGCACCGGCTGAAGAGGGCGTTCACTGGCAGTCCGCCGGCGACGGCGAGTTCACCATTGAACAGGTTGCCCGCGAAAAGCGCGGCACCGAAATAGTAATCCACCTGAAAGATGAAGCCACCGAGTTTGCCGACGGCTCACGCCTGCGCAACCTCGTGAAGAAGTACTCTGATCACATCTCCTTCCCGGTGATCATGAAATCCGAGCCGACGGAAGAAGGCGAAGAGAGCAAAGACGAAACCGTTAACGACGCAACTGCCCTGTGGACTCTTCCCCGTACCGAAATTAAAGACGAGGAATACAAAGAGTTCTACAAGCACATTGCCCACGATTTTGAAGACCCACTGATCTGGTCGCACAACAAGGTTGAAGGCAAGCTCGACTACACCAGCCTGCTGTATATCCCGGCCCGTGCACCGTTTGATATGTACAACCGCGACGCACCCCGTGGCCTGAAGCTATATGTACAGCGCGTATTCATCATGGACGACGCCGAACAGTTCCTGCCGCTTTATCTGCGCTTTGCCAAAGGTATCGTGGATTCCAACGACCTGTCCCTGAACGTATCCCGTGAGATTCTGCAGAACGATGCTACGGTAGACAGCATCCGCACCGCACTGACCAAGCGTGTGCTGGATATGTTGTCGAAGCTTTCCAAGAGAGACGCAGACGAGTACCAGAAATTCTGGGGCGAGTTTGGCACGGTTCTCAAAGAAGGTGCGGCTGAAGATTTCGGCAACCGTGAAAAAATCGGCGGCCTGCTGCGCTTTGCGTCTACTCACACAGGCGAAGAGACCCAGAACGTGTCTCTGGACCAGTACATCGAGCGGATGAAAGAGGGTCAAAACAAGATCTACTACATTACCGCTGATAACTTCATGGCTGCCAAAAGCAGCCCGCACCTGGAAGTCTTTCGCAAGAAAGGCATCGAAGTGTTGATCCTCTCTGATCGTATTGACGAATGGATGATGGGTTACCTCACCGAGTACGACAGCAAGCAGCTGCAGGACGTGGCCCGGGGTGATCTTGATCTTGGCGAGGTGGAAACCGAGGAAGACAAGAAGCACAAGGAAGAAGCCGCAGAAGAGCACAAAGACCTGCTTGAGCGTATCAAGACCTCCCTTACCGACCGGGTGCAGGAAGTACGGGTAACCAACCGCCTGACCGATTCACCGGCGTGCCTGGTAGTGGGTGACTTTGATATGGGTGCCCAAATGAAGAAGATCATGGAAGCGGCGGGCCAGAAGGTGCCCGACAGCAAGCCGATCTTTGAAATCAACGTGGATCACCCGCTGGTTCAGCGTCTGGAAAGTGAAAAGGGCGATGAGCGTTTCAGTGAGCTCTCCGCGGTTCTGCTAGACCAGGCCACACTGGCCAGCGGCGAGCAATTGCAGGATCCGGGCGCCTATGTAACCCGCCTGAACCGTCTGTTGCTGGAACTGGCTAACTAAGCGCCATGCATCAGATTATTGTGGACATAAGCATCAGCCCTGAAGAGTGGATAAAGCTCTACCAGGGCGTTGCCATCGATGTCCGCACCACGGCCCGGGACGGACGCTCCGTCCGCTTCCCGGCCCGTATTCTTTCCCGCTTTTATTTGCGCGACGGCGTTCGCGGCTCCTTCCGAATTGTGTTCAATGAACAGGGCAAGTTTGAGTATATCGAGCGTATTTAACGAGTCCTCTATTTTAATAGCGTTAAGCTATAGAGATCTTTTCCCGAATTGATTATCCAGGCCGCGATTGCAGTGGCTCAATAGTGCTTGAGGCTTATACTGAAACAAGCGTTTGGGGAAGAATTGTTAAGCACGAACTTTGGCTTATCCATTCTCGAACTCTTTAGTAACTCCAAGTCTGGGTATAAGCTGTTTAACAGTGCCATGAACTGTGGAGGAATTGACCATGACCGATGAAAAGTCGAACAAAAGCAAATGTCCGGTATCACACCTGACAACCGCCTTTGGTGCTCCAGTCGCCGACAACCAGAACTCGATGACCGCTGGCAAGCGCGGGCCCGTATTGGTCCAGGACGTGTGGCTCAACGAAAAGCTCGCCAACTTCGTGCGCGAGGTCATCCCTGAGCGTCGTATGCACGCCAAAGGCTCTGGTGCGTTCGGCACGTTCACCGTCACCAAAGATATTTCCCGCTACACACGCGCCAGTATTTTCAGCGACGTAGGAAAAAAGACCGAAATGTTCGCCCGCTTCAGCACGGTGGCAGGGGAGCGGGGCGCGGCTGATGCCGAGCGTGATATTCGCGGTTTTGCGTTAAAATTCTATACCGAAGAAGGCAACTGGGACATGGTGGGTAATAACACCCCTGTGTTCTTTCTGCGGGATGCCAAGAAGTTTCCGGATCTGAATAAAGCAGTAAAACGCGACCCGAAAACCAACATGCGCTCCCCGACGAACAACTGGGATTTCTGGACGCTTCTGCCCGAAGCTCTGCACCAGGTAACTGTGGTCATGTCGGATCGGGGTATCCCCAAAAGCTTCCGTAATATGCATGGCTTCGGCAGCCACACCTACAGCTTCTGGAACGAGGCAGGTGAGCGTTACTGGGTGAAGTTTCACTTCAAAACCCAGCAGGGCATCGAGAATCTGACCGACGCAGAGGCAGCAGCGGTTGTTGCGGATGACCGCGAAAGCAATCAGCGGGATCTTTTTGAGGCGATCGAGCGTGGCGATTTCCCGCGCTGGAAAATGTATGTACAAGTCATGCCAGAAGCCGACGCGGAAACCTACCACGTTCACCCGTTCGACCTGACCAAGGTATGGCCAAAAGCGGATTACCCGCTCATCGAGGTAGGTGAATTTGAACTGAACCGGAATCCGGAAAACTACCACATGGATGTTGAGCAGGCGGCCTTCTCGCCAGCCAATCTTGTGCCTGGTATCAGCGTGTCTCCGGACAAGATGCTGCAGACGCGGCTTATCAACTACCCGGATTCGCAGCGGTACCGCCTGGGCGTAAACTATCAACAGGTGCCAGTGAATGCTGCCAAATGCCCGGTTATGAGCAACCACCGGGATGGTATTGGCCGGGTGGATGGCAATTACGGCAGTTTGCCTCACTATCAGCCAAACAGCTTTGGTCAGTGGAAAGATCAGCCGGAATTTGCAGAGCCACCGCTCAAGATTGATGGCAATGCGGCCATGTTCGATTTCCGCGAGGATGATGACGATTATTACAGCCAGCCGCGTGCACTTTTTCAATTGATGACACCTGCACAACAACAGGTTCTATTTGAAAATACGGGACGAGCCATGGGGGACGCACCGGATTTCATTAAACAGCGTCACATCGACAACTGCACCCGTTGCGACCGGGCTTATGGCGAAGGGGTTGCCAAGGCTCTGGGTATGTCGGCCAAGTTGCCAGATGAGCTGTCTGCCGACCCCGAATTGGCAGAGTAATATCGACCTGCAATGAAAGCGCCCTCAAGAGGAGTGGGCCAAGTCCGTTCAATAGGCAGGTAGCCTTTACTACCAAAGCGAGCGCGAATTGCCTACAATCGCGCTCGCTTCTTTGAACACATTCCTAAATACCCGGAGACTTCATGCGGATAATTCTTGCCCCGATGGAGGGGTTAGTTGACGCACCTATTCGTGAAACCCTGACCAAAGTTGGTGGTATCGACCGGTGCGTAACCGAATTTATCCGCGTGACCCGGACCCCGTTACCGCCTCGGGTTTTCTATAAGTACGCGCCCGAGTTGTATAACCAGTGCTTTACGCAGGTAGGTACACCCGTGGCGGTTCAGCTTTTGGGTTCAGACCCACAGAGCATGGGCATGAGTGGGCTCAAAGCTGTGGAGTTGGGTGCTGCTCAGGTAGACATTAATTTTGGCTGCCCCGCCAAAACCGTGAACAAGCACAAAGGCGGGTGTGTGCTCATGCGTGAGCCAGAGTTGATGCATGAGATTGTAGCGGCGGTTCGCAAGGCTGTTCCTGCGTATGTATCTGTAACGGCAAAAATGCGCCTGGGATATGACGACCGCTCTATGGGCGTTGCCTGTGCTCAGGCGCTGGATGCGGCCGGAGCAGAGGAAATTGTTATCCATGCCCGCAGTAAAGTGGATGGCTACAAACCACCGGCTTACTGGGAAGAAATCGCCAAAGCACGGGAAGCGGTGAAGGCTAAAGTAATCGCCAATGGTGAGATTTGGACCGTGGCAGACTACTGGCGCTGCCTTGAGGTTACTGGCTGTGAGGATGTGATGATTGGCCGCGGCCTGATTGCCAGGCCAGACCTGGCGTTGCAAATCAAAGCCAGCCAGCAGGGCGCACAGGTAGCAGATATGACTTGGCCAGAAGCCGTGGCACTGGTAAAAGAATACGCCAGCGTGCTTCAGGGCTGGCTGGAGGACCGGTTTGTAACCGGTCGCATCAAGCAATGGCTGAACTTTTTACGGCAAGGGTTTCCCGAAGCAGAAGCTCTATGGCCGCAGGCCCGGAAGTTTCGTGAGGTTGCGCCCATGCTGGCATGCCTTGAACAGGTTGTTCCTGCCTCGGTTATTACTTCCAGGGCTGCCATTCAGGCAGCCTGACCTCCTGCTTAATCTTCCATATCAGGCGCGTACTGGCCTTTCGTTGCAAGCCCGTTCAGCCGTGCCCGCTTAAGCATCGCTGATTGGGTTTCTGAGCTGTTGTTCAAATTTCCGGCCCAGGCTTTCTGAGCGGATTCCTGCAACGCGCGGCCGTAGGAAAAACTCAGGTGCCAGGGCAGTTGGCCAAGACTGTTGAGGGCGTTCAGGTTGAGCGTCGCTTCTTCGGGCGTTTGTCCGCCAGAAAGAAAACTGATCCCCGGAACCGCCGCCGGGACAACGTTGCGGAATACCCGCAAGGTGGCCTCTGCCACCGCCTCCGGAGATGCCTTTGCGCAGGCTTTGCCGGGTGTCACCATGCTTGGCTTCAGTATGATACTTTCCAGCTGCACACGGTGGCGACGAAGTGCATTGAACACTTCCGCAATCACCGACTCGTTCACTTGTGCAGATCGTTCAATGGTGTGATCCCCATCAATCAAAACCTCCGGCTCCACAATCGGGACAATGCCCATCGCCTGGCACAGCGCCGCGTACCTGGCTAGCATTTCAGCGTTGGCTTCCATTGCGGCGCGAGACGGCAGCGTGTCGGCAATGTTGTACACACCGCGCCACTTGGCAAAGCGGGCACCCTGGTTTTTGTAGGCTTCCAGCCGGTCGTCCAAGCCATCCAGGCCATAAGTTATTTCATCACCGGGGGCGTTGATCAGAGACTTCTTTCCCTTATCTACCTTAATGCCTGGAACAATGCCTTGGCTTTCCAGCAACTTTGCCATGGGTAGGTTATCCAGGCTGTTTTGCCCCAGGGTTTCTTCAAAAAGAATCACACCACTGATGAACTCACCCAGCTCCGGCGTGGAGAAAATCAGGCTGCGATATTCCCGGCGTTTATCCTCTGTGGGCTCCACATTAACGGCCTTGAAGCGCTTGGCTATGGTGGGGTGGCTTTCGTCGGCGGCAAGAATGCCTTTGCCTGGCTGGACAAGATCCTGAATGGTTGAACGTAATTCGTTTTGAACACTCATACTAGCTCCCTCGTTGTTGCAGCTGGGCTATCGCAGCTGGCTATCCTTACTACCCCGGCGGTTAATGCCGCCTGCTGACGTGTCTTGCTTTTCCAGTTCTGCCTGGCAGTTTACACATAGCCGCACGCCGGGAATGGCTTTTCGCCGAGCTTCCGGAATAGGGTTGTCGCACTCTTCACAGAACTCTGCGCTTTCACCCGTGCTTAACCGGCTACGGGCCTCGGCAACGGCATCCTCCACACTGGCATCAATCTGATCCTGAACGGCCCCATCGCGGGCCCAGCCACCAGCCATAATGTTGCTCCTGTGAAACGTTGACCCAAGCTACTCAGTCAGCCAATCTTCAATAAACAATCACGTAATTATCATACCAAAGCCATGGTGATCGGGCTAAGGTGGCGTTCGGCTCTCTGGCTATAGAAAGGAAATGAAATGCTCTCTAAAACAAACCCGACTCGTCGTGGCGGAAAGTGGCCCGTAATTATTGCCTGGCTAGCCGTTATTTTGCTGATAACAGCAGCCGTATTAATGGCTGGTTCCGGGTACGCCTACAAAGCTGAGTGGATTGGTTTAGGCAAATCTTTTGTATGGTTGAGCCAAGGGGCAAAGCTCTCGGTGGCGGCCGCGGTGGTGGGCGTTTTTACACTGATTTTGGGCTCTGCTTGCCGCCGGTGGCGCCCTGCGCTTGTGGGGGCATTGGTCAGTTTGGCGGTGGTCGCTATGATAGCCATGCCTATGCAGCTCAAACAACGAGCCCAGAGTGTGCCGCCCATCCACGATATTACGACCGATATGGAAAATCCGCCGGTGTTTAAGGCGCTGGCCGCAGCCCGCGAGAAAGCGCCGAATGAGGTAGATTACCCAGGCGCCAAAACAGCCCGGCAGCAACAGGCGGGCTATCCACAGCTAAAACCGATTACGCTCAACATGCCAATGGCGAAGGCCATGAAATTGGCCAAAACAACCGCTCAGCAGCGAGGCTGGGAAATTGCACAAACCACCGACACGACCATCGAAGCAACGGCGACCACTCGCTGGTTTGGCTTCAAAGACGACGTGGTGATCCGAATGACAGATATTGGCAGCGGTGTAAAAGTGGATATGCGCTCCGCCTCCAGAGTAGGGAAGAGTGACGTGGGCACCAATGCTGAGCGGATTCAGACGTTTCTGGAGGACCTGGCAAACCGGTAACATCGTTGTTAGTGCACAATAAAGGTATACTCGAAAGGTATAGGATTTTGCCGCTTATTTTCACAGGTTGGCGGGCCTAATTCCTTAAGTGTGACCCACAATGAAAGCACCACTGCGTCTTCGGTATCAAACCATTGAGTTCGGAAACGTGGATATTCACGTTTGCACCCTGCGTGATAATCAGCAATTCGACGACCCCAACGACGTTGCTCTCAAGTTGGGCATTTCATCTGCTACCTGGCCACTTTTTGGCGTAATCTGGCCATCCAGTATGGTGCTTGCCCACTACATGGCCGTTCACAATACTGAGGGTAAACGAATTCTGGAGATTGGTTGCGGCATGGCGCTATCTAGCCTGCTGTTAAACAAGCGGCACGACGATATCACGGCTACAGATTACCACCCTGAAGTTGGCTTTTTTTTGGAACGAAACACGCAACTGAACCAAGGGCGAGCCATAGGTTATCAACGTCTTGATTGGGCAGATAAAACCAGTGACCTTGGTAAGTTCGACATGATTATTGGCAGTGATTTGCTATACGAAGATGAGCACATCAATTTACTGGCTGATTTCATTCATAAACATTCAAACCCTGCTTGTGAAGTGATTCTGGTTGACCCGGGCCGAGGCCGGAAAAACAAATTCAGCCGGCGAATGGAAACCCACGGGTATAGTTATTCCCACACCAGGCCGGAGCATACCGATTATCTGGAACGGCCTTTTAAAGGGCACATCTTGAGGTTTTGGCGGGGTGATGTGCAGGAGTGGCCTTGCATACCGGCTGAGTAAGGGGCACTACAGTCACCCAGGTTTGGTGGTTCTCAGGATGAACTAACCCTAATATGCAAATCGTTGCCAAATGAACCTCGCTATGACAACTTAAAACCTGTTGTAGCGGGTTGCTGTAGGAACGGCAAACCGGAGATTTCTTTCACTTTGGCGGTTTTTTATTTTATGCGCCGCCCATACAAAGCGAGGAAATGACTATGAATAACGATATTGTTGAAGGTAACTGGAAACAACTTAAAGGTAAGGTACGCGAAAACTGGGGCAAGTTAACAGACGACGATGTAGACGAAATTGCCGGTCGTCGCGACCATTTTATTGGCAAGGTTCAAGAGAAGTACGGCATGAAGAAAGACGAAGCTGAGAAAGAATGGGAAAAGCTTTCTAACTTCTGATTAGTTATAGCCGTAATAGATTGTAAAACCGGTACCCGTTTTCATGCGGGTGCCGGTTTTTTGTTTTCGGATTACGTTGTGCCCAAAGCTTACACCAGTACTTGTCGTGTGTTGGCAATGTAATGATGAACCTCACGCTCAATTTTTGGGTCAACCATGCTGTCTGGGCGACGATCATTGGGGCAGGGCATGGTGGGTGTTGTGCCAAATAGCCGGCAGATCAGCGGCCGCTCTGTGTATACCGTGCAGCCATTAGGGCCAAGGTGAACGCAGCTAAGATCGCCTAATGCGGCTTCGTGCTCAGCCTCTGTTTTTCGCGGCAAGCGGGACATTTCTTCCGAGGAGGTCGTCACCGGCCCACAGCAATCGTGACAACCCGGCACGCACTCGAACGACGGAATGTTTTCGCGCAGCCGCGCGATAATATCTCGGTTTTTATACACTTGTTTCTATCGCCTCTGCATCATCAATAGTTCGCTGGATAAATGCCCATCTTTGCCCCAGGCCAAATGCGCATCACCGGCGAAACGCCGCCCTATATGATTACAGAAAGCCCAGCGGTAAGCGATGCTGCTTTGCATTGATCTGTAACTCTGTAAATGTGTTGTTAAAGTGGCCCGGGGTTGAAAGAAGACAACTGCACGCCCATATTTATGGAGATGAAATGTAGATGCCTGTGAGGTTGGATACCTACAGCAAGCTTTGAGTAGAACTTCTCGATAGGACCTGTCCATTTATATAAAAGAGAGGAATACGACCGTGTCGAATCAACCATTTCTTACGGATATCAAAACCATTCGAGAGCGTGCTCGTCAGCATATCGAGCGAGGTGCCGTTACCGAGGGCTATACCGCAGATCGCGAAAACGTCATTAATCTGCTTAACGCAGCTTTGGCTACTGAAATTGTCTGCACGCTGCGCTACAAGCGCCATTACTTTATGGCGGACGGCCTGAGCGCGAGTGTCGCCAAGGCGGAGTTTTTAGAGCACGCTGAGCAGGAACAGCAGCACGCAGACTGGCTGGCAGAACGTATCGTGCAGCTTGGCGGTGCGCCAAACTTCTCGCCGGAAGGTCTGCTAAGCCGTTCCCATGCGGAATATACAGAAGGCGAGTCTCTGCGCGATATGATCAAAGAAGATCTCATTGCCGAGCGTATTGCCGTTGACAGCTACCGCGAAATTGCCACATACCTTGGGGATAAAGACCCCACGTCCCGACGCCTGATGGAAGACATCCTGGCCCAGGAAGAAGAGCATGCCGACGACATGGCGGGACTGCTTGAGGGATTAGATGAGATGCAAGGCCGTAAAGGCTAAAAGATAGCTCTTGGGCCTGTTCCCAAAGAGCAGGCCTTAGCTGATTTCAGCCAGCCGAGGGGAGGTTGCCTCCCAGCATGTTTTCAACCACTGCTGCATTATAGAACGCTTCAATGGTATGGATTTTGTCGTCCCGGACACGAAACCAGACGGCAAGCCTTACATCTCCAATCGGTTCAAAGTTGGTTTGGTAATCCAGAATCGCGAATACATGTTCTCCGTCAGCACTGAGCTGACGGAGAATCAGATCTTTCTGGATGGCAGCCATACCGAATTGGTAGGACATTATGTCGTCCGGGTTAAGGAAGCGCATATTTGGCCCCACATACTCAAACCCCTCAGCTACCAGTAAGGTTTTTGCCTCATCAAAACGTTGGGCATGGATATCGGCGATAAACTGCGCCACGATGTCTTTTGGCTGCATGAGTAGGCTCCCTTTCTAATGCCGCAAAAGCTATAGTATATCAGGGTTATATACTGCCTGAACTCGCAACCAGTAACCATTGATTCAATGGTGCAAAGCTACTGGCCTAACCGGGCTTTCGCGCCAGCATGGTCGCAAACTGCAATTGTGCGCCGTTGTGCATCGTACCTATGTCTTCATTGTATTTAATGAACTCCCACCCCTCGTAAGCTTCACGCAACTGCCCCGAATTCAGGGTAAACGGAAAGTTAACCGGGCATGGGTGTTCGGCCGTGCTCATGGCGCAAACAATCAGGTTGTAGCCGCCAGGTAACGTACGCGCTTGCATATCGGCGATAACAGCATCGACAAGCGTTGGGTCAAGAAACATCAAGGTTACTGTGCAGGCAATAAAGCCATAATCCGCCCCAAGGCTCGCTTGGTTGATGTCGTACACCTCAGCTTCAATATTAGTTAGCCCCTCTTCATTTATAATGCCCTTCAGCATATTAACGGCACCGGGGTTGGTATCTACCGCGGTAACGTTAAACCCAAGCTGGCTGAGGTACACCGCATTACGCCCATTCGAACAACCCATATCTAACGAATCGCACGGATCAACCACTTTGCAGGCCTGGACCACTTCACTATGCGCAGGATTTAGGCCGTAACGGCTATGGAGATCAACTGTCATGGTAACCACTCGGTTTTGAAATGAGGGCTTTGACTCTACTACTATCCGCGTTAGATTAAAATTAAAATGTATTTTTTATGAATCTTTAAGTTGCTAAAAAATGTGACCGCGTTATATGAGTTGCTCCATCTGACTCCATTTGCGACCACGGTCGCTGTGGCACCTGCCGATCCCTTTGGTGCTGCAAAGTCTCAATTTCGGCAACATTCACACTATAGAGAACGAGCTTTGCCGAATGGAGCCCGCCGAGCTCGTCCCATACTCTCTGGAGTGGTTAGGTGTTACAACCACCGACGCACACGGGCCTTATACGACTTGTACTCGTTGCTAAAGAGTTCCAAAAGCGCGCGTTCTTCTGGCGCTATTTGAAAGTGGTTCATGTAAAGCACGAACCCTCCAGCCGCAAACAGTGCCCAAGCCGAAGACAGAAAGACCGCCCACGCGATCAAGGCCAAAAGAATCCCCAGATACATGGGATTGCGGGTAACTCGGTAGATGCCTGTGCTGATTAACGAGGAGGCTTCTTCTGGCTTGGTGGGGTTGACCGTTGTTCGCCCGAGACGAAAGGAAATGATGCCTGCGGCACCAAGAGAAACACCCATTACGACAAGTGCTAGGGCAACCGACAAGCGAACGCCCGAAGGCATTGCTACCTGTGGAGCAAGCCGAGAGATGCCCCAAATGATAAGTGCCGTAACGACAGCGACCGCGGGAGGAGGGATTTTAGTCTTGAGGGACATTTGAGCTACCTTCCGTGATTTGTGTACGCCCAGCCTGGACATGACCTAATGGGGTGAAAGTCCCCTGTGGGAAGGTTGCCATTCAGCGGGTTTTAGTCGATTGAACGCTAACCACTAGCGAATGGCAAGGGCAGTCCGCGAAGCCGCGTGATCTCGCGGCAGTAGGCATCGAGAATGCCTTCGGGTAGATCATTGTCGGGCCCCGGTGCAGGTCACTCCAGCACGCCCCTTTTCCTTATATACCTTTACGCTAAGGTGAACTTGTAGTCGCCTAAATCAAGCATTTGCAGTCTGTACCTGACTAAGAGGAATCCTCACCATGTCTCACCAATGGCATGCCGACCCGCTCGTTTGGGGCCACGGCCCACGCCTGCTCGAAATCTTTCTGGAGCCGACCTGTCCGTTTTCGGTAAAAACCTTCAACAAGCTGGATGACTTTCTCAGCCAGGCAGGCGAGGATAACGTGCGCATGCAGATTTGGCTGCACTCCCAGCCATGGCATTTGTATTCCGGCATTGTTATCCGCGCGATTATTGCCGCGTCAACGCTTGAAGGCGGTAAAGCCAACGCCTACCGGGTTATGGCCGCGGTGGGTGAGCACCGCGATGAATTCGTGTTCGAGAACCACTGCAGCGGCGCCAACCGCCGCACTACGCCAGATGAACTTCTCCAGCGACTGGAAGCCTACAGCGGCGTGACACTCACCATAGCATTTGAAACTCCTGATCTTGAGCGTGAGATTAAACGCCACACCAAATATTCACGCCAGAACGGCATTCACGGTTCGCCCACTTTTATGGTGGATGGCCTGATTGACCCAGAGATGGGTAGTGGTGATGAGGTGAGTGGTTGGGTTAAGCGTTTTCGTTAACTTTCTCGTTGCCAACATTGCTGAGTTTCTGGACGCGCCGCTTTCTACCGAAGCGTTCAAGGAAAAAATACTGGCAAGCCTTTTCCCTGATGGCGCCACCCGCAAAACCTACCGCCTGACCGCCGATGACTGGAACAGCATCAACACGCTGGTAGAAAACAAGTATCGCCAATGGAATTGGAACTACGGCTACTCGCCAGACTTTGATATCCAGCGCACCCGACACTTTACTGCGGGAATTATTGATCTTCGAATTAAGGTGAAGCGCGGCGGCGACATCGAAAATGCCAAAATCTACGGCGACTTCTTCGGCCAGCACCTGGTAAGCGAGATCGAGGACGCACTCGTCGGCGTGCGCTACGATAAACGCGAAATCGAAGGCGCGCTCGAAGACGTTGATCTATACTTTTACTTTGGCGAAGTGGATCATGCGGAGTTTATCGACCTGATCTACGGGCCGGATGAGTAATAGCTTCCCATCCCCACTCTTCAGCCTAGGCTTGGGCCTTTTCGCTGCTCATAAAGCACCTTCGTGCTAGGATCACGTTAACTATATTCGGAGTAAAGATAGCCTCCCGGTAGTTAGGTAAGGGTGGCTTTTGACGATTACGCGTAAGGGGCTTTTTGGTCTGTGCCAATTCTTACCTCAAAAAATGAACTCTTAGGCACCTTTGCTACCTATTATCGTACTCCAGCAACCCCAGCCTTGGCGGCACAAAAAAACCTGGCCCGAGCCGCAGCCCTGGTTGCCTTGGCCATTATTCGACAACGGGATACCGAGAGTCATCAGGCCCTTTCTGGTTGGCACCAAGCCCTGTTCAGTAACCATCCGGACGGCGTATTTACGTTCGACCTGAATGGCCATATTCAAGATTGTAATACCGCACTGGAGAAAATTACCGGTTATTCAGCAGATAACCTGCATGGCCTCCACTTCAATCTTTTTGTGGAACCTGATTACCGTTCACAAACTCAGCTCGCATTCGACAGAGCGAGAAACGGTGAAGCCATCACTTATGAAACTATGGGCACCCATGCCGCGGGCCACCCTTACTTTCTGGAGATTACCAACTTCCCGGTCAATATTCAGGGTGAGATTGTAGGTGTCTACGGTCTTTGTCGTGATATTACGGACCGTAAACGTCAGGAAGCCGACTTGCGCCTTCTCAAACGAGGCATCGAAGCAAGCCCTAGCGGTATGCTCATGGTGGACGCACACAGTCCAGACATGCCTGTGATATATGCCAATCCCGCGTTCTCTGAAATGACCGGTTACGAACACGACGAAGTAATAGGAAGAAACTGTCGTTTTCTGCAGGGCAAACATACCGCCCCGGAAATACTCGATGCTATACGGTATGGACTGCGTCATCGAAGAGAAATCAATGTTGAGCTGATTAATTACCGAAAGGACGGTACGCCTTTCTGGAATCACCTGCTTATCAGTCCGGTGTTCGATAAGGACGGCCTGTGCACTCACTTCATTGGCACTCAGCAGGACATTACGCAACAAAAGGAGCAAGAGGCTCAAATTACCTATCAGGCTACCCATGATCTACTAACCGGCTTACCCAACGCAGTCTCGTTCCAGGAAGCGTTGCGTAACGCACTGGTTGTATGTGGTAAGAGTGGAGGGTCAGTAGGGGTCTTATATCTCGACTTGGACGGGTTCAAACCCATAAATGACGAGGTGGGGCATCATGTTGGCAATGAGGTACTCATAACCATTGCCAGGCGCCTAACGGACCTGACAGCGCCTGAGGCTAACGTCGCCCGATTGGTTGGTGATGAATTTGGCCTGCTTATCCCCAACTACGGTAGCCGGAAAGAAGTTATCGAACTGGCCGAACGCATACTGGTAGCCGTTGAACAGCCAATAGACACAGACGGCCAAATGGTTCACATCAGTGCCAGTATCGGTATCGCCTGTAACTGCACGCCACTGGGCGGGCCCCATGAATTACTCCAGTTCGCAGCAGGAGGATTTGGCTCGTCGACACTGTGATATTCTGCAAGGAGACCTGTTTGGCCGGCCAATGCCGCTAGCAGAATTGAAACAACTACCTGACATGTTACCAGCAGGTCCGGTGACATGAGGATACTGGATATATGGCCGACGCCCATTCATATTCAGCTTTCAGTTGCCCTGATTGCGCGGCTGAATCGAGATGAACCGGTCTGGTGACGGCAGTTTGGGTAGCATGGCCTCCAAGTCGATTGTGTGGCTGGCGAAAAAAGCTTCCGCCGCTTCAATCAGAGCCACTTCGGTTTTCAGGATACCAAGGTAGACCGGCCATTCGTCGTCTATCAAGTTCGTGTTGTAGAGGGCCGTGTTAACGTTCTCCAACAGTGCCAGAAATCGGAACTCCATGTCGTTCATAACAATATAATCGCAGCGTTTAAGCAGAAACATGTGAAGCATCTGCTGTGCATTATATGCGTCATGGCGGACCAGGTCGGTACCGAGTCGCCGCTCGAGTCGATCGCTGTAGACAAACCACCTGCGCAGACAAATGCTGCCCTGCAGGTCATCGTAGGAGTCGGGTTTTCGGTTTGGTTGTGCGAACACACGATCACGCCAGGTTAACACCGGCCCGACGGCGTGCATTCGCTTTGGCAATGGCATCCACAGCGGATTGGCGAAAACTGCGTTGGCAAGCCCTTCTTCCAAAGCCCAGGCCTGGCGTTTGCGCGCCATTGGGCGAATACCGGCGGTGATACCGGCCTCCAAGGCGAATTCATTGATTACCTCGGCGAAAATGCCCTTGTTAAGGTTGCTACCGTAGTAAAATGGCAGAAAACCCTCGTCTGCCCCCATAACCTGTAGCGTTTGGGACGAAACTGGAAGGAACCAGAATGCTATTATAATCAGCAAGCATATTCTCATTGGTTTCTCCTTCCAGTGATTGCATCAAGATATTGCTCAATTTCTGCCTGTGGACGAACCGTAGGTAAGCGCCACTGAATCTCACGGCTGGAGGTAACACCCCGAGAATAGGCAAATAGGATGACGGGCAACAGGATGGCCGGATCGTGGTTATAGGGCCTGAAGCGGCGGCCCGTCAGGGACGGCCGCAGGCCGGGAACGAACTTGTTAAAACCTGCCATCAGGAACCACCGGGGTTAGCCAGCCGCACCGCAACGTTGTTGTGTTGCGATCCCGTTTCGCTCTCATGCTGTGAGCCGAAAAGGTTGACCCACTGCCCCTGAACCAACAGCAACTCCCCGTTGCCAGCACTGCTCCCATTGCTTGTAGTGTAATTGCCAGCATAGTTGAACTGAAATTGGCCGGACGAGCCCATGATTGGCTTGAGTTCATAACCTATGGACAACTCGCTGGAAGAGGCAACGCCTTTATCCTTGCTCGATACGCTAACACTTAAAAATCTCGATTCCTCCAGAAAACTCGGGAATAAATCAGAGGGGGCGGTCTCCAACTCTAAGTGCAACACTCGGTTTAATGAACACCTGATGGCGCTTCCTGGGTGCGATTGATCAGATCCATAAACACTTCCAGTGGCGCTTTGAACCCTAGCCGCTTCCGAGGCCGTGTGTTGAGCTGGAAGGCAAAGGCGTCGAGCTCATCCTGGCTGAACACAGACAGATCGGTTCCCTTGGGCATGTACTGCCGCAACAAGCCATTGGTGTTCTCGTTAATGGCTCTCTGCCAAGGGCTGTGTGGATCAGCGAAGTAGATCGCCGTGCCAGTCTTTTGGGTGATCTCAGCATGGCGCACCAGCTCTCGGCCCTGATCGTAAGTGAAGGTCTGACGCATTTCCATTGGTACTCGGTTCAGCGCCGCACTGAAGCCCTGAACAGCGGCCGTGGCGGTGGCACCATCCATTTTTGCCAGGAACACCAGGCCACTAACACGCTCCACCAGAGTGCCAACGGCAGAGCGATTGAATGCGCCTTTGATCAAGTCGCCCTCCCAATGCCCCGGTAATAGTCGCTCTTCGACTTCCGGCGGTCGCAGGTGAATGCTGACCAGATCCGGGATTTGCTGGCGACGATCAACTCCGCCAGCCCGAGGGCGACGCTTGGTGTGACCCTGCCGCAGGCAGGTAATCAGCTCTTTGCGTAGTTCGCCGTGAGGTTGAGCATAAATGGTTTTGTACACAGTCTCATGTGAGACTTGAAACTCGGGATGATTAGGAAACATAGCCTTCAGTGTGCCGCTGATTTGCTGAGGAGACCACTTGTTTCGCAGCATGTCGACGACCACCTCATGCAAATCACCGCCCTCAACCAACTTGCGCCGTGGCCGACACCGCAGGCGAGCTGAACGTGCTGTAAGCCCCGCAGCTTCGGCATCATAAGGTTGGCCTTCAACTGTACGTCGTCGTAGTTCCCGGCTCAGGGTGCTGGGTGAACGGTTCAGCTCACTGGCAATAGCGCGAAGGCTGAGGCCCTGACGCCTCAGGAACATGAGTGTCACGCGGTCGGTGGTACTAAGGTGATGATAGTGTTTTTCCATGGCAACACAGTACTCGATTAGAGGGTGTTGCACTTAGTTATTGAGACCGCGCTGACTTTCTCCTCGATTGAATTAAAAATAATATTTTATTGATTTTTCATTAATTAACCAACAAATGACCCCACAAACTGAACGCTCAATTCTCCGCCAAAACCACTGGACGAGCGGGCTGCGAATTACCCACTGATTTTCACGGTTTTGGCCGGACTGAAATCTCACAGGTCGCCTGCGAACTTTAAGCCAAGGCCACGGCTACCGAACCCACCCAAAAGGTACGAAGCACTACCAGCTAACGCCCGCCATCACCGGTGACAAACCGGAGCGAAGCGGAGGGTTTGGCATCCGGTGCATGGCATGGTTATGTGGTGCCTAACTCCCAAGGTATCAGGACATGTATCTACCAGCCATCCAGTTTGACCCCATTTTCCCAGAGGTACTCGCCTTCTTTTTCCAGATATTCATCTACCCATTGAGAATAGTCAGACTTCTCGTTATTGAACGGCTTCGCCTTATAACGCCCCACCTCAATCGCATTTTCCGCCCCGTTCATGATCCAGAGAACCACCGTTCCTCCCGGCGCTAGGCCAAGAACCAATGTGTCTCTAGGCTCAAGCATTGTTTTACCATATCTTTCATACGGCGCTGGCTCTTTCATCTTTTCCACAATTTCAGCGGCGTTTTCCAATCTGATCACAGCCTCATAGGATTGCTGCTCCGCGAACGAAAACCACCGAATAAGGAACAACTCGGGGGTTGTCTGCCACTCTGCGCGTGAGAGCGGAGGGCTTTTCCAGCAACAAGTGACAAACCCGAATGGGCGACGCCACCCAACATTTTCTGACAGTGACTCGATAAAGAATTTATCCACCCATACATCGTAGTGTTCCGGGGCAACAACACCGATGCTCCGATAGGCAGAATTCGGGCCGTGCATGGGTGTCTCTGATTCTCCTTGGTCCGAACACCCCAGAAGCAACAGAACGCAAAGACTGACAACGAGCGTTTTAATACTCATGGTATTCCCCCTCTGACCATTGCCCCTTATTCGGATGGACCGTTCGGCGGCCATACTTGCCGGGCTTGAAAGGGTACAAGGGGCCAAGCTTCAGGTAATGATCGGAATGGTGAATATACCGCTGTTTCAGTAACGCTTTGGATTCCGGGGTCATCAATAACGGGCTGCTATGCCAGACATGGGCCGCGAGATTTCTGGCAACCGTCATTAATTCTTGCGGTAAAGAGAGGCCTTCTACTTCTGGGTTGATAGACCGGAAGGGAACACCAGCATCCACCGCTAATTTGTGCATCAGATACAGCGGAATACGGGAGTATTCGCCCCGAACCTCCCGGTCCAGCCAAAGTCGAAGCGTAATATCACCGCCCGGCAAACCGGGTGGGCGCTCCTGCTCAATATCCAGGGTGGCCAGTGGATTCAGAGGACCGATCCAGCCCTCGTTCTTGATCAGCGCACGTTCCTGCAACATGCGGGAGAATTCGAAACTGGCTTCGGGGTTGTGGCGGTCTTTTCCTCTGACTACCAAAGGTGGGCGAACCTCGATACGTTCGTGAAAGCGATCCGGGTAGCCACCGCCAATATCGGAGTGGGCACCAGGCAGCACCCATTCGCTGAAGTGGTCCGGCAAGTTGCCGGACTCACTCCGGAGGCTGTTGAGAGAGAAATTGTGGCGACGCTCATCCCGTGCGGCAAACTGAACGACTCGTTCGGCATCCTGCGGCCGCAGGTTGACGTTGATGCGTCCGGTTTCTGCATCATGAGCTGATAAGTCGAGATTGCCGAGGTCGGCAATCCCCGCAACGGTATCGAACAGGCCGACAAAGCGAACAGTAACTTTTTGGGGCCATGGGATGCCCTGCCGCTCGAATGCTCTGACTAAAGCCCCTTTGTATTCACCGTATAAGGAGCCCGTTGTATCCCGCATCTCTCGGCTGACGAAATGTCGGGCGGTGGCCGCGCCACGGCTGAAGCCAAAAACGTCAAGTATTAGCTCGTCAACCGACTCGTCCACAGCACGCTTGAAACTGATGGCTAAATCATTGCTGCCTTCTTCGATTTTCTTCAGTATGCCTTGTTCGCCCAATCCAAGCCCCATACTGGGGCCGTCGTCCGGCTCCCCGGACTTAGTGCCAACTCCCGATACATAGGTTGATAGCCGGTAGACCCTATCGTCGGTCTCACTATGGCCTCCTTCACGCAGATAAAGGTTTTCCAGTTTGGAGACATTCGTTTCGGCATTCAGATAACTGCCTTCCATGATCTGGGACAGTTCGCTGTTGCACTCCTCTTCCGATATAGCCCCGGCAGCATTGGCCGTCAGGCACTCATCCATCTGTCTCTGATAGGCTTGGGTATTGTCGCGGTTATTGCCGGTACCATCGAAAAAGATGCCGGCCTCTACCCGGACTTTTGGGCGATTATCTTCTTCGGGCGAGTCATCCGGTGACTCGTCCGGTAAGCCTTCATCAATCAACGCACCTTTCTGAGCAGCTTTGCGTACAAACTCCTGCGGATCTTTGTCCAGCAACTCTTTGGCGGCAGGGGTAAGCTGGCCTTTTTCATCCAGTGCGCCAGCCATGGCGAAATCCACAACCGGTGCGGTGTTGGTGGCCACGCCGAGAATAACCCGGGGATTCCCACTGACAATGGAACCGCCATGACTCGTGGGACTGCCAAGGTATGCCACGGGCATGCCATTGGCCTGAGCCAATGGGTAGCCTTGAGTAATAACCGCACCGCAACCGGTGACATCGCCCACCCGGGCAATGGGCTTGCCCTCAACAAGGATGCTGGAGCCGTTGGGCATGATGGGGGAGGAGCCATGCCCTTTGATCGGGCATACGTGCATGTCGCCGACGCAGGCGGCAATCAGATTGCTCATGGTCAGAGTTCCTTTCAGTAAAAAGTAGCTTCCTGGCTACCCGTGATTAAGCATGTTTCAAAACCCGTTAGTGTAGCATGGTTGGCACCACATAACGCATAGGTAACCAGCACCGGAGCGTAGCGGAGGGAACCAAAAGCGGTACGCTTTTGGTGTCCGGTTGACCGTCTTGTTAGGGTCGTCGAATCGGGATAGCATAGCCATATCGCTACTTGCGGAGGCACCATGACGACGGACACATTAAATCACCTACGCTCCCAGATTTCGACTCTCTCTGAGCCGGAACGTGCAGCACTGGCTCGCGAGCTCATAATGAGTCTGGACGGCCCTCGTGACGGCTCTGTTGAGCAGGCTTGGAATGATGAAATTATTCGTCGTGTATCCAAGGTCAAAAGCGGCAAGGCCACACTTCTCAGCCGCGAAGAATTTCGAACAAAGATGCGAGCGAGGCTAAGCCAGTAACAATGCGAACGGTAAGGATACTGGAAGAAGCCTCGCAGGAAGCAATAGAGGCCGCAGCATGGTACGAATATGAGCAACCTGGACTCGGAGCCGAGTTCTTTGCTGCTGTTGAGGTTGCCATCGACATTATTGAAGAAAACTTCATTCCCTTATCGCCCCTCCCCAAAGAAGCCGACCATACCGGTGCAAAACGACTGATTCTGGAACGCTTCCCGTACGACATTGTCGCGATTGAGTTTCCGGAAGAAAGCGTAGTGATCGCCGTTGCCCATCACTCCCGAAAGCCTGGCTATTGGCAGAAGCGAAATAAGCCCTAACGCTGAGCTTAGCGGCGCCACGACAGTGGCGTCCGGTGGACGGCCGCAGGCCGGGAACGAACTACAGCGACTTGTTATGAGGAATTTTGCGTCCGGTTACAGCTGTAAGAATCATTTCCGATTGAGACCGAGTTCCTCCTGTTTTTTCTTGGTCAACCCTGCGGACACAACACTATATGATTCTGCAATATAATACCTGAGATCCTCATCATCTTTTTGAGAGCTGTCATATTGCTGTATCCATTTCATCCCACGTGATGCCATATATGGTGCAGGCCGGTATCCTGGACATTCGGATAAAAAGTAAAAATCTTGCTCAGAAGTTTTGAATGTGAATGCCGGCGTGGCCGATTCTTTTTCCCACCCTCCGATGGCGAACACTTTTCCTCCTACTTTCCACACATGGGAGTCTCCCCACTGAACGACATATGTTGACGCAGTAAATGACCTACAAAATTTGTTGAATTCTTCATATGTCATAGACGGCTCATCATTACTCATAACGCTGAGCTTAGCGGCGCCACGTCAGTGGCGTCCGGTGGACGGCCCTCGGGCCGGGAACGTACTACAGCGACTTGTTAAAAGCTGTCACAGGCCACCTACTGCTATGAGGCCCAAGAAAGATACTAGCCTACCGACAATGACCATCAGAATGATGTCTGGCCAGATACTTGCCCGGCTAAACTTCTTGAGAAGGACAAACAGCACAACAATAGACAATATCCAGCCCGCTGTCGGCACAAGCGAAACTAAGGCAGCGCCACCAGCAGCAATGACAGTCTCACCTAAACCCAAATCCACTGACGTGATCTTTGCAGCGAGCCACAAAATCACACCCCCAATAAGGGCGTCCAAAACTACCAAAACCAACTCATCCATGAGGGATATCCTTACCTTTTAACGCCCGCCATCACCGGTGACAAAACCGGCGCGAAGCAGAGGTTTTGGCATCCGGTGCATGGCCTGGTTATGTGGTGACTTACTCCCAACCTCAACCCATGAAGGACAATTACCAGCCATCAATCGGTATACCATGCTTCTCAATATAATCTCGACTGTCACGATTATAGCGTTCAGTGATTTCACGGTAATGCTCTGGGTGTGTTTCTATTTCAGTGGCCTCGTACCGCCCAACCTCAATCGCATTCTCGCCCCGGTTCATAATCCACACTACAACGGTCCCGCCCGGCGCCAGCCCAAAAACCAGGGCATCCCGAGGGTATTCCGCTATCTCTCCAAAGCTCTCGAAAGGTGCAATTTCTTTCATCTTTTCTTCGATTTCGTCAGCGTTTTTCAAGTGAATCAGTGCTTCGTACGATTGCTGTTCGGCAAAGGAGAACCACTTGAGCAAAACCAGTTCTGGCATAGCTTGCCATTCAGCATGCTTGCCCGATGGTTCTCTCCAGCAACAAGTGATAATTCCAATTGGGGCTCTCCAACCAATATCTTCAGAGCGAGATTCAAAAATCAACGTATCGACCCACGCATCGTAATGCCGGGGTACCACAACCGCGATACTTCTATACGCGGACTTTGGACCATTCTGAGGCGCTTCGGACCCTACTTGCTCCGAACACCCCAGAAGCACCAAAACACAGAGGCTGACCGCCAGATGTTTAATACTCATGATATTGCCCCTCAATCCAACGTCCTTTATTCGGATGCACGGCCCGTTTGCCGTATTTGGCTGGTTTGAAGGGATAGAGCGGCCCAAGCTTCAAGTAATGATCCGAATGGTGAATGTATCGTTGCTTAAGTAACGCCTGGGATTCTGGGGTCATCAGTAGATCGCTGCCATGCCAGACGTGTGCCGCGAGGTTTCGCGCTATCGTCATTAACTCAGGTGGCAACGCGAGCTGGGGGTTTTCGGTGAGGATAGGATCAAATGGAACCCCCGCATCCACCGCCAACTTATGCATCAGGTAAAGCGGGATCCGGGAGTATTCGCCCCGAACCTCACGGTCCAGCCAAAGGCGAAGTGTGATGTCGCCACCCGGCAAACCCGGTGGGCGTTCTTGCTCGATATCCAATGTAGCGAGTGGGTTCAGTGGCCCGATCCAGCCCTCGTTTTTGATCAAAGCACGTTCCTGCAACATGCGAGAGAATTCAAAACTGGCTTCTGGGTTGCGGCGGTCTTTTCCTTTGACCACCAACGGTGGGCGAACCTCAATCCTTTCTTGAAAGCGATATGGGTAGCCTCCACCAATATCGGAATGCGCACCTGGCAGTGTCCATTCGCTGAAATGATCCGGCAAGTTGCCGGACTCACCCCGCAGGCTATTCAGTGAGAAGTTATGGCGACGCTCATCTCGTGCGGCAAACTGGACCACCCGTTCGGCATCGTCCGGTCTGAGGTTGACGTTGATGCGTCCCGTATCGGCATCGTGGGCAGAAAAATCGAGATTATCCAGGTCGGCAACCGCAGCAACGGTGTCAAATAACCCTAGAAAACGGACAGTAACCTTGTTCGGCCAGGGAATTCCCTCCCGCTCGAAGGCCTTGACCAACCTACCTTTATACTCGCCGTATAAAGAGCCGGTGGTGTCATAGATCTCTCGGCTGACGAAATGTCGAGCGGTGGCCGCTCCACGACTAAAGCCAAACACATCAAGAACCAATTCATCGATTCGATCAGTAACGTTACGCTTTAGTTGAAAGAGAAAGTTACTGCAGCCTTCGTCAATTTTTTTGAGTATCCCTTGCTCTCCCAGGCCAAGCCCCATGCTAGGACCGTCGTCTGGTTCGCCGGACTTTGTACCTACACCTGAAACGTAGGTTGAAATGTGGTGAAGTTGTTCCCACTCGTCACTCTGGAATTGACCCTGCTGATACATGTGCTCCAGCTTGGAAACATTGGTTTCAGCGTTGAGGTAACTACCCTCCATAATCTGCGACACTTCACTACTGCAATCTTCTTCTGACATGGCCCCGGCAGCATTTGCCGTCAGGCATTCATCTACCTGCTTTTGATAGGCTTGGGTGTTGTTTCGGTTATTACCTGTGCCGTCAAAAAAGAATCCTGCTTCTACCCGGACTTTGGGGGGCCCCTCTTCTTCGGGCGGATCTTCCGGTGATTCGTCCGGCAAACCTTCATCAATCAACGCGCCTTTCTGCGCAGCCTTGCGCACAAACTCCTTTGGATCCTTATCCAGCAACTCTTTTGCGGCAGGGGTAAGCTGACCTTTGTCATCCAGTGCCCCAGCCATGGCGAAGTCCACTACCGGTGCGGTGGTGGTGGCAACACCCAAAATCACTCGTGGATTACCGCTGACAATGGAACCACCATGACTGGTGGGGCTGCCAAGATAGGCCACGGGCATGCCATCGGCTAGTGCCAATGGGTAACCTTGAGTAATAACCGCACCGCAACCGGTGACGTCGCCCACCCGGGCAATGGGTTTACCTTCAACAAGGATGCTGGAGCCGTTTGGCA
>JAKDUK010000055.1 GCA_030457765.1 Marinobacter sp. | reverse complement strand
AATTTGGTGTGGTGGGATTAGCTACAACCCTGCGTTATGAATACGAGCCGCAGGGTATTCACATCAGTTGCGTTTGTCCGCCAGAGGTCAAAACGCCCATGGTGGAGAAAGAGCTTGCGGATGGTAACCCTGTGTCGCTGGAACTGAAGGCTTTGGCCGGCTCGCTGGAATCTGACAATGCCTGCGACCAAATTGTTGCTGGCCTGGATGCCGGGCATTGGCAGATCATTCCGGGGTTATCCGGCAAGTTGACGGCCTTTGCTGCGCGCTACCTACCCGGGCCGTTTAACGCCGTTATGCTGCACTTGATTGGTAAAGCCCTGCGTAGGCACGGAGCGGGCAATGAAGCGGCCTAACTCTTCACCCAGGCGGGCATTTTGCGTCGTGTGATCAGCCGGCGAGATGACACATCAATACCTTCATCTGCCAAATGCCGCTGCAACGTGCGGCGGCTGAGCATCATGTAATCTGCCACCTGCTCTACCGTGACTCGTCCATTCGGCAAAAAACTGCTAATCAAATGCTGCACATAGGCCGGCAGCTCTTTTAAGGACATTCTGTCTAACTGCTCCATATGCTGTCGCATCAGGCTGTGCAGCGCCGGGTCAGACTCGCTTAGAGGCGCCTTCAACAAAGCCGCATCAAACACGCAGCCATTGGTTTCACTATTAAACTGCGGCGCCAGGCCAAGTAAGCGCCGGTAATCGGCCAGATCGGCTCCCGGAGCACTCTGCAGATAAACCGCATTCGGCTGCCAGCCCTTGCCAAATAAGGCATGCAGCAACTGCTTGCCTACGCCTATCGCCAACTCAATCGCCTGCCGGCCGGTCGATTCGCTTTCCAGGGTGGGTTTATAGCTCAAAACCACAAGGCTGCCATGTTGCTCAATAGTCACCAGAGCGCCACTGGAGTGCAGATGGTAAAAATGTGTGAGCTCGACCAAGGATTCCTGAACGGTTTGGGCATTTTTAAGCAGATACAACAAAGGGCCAAATATATCGACTGAAGGCGGGCGCGCAAAACTCATGTGCTTAACCCCCGCAAGAAACTGAGGCTGAACGGATGATTCGCTCTGATGGCCGGTTGAGTTTTCGACTTTATTCAGCCGGTCATCAGGGTGCCTCTACAGCCATTACTTGATTTAGAACAAGCGCCACCATCGCCCCGCCTTCTTTGTCGCGTTACTGTAATGCGACTCTTCGCTATCTCCCCAGAACATGTAATTACAGCCTTAAAGCCCGCAAACATTTGTACCTAAATGCTGCCCTCTACTAAGGTGTATTTACAGTAAATCAAATAGGACGGTCTATGACGCCTACTATCGCCATTCTACTGATCATTACCTTCTTGCTGTCGACGGTAGGTCTGTTGCTGCTGATTTGGTCTATCGCCAACAATCAGTTCAGCTATGGCCAGTCAGCCGCACGCACCATCTTCTCCCCGGGTGAAGAGGGCCACAGTGAAGACCCGGCGCTGGCAGACAAACCCGATTTCACCGGTGACACCTCAGCGCAGGCGAGCGCCATCAAGGCTCGCTGGACGGCCGATCAGTCATCCAGAACGGCGGTGCTAACCTGGCTGAGCTCCGCGGTTTTCTGGCTGATTCTGGGCTCCTTTTTCGGGCTGGTCACCTCCCTGAAAATGCACCTTCCCGAATTTCTGGTCTCCAGTGAGTTTCTCACCTTCGGCCGCGTGCGCCCCGTGCACCTGAACGCAGTCACCTATGGCTGGGCCTCCATGGCGGGCATTGGTGTCGCGCTATTCCTGATTCCCCGGCTCTTCAAAACCGCACTGGCTGGCGGAAAGTACGCCGTGAGTGGCGCTTTTATCTGGAATATAGGCCTGGTCCTTGGATTGGTCGCCATTACTCTGGGTTACTCCGACGGTGAAGAATGGCTGGAATTTCCCTGGCAGATAGACATTCTGTTTGTTTTTGGTGGTGCTCTATGCGCGATCCCGCTGCTGCTGACCGCAGCCAATCGCCAGGTGGAACACCTTTACGTCACCAGCTGGTACTTAATGGCCGCGCTGGTCTGGTTCCCGATTTTATTCCTGATTGCCAATCTTCCCTTTACCTTTCCCGGTGCGTCCGGCGCTACGGTTAACTGGTGGTTTGCCCACAACGTTCTCGGGCTGTGGGTCACTCCCATTGGCATTGGTATCGCCTACTACATGATCCCGAAGATTCTCGGCCGGCCTATTATTTCCTATCAGCTGTCGCTGATAGGGTTCTGGTCTCTGGCACTTTTCTACAGCCAGGTTGGTATTCACCACCTGGTTGGCGGTCCTATCCCAACCTGGTTGGTAACACTTTCAATCGTCCACAGTGTAATGATGTCGATTCCGGTAATTACCGTCGCCATTAACCACCACGGCACTATGATGGGCAATTTCAAGCGCTTGAAAGACTCCCCCACACTGCGTTTTGTGTGGATCGGCGCACTGATGTACACAGCGTCTTCGCTGCAAGGCTCTATGGAAGCACTGCGAAGCATAAACGTGATTACCCACTTTACTCACTACACCGTGGCCCACGCCCACCTCGGAATGTATGCCTTCCTGAGCTTCATTCTGTTTGGTGCCGTGTATTTCATTATGCCCCGCCTCACCAATTGGGAGTGGCCTTGGCGCAGGTTGATCAGCCTGCACTTTTGGCTGGTGAGCATTGGCATTCTGATTTACTTCGTATCACTGACTGTGGGCGGCTGGCTACAAGGCACGGCTTTGCTCGATGCCGAAATGCCATTCATGGACATTGTTCGCATGACGCTTCCGGCACTTGAAGGCCGTACCATTGGTGGCGCCCTGATGACTCTGGGACACATAGTGTTTGCGTTCCACTTTGTCGCGCTGCTGATGCGCCGTGGCGCTGGCAATGAGCAACCCACTCTCTTCCGCCCTGCAGTTAAGGAGCCCACTCAATGAAACGCGCTCTCGCAATTATGGTAGGTGCGGCTCTGATTCTGCTGCTTGCCACACTCACACTGGTGGTTATGCCGTACCTGCAAATGTCGGCCGAACAGATTCCACCCGACCTCAAACCGTACACTGAAAAGCAGCAGCGTGGCCGGCAGTTATATATAGCCAACGGCTGTGTTTATTGCCATAGTCAACAACCCCGGGACCCGAGCTTTGCGCCTGGAGACCGGGACAGAGGCTGGGGGCGCCCCTCCGTGCCCGGTGACTACGCTTACGATCAGCCACACTTGCTGGGCACCATGCGCACCGGCCCGGATCTGTTCAACGTCGGCGCCCGGCTACCCAGCATCGACTGGCAATTACTGCACCTTTACAACCCCCGAACGGTTCACGAAGACAGCATCATGCCCTCGTACCCATTCCTGTTCCGCCACGTGGAGGAAGCTGCAGAGGGCGACAAGGTGGTCTACCCACGGGAGCCTTATGCTCCTGAATCCGGGCAGATTGTTGCCACTGAAGATGCGCTTGCGTTGGCCGAATATATGCTCGCTCTTGACCATACTTATCCGGCACCGACACTGCCTAAATCCGACGAACCCAAGGAGTAACGTGCGCCATGAATGAACATGATCAGCGCGCTCAGTTTCGCGAAGCGCCCGAACCGGAAGAAGGCACTCGCACCACTCCAAAGATTGTCTTGGCCTATATAGCCATCCTGATTGTTTGGGGCGTGGGCTACTACGCCTGGCAAATCGGCAAACCTTTGCAAGGTGGGGACAGCCGCACACCCGTTGCGGCTGAGCATCAGCAATCCCAGCCGGCAAACGTTGCAAGCTCTGACACATCACAGAGCACCGATACATCTGCTGAGGAGGCATCAAGCGCCGACAACTCGAGTGAGCAAAGCGCGACCAGCCCAGAGAATTCAGCCGCCACAGAAACCGCAGAGACTGAGGATACGCCAAGCGCAGCAGCGTCAGAGGATTCAGAAGCGGGCTCTGGCAGCACAGCAAGTGCAAACGTAGACGGCGAAGCACTCTTTAGCGCGCACTGTAGCTCCTGCCACCAGGCAACGGGACAAGGCATTCCCGGTGCATTTCCTCCCTTGGCCGGCAGTAAATGGCTGCAAGCCGACCCCAACATCCCTATCGCGATCGTGCATGACGGTTTGGAGGGTGAAATTGAGGTTGCCGGCGACACATTCCAGGGCATGATGCCTCCACTTGGTGGCCAACTTTCAGATGCAGAAATAGCAGGTGTGTTGAGCTACGCCCGGAGTGCATGGGGGAATGATGCAAGTGAAGTCAGTCCAGACACAGTCGCCAAACACAAAGAACGTTTCGGTAGTCGTGGAAGCTGGTCTGCAGACGAGCTAACGGAGGTTTTCGGGGAACACTAAGATGCCCGACAGCAAGGCGAATACAACACAGGGGTCACAGCAGCAAGATATCCTGATGATTGAAGGGATGCGCTGTGGCAGTTGTGCGATCGCCGTTGAATCTCTGCTAAAGAAGCAGCCCGGGGTTAGCGATGCTGCGGTTAACTTTGCCGCCGACGTGGCCCTGGTTTGCTGGGAGAACAAAAAGCCCCCGCTTGCAGACCTCCAAAAAGCCGTTGCCCGCCTGGGGTATCGCCTGCATGGCTCGATTAACGCCGAGCGAAGCAAGTTCCAAGCAGAATCTGCGCGCAAGCATCTACAAAGACGACTGGCCGTTGCAGTGGTTTTTGGCATGTGGAGCATGATGCCCGCTTTGCTGATTTATTTGGCACCGCTGGGGGCAGTAGAGCCAGAAGTACTTTGGCCACTTGCTCTGGCCAGCGGCCTGTTCGCCTTGCCGGTAGTACTTTATTCCGGCTCTCACTTCTACCGTGTGGGTTGGCGCACGTTGATTGCCGGCGCGCCCGGCCTCGATAGCCTTATTTTTATCGCGGTGTTTGCCGCCTGCATCATCTCGGCCTGGCAACTCGCCGCCGGCAGCCACCATGTGTATTTCGACGCAGCGGTGATGCTGATTACTTTCCAGCTTATTGCACGGCTGCTCGACACCAGCGTACGCCGGCGTGCTTCTGAGATTATTCGCCGCTACCTACAAGAGGTACCTGAGCAAGTCACGGTTAAAACCTCCACCGGCCACTATAAAACCCACCCAGCCAACAACATTGAAGCCGGCGATTGCATTGTTCTAAAAGCCGGAGAGCAGCTGGCTCTGGATGGCCAGATAGTACAAGGCCATGGCCAGGCGGATCTGTCGATGCTGACTGGGGAACATCTGCCACAAGCCCTGGGGGTGGGTGAAGAAATGCTGGCAGGTTGTCAGCTAGTGGAGGGCGAGATTGAGCTCTCGGTAACCGCAGTTATTGGTCAGCGCCGCATCGACCGCCTGTCCCGATCCATCAGCGCCCTGCTCAGCCGAAAAACCACCCTGCAGCGGCTAACAGACCGCATTGCCCGCATTCTGTTACCCGTTATTTTAGTCGCCGCCGTTGCCGCCGTGGTGCTTGCGCTTATTCAGGGCATACCAGCCCCGGAGGCCGCAGCTCGCGGGTTGGCGGTTATGATTATCAGCTGTCCTTGCGCCTTGAGCTTGGCCATTCCTTTAGTGATTACCATGGGCCACGCCCACATGGTCAATCGTGGCATCGTATTGCGCGACCCAGCTGCATTAGAAGCTGCCGCTGAGGTTGGCGCAATTGTCTTCGACAAAACCGGCACACTGACCACGGGTGAGCCCAGCGTAAACAGTATTGAACCAGCCGAACAATGGACCGAAAGCACTCTACTTCAGCTGGCCCAGACAATTCTTAGTGAATCCCAACACCCAGTAGCCAGAGGGCTTAGGGCAGAAGCGCCTTCCTCGCAAGCCACAATGTCAGAAGGTACCCGGGAAAGCATCGCAGGTGCAGGCACTCGCTGGATCAACGGCGAGGACACCGCATTGGCCGGGCAAGCCATCTGGCTTCGGGAACAAGGTGTTGAGGTGCCCGCCACCGAAGACACCGGCATGAACATTCACTTAGCCCACAAAGGGCGCTATGCCGGAAAGATCGGTTTTCAGGAAACCCTCCGGCCCGAAGCCGCGCCAACTATCCAGCGTTTGGCACGCCTGGGTCACGCCATTTACCTGCTCAGCGGCGATACTCGACACGCCTGTCTGGAATTGGCCGAACGCCTTGGCATACCCGCCAAACACGTGCTTTCCGGCTACTCCCCCGAGCAGAAGCACAGTTTTGTGGAAAACCTGGAAAAACAAACCACCGCTGTGTTCGTGGGTGATGGCTTGAACGATGGCCTAGCCTTGGCAGGCGCAAGGCTAGGCATCGCCGTTGGCAATGCAGCCTCCGCCACAGGTGCCGCAGCAGCTGTTTACCTCACCGAAAGCATCGCCAAAGTGCCAGACACCCTGCTATTAGCTCAGCGAGCCCGCAAACTCATGCGCCAGAACCTGTTCTGGGCGGTGAGCTACAACGCTTTGGTTGTTCCGCTCGCCATTATGGGCTGGGTGCAACCGGTTATTGCGGCCATCGCCATGTCGCTTAGCAGCTTGTGTGTTCTGCTCAACAGCCTGCGCATGCAAAAACAGGTGCTTGGTAATGCACCAGATTCTTTGCCAGGAGCCGATACTAGGGCCGCGCCGGCCTAAGCGACCGCAACAACCCCAAAAAGGTCACGGCCCAGGCAAGCAACGCAAGGTAGAAAAAACTGATGGGTATGAAGTCGAGAAAGTGAAAGCCCAAGGCTCCCGCCATCTCATAGGTACTGGCGGCGTACATGCCAAGAGGGAACACCGCACCCCAGTACAAAGGGTCGTATTCCAGCGGGAATTTCTTGTACACGTGCCGCCATATACCCAGGATAAACAACATGGGTATCCACCAGGTTCCTGTGGCCCAGTAAAAAACAGAAAAACCTTTCAGGAATGGCAACAATGAATCCAAAAAAGGTGCGTCTTTCACGTTCACAATCAACAGCGAGCCTGCCAGTGTTGAAATCGCCATGGCACCCATGTTGATCCAGTACGGGGGCGCAAGGTCACCCGGTGAGAATTTGAAAAACGTATAGCGGTAAAAGATCAGCGACATCATCCAGATGTACAACATGCCACCCCACAGCCACATGGATAATGCGAGAAAATTAACGCCAAGCTTATAGGGTTGTGGCATACCCACCGCAATTAGCGCACTAAGCACGGCAATTGACTGGGTTGCCACCACCGCTAGCAACCATCCGCCGGTAATACCCTTATCAAGAGTCGGTTTTTCTTCTTTAACCGTGAACGCCGTAAAGATGGTGTAGGTCAACGCCAGCCAAAGAGCAATCGCAAGCACCCAAAGCACACGACCAACCAGAGTAAAATCCGTCAGCAGAATAAATTGACTACCAAGTACACTGGAGCCAGCAGGTAAGGTGAAAAAACCGGGGCCACGAAGATGGTCTATAACATCGAGCAGAAATTCTCGGCGATAGATCACAAAGCGTGTAATTGTAGCGACCCACAACACACCGTAGAAACACAGGTTCAGATAAAACAGGCTGTGCGCTACCAGTTCAAAACCCAGAAAGTGCGCCGTTAAAGAGATAATGCCCGTGGCCATCACCATACCGAAGTAGGCCGGTGACAGGCCTTTCAAATCATGTGTCATACCTGCCCGCCTGTATTTATATGTCTGGTGTCGATCCACTCTGAAAACAACGTACAGCTTAGCCGACCTCCGGATCTGTTCAAACCTACGCTGCCCACAACGGCCCATGAAAGCCTGGTTCTGGCGGGCCAGATTGCTCTGGCAATGGCGGCACTGGGTTATGAAACACGGATAGACAAATGACGTAGCCTGGGTTTCAAGCCTTTCTTTTTGGCCCTGACACTGTTCATGATATTGATTGGCAAGGGTTTATTTCCTACACCCATATTGATGGGAGCATAACCCCAGTAGAGGCCCCTTGCTCGCTTGATCTCTCACACTCAAGCCTTTAGATTTAGTAGCAGCCATACATCAGCCGGGTTCCGGCTGCCACTCACACTCATTCGAGATACTGTTTTATGGCGCTTAAGCTAAACATCGTAATCTGCAGCACCCGGCCTGGCCGTATTGGCCCATCCGTAGCCACCTGGTTTCGCGACTTTGCCGCAAGCAACTCCAATTTCGATTGCCAAATGGTAGATCTGGCCGATTTCGACCTTCCGGTTTACAATGAAGCCAAGCACCCGCGGTCAGGTATATACGAGCACGGCCACACCAAAAGCTGGTCGGAGAGCGTAAACGCCGCAGATGCCTATGTGTTTGTTACGCCGGAGTATAACTTCTGCCCGCCGCCGGCCTTTGTGAACGCGTTGAATTACGTGTACAGCGAATGGAACTATAAGCCGTGCGGCTTTGTAAGCTATGGCGGCGCTGCCGGTGGTGTGCGCGCAGCAACTCTAGCGCGCCAGCTGGTAACTACTTTGAAGATGATGCCAATGGTTGAGGGCGTTATGGTACCCATGGCCTGGAATCATTTGGATGACAACAGGGTATTCCACTCCAACGATCTTATAGATCCTTCCGCGACAGCGATGCTGACCGAGCTGGAAAAGTGGGCTGTGGCATTAAAAACCATGCGCTGAGAGCGCGTTAAATAGCGCAAGCTCTTGAGGGAACAAAAAGAGACGGAGCCCTGGGCGGGCTCCGTAGCCAGATATCAGAACAAACTGGCGTTCAGCCACATATGTGTCGCAATAGACGCTACATAACCCAGTGCAATTACCGGCGCCCAGCGCAGGTGCGACATGATAGTGTAGTAGCCCCGGGCCTGGCCCATAAGTGCCACGCCAGCGGCAGAGCCGATAGATAGCATAGAGCCGCCCACACCCGCCGTCAGGGTAACCAGTAGCCACTGGCCGTGGGACATATCCGGCTCCATCGAAAGCACAGCAAACATCACAGGAATATTGTCGACGATAGCAGACAAAAAACCTACGGTAATGTTGGCACCCGTGGCGTTCCAGCCTACATACAACAGTTCGGATACCTCAGCCAGGTAGCCAATGTAACCTAACCCTCCCACACACAACACAACGCCGTAGAAAAATAGAAGGGTATCCCACTCGGTGCGGGCCATGGGGTTGAACACGTCGAAAGGTACCGCTGTGTCGAGTCGCGCCAATAAGCGGGTATTGTGATGATTTTCCGCCCAAACACGCTCACGGGCAACACCCCTCTTAAAGCTCATGCGCAGGTAATAGCCCAGCAACTGTAGATATGCCAAGCCCATCATCATGCCAACCACAGCCGGCAAGTGCAGGAAGTTGTGCCCCAACACAGCGGTAGTGATGGTCAGCAGGAATAAAGCGACCGTGCGACGAGCACCACGCTTCATGATCACCGTGTCTTTCGCTTTCCCAGGTGGTTCGCCTGGTATAGCAAAGCTCATAATAATCGCCGGCACCAGATAGTTCACCGCCGCCGGAATGAACAACCGGAAAAACTCGGTAAACTCCACCACGCCTTTCTGCCAGACCATCAATGTTGTGATATCGCCAAACGGGGAGAAGGCACCACCGGCATTTGCCGCAATCACGATATTGATACAGCCGAGGCCGATAAAGCGCGGGCTATTCTCACCCACTTTCATCAGCACGGCACACATCAGCAAGGCCGTAGTCAGGTTATCGGCGATAGGCGAGATAAAAAATGCCAGCAACCCGGTAATCCAGAACAGGTTGCGATAACTGAAGCCTTTATTTACCAGCCAGCCCCGAAGCGCATCAAAAAGCTGACGTTCCTCCATGGCGTTTATATAAGTCATTGCCACCAGCAAAAACAGCAAAAGCTCGGAATATTCCAAAAGATTGTGCTTCAAGGCTGCATTGGCGCTTTCTGTATCGCCATTCACCGCTGCCGCACCGGCAACCAGAAACCAAATCAGGCCAGCTGCCAACAACACAGGTTTGGATTTACGCAGGTGCAGTTTTTCCTCGAGCATCACAAAGGCATAAGCGATCACAAAAATCACTATAGCGATGTAGCCCACGGGGTGATGCGTAAAGCTTGTTACGCCAGATTCTGCCGCACTGGCAAGATTACCGAACCCAAGTGCAAACAGCCCGGATATCAGCATTGCCATCCTCGTAATAATACGCGGATGGCCTCGCCGGGCGGGTAGAGTTTCAGAACTGCGGTTTTCAGTCATGGTACCTAGCTCAAGAAGGGTGTGTTCAAGGGGTTAAGAAACGGGGCAAGTTTAGCAGACCAGATACACGCCTAGATTGACTTAGGTCGTTCGCAAGCTATTGTCTGCAACATCACCCTAAAAACCATCCATCAAACCCACTGATAGCAACAGACCCCATACTCAAGCATCTCGGTATTTAGCTATACAGCGACTCGATCTCCTCTGTGTATTTCTCATATATTTTGCTTCGACGCACCTTCATTGTAGCGGTCACCTCATCATCATCGTGGTCCAATTCCTTGCTCAACAAGTAAAAACGTTTGATCTGTGCCACTTGTGGCAGCGTGTCATTACCCTTATTCACCTCTGCCTGAATCAGCTCCTGCACTTTTTCATGCTCGGCTAAGCTACGAAAGGTGGTGTAACCAATCCTCTCCTGCTCTGCCCACTTTGCGGCGGTTTCGAAGTCCACTTGAATCAACGCCGAAACGTACTTGCGAGCCTCACCTATCACAATGCACTCTTTAATATAGGGGCTCGCCTTGATGGCATTTTCAATCTCGGTGGGTGACAGGTTCTTACCGCCAGCTGTAATCATGATGTCCTTAAGCCGGTCGACAATTCTCAGCTGCCCTTCCTGCCACTCCCCTACATCACCGGTATGCAGCCAGCCGTCCTTCAAAGTGGCTTGTGTTGCCTTATCATTCTTGTAATACCCCTTAAACACCGTACCTCCGCGCATGATGATTTCATTTTGTTCCCCCAAGGCAACTTCCACACCGGTAACGGCGGTACCCACCGTGCCCAGGCACACAGTATCCAAACGTTGAGCTGTGGCCACGCCTGTACTTTCCGTTTGGCCGAACACCTCAACCAGCGGAATACCCAGCGTTCTAAAGAACTGCAGAATACCTGTTGAAATGGGGGCTGCACCCGTCAATGCGATGGTGCAGCTACGCAGCCCAATAAAATTTTGCAGGGCACGGAAAACCAACCAGTAATGAATGCTGAAGGTGAGTTTCTCTCCCACGCTCCACTGGTCTTTTGGCTTGGTCGCCAGCGGCTCACAAGTCTCCATGGCGCGGTTGAAAAGCGCCTGCCGAAAACGCCCGGTTTCCTGCACTTTGATATAGATGGCGGAATGCAGCTTCTCCCAAATCCGCGGAACGCCCAGAAAAAACGTGGGTGCACTTTCCCGCAGGTCTTCTTGAACCGTGCGCAGGCTTTCACCGAAACTCACCGTACTGCCCGCATAGATGGGGGCAATGTTGGTCAACGCTTGCTCTGCCACATGGCACAAGGGCAGATATGAAAGACTTGTGCTGTGCTGATCCACTCCCAGCAGGTCAATCAGCCCGGGTGCGCCGGCCTGGAGATTACCCCAACTGATCATGGCGCCCTTGGGTCGACCGGTGGAACCGGAGGTATAAATCATCAAAGCAGTGTCATCCATCTGTTGACTGTCGAGCAGTTCATCAATCAACTCAGGGTGGCTGCTATCGAACTCCCGCCCGATGGCCTCTATGTCTTCAAAGGACGACGGCGGCGATGAGTAGGCTCGCAGTCCTTTAGGGTCTATTACAATGTTGTGTTTAAGCTGCGGCAGCTGAGGCCAGGCTTCCAGCACCTTATCGGTTTGTTCCTGATCTTCGCACACCACCATTTCGGCATCACTGTGCTCAAGTACATAAGCCACTTCATTCCAAGGGCTGGTGGGATAAACGCCCACGCAGATACCCTTTATCAGGCCGATTCCCATTTGGGCGATGACCCACTCCACTCGGTTTTCTGAAATAATGGCTACATGGCCACCCTCAGACAGACCAAGCGCACGCAAACCCAGGCCGAAGTGCCGGGACCGTTGGTAGTAATCCTGCCAGGAGAACGCCTGCCAAATACCGAAATCTTTCTGACGAAGTGCCAGCCCATCCGGGCGCTCTTTTGCATGGGCCCGAAGCATCTGTGTAAGCGTTAAATCTTGAATTTTCGGCGTTGTCATGACAACCACCGCTTACGACGCTTGTAATGTTTGATGTCCCGGTAACTTCGGTCCTCACCTTCTTTGCCTCCAACGCCAAGATAAAACTCCTGCACATCCTCGTTGGATGACAGCTTGTCTGCAGGGCCATCAATCACAATTTTGCCGTTTTCCATGATGTAGCCATAAGAAGCAATGGCCAAAGACACCGCCGCGTTCTGCTCCACCAACAGTATTGCGGTACCTTGCTCCCGGTTGATGCGGGCAATGATGGTGAATATTTCCTCCACCAACTGGGGGGCCAGGCCCAGTGACGGCTCATCCAGCATGATCAATTCTGGCTGCGCAATTAGCGCTCGACCAAGAGCCAACATTTGTTGCTCCCCGCCAGAAAGATACCCCGCAAGCTGCCTGCGGCGCTCCCTGAGGCGGGGAAAGTAATCGTAGACCAACTCGTAGGCGTCGTTCAGCGACGGTTTGCGGCCACTGAGCGCGTAGGTTGCCGCCACGAGGTTTTCTTCAACGGTTAAATCCTCAAATACCCGGCGGCCTTCCATTACATGGAACAGGCCATCACGAACCAGTTTTTCCGGTGCGACGCCCTTTAATGCACGGCCTTTGAAGCGGATTTCACCGGCCGTGACTTCGCCGTCTTCCAATGCCAGTAATCCAGATACGCTTTTGAGTGTGGTGGATTTACCCGCACCGTTAGACCCCAGCAACGCCACAATGGCACCCTGTGGAATACGCAGCGACAGGCCCCGGAGAACCTGCACCGCCTTGTTGTAAACCACTTCTATGTTATCGATTTCCAGCAAGGCTGCCATACAGTGCCTCAGTCGAGGTGAATCCAGTCAGATACCGGCTCATAGCGGCTTTCTTTGGCATTTACGCGCCAGATGCGACCCACCGGGAACGACATATCCTTCACAGTAACCGGAATACCGATGATGCCGCCGGTGTCCCAGTCTTTGATAGAGGCCAGAGACTCGGCCATGTTATCGGCGGTCAGCTCTTTGCCTGCATCCATGGTTCGCTTAATCACTTCGGTCCAAACCATGGCGTTAAACCAGCCCTGCATATAGCCGGTGGGGCGATAACCGGCGTCTGGATCGCTCTTTTGAGCGGTGGCGCGCAAAGCGTCGAGCATGGGGCCGCCTTCGGCGCTGTCATAGTAGTTGTAAGGCATCACCCCCATGTAACCGTCGGCGTCTGCACCCATCTTATTGATGATGAGCTTATCGGTAGACCAGAACGTACCCATAAACTGGGTATCCAGACCCATCTGGCGCATCTGTACCATAAACTCGTTGATGGGCGACAACACATAGCCGTGGAATACCACGAAGTCAGGGCGCACCCGGCGCAGCTTCAGTATCTCTGCAGACACATCCACACTGCCGGGCTTGGTGACAATCTCTTCAACAACGTCAATCCCCATCATAGCCGCTTTGGCCTTACTGCTTTCAATGGGGTCTTTACCAAACTCGGTATCGCTGTATACGAAGGCAACCGTGGGCATTTCACCGTCTTTTCCCTGGCTGGAAATATACTCAAGAATAATCCCGAACATCTGGGTGTAGTTTGGGCCTGGGATAAACTGGTACGGATACTTTTCATTATCGGTCAGAGCAGTGGCGAAAGACGCGCCACTCATCAAGGTGGTGCCTCGGCTGTTCAGCTCTGAGGCAATGGTTTTCATAAACGCGGTGCTGTCGCCATAGTAAACTGGCACCTTGTTGCTGCCGGTAATTTTCTTGAAGGCGGCTACGGATCGATCAACTTCATAACCCGTGTCTTCCATTACATACTTCACCGGATGACCGTTGATGCCACCTTCGCTGTTGATCCAGGTGGTGTAATCCGTAAGACCGGCATGCAGGTGAACGCCGGCAAAGGCGAACACACCAGACAACGGGATGGAGCCACCAAACACGATAGGTTCTTTGTCCTGGGCCATAACGGGTGCAGCTGCCAGCGCAGCGGCGATGCTGCCAATACCTGCAAGCCGGCGCCCCTTGCTGAGGATGCTTTTGAACATTTTTATTCTCCTTGCGGCTTCTTGTTGTTAAATCCACTAGTTCCTGAAGGGCCATAAACTGAAAAAGCGCCGTATACGGTGCCAAATCTCCGCCAGCCCGTGCGGTTCAAAAATAAGGAAACCAACGATCAACGCGCCAAAAATGATTCCAAGCATCGGTGACATAAAAACCGGCGCGTTCGGATAATAGGGGGTGAGAGCAGTGGTCAGTAGGCCGAGCAGTTCCGGGATTAACGTCATAAAGGCGGCCCCCAGAATACCACCCAGCAGGTTCCCCATGCCGCCGACAATAACCGCTGCCAGATAGAAAATAGACATGGAGAGCGGGAAGCTCTCCGGCGTAACCACTCGGTAAAAGTAGGCAAACAGACCACCCGCTACGCCGGCATAAAACGAACTGAGTGCGAAAGACATCAGCTTGTAACGCAACAGGTTGATGCCGAGTATTTCGGCCGAAATATCCCTATCGCGGATTGCGATAAAGGCGCGACCAATGCGCGTTCGGAACACGTTTTTTGCCGCAAGCACCATCAATGCCGCCAGCGGCACGATAACAAAGTACATTGCAAAATCACTTTGCAGCGTTAACCCAAACAGGTGCGCCGGCTCCAGGCTCAGCCCGCCCATGCCACCGGTAACAGACTCCCATTCGGCAAAGATGAAGTGCAGGAAAACGCTGGCAGCCAGGGTAGCAATAGCCAGATAAAGCCCCTTCACCCTGAGGGAGGGCAACCCAACCAAAATACCAACCGCCGCCAGCAAACCGGCAAGCAACAAAGTTACCGGAAAGGGTAAAGCCGTGTTCAGAGACAGCCAGGCGACGGTATAACCACCCACCCCCATAAATCCTGCTTGACCTAAAGAAATCAGGCCGGTGAACCCGGTAAGAATGTTAAGCCCGGTGGTACTAATAACCGCAATAAATACCGCCACGGGAGAAACGAAAATACAGCAGGTAGGCGATGAGTAGCGCAGCACCTATGAGAAAGCCGTAAGCAATCTTGGGTGCCAGATACATCTCGCCAATGAACACCGGCTTACGGGGGAGAAAATTGGGAAGAAGCTGTGGATCTGCGCCCCAAAACAGCTCTACCAGCCCCACCAAAATACTCGCAATGCCAATGGTGACCATAACCACTGAGATGGGTGACTCCCCCAGCATGGGGCGAATCATCACCTTTTCGATCACTCCGCCCAGCACACTTCCACTCAGCACGGCCAACGGCAGAGCCACCCAGGGGGACATTTCCATGCCACCGGCAAAGGCCAGAAACAGATAGGCAGCAAACATCATGATCTCGCCAATGGCGAAATTGATCACCTTAGTGGCTTTGTAAATAATAACAAAACCCAGCCCAATCAATGCGTAGAGACCACCCATGGCGAGCCCCGCCAAACTGATTTCCCCGAAAAACAGCCAATCCACTCAAGCCACCTCATAGTCAGGGTTCAGTTTCTTGCGCAGGCTGTTCATATCGCTGGTGCCCAAATACGCCTCGATGACTTCGGGATTGTTCTGCACCTCAGCAGGCAGACCTTGTGCAATCACCTGACCAAAGTTAAGCACGGCAATATGGTCTGAAATGTCCATTACCATGCCCATGTCGTGCTCCACCATCAGCACGGTTACGTCCCACTCTTCCCGGATATCCAGAATAAACCGGGCCATATCTTCCTTTTCTTCCCGGTTCATCCCGGCTACTGGCTCATCCAGCATTAACATCTTGGGCTGCATAGCTAGGGCGCGAGCCAACTCCACCCGTTTTTGCAGGCCATAAGACAAGCTGGCTACTGGTTTGCGCCGAATATGGTCGATTTCTAGAAAATCGATAATGTGCCGCTCTACGTGCTCGCGCACCGCCATCTCTTCACGGCGCGCCGCTCCGAAATACGCCAGCGAACCCAGCAACCCGCTTTTCATGTGCACATGCGCACCCAGCTTAATGTTGTCGAGCACCGTCATACCGCGAAACAAGGCAATATTCTGGAAGGTTCGGGCAAGCCCCATGGCCGCACGGACAGGCGGCTTTGTGCCAGCAAGTACCTTGCCCTGATAACGAATACTTCCCTGTTGCGGCTTATAAAAACCGGAGACGCAGTTAAACAGTGAGGTTTTGCCGGCGCCATTAGGCCCAATCACCGTGGTTATGGTGTTTTCCGGCACCTGAAAGCTGACGTCTTGCAGTGCTTTCACTCCACCGAACGACAGCGAAAGATTATTGATTTCGAGAATACTGGGCATTGTTACCCGCACACCGATAGCTAGTGGTTATTGTTGTTTTGGTAAACATCAGGTCAATTGCCTATGTTAGATTTAAAGTAGCCTATTCAATCACAAAGACAAAGGCTGTTTTCTCAATAAATCCCAACAACTATCCGCATACTCTCAGTAAGGGAATTCACCACCATGACAACCCGCCTGGTAATCTCCG
>JAKDUK010000135.1 GCA_030457765.1 Marinobacter sp. | reverse complement strand
GAGCACCCAATAAACAAAATGAATCAGGGAGCATTCTCTATGAAGACCCAAGCCATTATGGCGGTGGCATTTGCCTCTACGTTTGCTGTAGCCAATCCGGTTGTTGCCCAGGATAAGGCGGGATGGCCGGATAACTTTACCGTGGGAACGGCCAGCCAGGGCGGTACCTACTTCGCCTACGGGTCTGGTTGGGCGAACTTTGTTGCAGAAAGTCTGGGCGTGTCTGGCGGTGCGGAAATTACCGGCGGCCCCATGCAGAACATGGCGTTGGTGCACACTGGCGATCTCAAGTTCGGTCTGACCACCATGGGGCCGGCCCAGGAGTCTATGGATGGCAACAGCCCGATTGCCCCGGGCATGAAGATGGACAACGTATGCGCCATGTTCCCCATGTACGAGACGCCTTTCTCGGTTACGGCTTTGAGCAGCTCAGGCATCAAGTCTATTTCTGATATTCCTGATGGTGCCACCATCGGTTTCGGCCCGGCTGGCTCCACCTCTGATACTTACTTCCCGCGCATGATGGAAACCCTGGGTGTGGATTTTGAGCGCCGCAATGGCAGCTGGTCTGACCTTGGTGGCCAGCTTCAGGATGGTCTGATCGATGTTGTGGCTTTTGCGGCCGGCATTCCTATCCCGGCCGTGAGCCAGCTGGAAGTTCAGACTGATGTAAATATTATCAGCATGACTGAAGCGGAAGCGGACAAGGTCACTGATAGCTTCCCGGTGTCTGAGTTCATTATTCCGGCCGAGACTTACCAGTCGTTGGACGAGCCTTCCCGTGTTGTTTCCATGTGGAACTTCGCCATGGTGAACTGCGATATGCCGGAAAGCTTTGTGTATGAAATCACCAAGCTGACCATGGAGCAAAACGACAGCATGGTGTCTATCCATAAAGCGGCCCGTAACTCTGTTCCCGAGAACTACAGCAAGAACAATGTTCTGCCCTGGCATCCGGGTGCGGCTCGTTGGTTTAACGAGAACGGTTACGCCATCGACGAAAACAGGATCAAATAAACGGTTGATCCAAAACGTTGAGAGCAGGGGCCGCAAGGCCCCCGTACAACCGCTGGCCTGTTGCCGGCTCTGATTTGCTTGCAGGACACCCAATGACACTCGAACGACACCCCAAAGATTTTTCTGATGTGGAGGTGGGCGAAGATCACGTGCTTGCCCACAACGTGGACGAAGAGCCGGTAGAAGCAAATCGCAGGCTGTTTCAAGGCAGCATGCTGAAGTTTGTAACCATACTTGCGATTGCGTACTCCGCGTTTCATCTTTATTCCCTGAATATTGCGCCACTGGAAACCTGGTCGTTCCGCATTGTGCACATTGCCGGGGCTTTGGTTTTGGGGTTTGTTTTGTTTGCGGGTGCCCGGTTTGTTTCAGCGTCGGAAGGCCCGGCGCGTCACCGGTGGACAACCTGGATTGGGGCAGTAGCACTCATTCCTGCTTTTTACGCGTTGTACCAGACATTCTCTTTCTGGCAGTTGATTCAGAACGGCGCGATGCGTATTCCTGTAGAACTTGAAACCTGGCACTTTGGTTGGCCGCTAATGGCCGCAACGGGTGTTGGTATTGTGATCAGCTGGTTTCACCAGCGCGAACGCTCACGCTTCAGTGTGCCGGATCTGGTTTTGATTGTGTGTTCCATTGCCGTTGCTGCTTATTTTCTGGTGGCCTATAACACGTCTATGCGCATGACCACGGGTACCTCGTTTGCACCGGTTGGCATTTCGTTCGCGGCCGTGGGTGGCACTGCGTTGATTATGGAGCTTACCCGCCGGGTGGCAGGCCTGGCTTTGGTGGTTATAGGGCTGATCTTTTTGGTGTATGTGTTTGCTGGCCCTTATTTGCCAGGCTTTCTTGGTTATCCTGGGCTGTCTGTCAAGCGTTTTTTCAGCCAGGTATATACCGACGCAGGCATTCTTGGCCCCACTACGGCCGTGTCGTCTACGTACATTATTCTGTTCATTATTTTTGCGGCGTTTTTGCAGTTGTCCAAAGTAGGCGATTACTTTGTAAACTTCGCATTTGCTGCTGCAGGGCGCTCTCGTGGTGGCCCTGCCAAGGTCTCCATTTTCGCCTCAGGCCTTATGGGTATGATTAACGGCACCAGTGCAGGCAATGTGGTTTCTACCGGCTCGCTGACTATCCCGCTGATGAAAAAAGTGGGTTACAGCAAACAATCTGCGGGTGCTGTAGAGGCGGCCGCATCTACCGGTGGTCAGATCATGCCTCCGATTATGGGGGCAGGTGCCTTCATCATGGCTGAAATTACCGGCATTCCTTACACAGAAATTGCCATTGCCGCTATTATCCCGGCGATACTGTATTTCGCGTCTGTGTACTTCATGGTTGATTTTGAAGCGGCAAAAACCGGCATGCGCGGCATGCGTGAAGATGAGTTGCCAAAGCTGCGGACCATGGTGAAGCAGTGCTACCTGTTTATACCGATCATTATTTTGATTGTGGCCCTGTTTATGGGGTATTCGGTTATACGCGCCGGTACCCTGGCCATGATTTCTGCAGCGGTTGTCAGTTGGTTTTCACCGAACAAAATGGGCATTCGAGAGGTTTTGAGAGCGCTGGAGATTGCCTCGTACATGGCCATACAGATTATTGTGGTGTGTGCGGCTGCAGGCGTTATTGTAGGTGTTATCTCCCTGACCGGCGTGGGTGCCCGTTTCTCGGTGTTGCTGCTGGATGTGGCAGAGGCGAGTCAGCTGCTCGCTCTGATCTTCGCCATGTTCATCTCCATCCTTCTGGGCATGGGCATGCCTACAACGGCGGCTTATGCTGTTGCCGCCTCGGTGGTTGCACCCGGGCTGGTGCAGTTGGGAATAGAACCATTAACGGCGCACTTTTTTGTGTTCTATTTTGCGGTGGTTTCTGCCATTACACCGCCAGTCGCGTTGGCTTCCTATGCGGCAGCTGGCATTTCCGGTGCCAACGCCATGGGCACCTCTGTGGCTTCGTTCCGGATTGGTATTGCGGCGTTTATCGTTCCCTTTATGTTCTTCTATAATGGTGCGCTGTTGATGGAAGCAGGGTGGTTTGATATTGCCCGGGCATTGGTTACCGCGCTGTTTGGTGTGTACATGCTGTCTGGCGGTGTACTGGGTTGGTTCGCCAATATATCGGCTTCCTGGGTGGCTCGTTTGCTGTTGATTGGCGCTGCGTTGTTGATGATTGAAGGCGGCTTCTTATCCGACGTAATAGGTATCGCGCTTGCCATAGTCGTGTTTCTGATGCAACGCCAGCGCAAGGGGCGCCTGGCAATCGCCTGAGCGTTCCGGCAATTGCCGGTCATCGC
>JAKDUK010000134.1 GCA_030457765.1 Marinobacter sp. | reverse complement strand
AATACCGGCCTGTCACGCCGGGGGTCGCGGGTTCGAGTCCCGTCCACTCCGCCATTTTTTATAGATTTATCCCGGGTGGTTAGCTCAGCTGGGAGAGCATCGCCCTTACAAGGCGAGGGTCACTGGTTCGAGCCCAGTACCACCCACCAGATTCTAAAAAGGGCAAGTCCGTTGGACTTGCCCTTTTTTTTACTTGCCGAGTAGCGATTGCCCGCACACTCGTACGACGTTTCCGTTCACACCACCAGAGGCCGGGCTGCAATACCAGGCAATGGTTTCTGCCACGTCTACCGGCTGGCCGCCCTGAGAAAGGCTGTTCATACGACGCCCGGCTTCGCGAAGGGTCATGGGCATGGCGGCTGTCATCTGGGTTTCAATAAAGCCAGGTGCGACGGCGTTGATGGTAAAGTTGTTCTTTGCCTGCTTGGCCATGGCCTCTACATAACCGATTACTCCGGATTTCGCTGCGGAATAGTTGGTTTGCCCAAAGTTGCCGGCAATGCCACTGATGGATGAGATGCATACAATGCGGCCACCCTCTTTCAGCAGGCCCCGGTCCATGAGTTCGTCATTCATGTGTTCTTCTGCGGTAAGGTTTACGGCGATGGTCATATCCCAAAAATGCTCGGGCATGTTGCCCAGGGTCTTATCGCGGGTAATGCCTGCGTTGTGAATAACAATATCCAGCCCGCCAAAGTGCTTTTCTGCAAAATCTGCAATTTTCCCGGGGGCGTCTGCCGCCGTAATATCACAGGAAAGGGCTTTGCCTTTAATGGCATTTGTTACCTTTTCCAGATCTTCCATGGCGGGTTCAATGTCTAGCCCGATTACCGTGGCGCCATCCCGCGCCAGAGTTTCTGCGATAGACGCGCCAATACCCCGTGAAGCGCCGGTTACCAGCGCAACTTTACCGGTCAGAGGCGCAACCGGGTTTGTTGAGGGGGCGTCTTCGGATTTGCCAATGCGCACAACCTGGCCAGATACATATGCCGAGCGGGCGGAAAGGAAAAAGCGAATGCTCGATTCCAGCTGTGATTCGGCGTTGGGCGCCATCCAAAGCAGATTGGCCGTTGCGCCTTTCTTGCCGATTTCCTTGCCTATACTGCGTGTAAAACCTTCCAGAGCCTGCTGTGCTGCCGCCTGGGGTGCTTTGCGGCAGGTTGCCGGATCCTGGCCGACGATAACTACGCGGGCATTGGCGCCGAGCTTTTTGATGGATGGGTGGAAAAAATCGTACAGAGCTCGTAGGTCGTCCGGGCTTTTCAAGCCTGTGGCGTCGAACACCAGGGCTGAAAATCTGGCCTCAGAGCCTGAGGCCAGATCCAGTGCTTGTGCTTTATTGCCGGCTTTTGATGAATCCTCCAGGCTTTCTTTGCCACTGGCATGATGAACAGTGGCCGCACTGGCACCCAGAACGCGGCCTATGGTTGATATGGCTTTACCGCCGTTCCCCGCGCCCACCAGAACATCGCCTTCAATAAATGGCTGATCCGCGCGCTTGAGGCGCTTGAGCGGCACGGGTGAGGGGAGCCCGAGGGATTGCGCGGCGGTTTTTCCCACTGGTGTATTAACAAGCTTTAGATAGATATCAGACATGGCTTCATCCTTGTGTTGCTTCGATGTGTGTAGCATGTTGGTTGCCAGAGTAAAGATTCCACTCGCTATGTGATTGACTCAATGCGTGTAAGGCTTTGTCAGGCATGCCAATGAGACCATGGCGGTTGGCGCTAGACTGCCATTCATCTCCAGAAAATGCTTAAAGAAAGGATATCATCATGGCACAGGCTCAAAAGACCGACCAGAAGAAACCCGATGCCACGAAAACGGCAAAGAAGGATGCCAGTGGCGTTCGCCGCGTGGCTATTATTGGCGGTAACCGGATTCCGTTTGCACGCTCTAACACAGCTTACAGCAAGCTTAACAATCAGGAGTTGCTGACATCAGCCCTGCGTGGCTTGGTAGATCGTTTTGACCTTCAGGGCAAGCAACTTGGCGAAGTAGTTGCCGGAGCTGTAATCAAGCATTCCAGAGACTTTAACCTGACCCGCGAAGCGGCGTTGAGCAGCGGGCTTGCACCGGAAACACCGGCATACGATATTCAGCAGGCCTGTGGTACTGGCCTGGAAGCGGCCATTCTGGTGGCCAACAAAATTGCTCTGGGCCAGATTGAGTGCGGCATTGCAGGTGGTACAGACACCACGTCTGATGCGCCAATCGGGGTGAGCGAAGGCCTGCGGAGCATTCTGCTGGACCTGAACCGGGCTAAAACCAACGGAGAGCGATTAAAGATCCTGAGCCGTTTTCGCCCCGGCGATCTGAAGCCGGCATTGCCGCAAAACGGAGAGCCGCGCACGGGCATGTCCATGGGCGAGCATGCCCAGGTGACGGCTGATGAGTGGTCGATCCCCCGTGATGAACAAGACTTGCTGGCCTGGGAGAGCCACCAGAAGCTGATGAAAGCCTATGAGGAAGGTTTTTTTGATGATTTGATTACCCCACTTGCCGGTCTGGAGAAAGACAACATACTGCGCCCGGACACCACGCTGGAGAAACTGGCTACCCTGAAGCCGGTTTTCGATCGTGACAAGGGCACCATGACAGCCGCTAACAGTACTGCACTGACCGATGGCGCCTCTTGTGTGCTGCTGGCCAGTGAAGAGTGGGCCAAAGCCAACAATCTGGAGGTGAAAGCCTGGCTGACCTTCTCGGAAGTCGCCGCGGTGGATTTCGTTGAAAAGAAAGAAGGCCTGTTGATGGCACCGGCATACGCGGTGCCGCGGGTACTGAGTAAAGCCGGTTTGGCATTGCAGGATTTCGATTTTTACGAAATTCACGAGGCATTTGCTTCGCAGGTGCTTTCAACACTTAAAGCCTGGGAAGACCCGGTCTTTTGTAAAGACAAGCTGGGCATGGAAAAGCCTCTGGGCAGCATTGATCGCGCCAAGCTGAACGTTAAGGGCAGTAGCCTTGCCACAGGCCACCCATTCGCCGCGACTGGCGGGCGTATTGTGGCCACACTGGCCAAGTTGCTGGAAGAAAAAGGCAGTGGCCGAGGCCTGATTTCCATCTGTGCCGCAGGTGGCCAGGGCATAACAGCTATTCTGGAGCGGTAAATTTAAAGAAAGCCGTAATAGTCTTTGACAGGCCCGCGTTGGCGCCGTAGTATGCGCGCCACGGTGATCGAGAGACACCAGCCAGTTTGATGCGGGGTGGGGCAGTCTGGTAGCTTGTTGGGCTCCCAATACCTGCAAAAGCCGAAGGGAGACTTGACCTTCGGCTTATGAGTCCGACCCGTCGGCGGATTCAGAATCAGAAGTTTTCGAAAAGTTTGATGCGGGGTGGAGCAGTCTGGTAGCTCGTCGGGCTCATAACCCGAAGGT
>JAKDUK010000133.1 GCA_030457765.1 Marinobacter sp. | reverse complement strand
ACAGCCGAGGTCACGCTGGGCGGTGTAGATACTCGACAACTTTCCTCAAAAACCATGGCCGCCCTTGATTATCCCAACCTGTATTTTATTGGCGAGGTTGTGGATGTAACCGGCCATCTAGGCGGGCATAATTTTCAGTGGGCCTGGGCTTCGGGAGTGGCGGCTGGACAGGCTGCTTGAGCAAATAAGGCTATACTAAACCCCGAATCCGCACCGGCATTGAGAGACCCTAAACAGAAAGTTATTATTAGCCACTTTAACGCTAACGGCACGCATGATTGATACATCTTCCTAACGAGACTGGGTTTTATGAGCACATCTTCTCCCTACGACAACCTACCCAACGCGCAGGGTTTTTTTGGTGAATTTGGTGGGCAATTTGTGCCGCCAGAGTTAAAAAAGGTGATGGACGAAATAAGTGCCGCCTACCAGGAAATTCGTCAGCGCAAGGATTTTCAGAATGAGCTGAATGATTTACTAACAGACTACGTTGGCCGCCCTAGCCCGATTTTTTACGCGCGCCGGTTATCAGAAAAACTCGGAGGCGCACGCATTTACCTGAAGCGGGAAGATCTGAATCACACAGGTGCTCACAAGATCAATCATTGTCTGGGCGAAGCCTTGTTGGCGAAGTTTATGGGTAAAACCAAAGTTATCGCAGAAACCGGCGCTGGCCAGCACGGTGTTGCGTTGGCAACAGCCTGCGCACTTGTGGGCATTCCCTGTGAAATTCACATGGGTACTGTGGATATGGAAAAAGAGCATCCGAATGTAACTAAAATGAAAATTTTAGGTGCCACACTGATTCCGGTTACACGCGGAACCGCCACCTTGAAAGACGCCGTTGATAGTGCTTTTGATGAATATCTGAAAGATCCACAGAACTTTATTTATGCGATTGGTTCTGTTGTTGGTCCACATCCATTCCCAGGCATGGTGCGCGATTTTCAATCGGTTATTGGTCGCGAAGCACGCGCGCAATTTATGGAACGCCACAACACACTGCCAGATTACGTAACAGCTTGCATAGGCGGCGGCTCCAACTCTATTGGGATGTTCACGGCATTTTTGAATGATGAAAACGTGAAACTGGTAGGAGTAGAACCTGCTGGAAAAGGCCTGAATACAGATCAGCACGCAGCGACCATGACGCTAGGCAAACCCGGCCAGATACACGGCATGGCCTGCTACGTACTGGAAGACAGCGAAGGCAACCCACTGCCGGTGTATTCGATAGCGTCTGGCCTGGATTACCCGGGCAGCGGCCCGCAACACAGTTACCTGAAAGACCTGGGCCGAGTGGAATACGCCAGCGCCACCGACGACGAATGCCTGAATGCGTTTATGATGCTATCTAGAGTGGAAGGGATTATTCCTGCGTTGGAAAGTGCTCATGCAACCGCTTGGGCAATGCGAGAGGCGCCAAAGCTGACCCAAGAGCAATCCATCCTGGTCAACCTGTCTGGTCGTGGCGACAAAGACGCAGACTACGTGGCAGAGAAGCTGGGCCTGTAAGCTCTCATTAGCGCTCTTGGACGAGCACGTGCAACAAGGGTAAATGGTAGCGCCGGCCTGGTTCATGCCGATCACTTCCACCTCCGCGCCATGTAAGGGTTTTCATACGAGTTTTCTGTTCGTTTGGTGGTTAATAACTGAGGCCTTATTTCACCGCTTCCTGTATCGGCCACGACTACGGTAGGGTAATCCAGTATCACACTCGCCGGCAGTGGCATTGGTAATTTAGCCAGCGGATGATCGGCTGCAACGGCAAAGTAAAAGACCACTTCCCCTAGCGAATGAAGGGCAAACCCCGATCCCGACGGCGCTCTATCGCGTCGAGCGTTTGCAGTGCGTCTAAAGAGATAAGCGACTGTATAGTTAAACTTTCCTGATCATAAAGGTCAAATCATTCCGTTATTATCTTCCAACCCTTTTAACTATAGTAGGTACATCGAACAAACTCACTGGTGTTCTTTAGAGGCCGCATCATGAGTAATGATTTTATTAACCGAGTACTTTTAACCGTCAGCAGTTTCACCAACTTGGTACATCACATTCAAGCATAAAATGGAGGCACCACCATGGGCCTACTTGTAGAAGGTAAATGGGTTGATCAGTGGTACGACACCAAATCCAACAATGGCAAATTCGCTCGCAGTGAGTCGCAGTTTCGTAACTGGGTAACGGCAGACGGCAGTGCCGGCCCTACCGGTGAAGGTGGGTTTAAAGCAGAAGCCGGGCGCTACCATTTGTATGTGTCGCTGGCCTGCCCCTGGGCACACAGAACCTTGATCTTTCGCAAGCTGAAGGGGCTGGAGTCAATGATTTCAGTGTCTGTGGTCAACCCGCTCATGCGTGAGCATGGCTGGACCTTTGATGCGGACGAGGGTGTGGTGGCAGACCCGATCTTTCAGGCAGACTTCATGCACCAGATTTACACCGCCGCAGACCCTGAATATACAGGGCGCGTGACCATTCCGGTACTTTGGGATAAAAAACAAAACCGGTTTGTCAGCAACGAATCTTCCGAGATTATCCGGATGCTGAACTTTGCGTTTGACGACGTTGGCGCCAAGCCTGGCGACTATTATCCGGAGGCATTACGTGCGGAGATTGATAGCCTTAACGCCAAAATCTACGGCAACGTAAACAACGGCGTTTATAAAGCCGGATTCGCGACGACTCAAGAGGCGTATGAGCAGGCCGTATTGCCTTTATTTGAAACGCTGGATGAGTTGGATCAGCGTTTGTCGACACGGAGATACTTGCTCGGCGAACAGATCACTGAAGCAGACTGGCGACTGTTTACGACGCTTATCCGCTTTGATGCTGTGTACCACGGGCACTTCAAGTGCAATTTGAGGCAGATCGAAGATTACCCAAACCTGGCCGGCTATGTGCGTGAGTTGTACCAGTGGCCTGGGGTCGCTGAAACGGTGAATATGAAGCATATCAAAGAGCACTATTACCGCAGCCATAACACCATCAACCCAACGGGTATTGTGCCGGCAGGCCCGGTGTTAAATCTCGATAGCCCGCACGGGCGTGAGTGATTGAGGCCTACCATGCAAGCTTTACAGTTTTCTGCAACTGGCTGGACACCCGCCATCATTTCTCGTTTGCTGAATATTACGATCCCAATCGCATGCACTGGGGAAACCTCAGAGTCTGGAATGATGGCACGATCGCTCCGCATTCGGGCTTTCCACGACATCCACACCGTGACATGGAAATTATCACCTATGTTCGCAGCGAGCTCAATGAGGAAGACGAGACCACCGAGATCTTTCAAATCTCGATCATGCCTAATGAAATCGGCCTACCGCCTGCCTGGGGTACCATGCCGCAACTCTGGAGACGGGGCAGATCAAGGTTAATGAAGTGGCGGCCACAGCTGGCGACGGCGTTGCTATTCGCGATGAACAG
>JAKDUK010000054.1 GCA_030457765.1 Marinobacter sp. | reverse complement strand
CTATTCGCATCGGGCATCTGGCCGACAGTGACCTCAGGGTAAGGCGACTTGGCGACTACCCGATGCGAGTGTGTGCCTCGCCAGTCTATCTGGAACACCATGGAACCCCTCGCAAGGTCTCGGAGCTGATCAGTCACCAATGTCTCAGCTATTCGCTGTCTTCCCAGCAGGGCGAAGGAACCTGGTCCTTTGGCCGCAACGGTGAGGTAAAAGTCCCGGTCCAGGGGCCGCTCAAAGCGAATAACGGAGATGCACTCCTGGCAGCCGCGGTGGGAGGTCAGGGAGTGATTTACCAACCGGACTTTATTGTTGCCGACGCTCTGTGCGACGAAACCCTGGTGGAATTGGAGTTGGATCTTCCTGTGGTAGAGCTAGGCGGCCTGCATGTGTTGTTTCCACCCGACCGACGCCTTCCGGCCAAGGTCCGCGCGATGATTGATTTCCTGGTGGAAGCATTCACGATCAGTTCCCGGGCATGAGCTTTGCTCAGTCACGGAAAGCTACAACCTCAAGAGTCACGCGATGAACGATCGTGCACATTCTGCTGAGCTGCTAGACCGTTCCCGCTACTCTCTACGTCTTCATTATTTTTGGGCAGGCTGGTTTATCGCAGTCAATACTTCATCTACCTGGAGTCGAATGCTCCGAAGTCCACCACCAGAGAGGTACCAGAGTCCCGGAGACAGTATTGTCACCCGGGACTCAGCCGCGCCCAGTTCAGCCAGGCGATCTGACAACTGGCTCCTGTTCAAAGGGGTGCTGCCAATGGCGGCACTGCGGTCCACCACAAGAATGATATCCGGTGCCATCACGGCCATTACGTCGGGCGACAGCGGAGTGAATGTCCTGGTTCCCCGAGTGATGGTCTCTGTGCCTTCCGGCACCTCTGGTATATCGAGTCCAAGTAATTCGCTCACGACTGGCTCCAGTCGCAGACTGTACTTGCCGTCGTTGTGGGTGACGACCAGAACCTCGGGCTCTCCTCCGATACGTTGTTTCTGTTTCGCCACATAGTCCCAAAGCTCTTCCAGAGCGATTCGGGCCTTTTCTCTGGAACCGAACCGTGAGGCCAGGTTCAGCACCTGTTCATTGACGCCCAACGCCGACCGCTGTATTTCCCGCCTGTGTCGACATTTCAGCCATAAGGTTCCGGCAAGCTGGGAAAAACAGCAGGGTGAAATCCGGTTTCCTATGGGCACTTGTCATTTGCATGCTTCGGATAAAGCGCTGCGGCTGCGATCAGACGCGGACGACAACGACAATCTGGATCAACTTTGTCAGGTGATGGGATCTCACCTGGAGCGTTTCGCGGCCGGTGCAAAAGAGGCAGAAGAACTGACCGTCGTCTGGGGCGAGACCAGTGACTCTGGAACCGAAGGAGAGGCCACCAATGGATAATCGGATACAGGCCGTTCTCGATGTGTACCACGACCGGATCAATGAGGAGAGAACGCAGCCGCGTACAGAGCCACCGGGTGGTCGCGGATAACATGATTCGCCCTGCCAATACGGGTGTCGAAGCCTATGCCAGGGCAATACGTGCCAAACCGGGTATCAGCAGTGTCATGTTGCCGGTGGGCAGTGGGCTGGAAATCAGCCGTTTGGCTACCCAGGGAGAGTGAAGGGCACGATTGTCAGCGAAGCGTAAAGGTTACGTAAAATCGCCGATAGGCCATACTCCAACACCGCTTTGTCCCCCATAATTCACCTGCACTTTCCAGGCTTTCACCCAGGACTTCCTCCCTTCTCGCCCCGAGAAGGGTTGGCTGAATGGATCTTTCTTGCGAGGTATGTATGGCTTCACCGGCTGTCGCGGTTTCCCGCCGAAAACACATCTGGTTTCTGTTGATTGTCGTGCTGGTTACTGCGGTTGCTGTTGGCGGTTGGTGGTTCCAGCGTGACCGTCAGCCGGATCAGAACCTGCTGACCGTGGCTGTACAGCGGGGTGACCTGGAAGATCTGGTGACCGCCACCGGCGTGCTGCAACCACGAGATTACGTGGATGTGGGTGCCCAAGTGTCCGGCCAGCTCGAAGTGCTTCACGTACGGATCGGGGATGACGTCAAAGAGGGGGACCTGCTGGCGGAAATCGACCCCACGTTGTACGTCGCAAGGGTGGACGCCACCCGTGCCCAGCTGCGCAATCAGAGAGCCCAGTTGATGGAACGCAAGGCCCAACTGACCCTGGCGGAACTGCAGTATCGCCGGCAGCAGAACCTGTTGCGGGAAGAGGCCACCAGTCGCGAAGCCGCGCAAACCGCTGAAGCCACGCTGCAGTCCGCCCGGGCGCAGATTGAGGCCATCAACGCCCAGATCGAACAGACCGAGTCCAGCCTCCGTGCGGAAGAGGCGAACCTGGAGTACGCGCGCATTTATGCCCCTATGGATGGCACGGTGGTTTCCATCGAAGCACGGCAGGGCCAGACCCTGAACGTCAACCAGCAGGCACCGGTACTGATGCGCATTGCCGACCTCTCCGCCATGACCGTGGAAGCCCAGGTGTCGGAAGCGGACATCGGCAAGCTGACACCCGACATGCCGGTGTACTTCACCACCCTGGGCAGCCAGCAACGACGCTGGGAGAGCCGGTTGGACCGGCTGGAACCGACCCCGGTGGTGGAGAACAACGTGGTGCTCTACAACGCGGTGTTTGAGGTGCCCAACCCCGAGGGCCGGCTGATGACGCAAATGACAGCCCAGGTGTTCTTCGTGAACGCCGAAGCCCGAGGGGCTTTGCTGGTGCCGGTGACGGCCCTGAGCGGGCGGGGCTCGGGTGCCACTGTTCAGGTGCTGGGCAGCAACGGGCAGCCGGAACAGAGGGGAGTAACCGTCGGCGTCACCAATCGGGTACAGGCGGAGATTGTGGATGGCCTGAAAGAGGGCGACCGGGTTGTGAGCAGCCCGCGCGGTGCTGGCAGCACAAACAGCAATAATGGCTCGCGCCGCATGCTTGGCATGAGGATGTAGGCATGCCCCACCCATTGATTGAACTGCGGGACATCACCCGCACCTACCATAACGGCGAAGTGTCGGTGCCCGTGCTGAGGGGCATCAACCTCAGCATTCATCGCGGCGAATTCGTGGCCATTATGGGGGCATCGGGTTCCGGCAAGTCTACCCTGATGAACATCCTTGGCTGCCTGGACCGGCCGTCTACCGGCGAGTACTGCTTTGATGGGCGGGACGTGTCTACCCTGGACAGCGATGGCCTGGCCCGTTTGCGTCGGGAATCCTTCGGTTTTGTATTCCAGAGTTACAACCTGCTGCCCGGTATTTCCGCCTGTGAAAACGTGGAGATGCCCGCCAGTTATGCCAGCCTCAAGGCCCGGGACCGTCAGGCCAGGGCCGCGACACTGTTGCAGCGGCTGGGGCTGGATGAGCGTATGGGCCACAAGCCTGGCCAGCTTTCCGGCGGCCAGCAGCAGCGGGTATCCATCGCCCGGGCATTGATGAACGGTGGCGAGATTATCCTGGCGGATGAGCCGACAGGCGCCCTCGACAGTCACAGCGGCCGGGAGGTTATGGCGCTGCTGAAAGAGCTGTCCGCGGAAGGCTATACCGTCATCCTGATCACCCATGACAGCAAAGTGGCGGAGCATGCCCACCGCCAGATCCAGATCGCCGATGGCCAGATCATCAGTGACCCGGGTACCGCAGCGTCGTTTCCGGATACGCCATTGCAACGGCAACCCCTGGCACACCGACCTTCCGTCGCCAGGGAGCTCTACCAGGGTGCCCACACCGCCATCCGGTCGATGACGGGCAACCTGTTCCGCACTGCCCTGACTCTGCTGGGCATCGTGATTGGCGTAGCCTCGGTGATCACCATGCTGGCCATAGGCGACGGTGCTCGGGAATCGGTGGTGGAGCGAATCAGTGCCATGGGCAGCAACCTGCTGCTGGTTCGCCCCGGAGCTCCGGGGCAGCGGCGGGGGGGCTGGAACATCGCCACCCTGGTGCCGGAGGATGTCCACGCCATCAACACCCTGCCCAATATCACCGCCGCGATTCCGGAACTGACTGGCAGCCAGACGCTGAGATACGACAACGCAGACCACCAGGCAGAGGTGAATGCCACCTCCTGGCAGTTCCCGGTGGCACGCCAATGGCCGGTGGCGCAGGGCAGTTTCTTTAGTGAAGCGGATGAGGGGGAATACGCACCAGTAGCGGTGCTGGGCAAGACCGCGTCCGAAGCGCTGTTTGGCCAGAATGACCCGGTAGGGCGCTACATCTTGATGAACAATGTACTGTTCCAGGTGATCGGCGTAATGAGCGAACGCGGCGCCTCGCCCATGGGGCAGGACCAGGACGACGTGGTACTGGTGCCCTACACCACCGGCAGCATGCGGATCTTCGGCCAGCGTCACCTGCGCAACGTCACCATTGCGGTGGACGACACCTCGCTGATGGATGAAGTCCAGGCCCAGGTGCACCAGTTGTTGCTGCAGCGCCACGGGGTGGAAGATTTCCAGATTCGCAATATGGCTTCGCTGATCGACACCGTCTCCGAGACCCAGGATACCTTTACCTGGCTGCTGGGCTCGGTGGCTGCCATCTCCCTGTTGGTGGGTGGCATCGGCGTGATGAACATCATGCTGGTGAGCGTAACTGAGCGAACCCGGGAGATTGGTATTCGCATGGCCACCGGCGCCCGTGCCCGGCATATCATGCAGCAGTTCCTGCTGGAAGCCCTGGCGGTTTCGGCTCTGGGAGGATTGATTGGCGTCGGGCTGGGGCTGGGCGCGGCAGCCGTGGTGGCCCATTTTGGAACACCGGTAAGCTATTCACTGTTACCGGTATTGCTGGCGTTCGGATGTGCGTTTAGTACTGGCCTGTTGTTCGGTTTCCTGCCGGCGCGCAAGGCGGCGCGACTGGACCCTGTAGCAGCGTTGGCAACGGAATAAGGTATTATTGAATGGCTATTGATACGAGACAGACTGTGTTCCGCGCGCTTCTTCTGGCAATGACGGTTGGAGCACTCGCCGGCTGCGCCACGACGTCCCCGATCGATCGGCCCGAGCTGGCGATGGGGCAAACCTGGAACGCCCCGGAAGTCGCCACCGAAAACACCGTGCCACCGGATTCACTCTGGTGGCAGGCCTTTGGTTCGGCGGAGCTGGACCGGCTCATTCGGCAGGCTTTCGACCAGAGCCCAGACCTGGCCGCCATGGTCGAGCGGGTGTTTCAGGCAGAGCAGCAGGCGCGCATTGCCGGCAGCAGCCTATTGCCCTCGTTGAACCTGAACGGCAGCACCGGCGCCCGGTTGACCGATGGAGAGGGTACATCCCGGCGCAGTGAATCCACCTCCGCCATCCTGAGCGCCAGTTACGAGCTGGATCTCTGGGGCAACCTTGCCGCCAGCCGAGAGGAAGCGGAAGCCTCGTTCCGGGCGACGGCGTTTGATTACGACACCGTTCGCCTGACCCTAGCCAGCAGCGTAGCCACCACCTGGTTCCAGTTGCTTGCCCTGGAAGAGCAACTGCGGGTGGCGCGAGAAAACCTGGATATTGCTGAGCGCACCGAGCAGATCGTGGATGCCCGATACCGCAACGGCGCCGCCAGCCGGGCGGAACTGTTGCGCCAGCAGACGGAAGTGCTGAACCAGAGAGCCAGCCTGGTGCCGCTTCAGTTGCAGTACCGGCAAACCCGATCTGCGCTGGCGGTTCTGGTGGGTGCCTCGCCCCTGGGATTCAATACGGATACCACTGGCAAGACACTGCTGGCCATAATGCTGCCTTCCGCTGATGTCGGCGTGCCGTCCGACCTGCTAACCCGGCGGCCAGATCTGGCCAGGGAAGAGGCCAGGCTGCAGGCAGCGGATGCCAATGTGGAGCAGGCCCGCACCGCCTTTCTGCCGTCGGTCTCCCTTGGGCTCAGTGCCGGTGCCAGCAACGCAGACTTGCTGACCCTGGCAAACCCGGTGGAAACCGCCGGCTGGACCCTGTCGCTGGCCCAGACCCTGTTTGACGGCGGGCGCCTTGACGCCCAACAGGCGATCAGCGAATCCCAGCGGCTGGAACTGGTGGAAAACTACCGCAGCGCCATCCTTACCGCGCTGCAGGAAACCGACGACGCCCTGGATCGCGTGCAGACCAGCCAACACCGGGAAGAGCTGCAGCAAACCGTCAACGAACGCGCGGCCCGCACTCTGGAACTGACCGAGCTGCGTTACCGGGAAGGCAGCGACGAACTGCTGACCCTGCTGGACGCCCAGCGCACCCTGTTCCAGACCCGTGACCAACTGGTGCAACTGAGGCTGGCCCGGCTGGTGGCAACGGTGGATCTGTATAAGGCGCTGGGGGGTGGGTGGAGTTACCCTGCTGGAAACAAGTAGAGTGCTTTGCGAGTACGTTCTATGACTCGGCAGCAAGATAGGTCCTGTTATGCGTCATGAAATAGCTGGTCCGGACACCCTATGCGGGTTTACAGCCGGTCGCCTTCCATATGGAGGGCTTTGGAATCCAGGTTCATCTGCGGAAACCGCTTGAGAAAGTCCTGCTCTGCCAACTTCTCTGCTGATAAGGCAATGCAATAGTTGCGACGCCAATGCCGTCGCAGGGGGGGCTGTTGGGGTCGCAGGCGATACTGGGATTGGCGAGCCCTTTTTCCATCTCGACCAGCATTCCCTTGCTGATGCCCGCACGCCGGGATAGCTCGTCGAGGGAAAGCTTTTGCTCTTTTCTATACGCGTTGAGCTTGCTGGCGACGGCCTGGCTGATGGACTCCGCATCGGCGCCCGGATCGGTCGATATATTGACTTTATTGGTCATTGGTCACTAATGTGGCATTAATTGGTCACTGAAAGATTCTCCAATGTATTCCGTCTTGCCGTCAATTGATTCAGGGATATCCCGCATCGCACCGGGATTTCGTGCGCTAACACGGGTATAGCATCCGAGGCCCTGTCCCATGCCTGCCGAGCATTGATCCCGTCGTTGATCTATACAAGGCGATCAGTATCAAGTATGCCCAGTCGGCGATGGCTTTCATGGTCGTGAAGTACCTCGGGGCAGCTTATCTGGTCTATCTGGGTATCAAGATGATCTTGTCCAGTGGGGAGGCTTCAGCACCATTTGCCGTGAGGCGAGCCGGTCCTGCCAAGGCATTCAGGGATGGCGTCATAGTTGAGACGCTGAACGTGAAGACTGCCATGTTCTTTCTGGCTTTTATTCCCCAATTCGTATCAGCGCAGCAGGCCATGGCCCCTCAGTTTATCCTGCTCGGGAGTATATGTGTCTTGCTGAACAGTACGGTGGACCTGGTTGCCATTTTTGCCGCGAGCCGAATCGTCGGGTCGGGGGTTGCCAAGGCAGCCAGGGAGCGCCTCCTGTCCCGGCTGTCAGGGGCCACCATGATGACCTTGGGAGTAATAGTGGCGATTGCCAACCGTGAGGCCTGATTGGGAGGCGCGTGAGTCGTTCTTCCAAGGAGTATGCTATTTCATGATGGAAAGCTATAGCACTGTAGCCGGTCAGTTTTTTGGTCTGGTGGCGCTGGCACTCTGCGTCTGTGCCTTTTCCAGCAAGCAGGACGATCGGCTATTGATGCTGCTGCTCTCCGCCAATGTTGCCTTCGTTTTACAGTTCATGTTTCTTGAGAGCTGGACTGCCGCTGCGTTGTCATTGCTGGTGATCGCTCGCATTGCGCTCGCACGCCGCTATCCGGGCAGTAAAGCGGCAATGGCAATCATATTGGCGGCAAGTGGTGCAGCTTCCGTGCTCACCTGGCAGAGCTGGGCAGATCTCCCCGCCATCGTGGCGATGGTACTGGGTACGATGGGCATGTTTCTGCTCCGAGGTATCCCGATGCGTGTCTCTCTGGGGCTTGCGGCAGTCGCATGGATGCTCAGTCATCTCCTGGTAGGCTCAGTAGGTGGGACACTGGCCGAAGCCCTCGTGCTTTTCACCAATGCAATTACCATTTATCGCCTCTACCGAGCTAAACAGCGCTATCCAGAATTCATCGATTAGCACTTGTCTGAATGCATTACTCCATCCCAGCGGTTCTGCCTTTCTTGGATATCCGGAATACCTGGCTGACCTCTTCCTTTAACGGTTAACCAAAAATTCATTTTCTCAACGGGAAATATGGTTGATCAACTGTCCCTCGCGGACTAGCATGGCCCTTTCCAAAGGAGGACGACCTCCCCCCTCTTGGGCAGTAATGACCAGGACGACCTGGCCCTGTTAGATTTCGGAGGGGTCATGCCTTGGTTCTATCTTCTCGTTGCCGGTGTCCTTGAAATTGTGTGGGCTTACACAATGAAGCAATCTCACGGCTTCAGTCGGCTCATACCATCACTCATCACGGTTTCTGTAATGGTGACCAGCTTCTGGCTGTTAGCCGTCGCCATGCGAACGATTCCGCTCGGAACCGCCTACACGATCTGGACTGGTATAGGAGCTGTAGGCGCTTTTCTTGTTGGAATTATCTTTTTAGCTGAGCCGGTCAACGCAGCGAGAATTATCGCTGCGATCCTCATTGTTTCAGGATTGGTGTTGATGAAGCTATCAAGCGCCTGAAGCAGAGGTTATTAACAAAGGACCCATTGCCTGCGAGAAGTACCAGCCAGTGCTGATCGGCCCTGCCTGTTTTCCAGGCGTCATGGCCGACATGCAAGGCTCGATTTCAGATCCTCAGCAAAGCGTTGTGCCTGGCCGCCCTGAAGCTTGGATACGGTGACCCGGATCGCCTGAGCCGGGCTCTGGACCTCGAACGCGCTGCCCAAGCGAACCAGCCAGCCTTTCTTGGCGAGGGCATAGGCCACCTCCTTCGCGTCCCGGGGCAGCGGCACCCAGACATTGAAACCACCCGTGGCAGGCGACACTTCGATTCCCTGGGCCTGCAAGGCGGTGCGCAACTCGTCGCGGCGGCGTGCGTACTCGCCGCGCGCGTTGTCGAGTCGCTTGCGCACATCCTTGGACGCCAGGCAGGCGCCCACGAGCGCCTGGAGAATGTGACTGACCCAGGTCATGCCAGGCGCCAGTCGGGTCCGCAGTCGATCCGCCGTTGCCGGATCGCAGGCCACGAAGGCCAGGCGCAGGTCCGGCCCCAAGCCTTTGGAGGCAGAGCGTATCAGCGCCCAGCGGGCCGTTGTGGCCGGGATAATGGAGTGATACGGCGTCTCGGCCAACAGGGCAAAGTGGTCATCGACGATGATCAGCACCGTCGGATGCGCCGCGAGAATCCGCTTCAATGCGTCCGCGCGACGCTTGGACAGGCTGCATCCGGTCGGGTTGTGAGCGCGCGGCGTGACCAGCACCGCCCGCACGCCCTTGTCCAGGGCTGCCTCCAATGACTCGGGGCGCATTCCCGCGTCGTCGATTTCAACGCCCACCGTCTGCATGCCGGCCAAGCGCAGCGCATTGATAGTGCCCAGGAAGCAGGGGTCTTCCACGGCCACTGGGTCGCCGGGCACCAGATGCGCTACCGCCAGGCGTTCGATGGCGTCAACAGCGCCATGCGTCAGCTCCAGCTCGTGATTGGGCGGGCAATCCGGCTTAAACCAATCAAGCCCCCATTGGCGTAGGTCGGGAAGTATCGTGTCCTCACCATACAGAAACGGCTTAGGCAAGCATTCGGCCAAGAGTCCCGCCAGCTCGGGTAGCAATTGCGGATTGGGGTTTCCGTGGGCGAGATCGACCAATGCTGTTTCGGGACTTAATCCCTCCTGCTCGCCTGCCTGGGGCGGCGCGCAGATGGTCGTGCCCAGGCGTCCCTGCGTGATGGCGACGCCCGCTTTTGTCAGGCGCTGGTAGGCCGCCGCGACCGTATTACGGTTCACATCGAGTCTTGCTGCCAGCTCACGCACAGGCGGCAGTGAGTCGTTGGGCAGCAGGTCGCCTTTCTGCACCATTGCACGGATACAGTTGGAAATTTCCAGAGAAGTCTTACCGTTGATCTTCATTATTGTCCTATGACAATGTATATTTAGTCTATGACAATGTTACCGTACACCTAACGAAAGAAACAGAGCGGCCTTTTCACTTATATCGACACAAGGACAATCCACCATGTTTTCTGGCCTCAGCGCATTTCCCTTGACCCCCATGAACGAGAGCGGCGTCGACGAAGCGGCGTTTGTCCGACTGACCGAGCGTCTGGCTGAGGCCAGCGTTGATTCCATCAGTGCCCTGGGATCAACCGGCAACTATGCCTATCTTACGCGAGCCGAACGTGCGCGTGTCGCGCAACTGGCCGTGAAGCATGCTGGCAACGTGCCAGTGATCGTCGGCATCGGCGCTCTGCGCACGCGTGAGGTATTAGCCCTGGCCGAAGACGCGCAGAAAGCAGGTGCGAGCGCGGTGCTTCTGGCCCCAGTGTCGTACCAGAAACTATCCACCGACGAAGTCTTCGATCTCTATGAGACCGTGGCCCACTCCCTATCCGTTCCGCTTTGTGTATACGACAACCCTGGCACAACACATTTTGAGTTCAGCGAAGAACTGTATGGCCGGATCGCTCAGCTTCCCAACGTGCGTTCCATCAAGATTCCCGGTGTGCCGGCGGACCCCGAGGCAACCAAGGCGCATGTTGAGCGTCTACGCGCCCTGATCCCACCACACGTGACGCTTGGCGTCAGCGGTGATGCGTTCGCTGCAACGGGGCTGAACGCAGGTTGCGAGGCTTGGTATTCAGTGATCGGAGGCCTATTCCCTAAGACAGCGCTGGCCATCACCCGCGCCGCCCAGGCTGGCGATACCCAGGAAGCCATGGGTCTATCCGAACGGCTGCAACCGCTGTGGTCACTTTTCGGCCAGCACGGTGGTAGCCTGCGTGTCGTCGCGACCGCTGCGGAGCTGCGGGGGCTAGTCGAACATCCCTCCCTGCCGCTGCCGCTCAAGGCACTGGAAGGAACCAGCCGACAACAGCTTGCCGTGCTGCTTGACGAGCTGGACAGCAGTCTGGCACAGGCCAGCTAGCCAAATATCACTTCAGGAGGTGGTACAAAAATGTTTGATGCATCTGCTTTAATGACTTACGCGGTTATAGTCGCCGGCTTTTCGGCGCTGCCTGGCCCTGCCATATTACTTACCCTTGCACGCTCCGCCAGCTCGGGAACCCGGTCTGGGGTCGCTACCAGTCTGGGGGTCGCGACTGGTGACCTCCTGCACACTGCCTTGGCCGTACTTGGCGTTTCCGCCATTTTGATGGCGTCCGCCGTCGCTTTCACCATCATGAAGTACATTGGCGCGGCTTATCTGATCTACCTTGGGGTGAAAGCTATTCTGGGTCCCACCCCTTCTTTGGAGCTGCCCGCCGAGAGGCAAGTGACGCCCAGGGTGGCCTTCAGACAGGGGGTGTTCTGCGAAGCCTTGAATCCCAAGTCGGCCATGTTCTTCCTGGCCTTCCTACCACAGTTTGTACAACCGAAGGCGGGTGGTGTCTCGTTGCAGCTTGGTATCCTGGGGCTGCTTTTTGTGGTGATCGGTGCCGCAGTGACCATTGCCTATGCTTGTGCCGCCGGCCGAGTAGGGGCCTTCTTGAAGCGCAGCCCCATGGTAGAAAGGTGGCAGAACAAGGTCGTCGGCAGCATCTTCTGTGCTCTGGGGGTGCACCTGGCTCTGCAAGAGCGATAGCGTTTGATTTTGACAACCCGTTATCCCAGATGCTCTGGCATCGTTGAACCCTGCCGACTGGATAGTGTTAGCCTGTTCAGCGCCACGGTGCATGCCGCAGACAGTGTGCCCGGCGGTGCGCAGTCGAGGAACGAGGCGCGTTCCAATCTGGCCGGCGGCGCCGATGATGAATACCTGACTCATAAGGCTCTCCTGGTAGTTGAGGGCAATCAACGGATCAGCCTACTTGGCGAAAAGCTGGCCCATGTCGGCAAAAGCCTTGAATTCCAGCGCGTTGCCGCAGGGGTCGTACAGGAACATCGTCGCCTGCTCGCCCGGCTCACCCTTGAAGCGGATATGGGGCTCGATTACGAACTGCGTGTCGCGATCACGCAGACGGTCGGCCAGCGCCTCCCATTGGCCCCACTCCAGTACAATACCGAAGTGCGGCACCGGCACGTCATGGCCGTCCACCGCGTGGGTATGCGCTTTCTCCTGCGAGGCCGTTTTCGGATGCTCGTGGACGGGAATAGCCAGATGAAATGGGGAAAGTGCCATAAGTGTGCCTCCTGGTGATCAGCCGATGACGAACTCGATGCCATCACCGAACTCGTGGAACTCGATCTGGGCGTCGCGATGGTTCCCAGAACAATCGTTCTGAGCAGAAGGTCTAAGAACGTCCGGGTCGTTGGGTTGGAGCAAGACACGTTCCATCGAGAAATTGGCTGTGCCTTCAATACGGCAACGAACGATTGTGAGTCAATGATCCTGGTTCATGCTCTGATCGAATCTCTTGGACAGGTTGTCGATTCGGCCTAAAACATACTCCCCGGCGTGATCGCGACAGCAATCTGAGCCGTATCGGGATTCCTGGAGGCTCCAAGCCAAGTATGAAACTTTATTTCGTAAGCTCAGGCCTGATGCCTCGGGCCAGAATGTATAAGAAATATTATCAATAAGTCGCTGAGAATATGGTATTAATGCCCGCAACACGCATATCGAAGGTAATGTTTACATGCAAGATATTGGGGTATCCGTCAGTGGGCTGCTGGGGCTAATTATTACCAGCTCGATACTCATTGCTGTACCTGGCCCAAGCATCATGCTTTTTATCGGGCAAGTTATAATGAAGGGCAGACGTCATGCGTTGCGTGGCGTGATCGGTAATGCAATTGGCATGTTAAGCATTGCGATACTTCTTTCTTTTGGACTTGGCCCTCTTATACTGAAATCCGATTTTGCTTTGCCTGCTATCCGAATGCTGGGTGCGGTCGCCTTGCTGCTTATCGGCATCGGGTATCTTGTAGCCTCAAAAGCGGCGAGTCCGGCTGCAACTGACCAGCCAGCAAAGAGAAAGTCACCGCTCACTGCGGGAGTGATAGTCGGTATAACCAACCCCAAGGCATTGATCATGTTCGGAACCATAGTTCCAAGTTTCCTCAGCGGCAATCTTGCGAGCCCCACGAACGTCCTGATCATGTACTCGATGATACCTATCCTATTGGGTATTGCGATCGATAGCGTGTGGGTTGTAGTTGCTCACAGCTTAAGCACCCGCCTTTTTTCCAACGCAGACAGTGTCAGAATAGTAAACCGTATCGGAGGAGGCTTAATTATTCTGATGGCCCTTATATTGGCACGCGAAGCTGTTTCTGGGTTTTTGTCAATCAACAGGTGGCCGGCACCGTGGGCGTGACCGAACTGGGGGAAGCTTTCGCTATTTGTCGAAAAACTGAGTGTGCCGTGGCACAGAACCGGGCCACTGTTGTTCCCTCCGGTAATGATCACGGCTATTCCGTACCTGAAGATAATCGATGTCTGGTGGCCGGTTTACCCCGGCAAATGAATCAGCGGAAGTGGCGATTGGGGTTTGACGGTCTGGATCGCAAAGTTGCTTCGAATGTCCCGAACCCCAGGTAACTTGAGCAGCGTATTGCTCAAAAACTCCTTGTAGGCGCGAAGATCGGGCACCACAACCTGCAACAGGAAATCCGACTCCCCGGACACCAGGTGAGCCATCACCACTTCCGGCATAACACTTACCGCCTCGCAAAAAGCCTCGGCTTCCTTTTCCTGATGACGCTCCACTTTGATGCCAACGAATACGGTTAGCCCCAAACCCACTTTTTCCTGATCCAGGATGGCGCTGTAGCCCTTGATCACTCCGGATTCTTCAAGCAGCCGCACCCTTCGTGAGCAAGGCGATGGGGACAGGTCTATTCCCTCGGCCAGATCCGTGTTAGGCGCGCGGCCATCCGTCTGCAGTGCCTCCAGAAGTTTTCGATCAAATCGGTCTAACTTATGGGTTGGCATTAGAATCTTCATATAAGGGTAAAATTAGCGAATAGCACCAATTTTATATTCTTTTGTGGCTGACAACGCAACCATACGCTAAACAACCAACGGTATAATCAAGGCATTAATACCGACAAGAGACATGACCCATGGCTGACCTTCTACTGTTCTTGGCTGCGCTCGTTGCGATTTACCTTACGCCAGGACCGGACATGTTCCTGGTGCTCGGTACCTCCGTGAGCAGTGGCCCCAGAAACGCCATGGCCGTCGCTGTGGGCCTTGCTATTGCCCGGGGCTGCCATGTCCTGCTGGCGGCGGTGGGGCTTGCAACTCTGTTTGCGACTCATCCCTGGACCTACCACACGGTACGATTACTGGGCGCGGCCTATCTGCTCTACCTGGGCTGGCAATTCTTCCGGACAGGTCATTCTCTCCCTGATCAACCCCAGTCAGCGGCAGGTACTCTGCCATCCGTGGGATATCTGGCTGATTTCCAAAGAGGGCTGGCAACCAACCTGCTCAACCCCAAATCCCTGATCTTCTGCTCTGTACTGCTTCCGCAGTTCATCCACCCGGAACTCTCGGGCATTGCCGGACAGTTCGCCATACTGGCACTGATTCTGGTGTTGACCGGACTGGTCTTTGATTTTACCTACGCAGTTCTGGGGCGGGCACTCTCGGCAGCTACCAGCGGCAACGCCCGATACCACAGAGTCCAGAACAACCTCTTTGGCTGTCTGCTGACAGGCATCGGGCTGAAGGTTGCGCTGGGTTGATGCAGTGTAAGCGTCTGGCTATCACACCCTGCATGGGGAAGTGTATACTTGTGCCAGCTTAAGGCATCTGTACTGGTCCGCTCTAACGTTAGAGAAGAAATTGGGAGCGACACCGGGCCTTTTTGCGGACTCCGCATACTCTAACCAATTTGTAATCCCAACAAATGGTTAGAAACATGCAAAAGTCTCACGTATTCCTCCTGTTACTCATACTCGGAACGGCCTTCTGGGGAGTGTCGTTCTCTTTCGTCAAAGTCGGTGTGGCAGACGGCTCACCTTATGTCTTCCTGACCTATAAATTTGCCCTGGCAGCAATAGTCCTCTCAGTACTGTTCGCGAAAAGATTCAACCGCCTGAACCGGAAAACCATTGTCGCCGGCGCGTTGATTGGACTTCCGTTGCTCTTGGGGAACGTGTTTCAGACTATTGGGCTACAACACACCAGTGTCACCAACACCGCATTTATCACCGGCCTGGATGTTCTTCTGATTCCGCTATTCAAGTGGGGCTTATTCCGAAAGCCAGTGCAAAACCGCATATGGATTTCCTGCTCAATTGCACTTTTCGGGCTTTATTTGATAGTCGCGCAATACGGTTTACACCTGAATGTTGGCGATCTATGGACGATGGCCTGTGCAGTGTTCTTTGCTTGCTATGTTATAGCGGTAGGGCATTTCTCACATCGATATGACGCCATGCTGACAGTGACAATTGCGATGACGGTATGCAGTCTCGGCAGTGGTCTCGCGGCACTGTTCGATAAGCAAGCAGTATGGATGCCTTCAGATACGCACTTTTGGGAGGGGGTTATGTTTGCGGGCCTGCTTGGTACTGCTTACATGTATGGCATACAAAGCTCCGCTCAAAGGTATCTTGAAGAAGAGAAAGTAGCATTAACCTATCTTTGCGAGCCTATTTTCGCAGCCCTCGCCGGCATGATCATGCTCGGGGAGCCTCTCAGTCTTCGGACCATGGCTGGCGGGGGGTTGATCTTGATCGCGCTGGTAGTAGCAGAACTTGATTTCAAGCGCCTGCAACCGCGAGATGCTTAACGGATCAGGGATCATGCCTCTTGAGTTTGGCAGACTGGGTTAACGTCATTACCGTAGTGGCATTCCCGAACACTGGGACTGTCAGGCATTCTCACCAAACGTTTTGCGCCAAACCCGAGGGCTTACATGGTGACGCTGCTTGAAGTGTTGCCGGAAGGACGTAGCCGTATGGAAGCCGATTCTTTCCGCGATGGCTTCCACTGAAAGTGATGTGCCTTCCAGCAGCTCACGTCCTTGCCGCAGCCGCTCACCGACCAGCCACTCCATCACCGTCATGCCGGTTGCCTTCTGAAAATGGCGTGTGAAAGTGCGCCGGCTCATAGCGGTGCGGGCAGCCAACTCATCGATGCTGTGGGTGTCGGCCAGATGTTCCCGCAAGTAATCCAGTAGCCGGTTGATGTGGGCATCCTGGGTGGAGATCGCGACCGGCTGTTCGATGAACTGGGCCTGGCCGCCTTCCCGGTGCGGCGGAACCACCATAAGGCGAGCAAGGGTATTGGCGGTCTTGGCACCGTAATACTCCCGCACCAGAAACAGGCAGCAATCCAGCCCGGCTGCCGTGCCAGCGGACGTGACCAGCCGGTCGTCTTCCACATAGAGGGCGTTGGTATCCAGATTTACGTTTGGAAATCGCTTGAGAAAATCCTGCTCAGCCAACCAGTGGGTTGAGGCCCGTTTGTTATCCAGCAACCCCGCATAGGCCAACGCATAGGTGCCGTAGCAAAGGCCCACCACATGAGCGCCGCGCTCATGGCAGCGAAAAAGGGCTTCAGACAACTCAGGGGGTGGTGGTTCGCTCAGATCATGCCAGCCGGGTACCAATGCAATATCAACCGCATCCAATAGTTCCAGCCCGCCATCCGGCTGCACGGTCATGGCGCGCTCGGACTCTAGGGATTTTCCTTCCGGGGTAATAATCAGCAACTCAAACAACGGGCCTTCGGGCAGGGCAATGCTGAACACCATGTAGGGCACGGAGAAATGGAAGGGGCTGAATTGCGGGTGAAGGATAAGGCCGACTCTGGGTAGTGCCATGATGTCACTCCTGAGGTTCATTTAACCCGATGATAACTGATTGGCCCAATTCTTTCGATCATTGTCTTTCAGGTCAATATTGTTGGTGATCAGATCTCCGTAGACTTTATTCCATCAACGAACACCCTATTGGAGGATGAATACTATGTTGATTAAAACCTTTGCTGGCGCTCTGGTGCTGGCTTCGACTGTTTT
>JAKDUK010000053.1 GCA_030457765.1 Marinobacter sp. | reverse complement strand
CCGGGATATAAAATCACCGGATACTGTTACCCGGTGAAGGCCATATCATCTGCACTTAGCTGCATTAGATTTCTGCTGGGACTTAGCATAGTGCTGGCGTGGGCCTGAGCCCTGGGTAGCAGCCGTTCATAGTAGAATTCTGCTGTTGCCAGCTTGGCTTTATAGAAGGCCTCTGATTCATCGCCGCCGTTATCCAGACGATCTGCCGCTACAGCGGCTTGGCGCGCCCACATATACGCCATGGTGACGTAACCGCTGTACATCAAAAAGTCGTAAGAAGCCGAGCTGACAACGTCTCGATCTTTTCGTGCTGCAAGCATGATTCGCACAGTGAGCAGGTTCCACTGGCCGGTTAGTTTCAGCAGTTCCAGAGCATATGGACGTAAACGGCTATCGGTTAATTGTTTACGAGCAAAATTGGCAACCCTGGCGGTAAATTCCCGAACCGCACCACCTTTGGTATTTAACAATACCTTGCGGCCAAGTAGGTCCAGCGCCTGAATACCCGTGGTACCCTCATACAGCGTGGCGATGCGTGTATCGCGCGCGATCTGCTCCATACCGTGTTCGCGAATGTAACCATGGCCGCCAAATACCTGCATGCCAAGGTTAGCTGCCTCGTTGCCCAATTCGGTCAAAAAGCCTTTAAGAATTGGTGTCAGGAAGCCGAGCTTATCGTCGTATTTATCCGCTTTTTTGGTGTTTCCGGCATCGTGTGCTTCTACCATATGGTCAGCTAGGCGGGCGGCGTCGTAGAGCATGGACCGACCGCCTTCGGCGATGGCTTTTTGAGTCAGTAACATGCGACGCACATCCGCGTGGTGCATCAGGCTATCGGCTACTTCGTCCGGCTCTTTTTTGCCGGAGAGTGCGCGCATGGAACGGCGTTCCCTGGCGTAATCCAGAGCCCACTGATATGACAACTCAGCTGGCCCCACACCCTGAATGGCTGTACCGATTCGTGCCGTGTTCATAAATGTGAACATGCACTCCAGGCCCTTGTTTTCCGGACCTATTAAATAACCTGTGGAGTCATCAAAGTTCATCACGCAGGTTGCAGAGGCTTTGATACCCATTTTCTTTTCCAGGCTGCCGCAGATGACTCTATTGGCTTCACCCAGGTTGCCGTCTTTGCCGTGCTGCATTTTTGGCACAATGAACAGGCTGATACCGCGGGTGCCTTTGGGCGCATCAGGCAGGCGAGCCAGTACAATATGGATAATGTTTTCGGTCAGGTCGTGGTCACCAGAGGAAATAAATATTTTGGTGCCCGTTACTTTATAAGTGCCATCGGCCTGGGGTTCAGCCTTGGTTTTTACCTGGCCCAGGTCGGTGCCGCACTGGGGTTCGGTCAGGCACATGGTGCCGGACCAGCGACCCTCTGTCATGGGGGCCAGGTAGGTATTTTTCTGTTCGTCAGAGCCATGCAGGTGAATGGTATTCATGGCGCCGATGGCCAGGCCCGGATACATGGAAAACGACCAGTTGGCGGTGCCCATCATTTCCTGTTTGAACAAGCCCATGGAGGTTGGCAGTCCCTGTCCGCCGTACTCTTCGGGCGCTGATAGCCCCTGCCATCCACCCATCACAAATTGGTCATAAGCTTCCTTGTAACCTTTTGGCGTGACGACAGCGCCGTCTTGCAGAGTGCAGCCTTCTTCATCGCCCGGCTGGAACAGCGGGCTCAACTGCTCTTCGCAGAACTTTGCGCATTCGGTAAGAATGGCGTCGACGATATCGGGTGTGGCGTTTTCCCCGCTCTTCAGCGATGCATAGTGTGTTGGGTAATCAAATACATCGTTGATCAGAAACTTCATGTCACGCAACGGCGCTTTGTATACCGGCATAATTCAACCCTCTGTATCTTTTCTAAAATCCGGATGCGGGACTTTCTACCGCCAAGTTGTATTCTGTTTTACGGCATTCTCGCCAGGCTTCCATTGACAAAAAGCGCTGATAACAGTGTCAGCAAAGACAGTCAGTAGATTATGGCGACACCTAACGTTGATCGAAGAATCGCCTTTTGGCGTATTCAAATAACAAGAAGAGGCCGTAATGTTTGTGGCATCCCGGAATAGAGAAGCCCAGTGGAGAACCCGATGAATAGTGTAAAAAATATGCAAAACTTGTGTTCTGAGATTCCCAAAGTTAGTCAGCGCCTTATACTCTTGTTGATAGTGACGTTAGTTTTTTTGAGTGGCTGCTCGGGACCCGCACTGACCGACTACGCAGAGCGCGGCCCCAAGCTTGTTCCGGAAGTATTTTTCACAGGTGAACTTAGCGCCCGTGGTCTGGTCAAGGACATGTCCGGAGAAGTTATCCGTACCTTTGATGCGGATATTTCTGCTTCTTGGGACAGTACCGGTGTAGGCACTTTGGACGAAGAATTCCGCTTTGATGATGGTGAAGTTCAAACCCGGGTCTGGACTCTTACGCCATCAGAGGCAGCAAACAGCTACCATGCCGATGCGAGTGATGTGGCAGAGCCGGGAACCATGCGCTGGAGCGGCAACGCTATCCACATGAACTATGTGCTCCGGGTTGCCTATGGTGATGGAACTCTGGATGTACGAATGGATGACTGGATGTATCTGGTAACACCCGACACCTTGATTAACCAGACCACCATGAGCAAATGGGGCGTTGATGTGGGTGAACTTGTGCTTGTGATACAGAAAAAATAACACCCGGCGGATGCCGGTCTGTCAATTGGAATGGTTTATGTGGAAGCAGTGGCTGATCGGTTTGGTGTTGGTTGTGTTGGCAGTGGGTGGTGCTGTGGCGTATCGCAGTCTGAGCGCCCCGCCGCAGGCAAAAGACACGGGTGAGCGGCCGGCCAGTGTAGTAAATACCGTGCTGCCCACAACCGATCTTGTGCGCGATCGAGTCAAGGCGGTTGGTAGTTTGAAAGCTGTGAGAGCGGTTGAACTGACCACTGAAACCAACGGCCGGGTGGTTGCTATCAACCTGAAATCAGGCCGCCAGATCAATCAGGGTGATGTTCTGTTGCGGCTTGATGACCGACAGGCGCGAGCAGATCTTGGCGTAATTGAAGCTCAGCTTGCGGATGCCAAGCGCCAGTATGAAAGGGCCAGAAGCCTGCGCGACAAGAACAGCATTTCCCAGTCTTTGGTTGATGAACTGCAAACCGCTGTTGCAGTGTCAGAGGCCCAGCGTGACGCTGCTCGGGCTCGGCTTGAAGATCACCGCATAGAAGCACCGTTTTCGGGCGTGGCAGGCCTTAGCAATATCAGTATTGGTGCATACGTAACCGCAGGTACCACCATAACGACCCTGGATGCCACCTCCCGTATGGAACTCAACTTCTCCATTCCGGAGCGTTTTCTTGGCCAGATTAACCCGGGCCAAAAAGTGCAGGGTGGTTCTCCCGCCTATCCTGACCAGTTGTTCCATGGTGAACTGGTAGAGCTGGGCACCCGCATTGATGAGCTCAGCCGGTCTTTGCCGGTCCGAGCTTTGATTGATAACGCCGATGGCCGTTTGCGATCCGGACAGTTTATGTCCGTTAGCCTGACCCTTCGGGAGCGCCAGGCTCTTGTGGTGCCAGAACAGGCGGTAATGGTGCGTGGCGATGAAAAATTTGTGTTTGTGGCCGAAGACGGCATTGCCCGGCGGGTGTCCGTTACTTTGGGCTCACGTATGCCAGGACGTGTTGAGATTGCAAATGGCTTAAGCGCCGAAGATGCCGTGGTGGTAACTGGCCAGGACCGGCTTAGCAGTGGTGAACGAGTTCGGGTGATCGATGATGAAAACGCGATTCCCGACAATCGGTTTATCAGTGTTTTGGAGTCTTAAGCGGTGATTCTGTCTGATGTTTCCATCAAACGCCCGGTCTTTGCTACGGTTCTTAGCCTGCTAATCGTGGTATTTGGTTTGGCCGCGTTGCTTGGCCTGCCAGTGCGTGAATATCCTGATATCGACCCGCCAATCGTGTCCATTTCAACTAATTATACCGGCGCTGCTGCCGAGGTGGTGGATACTCAGATAACCCAGATAGTGGAAGGGGCTATCAGTGGCATAGAAGGTATTCGCTCTATCCAATCTTCCACTCGGCAGGGTGGGTCTTATACCAGTATCGAGTTTTCTACTACCAGGGACGTGGATATTGCCGCAAACGACGTGCGCGATGCGGTGTCTCGTGTAAATAATCAACTGCCAGATGAAGCCGATCCACCCGTGGTACGTAAGGCCGATTCTGACGCCCGTCCTATGATGTGGGTAACCCTACGCAGCGATATCTGGGACTCTGCTCAGCTAAGCGACTACGCTGACCGGGTTTTGTCTGATCGGTTAGCGGTGGTAGATGGCGTAGCCGATGTACGAATTGGTGGCGAGCGCCGCTATGCCATTCGGGTGTGGCTGGACCGTGAACGGTTAGCGGCCCGGGATATCACGGTTGCGGAAGTGGAGAATGCACTAAGGGCCAACAACGTAGAGCTGCCAGCCGGCTCTGTAGACTCTTCCACCCGCAACTTTACCGTAAGGGCAGAAGGCCGCCTGACTACCGTTGACCAATTCCGTGAGCTGGTGGTGCGCCGGGATGGTAATCAACTGCTTCGCCTGGGCGAAGTCGCCAATGTGCGTATGGGCGTGGAATCGGATGTTGGCCGGTTGCGGGCTAACGGCCAGACGGCAATTGGTCTGGGGGTTATCCGCCAGTCCAAAGCTAATACAGTAGCCGTATCAGATGCGGTTAGGAGTGAGCTGGAGAAAATCCGGGAAACCCTGCCGCCAGAAGTATCTATTACGGAGAGCTACGACGAATCCATTTTTATCCGCGCCTCCATCAGCGAGGTGATGACTACCCTTGCCATTGCAGTCTCACTGGTCATTCTGGTTATCTTTTTGTTTCTGCGTTCGTGGCGCGCCACTCTGATTCCTGCGGTGACTATTCCGGTGGCAGTAATCGGCGCTTTTATTGGCCTGGGGTTCTTGGGTTTTTCCATTAACGTATTGACGTTATTGGCGGTTATTCTTGCCATAGGCCTGGTAGTAGACGACGCCATCGTGATGCTGGAAAACATCCAGCGCCGCATTGATAACGGCGAGCCTCCGCTACTGGCGGCTTACCGCGGTGCCCGGCAAGTCGCGTTTGCGGTGATTGCGACCACCCTTACGCTCGTGGCGGTGTTTGTGCCTATTTCGTTTATGGGTGGCAATATTGGGCGATTGTTTGCGGAGTTTGGTTTTACCCTGGCTGCAGCAGTTGTGGTGTCTAGCCTTGTGGCCTTAACCCTGGCTCCGATGTTGTGTTCCAAATGGTTAAGGCACAGTCCGCAAAGCTCAGACGGGCACCGTTTCTGGGCGGCCAGCGAGAACATTCTGAATGGTCTCACCAGCGGTTATGCGCGTTTTTTGAAGTTCTCGCTGAATCAGGCGGGCCTGATATTAGGCCTTGGCTTGGTTGGGCTGGTTGTTGCTGCAGTAATATACCCACAACTACCCCAGGAATTGGCGCCTACTGAGGATAGAGGCGTTATTATTATGCCTACCAGTGTTCCACGAGGCGCGACCGTGGAATACACAGACCACTATACAAAACAGGCAGAAGCGAAACTGCTGCCCTATCTGGAAGATGGAACCGCGAGCCGAATGCTGTCGATTGTCGGATTTCGGGACAGGGAAGACAGTGCGTTTATTATCATGGGGTTGGCCCCCTGGGATGAACGAAACGTCAAGCAGCAGCAGGTAACCAACGATATTCGTCAACGCTTTAGCGATATCTCGGGCATTCGCCTAATGGCGATAAACCCTCCCGGGCTGGGGCAGCGCGGTTTCAGCCAGCCGGTGGAATTTGTGGTCGCCGGACCAGATTATGAATCCGTACAGGCATGGAGCGACGAGCTTGTTGAGCGGGCAAAGGAGAACCCCAATCTGCTGAACCTTGATACAGATTTCGATCTTACCCGGCCGGAACTCAGTATCGCCATTGATCGTGAACGTGCGGCAGATCTGGATATAACCATTCAGGATGTTGGTCTCACACTGCAAACCATGCTCGCCTCGCGCAAAGTAACCACCTATCTGGAACGTGGGCGCGAGTACGATGTGATTATGCAGGCAGATGCGGCCAGTAGGGCTACGCCATCGGATTTGGGCCAGATATTCTTGCGCCCCAGGGAAGGCGGCAATCTGATTCCTTTGCAGGCGCTGGTGTCGTTAACAGAGAAAGGCGCAAACCCGGATCTTCGCCGTATCGATCGTCTGCCAGCCGTTGTCATAAGCGGCTCGCTGGCCGAGGGTTACGATCTTGGTTCCGCACTGAACTATCTCAACACCCTTGCGGTGGACACACTGCCGCCGGAAGCCCGGTTGAGCTATCAGGGATTGAGCCGGGAGTTTCAGGATTCGTCGTCTGCTATTTATGTCACCTTTGGGTTGGCCTTTATTATTGTGTTCCTGGTGCTGGCGGCTCAGTTTGAAAGCTGGATTCATCCGCTGATCATCATGCTTCCGGTACCGCTGGCCGTTACCGGCGCGTTGCTGGCACTGTGGTGGAGCGGAATCAGCCTTAATATATACAGCCAGATTGGCATTATCATGTTGCTCGGACTGATGTCGAAAAACGGCATATTGATTGTGGAGTTTGCCAACCAACTGCGGGATGAAGGCTACGCGGTAAAAGACGCTATTCTAGAGGGCGCAACCTTGCGTTTCCGACCGGTACTGATGACCACCATATCCACGGTCTTTGGCGCCGTGCCTTTGGTGATCGCCACGGGTGCGGGTGCCGAGAGCAGGGCGGCGATCGGTATGGTGATCCTGGGTGGGCTGATTTTTGCGACCACGCTTACGCTGTTTATTATTCCGGTGCTATATAACTTGCTTGCCGGGTTTACCAAGTCAGCCAACGCGGTTGAACATGAATTGGAACGCCAGGCGTCTCTGCCCAAGGCTAACTTGTCAGACTAGTGTCTTGGCAGGCTAATTGGGTAACCTATGGAGTCGGCCAACCTACCAAACGTCGGATATGTTCATGGGCACACACAGTCAGTTCCGCTTACTGGGGCAGCGGCGATTTTTGCCGTTTTATCTCACCCAGTTTTCCGGGGCGTTTAACGACAATCTTTATAAAAATGCGTTGCTTTTACTGATTGCCTACCAGACCACTGGCATGTTCGGGCTTTCTGTAAACACGGTGATCAATCTGGCTGCCTTTTTGTTCATTTTGCCGTTTTTCCTGTTTTCGGGCATTGCCGGGCAGGCAGCCGACCGCTATGAGAAAGCCGCAATCATTCGCCAAGTAAAGCTGGCAGAAATAGGCATCATGGCGTTTGCTGCCTTGGCGCTCTGGTTTGGCTGGTACGAAGGGCTGCTGGTGTTGTTGTTTTTGATGGGTATTCAGTCTACGTTTTTCGGTCCGGTAAAGTACGCCATTCTGCCCCAGGTACTTGGCGAGGATGAGCTGGTAGGCGGCAACGGCCTGGTAAGTATGGGCACCTTTGTGGCCATTTTGCTTGGCACCATCGCCGCCGGTTTGTTGATGGGGCATGAGGCGGCCGCAAAGCTCACCGCTGTTGGTGTGCTTTTGCTGGCGATTTTTGGGTATCTGGCCGCGCGACAAATACCCGAAACAATCAGCGAGGGCTCAGGTGTCACGGGCACCGGGCCTGCCGTGCAATTCCGGCCGGTTCGAGAAACCTGGCAGTTGATGGTTGTAGCGTCGGAACGTAAACCTGTGTTGTGGGCGATTTTGGCCATCTCCTGGTTTTGGTTTCTTGGTGCCGCCTACCTCACTCAGTTTCCCAACTTTGCCCACAGTAATTTGCACGGTGATGAAACCGTGGTAACTCTGCTGCTGTCTATGTTTATTATAGGGATCTCTATCGGGTCAATGATGTGTGAGCGTCTTACCCGGCACCGCATCACTCTGGCACCCGTTCTCTGGGGCGCTCTTGGCCTGAGCTTGCTGGGCGTGGATCTGTTTTTTGCAGTACCAGCCAGTCCCGAGCCATCCACCTGGTGGACCCTGGTGACAGATCCGGTCTATATACGGGTATTGCTTGACCTGGTGGGTATTGGAGTGTGTGGCGGCCTGTTCATTGTTCCCCTCTACGCCTTTATTCAGCATGAAACTCCATCACTCAAACGGGCGCGGATTATTGCGGCATTGAATGTGGTCAACGCGCTGTTCATGGTTATGAGTGCGCTGGCGGGAATTCTGGTACTGGGGGTGTTTAATGTGGGGATTCCGACGTTCTTGTTGTTATTGTCATTGGTCAACGGCTTCGTACTGGTAGCCGTGTGGCGTTTGCGGCAGATAACGTCGTCGTCAGCTGTGGATAAGTAGTTGAATAAGCTGCGCATAAGCTTTTGATAGTTTTTTTAAAAATACTTAAAAACAATGGTTTAGTAGTTTTTAGGGGTGTTTGGTAGGCGCTCTTTTTTGTGGATAACTTTAGTAAAAATGTTTATTAGGAGAACCGTTTAAACCTATGAAAATCTGGTGATTTCGGTCTTTCACAAAAGAAATATTGAGGCAATTGAAAGGTTTTCCCAAATAAACGTTACTTAGAAGCCCCTGTTTAGAGTTTTTCTGGTTAAATTTTGCACATTTCGACTGCAATTTTACGCGTGAAACGTTATACTCCCCGCCCTGTTTTTATCCCCCGAATTCCGAGGTGAACCGTGGATTTTCCAACCCGTTTTGATGTTATCGTCATTGGTGGCGGCCATGCCGGTACCGAAGCCGCGCTTGCGGCGGCGCGCATGGGCTCACAAACCCTGCTGCTGACCCACAACATCGAAACCCTGGGTCAGATGTCCTGCAACCCGGCCATCGGCGGCATTGGTAAAAGCCACCTGGTGAAAGAAATAGATGCCCTTGGCGGTGCCATGGCGCAAGCGACCGATCTGGCCGGCATCCAGTTCCGCGTGCTCAATAGTCGTAAAGGCCCAGCCGTGCGGGCCACCCGAGCCCAAGCCGATAGGGTTTTGTATAAGGCGGCTATTCGCCATATGCTGGAAAACGAGCCTAACCTCACCTTATTCCAGCAGGCTGCGGATGATCTGATTGTGGAAAATGATCAGGTTACAGGCGTGGTTTCCCAGACCGGCATTCGCTTCAATGCTAAAACCGTGGTGTTGACCACTGGCACTTTCCTTGGTGGCGTTATCCACATTGGTATGCAGGAACATTCTGGCGGCCGAGCCGGTGATGCGCCCGCTAATGCACTGGCTAAGCGTTTGCGTGAATTACCGTTTAATGTGGGCCGCTTGAAAACCGGCACGCCGCCGCGCATTGATGCTCGCAGCGTTGATTTCTCTGTGATGCAAAAGCAATGGGGCGACAATCCCGCGCCAGTTATGTCGTTTGTCGGCAACCCAGATCAGCATCCAGAGCAAATCTGCTGTTACATAACCCGTACCAATGAGCAGACTCACGATATTATCCGCAGTGGCTTTGACCGCTCGCCCATGTTTGCCGGCAATATTGAAGGTATTGGGCCCCGTTACTGCCCTTCTATTGAAGACAAGGTCAACCGCTTTGCTGACAAAAACTCTCACCAGATCTTTGTGGAGCCCGAGGGCCTGACTACCCACGAGCTGTACCCGAATGGCATTTCCACCAGCCTGCCATTTGATGTTCAGCTTGCGGCCGTGCGTAGCATCGAGGGTTTCGAAAATGCTCATATCACCCGGCCGGGTTACGCCATTGAATACGACTACCTGAACCCGCAGGATCTGCGCCACACTTTGGAAACCAAGTTTATTCAGGGCCTTTATTTTGCCGGCCAAATCAACGGCACCACCGGTTATGAAGAAGCGGGTGCCCAGGGTTTGCTGGCGGGTATCAATGCTGCTCTGCGTTCACAGGATAAAAGCGAATGGTATCCGCGCCGGGATGAAGCTTACCTCGGTGTATTGGTAGACGATCTGATTACTATGGGTACCAACGAGCCTTACCGCATGTTCACCAGCCGTGCGGAATATCGTCTTATTCTGCGAGAAGACAACGCTGATCTGCGCCTGACCGAAACCGGCCGCAAGCTGGGGCTGGTGGATGACGAGCGTTGGGAAAGGTTTAATGGCAAATTCGAAGCGATTGCAGCCGAACGCAGTCGTTTGGAATCTACCCGCATCCATCCTTCAACGGAAGCGGGCGATCGCGCCAACGAATTTCTCAAGCAGCCGATGACTCGGGATCACACTCTGGCAGAGTTGCTTCGTAGGCCAGAGATTGTCTACCGCCATATTGCCGAAATTGGTGCCGCGCAAGCGGATGACCCGGTGGTGGCTGACCAGGTTGAGATAGAAATTAAGTACGAAGGTTACATTTCTCGCCAAAATGACGAAATTGAGCGCTTGCGCCGGAATGAAAACACCGCGCTGCCCATAGACCTGGATTACGACGTGATCGGTGGCCTGTCGAACGAAATTAAACAAAAACTGAAAGAAGTACGACCCGAGACGGTTGCCCAGGCATCGCGAATTCAGGGCGTTACGCCGGCGGCGATCTCACAGGTTCTGGTGCATTTGAAAAAGCGCGATCTTCTGCGCAAACAAAGCGCCTGACGGCTGCCATGATGCAAACATACTGGCCGCGCCAGCTCCGGGAAGGGCTGGCGGAGATGCAACTTCCCGTAGGCGAACCCCAGCAACAACAACTGCTGGCATTTTTGGCACTGCTCAATAAATGGAACCGGGCTTACAATCTCACTGCCGTACGTAATGAGGGCGAAATGGTTTCCCGGCAGTTGCTCGACAGCCTCAGTATTTTGCCTTGGGTAACCACTGAGCATTTGCTTGATGTGGGCGCTGGTGGAGGATTACCGGGTATTCCTCTGGCGATAGTGCTGCCGGAAAAACGCTTCACATTGTTGGACAGCAACGGCAAGAAAACCCGCTTTTTGCACCAGTGTGTGCTAGAACTTGGCCTGAAAAACGTAGACGTAATCCATGGCCGCGCCGAAGATTGCAAACCAGAGCAGCCGTTCAGCCAGATCAGCAGTCGGGCGTTTACGGCGCTAGACAATATAATTACATGGTGTGGTGGTTTGTTGGCGAATGAAGGCCGTTTTCTTGCCATGAAAGGTCAGTTTCCGGATGATGAGGTGGCTGCCCTTCCTGCAGGCTGGCAGGTATCATCTAGCCATGCTCTTAACGTTCCCGGCGCTGGGGGCGAGAGACACTTATTAGTTGTTGCTCGGGCAGAGCCGTCCCGATAGAACAGAACCCCAGGAACCCGTAACGGTATTCAGTAACTGTATTCGGAAATAAGGAGCCGAGACATGGCGCGCGTGATTGCAGTGACCAATCAAAAAGGCGGTGTGGGCAAAACCACCACCTGCGTCAACCTTGCAGCTTCACTAGCCGCTACCAAACGCCGGGTTTTACTTGTGGATATGGATCCCCAGGGAAACGCCACCATGGGCAGTGGCTTGGATAAAAGCGATTTGGAACTCTCCGGGTACGACCTTCTTACCAAGCGTGCTTCTGCTGGCGACGTTATCATTCCGGCAGACGCCTCTGGTTTTGACATCATGCCTTCTAACGGCGATCTGACCGCTGCTGAAGTGGAGCTGATGAACGAGATTGGCCGCGAACACCGGCTTCGGCTTGCGCTAAACAGTATTCGTGACAACTACGATTACATCCTGATCGACTGCCCGCCTTCACTGAGCCTGTTAACCGTGAATGCGCTGTCGGCAGCGGACTCTGTGCTAATCCCCATGCAGTGTGAATACTATGCCCTGGAGGGGCTGGCTGCATTGATGAATACCGTGGAACAGATCAAGGAGTCGGTGAACCCGAACCTGGAGATGGAGGGTATTCTCAGAACCATGTACGACCCCCGCAACAGCCTAACGCTGGATGTGTCTGGTCAGCTTAACGAGTACTTTGGCGATAAAGTTTATCGTGCAGTTATTCCTCGGAATGTACGCCTGGCGGAAGCGCCCAGCTACGGCATGCCAGCTCTGAAATACGACAAAGCATCCAAAGGCGCAATTGCATATTTGGCACTGGCCGGAGAAATGGTGCGTCGCCATGGAGCGAAAAAGACATCTGCTCCAGTTGCGGTGTAACATACCACCTCGTCTCTTTTTACAGATGCACGACAACTACCAACGGGAAGAATGACTGATACCATGGCGGCGAAGAAACGAGGATTGGGCGAGCGTGGGCTAGGAGCCCTGCTGGCTGGTTCCAGGGTTGATCTGGATCAGGAACCGAAAGATCACGACGGTGAGTTGCGACAGGTTCCTATCGACTTGATCCAGCGCGGCCGCTATCAGCCTCGCAGAGACATGGACCCTGCAGCCTTGCAGGAATTGGCAGATTCTATTCGTCAGCAGGGTGTCATGCAGCCAGTTGTGGTGCGCCCAATTGCTGAAGGCCGATTTGAATTGATTGCTGGTGAGCGTCGTTGGCGCGCCACCCAAATGGCGGAGCTAGACAGCATTCCTGCCATTATTCGCGATGTGCCTGATGAAACCGCCATTGCTATGGCGCTTATCGAGAACATTCAGCGCGAAAATCTGAATCCCATTGAAGAAGCGTTTGCTCTTCAGCGCCTGCAAGAAGAATTTGGCCTGACTCAAACCCAAGTGGCCGATGCCGTGGGTAAATCCCGCACCACCATCACCAACCTTTTACGTCTGATTGGCTTAAGTGAAGATGTGCGCTTAATGCTTGAGCACGGCGACCTGGAAATGGGTCATGGCCGAGCCATGCTGACACTCTCTCCGGAACAGCAAATGCTGGTAGCGAAGCAGGTTGTCGCCAAGTCTTTGTCAGTCCGTCAAACTGAGGCGCTTGTGCGCCGGGTACAGCAGGAAGAAGCACACGGAAAACCGGCAAAGCCGGGTGCCGTCGATCCTAATATCCGTGCCTTGCAAGACGATCTTGCTGAGCGTTTGGGGGCAAAAGTATCCATTGCCCATGGGCAGCGCGGCAAAGGTAAACTGGTGATTGAATACAGCTCGCTGGATGAGCTGGACGGTATTCTTGGTCATATTCGTTAAATGCAAAATAAAATCCACATTTGAGCCGAGAGGCTGATAATCACCAGATGTCGTGATCGTAAAGGCCGCTAACCACAAATTGTATGGAAAATAGCGGTCCCTGAGCCTTTTTTGGTAGAATCTCAGCCAAGTTTCATACAGAGCCCGGTTGAACAACAAGTGCTTAAAACATATAATTTCGCGCGATTGGAATGATGGCGTAGGTATGAAGTCTCGGCAATCCAGAATTACCTACATTCCTTTGGCCCGTTGGTTGACTATTGAACTTACAGGTTTGGTCATTCTCAGCCTGTTATGGTCGCTTCACAGTGCTTTGGCCGGTTATTCCGCGTTTATCGGCGGTCTTATTTTTATCGTGCCAAATGCCTGGTTTACGCGTCGGGTTTATCGTTATGAGGGCGCCCGTCAAATGCGCCTTATGGTGGGGAATTTGTTCCGGGCGGAATCCACCAAAATTGCCCTGACCGCAGTTTTTTTTGCGGCTGTTTTCACTTTAATGGAGCCGGTACATGTGCCGGCTTTGTTATTCACTTTTGCTGTGATGGTTGTAACGGGTGGCGCGCTACGCTGGCTGATACGACCGCAAACACGGCGATGACTGGACGAGAGCGGTATGGCTGGCACCCCAGTAGAGTACATAAAGCACCACCTCCAAAATCTGACCTACGGTAAACTGGAGGCAGGCTACGAGCGCTTTGATGGAAGCGTGATGAACGAAACCGGTTGGACCTTCGCCCGTACCGCGCAAGAAGCGTCGGATATGGGCTTTATGGCGGTTCACGTTGACACCCTGGGCTGGTCTATCGCTATGGGTGTGTTGTTTCTTGGTTTATTCCGGTTTATCGCCAAGCGTGCGACTACCGGAGTGCCAACGGGCCTGCAGAATATGGCCGAAATTTCTTTTGAATTTATCAATGGCTTGGTGCGTGACGGTTTCCACGCTCGCAACCCGTTAATTGCGCCACTGTCACTGACCATTTTTGTGTGGATTCTATTAATGAGTGCGCTCGACCTGGTTCCGGTTGACTTCATTCCGTGGCTTGCTCAGGGCCTGGGTCTTGAATACTTCAAAATTGTCCCTACGGTTGACCCTAATGCTACCTTTGGCATTTCCATTGGTGTGTTTGCACTGACTATCTTTTATAGCTTTAAGATTAAGGGCGTGTCCGGTTTCGCCAAGGAACTGGGTATGAACCCATTTAATCACTGGGCCCTGATTCCAGTGAACCTGATACTCGAAATTCTTGTAATGATTGTGCGGCCTTTCAGCTTGGCGTTACGTTTGTTCGGTAACATATATGCAAGTGAAGTTGTGTTTGTGCTGATTGCCTTGCTGCCGTTTTGGGCGCAGTGGGCACTGAGCGCGCCCTGGGCCATCTTCCACCTTCTGATTATTCCGCTACAGGCCTTTATTTTCACCATGCTGACGATTGTTTATTTAGCACAAGCGCACGAAGAACACTGATTTACGTTTGCACAGATTTACCTTTAACTAAATGAAAAAACTGAGGAGTTTTTATGGATATTTCAATGGTTTACATTGCGGCTGCGATCATTCTTGGACTGGGCGCTCTGGCGACCGGTATCGGCTTTGGTCTTCTGGGTGGCAAACTGCTTGAAGCAACTGCCCGTCAGCCCGAAATGGCAAACCAGCTACAGGTTAAGGCGTTCATTATGGCCGGCCTGCTAGACGCCGTTCCAATGATCGGTGTTGGTCTCTCGATGTACCTGATCTTCGTTGTAGCTGGCTAAAACTGCCTCGAGATACGGGTGCTGTTCTGACCATCAGAACCAGGCGCCCGGTTTTTTGGCTTCCAGCACGCAACGAAAAGCAAGAGGTATATTGCCGTGAATATAAACCTTACGTTAATAGGGCAAGCGATTGCCTTCGCTGTTTTCGTCTGGTTCTGCGTGAAGTATGTGTGGCCGCCGATTACGGCAGCCATGGAAGCGCGCCAGAAGAAAATTGCTGATGGTCTTTCTGCTGCTGACCGGGCTTCGCTGGACCTTGAGCTGGCTCAGGAAAACGCCGCCCAGCAAATGCAGCAAGCCAAAAAAGAAGCTGCTGCACTGATTGATCAAGCCAACAAGCGTGCCGCCCAGGTTGTGGAAGCATCTAAAGACGATGCCCGCCAAGAAGGTGAAAAGCTTCTTGAGCAGGCCAGGGCGGAAATTCAACAGGAGCGTGTTCAGGCTCGCGAAGCACTTAGAGCAGAAGTGGCAACACTTGCCATTGCCGGTGCCGAGAAGATTCTGGAAACCTCTGTCGATGCTAAAGCTCACAGCGAGATGCTGGATAAGCTGGCCGCACAACTCTAAGCGAGGGACCCATGGCAGAACTGACTACGTTAGCCCGGCCCTATGCGAAAGCCGTTTTTAGTGCCGCTAAAGAGCAAGACGCCGTTGATTCATGGGATCAGGCGCTTGCTTTTGTTGGTTTGTTAGCGGCTGACGACGCTGTGAAGAATATTCTGGCCAATCCTGGCCTTTCTGAGCAACGCAAGGCAGAGCTGTTTTTCGATACTGCCGAAGAGCAGATGCCTGAGGCGCTCAGAAACTTCATGTTGATTCTTGCTGAAAGTAAGCGCCTGGCGTTGCTGCCGGAAATTTCGGCCTTGTTTGCCTTCTATCGCGCAGAATTTGAGCGCACTGTTAATATGACGGTAAGCACAGCATTTGAAATGACCGCCGACGAGCAGCAAAAGCTGGCAGAAGCATTGTCCAGGAAGCTGGAGCGTAAAGTCGCCCTGGAAACCGCTGTTGATCGTTCTCTGATCGGTGGCGTGTTGGTAAATACCGGCGATCTTGTTATTGACGCTTCAGTCCGTGGAAAGCTTGCCAAAATGGCTAAAGCACTGGGCTCCTGATTTCAGCAAAAGGTTTGAGGACAAAGGCATGCAGCAACTGAATCCATCCGAGATCAGTGACATCATCAAGAAGAGAATCGAGAAACTCGATATCTCTTCTGAAGCAAAAAACGAGGGCACTATTCTGTCTGTAGCAGACGGTATCGTGCTGATCCACGGCCTGGCCGACGTAATGTACGGCGAGATGATCGAGTTTGCTAACGGCATATTCGGCATGGCTTTGAACCTGGAGCGCGACTCTGTTGGCGCCGTGGTTCTCGGTGACTACGAAGATCTGGCTGAAGGCCAGAAAGTACGTTGCACCGGCCGTATTCTGGAAGTTCCGGTTGGTCCGGAACTGCTGGGCCGTGTGGTAGACGGCTTGGGTAACCCAATCGATGGTAAAGGCGATTTGGGTACCAAACTGACCGATCCAGTGGAAAAAGTAGCCCCTGGTGTTATCGAACGTCAATCGGTTGATGAGCCGGTACAGACTGGTATGAAAGCCATCGATACCATGGTTCCAGTTGGCCGCGGCCAGCGTGAGCTGATCATCGGTGACCGTCAGATTGGTAAAACCGCTGTCGCTATTGACGCGATTATCAACCAGAAAGATACCGGCATTAAGTGTATCTACGTTGCGGTTGGTCAGAAACAGTCTTCTATTGCTGCCGTTGTGCGCAAGTTGGAAGAGCACGGTGCTATGGCACACACCACAGTGGTCGCTGCTGGTGCAGCAGATCCTGCCTCTATGCAGTTTCTGGCACCTTATGCCGGCACCACCATGGGCGAATACTTCCGTGACCGCGGCGAAGACGCTCTGATTGTATACGACGACCTCTCAAAGCAGGCCGTTGCTTACCGTCAAATCTCCTTGCTGTTGCGTCGTCCGCCGGGTCGTGAAGCTTTCCCGGGTGACGTATTCTATTTGCACTCCCGTCTGTTGGAGCGCTCCTCCCGTGTAAACGCAGATTACGTAGAAAAGTTCACCAACGGTGAAGTGAAAGGTAAAACCGGGTCTTTGACCGCACTACCTATCATTGAAACCCAGGCTGGTGACGTGTCGGCTTTCGTACCGACCAACGTAATCTCTATTACCGACGGCCAGATTTTCCTTGAGACCAACCTGTTTAACTCCGGCATTCGCCCGGCGATGAACGCAGGTATTTCGGTATCTCGGGTAGGTGGTTCTGCTCAGACCAAGATTATGAAGAAGCTGGGCGGTAACATTCGTCTTGCTCTTGCTCAGTACCGTGAACTGGC
>JAKDUK010000132.1 GCA_030457765.1 Marinobacter sp. | reverse complement strand
GTTTTTTCCTTGCCTGATTCGGTACTCACTTCGGCCGTATAGGGTTTGTCATCCAGCGCGCGGCGCGTGCGGTCGATGGCCAGAAAGGGGGCTGGCACCTGTTCGCGGCAGGCTTCGCTATCCGCGGCGCACATGGCGAGGACATCGGTAAATTTGCCTTTCAGGGTATAAAACTCGTCAAGCGGAGCCCGGTTACGCAAGGCGGTATACCAGGGCCAGCCGAGAATGGCCGACTTCACGCTGTCTGGATAATAACGCAGGTAGGACAGTGCCGTGCCGCTGCCTGTAGACGCGCCGTAAATATTGATGGCCTCGTAATCCAGCAGCTGGCGAATTTCCTCCAGATCTCGGGATGTAGCGCTTTCCGTATATTGGGCTACCTCCACGCCTTCGCTTTCCAGTTTTTGATAGCAGGCTGATACTTCATCGGTGATGTGCTTCATCCGCTGCATGGGGTCCAGCGAGTCGGTAAGCGCCGGCGTATGTACGATGTTGTGATAGGGGGAAACATCGGCATAGTCGGGACATTCCAGCGTGGGAGTGGCGTGATTAAAGCCACGAGGATCGAATACCACCAGGGTACGATTGCCGATGTCTTTGCGCAGCTGCTCCAGGTACTCTTGCTTGTCGAGTGCGCTGTGCCCGGGGCCACCGGGGAAAAAAGCGACGGGTGCGTTATTGCTGGAGCTTTCGTCTGAGCCAGCGGTTTCGGAAGACTCCGGGGGGATGACACCCACGGGCAGTTCGACGATGTTGCCGTTGGGGTTATCCCAGTTTTCCTGACCGTAAAAGGTGTAGCATTCGGCGCTCAGGTCTTTCAGTGCCTGGGTGGGGCAGGAAGCGCTTTCCATGCGTGGTATGTCAGCATTGTTGGCCTGTGCAAGCACAGGGGGTGAGCTGAAAGCGGCCAGCAAACACAGGCCGCCAAAGGCTGCATGTCTTGTGGGTATCATGGGGCTCTCCCTTATTGATGTTGTCGTCGAGAAGGGCGGCAAATGAGCGTGCCGCATAGCCACTATAGTATGCGGGCGGTAAGGGTCAAACCGACGGACGGTTGTGAAAGACTAGGCAAAAAAGCCCGCTGATAAGCGGACTTTTGCTGTTTACGCAGGTGTTTCGTTTCCGGCCTTCACCGCCTCCAGCTCGGCAGCAAACGCGGCCTGAAGATCAATGGCCACCAGCTCTTCGACCGTGGCGGCCGCCTCGACCTGCTCGCTTACCCGCCGCTCGGCAGTAAAGCAGGGCTGGACGTGTTGGGCCGCGGCGGTAGAAAGAGGCATAATTTCTGTAAGCGTGATGGTGACTCAGCCGTTTATCGAGTGAAAATTAGTAGTTATGCTACCAAACCATCCAGATAATCAGCCCATGCCTGTAGCATTTCCCTGCGCTGATCCAGATATTTCGTGCGATTGTAGGCGCGCCCGTTGGCATCTTTCACTGTATGAGCCAGCTGATGCTCAATGATGTGTTCTGGGTAGTTCAGCTGCTCAGCCAGAATAGTGCGAGCCATGGCGCGAAAGCCATGCGCGGTCATCTCACCTTTGAACCCCATTCTGTCCAACGCGGCTTTCAGTGTGGCGTTGCTCATTGGGCGCTGATGGCTACGTGCCCCGGGGAAAACAAATTCAGAGCGCCCTGTGAGGCCCTGCAAGTCGCGCAGAATTTTTACCGCCTGTGTCGGTAGTGGCACGATAAGAGGTTGGCCTGTCTTGCTGACATGGAAAGACCAAGTGGCTTTGTCTAGGTCAACCTCAACCCATTTGGCTTGTCGCAACTCGCCCGGGCGTGTGAATACCAGCGGTGCCAGCTTCAGAGCAGCAATCGTCGCCGGTTGGCCACCATAGCCTTCGATGGCACGGAGTAGCCCGGCGACTTCTTCTGGGTCTGTGATCGCAGCATGATGCTTAGTTTTTCTTGGTCTGAGGGCGCCACGCAGGTCGGACGTTAGGTCACGTTCTGCACGCCCAGTTCCGATCCCATATTGAAATACTTGACCACACAAAGTTTTGACCCGGTGAGCGGTATCAATGTGGCCGCGGGCTTCAATGCGGCGGAGGCAGTCCAGCAATTCGGGGGGAGTGATTTTATCAAGCGAGCGTTTTCCAATAATCGGAAAAGCATCGCGCTCTAGCCGTCGCTTGTTACGCACATAGTGTGCCGGGACAACCTTATGCTGGTGTATCTGCTCCAGCCATTCCAATGCAATAGCCTCGAAAGTATTAGCCGACGCTTCGACGCCCTGTTTGTGGGCAATGCGCTTGGCTGTGCTGGGGTCGATATTCTGGCCAATCTGGCGCTTTGCATCGTCGCGGGCTTCTCGTGCCAAGGCCAGTGACACTGCCGGGTAGACACCAATAGCTAGACGTTTTTCTTTGCCGCCATAACGGTACTTCATCCGCCAGTATTTGCTGCCGGTCTTGGCTACCTCTAGATAAAGACCGCCACCGTCGGCCATTTTGTAAATTTTGTCCCGGGGCTTGGCTGCCTTGATGGCCGTAACCGTTAGCTTGTTGGTCTGGCGACTCATTGGGGGCACCTCGGTGTGGCGTTGGGCTTATGCCCCCCAAGGTGAAAGTAGGCTTCAGCACGTATCACAAGTATGTGAAGCCCATCGTTAGTGGGCTATGTGCTTTTTCTTTCCGATGTAGGGGCATCAGGATTTTGATCTCGGTGTTATGCCCCCGTTTATGCCCCCAAGCGTGTGGGATGTCAAGGAATGATTTGGGATGTTCAGACACAAGAAAGGGGCCAGGAGGCCCCTATTCATGCGGTTTCTGGAACGTTGTGGTGCTTCCTGAAACCTGGTTTTGGTGGAGGCGGCGGGAATTGAACCCGCGTCCGCCAGCACTCGCCCATTGGCTCTACATGCTTAGATTTCGTCTTTTGCTTTAACGTCTCTGGCTCCGACGATCAGGATCCAGCTACGCGAGCCTTCGTAAGTTTAACAGCCGGCGAGAAAGCGCCACCGACTGCGGTCCTGTCATTTTTAGCTCGTATCTCCGCTGCCATGAACAGGCACATCGCTTTGGAGCCGGACAAGAAGCTAACAACTATTAAGCTGCCAGCGCGCCCTGAGCGTAGTTTTCGTCGTTTGCGACTATTTATCGTGATGTTGGATTTACGAGATACATCACGCTCTCGGCATGCACCGCAGGGGTTGTCACCGGCGTCGATACCATGTCGCCCCCTTAGCGTTTTCCCAGTCTAACGCGCTCATCGTTAATTGACCAGCTATCCTTTGCTCGCTTCGCGCATGATGCGTCCTTTTTGCCGCTGCCAGTCGCGGTCTTTCTCGGTGGCGCGCTTGTCGTGTAACTTTTTACCCGTCACCAGTGCCAGTTCGCACTTCACCAGGTTGTGCTTCCAGTACAGTTTGAGCGGTACGCAGGTGTGCCCCTTATCCTGGGTTTTGGAGAAAATCTTGGCGATTTCCTTGCGATGCAACAGCAGCTTGCGCGTGCGTGTCGGCTCGGCAATTTCGTGAGTGCTGGCCGTATTCAGCGGCATGATGT
>JAKDUK010000012.1 GCA_030457765.1 Marinobacter sp. | reverse complement strand
TGGCCAGGGCGCACACCCGAAAGCTCAATGGTAAAGCGCTTCCACAGGCGGTGGATGCCCATGGACATCAGGTCGTTCATGAGATCGTATTTGCCCGCCACGCTGTGAAAAACGTCAGCCACCTGGCTGGCTTTCTGGCTTTTGGGCACATCGCGGAAGCCGAAATGGGTAACGTCGTCCTGGCCGTTATTGGCATTGGCCGGCGGTTGTTGTTCGCTCATGAGGCATATCCTGTCAGAATCTGAACCCCGTATTCTAACGGTTGAGGGGGTTGCTACAAGAGTGGCGACATGTTTAATACCGCCTTACACTGTAAAATTGATCACTTTTGAAGAGAAAACTGATACATGTCTGCAATTGATGTACATCGTGCTCACACCCTTGATAAAGACCATGCTCGTGACGCAGCGGAATCGCTTGCGCGGGATCTGTCCAGTCAGTTCGATCTTGATTACCAATGGCAAGGTGATCACCTGAATTTCAAGCGCTCTGGTGTTAAGGGCCAGCTGAATATTACTGATAACGACCTGCACGTGCATCTGGAGTTGGGTATGTTGCTACGGCCGTTCAAATCAAAAATTGAGAATGAGATTCATAGTCAGCTGGATCAGATTTTAAAGACCTGAAGCTTCAGAGGTTTTTAAAGGTCACCCGGGAGCATAAACGGTTTTGGGTGGCCGTCGAGAATATTGTCCATAACCTGCTGTTCTCTGGTCACCAGTCGGTTGATCAACAAATCTACGTTATCCATCTTGCGAAACGCTGAGTAACCTCTGTGAAGAAAGTTGTGCAGATCGCTAAGGTTGGCCATTTCTGCTGGGGCCCGGCTCATTGAGAGCAGCCAGCCTAATGTACGATTGCGCACATATCGATCGAGCTGCTGACCAACATCGGCCACCAGCACCACCTGCTTTTTGCGTTGTTCCAGCATCTGGCTGGCGCGGTATGCCTCACAATAGTGTTCATCGGTTACCGAGTTGGCGGGTATATTACGCTCATCCAGCAATTCCGCTAATTCCAGATCCAGTTGTTGGGTGATCAGGTTCAGCTCTACCAGCCTTGCAAGCATTTTCAGTTGGTGATCGGGTAACCACTTGACCATTTTCGGGAACACCCGGTCTATATTGTCATCGCGTCGGGTCATGCTGGCAGGTGCATAAAGATCGGTTAACAGAAACTCCAGACCTGTGTGATAGCCGGGGTGTTGATACAAATCCTGATGGGTCAGTTTCAGGCGTTCTGCCTGCCATTCAGCAACAGTGAACGTGTTGCTTAATAGTGGGTGGCCGGCCTTATGAAGTCGAAAGTCGTGATAATCCAGTAACAATCGCTGCAAGCGGTGGGCGCCTTCTGAGCGTACTTCCGTGTTAACGAGTCGCTCACGGTACATGGTGACAGCTCCGGTAGATCGGTGTAGAGATCTGTAGTTTACCGGAGGGAAGGCGAGGGTGCAGTAAAGCCGGCCAGTGGCCGGGCTTAACCTGCTTGGGTGTGTGACTCTATTTCAGCCCATGGCGGTAGAAAGTGGCTTAAAGTCTGGCAGCCATTCTTTGCTATCCAGGGTTACAAAATGGCTGGGTGCCTGGGTTTCGATAATGCGCATAGTTGTAGGGCTTTGGCGTGCGCTATCGAGCATGGCCTGGCGGTCCAGGAGGCGATCCACCGCGGGAACCAGAAAGGTGCCATGGCGTATGTGTTGGTACACGTCTGTATCTGTGCGCTCAATCCACTCAAAAATGTTCTCGATGTTGCGAACAATAGTTAGGTGATCGCGGGTGGCGTAAAACAGTTTACTCAGCAGCTGTTTTTTGCGCGGGTTCATTTTGCCGAAGAACGTTTGTCCGTATGCAGAGGAAGGCGCACTGTTAATCAAGCGAATCAGCCAGGGCCACATGCCGTGACTAACAGGTTCCAGAAGTGCGGAAACCAACGGATGAACTTTGCCTTGGGGCAGGGCAGGAGCCTCAAGAACCACTTCCACGTTTTCAAACAAATCTGGCCGCTGCCTAACGGCTTCCAGCGTAACCGCTCCGCCTCGCGAGTGGCCATGAACTCTGACATTGCGCGTGCTGGGCAGATTCTCCAATGCTTGGGTCAGAATGCCTGCGTCGTACTCGATGGTGCTTTGCGGGTGCTTTATTGGCAGTTCCCATTGTGCCGTTTCCGGTGTAATACCGTTAACAGGGATATGGTAGTTGCTGCAGGTAAGCAGAATCAGTTCAGTTGTAGGTGCATCGTAGGTCTGGGTGAAGTAGCAGTGGTTTTCCAGAAAGCCATGTACGCCAATAACGGTTTGCTCTGCCTCGCCACTGTGATTGCGAACAGAAACAGCGCCTTCACCAACCCGATACACATGGCCTGAAAACATCTCTGAGTAGGCGCTGTCGATTGGTTTAATCAGCTTGCGGATATGGCTTGCTTTCATAATACGTCTCCTTCCAGCACGGCTACAGCCTGTTTTTAGAGTTGGTCGTTCGACCTTGGTTGCGCTGGTAACCCTGTTGTACTCCCATTCGATCCGATATTTATTGGCGCTGGTAGCTTGGCTTGTGCCTTGCTATGGCCAATCGGTAGCGACCGGAAGCTTGTAATAACTATTACATCAAGGCTTATAACCAGTATAGGAGTGAAGGTAGGTTCATGTGTAACTTTTTGTAATATTGCGCGAGTGGTGCCTTTGTGGAGCCGGTGATATATGTCTGGCACAATGCTGATCGCTGATTTTTAACTGACGCACTCTTTATTTTCAGCCATCCTTTCACTTCACTACTTCCGGGGACGTTCGGGTTTGAGTCACGAGCAAACGCATCTTATGCTTCCTGCGGATTCAGCCTGGCTGGCTCTGGAGAGCCACCGAAACCCCATGACCATCACGGTTATGATGCGGGTGGATGGCCTTACGGCGCCTGGATTGCGAGAGTTCTTGCGAGTGTACTGGATGGCCTGGGAGCGTTTCCGGTACATGCCCGAGGAGCGCACACCCGGGTGGCAATGGGTCCCGGATCCAACGTTTGATCCCAGGCATCATCTGGATGTGGTGCTTGATCGCTTCACCGATTCGGCACTTCAGGAATGGGTTTCTGAACGCCTGAATCAGCCCTTGCCTTTATATCGCCCTTTATGGAAGTTCTGGTTGGCACCGAACGCTGAAGGTGGCTCGGTATTGTTGCTTCGGATACATCATTGTTATGCCGACGGTGTGTCACTTATGGGGATTTTCGACCGCCTGTGCGGTGCCTCGCCACAGCAATATCCGGCGGTATACGGGGCACCGAAAACCGCTGATCTGTCCCCCTGGATATCCGCTGCCAAAAAGCAATTAGAGCAATTGATTAGCGGCGGTGCGGCCAATAGCGACCAACCCCGTGAGCTGGAAAGTCATTTGCAGCAGGCCAGCACGTTGTTGGATCAGTTGGCCAGTAATGGTTTGAAGCTGGTAGATGAATTCAGTGGTTTTTTGGCAGAACCGGAAGATACACCATCTGATCTCAAGCGCCCGCTGCTGGGCCGGCGCCATTGTCGATGGTCTGTGCCCGTGCCGCTCGATCAATTTCGCTCAATCGCCAAGGCGACCAACGTTACCATCAACGATGTTTTGCTCAGCTGCGTGGCGGCCGCGGTTCGGCCCCGCCTTGGCGTGTCTGGGACAAGCCTGGAAGACGCCGTTATGCATGCAGCGGTTCCTGTTGATATTCGCAACCGCCTTCCAGATGACCTGCAGCCAGAGCCAGATACCCTGGGTAATTACTTTGGCACCGTGTTTGTTCCTCTGCCTGTGGATGGTCAGAGCGCTCTGGAACGATTATACCGTATCAAACAAGAAACCCGTCGGCTGAAAAAGAGCTGGCAGCCAGGAATAGCTTGGGGATTGTCGGCCTGCGCGTCGATGATTCCACAAGCGCTGCGTCAACCGCTTTCCGATGTGTTTTATCGCAAAGCCAGTGCGGTGGTGTCGAACGTGATCGGCACCCCAGAGGCCAGATATATTGCTGGTTGTCGAATTACCGAACAAATGTTCTGGGTGCCTCAGGCCGGAGATATAGGGTTAGGGGTGAGCATTGTGAGCTACGCCGGGCAGGTTCAGTTTGGTGTTGTGGCCGACGAGGCTGTGCTGTCAGACCCCTCAAAATTCTTGGAAGACTGCCTGCAGGAGCTGACGGAGTTGCCCGGTGGTTCACCTATTGTTGTTTGAGGTCTACAGTTAGTAGGTAAGCGCGAACAATCGCGTTGTCATATACAAACACAACAAGAGGTGACGACCATGATTTATGCACAGCCTGGAAAAGACGGCTCTGTTGTTTCTTTCAAAACCCGCTACGAGAATTATATTGGTGGTGAGTGGGTTGCTCCGGTTAAAGGCCAGTATTTTGAAAACATAACGCCGATAACCGGCGATACTATCTGCGATATCCCGCGATCTTCCGCCGAGGATATTGATTTGGCGCTCGATGCTGCACACAAGGCGGCACCAGCCTGGGGCAAAACGCCCGCGGCAGAACGCTCCAATATCCTGCTTAAAATTGCTGACCGAATTGAAGCCAATCTGGAAAAACTGGCTGTTGCAGAAACGTGGGATAACGGCAAAGCGGTTCGTGAAACTCTGAATGCTGATATTCCACTGGCTGCAGACCACTTCCGCTATTTTGCAGGCTGCATCCGCGCCCAGGAAGGGCATATGGGTGAGATTGACCAAAATACCGTGGCTTATCATTTCCATGAGCCGCTAGGTGTGGTTGGGCAGATTATTCCGTGGAACTTCCCAATTTTAATGGCAGCGTGGAAGTTGGCGCCCTGTTTGGCCGCCGGCAACTGCACCGTGCTAAAACCTGCAGAGCAAACGCCCGCCAGTATTCTGCTGCTAATGGACATTATTGGCGATTTGTTGCCACCGGGCGTTCTTAACATTGTTAACGGCTATGGTATCGAAGCTGGCGAAGCTTTGGCGACCAGCAAACGTATCGACAAAATCGCCTTCACCGGCTCTACACCGGTTGGTTCGCACATTCTCAAGTGCGCGGCAGAAAACATCATTCCTTCCACGGTTGAGTTGGGTGGCAAGTCCCCCAACATCTATTTCTCTGATGTGATGCAGGGCGAACCCGAGTTTGTGAATAAGTGTGTAGAAGGCCTGGTTTTGGCGTTTTTCAATCAGGGCGAAGTGTGCACCTGCCCATCGCGTGCGCTGGTGCAAGAAGACATGTATGAAGAGTTTATGCAGAAGGTGGTTGAACGCACCAAGGCCATCAAGCGCGGTAACCCGCTGGATACCGATGTGCAGGTGGGTGCCCAGGCCAGTAAGGAACAATACGACAAAATCATGTCTTACCTTGATATTGGCAAGCAAGAAGGGGCCGAGGTTCTCATTGGGGGCGACAAGGAGGATATGGGCGCCGAATTCAACAACGGCTTCTACGTTCAGCCCACTTTATTCAAGGGCGACAATAAAATGCGGGTGTTCCAGGAGGAAATCTTTGGCCCGGTTGTAGGTGTAACCACGTTCAAAACCGAAGAGGAAGCCTTGGCGATTGCCAACGATACCGAGTATGGGCTCGGCGCAGGCGTCTGGACTCGGGATACCAACCGTGCTTATCGCATGGGACGCAGCATTCAGGCTGGCCGTGTATGGATGAATTGCTACCATGCCTATCCAGCGCATGCGGCCTTTGGCGGCTATAAAAAGTCAGGTGTTGGCCGTGAAACCCACAAGATGGCGCTGGAGCATTATCAGCAGACCAAGTGCATGCTGACCAGCTACGATATCAACCCACTGGGCTTTTTCTAATCTGGCAGCGGCTGGCAGCCTCTTTCGGGAGGCTTGCCAGCTTTGTCTTTTGATGTACTGCCAGCCATCCTGACGCAGATACACACAGGAGAAACCATGAGCGAAAATGGAGCTGGAAACGCAAACAGCCAAACCAGAATAGAAACCGACAGCCTGGGCGAGGTTCATGTGCCAACAGGGGCTCTTTGGGGAGCCCAAACCCAGCGTGCTGTTAATAATTTTCCCGTTAGTGGTCAACCCATGCCACCCGCTTTTATTGTAGCCGTGGCGCACATCAAACAGGCAGCGGCTGAGGCCAATGCCAGCCTGGGGCTTCTGGATAATGGCCGTTGCGACGCGATTACCGTTGCTTGCCAGGAGCTGATCCGCGGTGAGCATGCTGACCAGTTTCCCGTTGATCGTTACCAGACAGGTTCAGGTACCAGCACCAACATGAACGTGAATGAGGTGATCGCTGCCATTGCCGCCAAAAACGGTGTGGAAGTGCACCCTAACGACCATGTGAATATGAGCCAGAGCTCTAACGATGTGATCCCCACAGCTATTCATGTGAGTTCAGTCATCGGGGTACGAGCGCGGCTTATTCCTGCATTAACGCACTTGCGCGGGGTTATTTACGAGCGCGAAGCCTTGTTTTCGGAACAGGTTAAAACCGGCCGTACTCATCTTATGGATGCCATGCCGATTACCCTTGGCCAAGAGTTGCGAACCTGGCGGGAACAGATACTTGCGGCAGAAAGGCGCCTTGATGCGGCTGCCGATGAATTGCTCGCGTTGCCCCAGGGTGGCACAGCGGTAGGCACTGGCGTAAATGCGTTGCCGGAATTTGCTGGCCAGTTTGTGAAGTTTCTCAAGGGCAATACCGATTATGTATTCCGTTCTCTGGATCACAAGTTTGTAGGCCAGAGTGCCGTGGATGGCCCGGTTGCGCTTTCATCTCAACTGCGCGGGTTAGGTATTGTGCTCACCAAAATTGCCAATGACCTGCGCTGGATGAACAGTGGCCCAATCCACGGGTTTGCAGAAATCAGCCTGCCAGCGCTGCAGCCGGGCAGCAGTATTATGCCAGGTAAAGTTAACCCGGTTATTCCCGAGTCTGTGGCCATGGTGGGGGCCCAGGTTATGGGACTGGATAGCGCTAACGCCATGGCAGGGCAATCTGGTAACTTTCAGCTTAATGTGATGCTTCCTCTTGTGGGCGGCAATCTGCTGGATATGATTGGCCTGCTTACAAATGCCACCGGCTTGCTGGCAGATAAAGCCCTTCGAAACTTTTCCGTAAACACCGAAGCATTGGATGCGGGTGTTCGCCGCAATCCGGTTCTGGTAACAGCGCTTAACCCGGAAATTGGCTACAGTCTGGCGTCGGATATCGCTAAGGAGGCCTATAAAACCGGACGACCTGTCATTGATGTGGCTGAAGAAATCAGCGGTCTCAGCCGGGAACGTTTGGAAGAACTGATGGACCCGCTCAAGCTGACCCGAGGCGGAATCGACTGACATAAGCGAGCAAGGAGTGCCAGCGCTTGCTGATATCCCTTACGTTGTTTGTGATGCTGGTGCTGGCCAATGGCACACCAGTGGTTATCGCAAAGGTGCTCAGGCGCCGCTGGTCGGCGCCTGTGGATGCCGGGTTGTACTGGTTTGATGGTCGGCCGCTATTCGGTAAAAGTAAGACCTGGCGAGGCGTTGTTTCCGGTACATTGTGTTGCGCGCTGTTTGCCATGGTCACTGAACACGAATTTGTATTCGGGCTGCTGTTTGGCTTGCTTGCGTTAGCCGGCGATCTGCTCAGCAGCTTTATCAAGCGCCGTCTGGAGCTAAAACCCAGTGCGCGTATGTCGTGGCTGGATCAAGTGCCTGAGGCTGCGATTCCTATATTTTATGCGTTAGCCAAAGGGGTGGTTAGCGCTTGGGAGGCGCTGGCCATTGTGGTATTTTTTGCACTATCCAATATGTGGATATCTCCTCTGCTCTATCGTTTAGGCATTCGCAGGCAGCCTCACTGAGACAGGTTGCGGGTTAGCGTATGAATGGTCACTTCTGGCGGGCAGTTCAACCGCACGTTAATCACAGAGGTACCGGCGCCAGGAGAGGTGTATCCCTGCATGCCATGTGCCTGCCAGTAACCACGACCCAGATGGCGTGGGCAGTCTGCATCTAATGTAAGCGGAATCCCTCCAGGCAAGCAGATCTGGCCGCCATGGGTATGGCCGCACAGGAACATGTCGTAACCGGCGTAAGCGGCTTCCCGCCATATTTCAGGAGTGTGGCTAAGAAGAAGACTTGTGCCACCGGGGGGAATATCATCGCCTGCACGATGCAGGTTGTGGGCTTTGTAGAAATGCGGGTCATCGACCCCTGCGAGATAGAAGTGCTCACCGCTTTGCTCTATCGGAACCATCTCGTTCATCAGCAGCGAATACCCCATATCTTCCAGAGCCGGCACCATGCGCACACTGTCGTGATTGCCGAGCACAGCGTAGGCTGGCCCTCGTATTGCCTCGCGTAGCCGCGCCATGCCTTCGAGTGCCGCTTCAACCGGTCCCCAGGTCTCTTTACGGTAGTCACCGGTAAGCACGCACAGATCGTAATCCAGCGGCGATATTGTTCGTATAACTTCTTGCAGGTTGGCTTCATCCATATCCACGTGTAAGTCCGTAAGATGCAGGATACGAAAGCCTTCGAAGTTTGTCGGTAGTGTGGGCAGGTAAAAGTGGTTGTATGCTGTATCCAAGCGCCGACTGTTTGCCTGCCCGCGCCCATGCAGTCCTACTAACTTCAGGCAAAAACGGATAAACCCGGGTGCCGAAGTGGGGTTCTGAATGCGAAACGATGGGCGGTCCTGGCTAAGCACTCTAGCCTCGGCTTCACGCTCAATACCCAAACGCTGGCGTGCATGCGCAGGCCCCAGTCTCTGGTTCAGGCGGTGTTCCAGAAGCTCATCCTGATGTTCGGGTGTGCGAGCCGGTGAGGTCATTTGTGTTCCTTTGTTTCTGGCTGAGCCTGTGCATCCCGTTTGCTCTTAACTCTGAACATTATGCTCTGCAACAGAGGGGATGCAACCGGGCGAATTAACAGCCACAATTAGTGGTCTGAAGATATTTTTATTGTAGCGGAGGTTGTCATGACATCATCTTGCAGCATTCCTGGCCTGAACGTGGCCCGCAGTCGTTTTCCAGAGCCCGAGCAAGATTTGTCAGCAGCAGAGGGCGAACAGAGAGTCGTTCTTGCTGGTGGCTGCTTCTGGTGTGTCGAGGCTGTGCTGGTAGCGATGGAAGGCGTAACCCGTGTGGAGTCTGGCTACACGGGCGGGTCGCCAGATACAGCTAATTACGAGGCCGTATGCACAGGCACAACTGGCCATGCAGAGGCAGTGGAGGTGCGCTACGACCCAGCTCGAGTGACCTTTGGCGAATTGCTTAGAGTGTTCTTTTCGGTAGCTCACGATCCAACTCAGTTAAACCGCCAGGGTAATGATCGGGGAACGCAATATCGCTCTGCCATTTTTTATGAAAACCACGAGCAGAAGCGTGTTGTAGAATCCTATATTCGCCAACTGACCGAGGCTGGGGTTTATTCTGATCCTATTGTAACGGCCCTTGAGCCGTTAGAAGCGTTTTACTCAGCCGAAGCGCAGCACCAGGACTTTGCCGCCCGCAACCCCAACCAGCCATACATCATGGCGGTGGCAGCCCCGAAAGTGGAAAAACTAATTGATGGTTTCGGTGACCGGCTTAAGCCGGAATATACTGGCACCGACACTGATTTAAACGCCAGGTCCCGTTCTGATTCCGGGGACAGGCTGGCTTGAGGAGATAAATAATGAGCCGTTCTGATGCAGGTTACGACGTAACGCCTTTAACCGAGGCACAGATCGAAGAAAAGGCTGCCAACCTGACACCTGAAGAGCGCCAGGTATTGCTGGATCATGGCACGGAACATCCATTCTGTGGCACGTTACTGGACAACAAGCTGGCGGGTGTTTACCACTGCCGGCTGTGTGATCTACCTTTGTTCAGCTCAAATGCAAAATTTGATTCTGGTACCGGTTGGCCCAGTTTCTTCCAGCCTTTCGATAAGGCGCACATCCGCTACATTGAAGATACCAGCATGGGTATGGCTCGCACAGAAGTGCGTTGTGTTCGCTGTGAAAGTCACCTTGGCCATGTGTTTCCTGATGGGCCTCCGCCCACCGGCCAGCGCTACTGTTTGAATTCCATTGCTATGGCTTTTCAAGAAAACAGTTAAGTTTTGATGGTGGCTGTCAGCTTGTGCTGGCCGCCACAACGGTAGACAGCAGGTAGCCGGTGTAAGCAAGATAAACCAGCAGCAAGACAGAGCCATCAAAGCGGCTGATCACTTTGCGCCAGCCAGTCAGGCCGAAGCCCATAACCAGCAGGCCAACGGTCAGCGCCAGCATCAGTGTCCAATCCCGATATAGTGCCTCTGGAGCAACCGACATAGGCTTAATAACGGCAGCCAGCCCCACAACCGCAAGCGTGTTGAACAGGCCCGAGCCAAGAATGTTGCCCAGAATCAGGTCGTGCTCATTTTTGCGCACTGCTGCCAGGGCTGCGGCCAGTTCTGGCAGTGACGTACCAATGGCCACGATTGTCAGGCCAATCACCAGATCACTAACCCCTAAGCTTTGAGCGATGGAAACTGAGCCCCAAACCAACAGGCGTGAGCTGACCACGAGTAAAACAAGGCCAACGATCAACCACATGGTGGCGGTTTTCATCGCCATCAGATCGTTTGAAAGTTGGGTTTCTGTTTCGCTTGCCAGAGCGTCGTTTTTGCCACGCATGCCCTGAAAAATCGACCAGCCCATGACCGCCGCAAACACGCCCAGAAGCACACAGCCATCCAGTCGTGAGAGCTCGCCATCCAATAGTTGTGAGCCGGCTATCAGCGTGAGCACAATTAGCAGAGGCAGTTCCTTTCGGAGCACTTGGGAGTGTACCGTGATGGGGGCAATTACGGCAGTCAGGCCCACAATTAACGCAATGTTGGTAATGTTGGAGCCATAGCCGTTGCCCAGGGCCAACCCGGGATTACCATCCGCCGCCGCCATGGCCGAAACAGCCAGTTCTGGCGCTGAGGTGCCGAACCCAATAATTACCATGCCAATTAGCAAAGAAGGCATGCCCAGGTGTTTAGCGGTGGCTGCAGCGCCCTCTACAAATTTGTCGGCACTCCAGACCAGCAATATCAGGCCGGCGATGATCGCGCCAATAGCCATTCCCATAAATGAACCTCAGTCAGGTTGTATCTGCAGTAAAGCGCCTATGAAAATCCCGGATAACTTGAGATGCAGCGCTACAAAGGAGTGCAAGATACCGCAAATGGCCCATTGAGGTCAGCCCTTTTCAGATGAAGTGATATGATCATTGATGAACACCGGCATAAGACTAAAGTTGCGATGATATAACAGACCAAAGAAGCGAAAATTTGCGGCACCTTTTTGTCAGATGTGTGCGGACTATTACCTATAACCCGATACACGCACAGTTCGTATGCTAACGAAGTGGCCGCTAAGCTTGCGCGCAAGCCGCGCTTAAACCCGCAACGATAATTGATCGTATTTTATTTTTTTTGCAAAAATCCGGATAATTACGCGAATATTCGAACGGACACACACGGCAGCGCCTTTACCTCGCGACTTGCCGGTTTCCGACAGACCTCTTTGCTGATCGTGGAGGGGCGAAGGTTCAAAACTAGCTAGGGTGAAAAACCAATGGCCGCTAAACAGGCAGACGTAGTTCTGGTCGGGGGTGGCGTCATGAGCGCTACTCTGGGCATGATGCTAACGCAGTTGGATCCGTCCATGAAAATAGTCATGTTGGAGCGTCTTGATCACGTTGCACATGAAAGCACTGATGGGTGGAACAACGCAGGTACCGGTCACGCCGGATACTGCGAGCTGAATTACACGCCCCAGACTGAAGATGGCGATGTCGCCATTGAGCGTGCGCTGCAGATTAATGCGCAATATGAGGTCTCCCTGCAGTTTTGGTCATATCTGGTTGAGCAGGGTATGTTGCCCGAGCCTTCCAGGTTTATTAATCGCACACCGCACCAGAGCTTTGTTTGGGGTGATAAAGATGTCGCTTTCCTGAAGCGCCGCCACGAACGCATGAGTGCCCATCACTTGTTCCGTGATATGGAGTACACAGAGTCGCCACGGGAGCTAGAAGATTGGATGCCGCTGATTATTCAGGGCCGAGACCCTATGCAGCGTGTTGCCGCAACGCGTATCCGCCATGGTTCAGATGTGGATTTTGGCTCTCTGACGCGGAACATGGTCAAGTATCTGGAAAAGCAGCCCAACTTCGAGCTTATGCTGGGTAGCCCGGTGCACTACATAGATCAGCGCGACAATGGCCGCTGGAAAGTCCGGGTTAAAAATCAGCACACTGGCGAGCAGACTAAGCTGGAAAGTGAATTTGTGTTTCTTGGCGCTGGTGGCGGGGCGTTACCGTTGCTGCAAAAATCTGGAATTAGTGAAGCCCGTGGCTATGGTGGTTTCCCTGTTAGTGGTCAATGGTTGGTATGCCGCAAGCCTGATGTAGTGGGTCAGCACCATGCAAAAGTATACGGCAAGGCGCCTATTGGCGCGCCGCCTATGTCGGTGCCACACCTTGATACCCGCATTATCAACGGCGAGCCTGCCTTGTTGTTTGGCCCGTTTGCCGGCTTTACCACCCGTTTCCTCAAAAAGGGCTCTATTTTTGATTTGTTCGGCTCTGTGCGCACCACCAACCTCAAGCCTATGTTGTCGGTGAGTAAGAGCAACATGGACCTGACCCGTTATCTGATTGGTGAGGTGTTCCAGTCGCACAGCGACCGTGTGGATGCACTGCGTAACTTCTTCCCCGAAGCTGAAGAAAAAAACTGGGAATTGCGTAATGCCGGCCAGCGTGTGCAAATCATCAAGCAGGCTGAGAGTGGCGGTGGCAAGCTTGAATTTGGTACCGAAATTGTGGCCGCAAAAGACGGCACTCTGGCGGCCTTGCTTGGCGCGTCACCGGGAGCCTCTACTGCGGCTAATGCAATGATTAGCGTGATTGAACGCTGCTTCCCGGAAAAAATCCAGACAGCGCAGTGGCAGGAGCGTATGAAGGTCATGGTGCCTTCTTACGGCCAATCACTGGTAGACAACGAAACGCTGTTGACGAACGTGCGAAAAAGAACACTTTCTACCTTGAAGCTTGGTTGATAAACCTGGTTCGTCTGTAATTTCTCTGAATATTCCCAATTCAGCCTTGAAGCATTGTGAGGGTCGGCGTTAAAACCGATGTTCACAGTGTTTTTTTGTTTCATAGCCTAATGATACTTGCCATTCCTATACATCGGCGTAGGGTGAAAATTACATTCCGGGGCAAGGAGAGGGTCTATGGCAGAGCATAAATATAATCCGGATAAGGGGTATGTTGCGTTTCTTGGCTGGAGTCTCAACGCCGTAGAGGCCGCTGATAAATTTGATCGCCGCTACGTGGTGGTCGCGCCAGATTGGGCCGAACCATATTGTAAAGAGCACGATATTCCCTACGTGCCTTGGAACTTTGAGCGCCTGAATGATCGGTCCGTTGAGATCGCCCAAACGCTAAAAGACATGGGTGTGGATGTTGCCATTCCGCTGTTTGAAGAAACCGTAGAATGGGCCGGTGCTATTAACTCGGTTCTCATGGATAAGCCACGCTTGTTTGGTCAAGCCATGCTGCTACGTGACAAAGCACTGATGAAGCGCCGCGCGCAACTCGGTGGTATACGTGTGGGTATTTTTGAGGAAGCCCACGATAAAGGCGATGTTGTTCGCTTTTTAAAGCGGGTTAATCAAACACTGCTCAAGCTCGATGGCGACCCAAATGACCCCATCCACCTGAAGGCCTTTGATAAGGCCGGATGTCTTGGTCACAGAGTGATTCGTACCCCAGACGAAGTGGATACCATTCCTGAAGAAGAGTTTCCTGTGTTGATGGAGTCTCATCTGGATGGCTGGGAGTTCGCGGTAGAAGCCTGGGTCCATAATGGCAAAATTGCTTTCCTGAATATCTCCGAATACGTCACGCTGGGTTATTCTGTGTTCGTGCCTGCGACGCCAGATCTTGAAAAGTATCGTGACCAGATCCGGGGCGAGATTGAAAAGCTGATCAAAACGTTTGATATTGAATTCGGTTTCTTGCACCCCGAATACTTCGTGACCAGCGACAGCACCATGTACTTCGGTGAGGTGGCGTATCGGCCGCCCGGGTTTAAAGTGTTTGAATTGCTTGAAACCGCTTATGGCTTCAACGCTTACCAGGGCCTGATTCTCGCTTTCGATCCGAAAAGCTCTCCGGAAGAAATCGAAGCCTTCTTCCCCGAAGAGGTGGTGGGTGCGAAGGGCTACGCGGGTTGCTTTGGTGTATACCCAAGGCGCCGGGTTGTGAGCAAGCTGGAGATTCCGGAAGAAACCGAGAATCATGAGTATTTTGAATCCCATGAACTCACGCCGCCTGTGGAAGAAACGGTTACCAAACGCACGGCATTTGGCACCCATTGGGGCCTTGTGTACTTCTTTGGTGAAGATCCATATGTAATGCGCGATCTCCTGAAGCATCAGGAAGATTTGGATTTCTATGTATAATCGGGTGATGCATTACATCAAACGGGTTTGATGCAGGCCCTGAGGAACATCGCTTGAACGATAACCAATCGGGCAACGCAGCACCGGCTGTGAACTTGGATAAGCTGGCACAAAGGCTGGACGACTCGGTTCAGACCCTGGAAGAAAGCCGGTCTTTTGCAAAGGTTGGCAAACTTCCCCGTGTCTTTGACCTTGTGCGCCGAATACTGATGCAGCCAGAAGGCTGTGCAGTGATTGAAGCGTGCGCTGAGCGCCTGGAAATGGCCGGTGTTTTCGACGGCACAGACTGGGCCGAGCCCGCTATTCTTTTGCCCGCTTTAACGACCCACGCACTGCAAAGTCAGAACGTAGATACGGTGGTGGTTGAAGCCCTCAGCGAACTGCGTTTGCTGGCGGTCGCTCGCGGTGCATACTTACACCCTACGGTATCTGCTGAACAGGCCAGTCATTACCTGACCCAGGTGCTTGCGATCAACCTTGGTTTGCTATTTGGCATGACCGGCGAAGCCGAACGTGAGCAGGGTAAGTTGGCGCTCATAAGCCAGCATGTTGTGCAGCATGTGGCTCAGCACATTGGCTACGAGCATGTAATCGACAGCCTGATTGAAGAGATTTGGCGAATTTTGCAGCAGCGGCCCATTCAAGTGGCCGATGTGCGTAAAATGATCACGCAGATTGCGATTTGCAGAGCAGAGCCAGACGCAGACTTGGGCAGTGCAGGCCGTGGCGCAGACCGGTTGATCTCCAGCTTGTATGGTCCAACGCGAGGATGCAGCGAAGATCCGGGTACAGTGGTTTACCAGCAGCGCCTGGAAACCATGGATTCGCAAACCCTGCAAAACGAAGCTACTGGCTTTGCCCGCTCCATGCACGACACCGGCCTGGTGTCTCCATATCACGCCAGCTTCATACGTTACATTATGGAGGGCCAGGATAACCTGCTCAGCGAAGCCTTAGGGCTTTCCAGTACTGGCCGTGATTGCCTGATGTGTTACCGCGAGCTGGTGCATGAACTGGTTACTGAGGGTGTATTTCCTGAAACGGCTCAAGGCATTTACGGCCTTGCGCTTATGCTTGAGCGCGGCATTCTTTACCAACCACCTTTAGCGCCCGCACTCTGGCGTCAGGCGCGGCTGAAGCTTTGCCCAGAAGCCCGGGAACGCTTGCAGATTGCCAATGGCTACCAGCCGCAACCAGGCGCATGGTTGATTCAAGGCGTGTTGAATATGCTGGGGCAGCCACTGGGGGTTGGCCAAGGCAATAACCCTACCTGCCAATCGGCCCGGGCTTTGTCCATGTGGGCGTATAACGACCCGGATTACCTGTTGCAGATGGTTGCCTGGGCCGCCAGGGATAACGAAATTATCATGCATTTTGAGGGGCAGCCAGTGTCGTCGGCTCATAGCCTTGGCGGCGTTGCCTCAGAAGTCACCTTTGACCTCGACCCGGTCTCGTTGGTGGTGGTGCCGCACCTCGATCGAATTTACGCTGAGATGGGTCGCATGTGTATTGGCCGTGAAGGCGATCCACATAGGTGGGTAAACCCAGAATTCCACGGCTGGTCTGCAGGCCGGGGGTTTGCCATCAACGTGGATGTGGCGACCGGAAACCTGGAAAACCTGGAAGGGTTTATCCGGCATTTCTATGCCAGTTACCATCCTTATTACAATGGCAATCAACCGCTGATTCACCCTCAGCCTGCCGGTATTGCGGTAACCGACAGAGCTGCAAGGTTTATCGGCTGGCACGCCATTACCATGCTTCGGGCGGCTTTGGACCCTGAAGGCGAGATGCGCGTGTATTTCTACAACCCCAACAACGACAGCGGTCAAAGCTGGGGCGATGATGTCCACGTAAGCACAGAAGGCTGTGGCGAACGATTTGGTGAGGCCTCTTTGCCGTTTGAGCAGTTTACCTCTCGCTTGTATATCTTCCACTTTGACCCGCTCGAGCGTGGCGAACCCGCCGATGTTGGGGAAGAGGAGCTGCAGCGGGTGATGGAGCGGGTGTATCGGAGCTGGGGCGCAAACCGCTTACCTGCAACCGGATTGCAAGCAGAGCCACCTCTGACCGAGTAACCTGTCGTGGTCAAAGATTCTGGCTTGGTGTGCAATCCGCACCAGGCCAGGGTTTACGCGGGTGATGCCCCTCTGAGCATGGCATGCAAAAGTTCGTCGGCGTCAAATTTGGTGAGCGCTTCGTTAGCGCCTACCTGATTGGCGTAACTCAAACTCATTTCACTGTTTAGCGATGTGTGCAGAATAATATACGGCTGTTTCAAAGAGCCATTGTCTCGCACGTTGAATGTCAGCTCGTATCCATCCAGCCCCGGCATTTCAATATCACTCACTAAAATATCGATAGACTGTCCAAGTTCATTATCGTTTAGCAGAACCTGTAACGCTTCATCGCCACTCGCGGTAACCTGATAGGAAATGTCTTTGGCGTCTAGCACATCGCATAGCTGCTTGCGGGCCACGCGGGAATCATCCACCAGCAGAATATTGAGGGCTTTTAGGGTTTCGCTCTGAACGTCGGTAAGTGCAACCTCTCCGGAATCCAGCGACTCTGGGTATACATTCGCCAGCAACAGTTCTACATCCATTAACTGAACCGTGTCGCCATCAACATTCAAAAGTCCGGTTATAAACGCTCTGTCGCCCAGCGCTTTGGGTGGTGTTTGTACCTTTTTCCAATTCGTTTCTATGATCCGCTCCACGCCACGCACAACAAAACCGATTTCCTGGCGCTGCACATCCGTAATCATAATGGAGGATGTTTTCAGCTCTTCCGTTGTCAAAGCTGGGTAACCCACGGCAGCAGCCATATCTATCACCGGCAAGGCGGCACCGCGAAAACTTAGGGTTCCGGCAACAGCGGGGTGGCTATGGGGTAGCTTGGCAAGGGCTCTGAACGGCAATATTTCGCGGATCTTTAAGGTGCCTATCCCGAATAACCGGGTGCCCGCTAAACGGAACAAAAGAAGCTTTTGGGTTTGTTTAGCTTTGCTGGACATAACACCGGACCCTTGAAGATTGAGTGCCCCCTGGGGCAAGAAAGCACCAGAGAGATAAGCACATACGATACGGTGTAAACATAGCAAGCTTATGTGCTGTTAGCATCCGTTAAAAGCGAAACATTGATTCAAATAATGTTAATTCGTGTTAGCCGGATATGGATTCATTTTGGAGGTTCTCAATCGTTGTCGTTTGTGCCGGCGCCTGCACCCTGGCGCGGCATTTTGCGTAGCCCAGCTCAACCGCCAGGCTGGCATGGCCGAGTATCGTTTTTTCTGGGCGTCCACCACGCATAAATCCGCGTCTTGATAGATCAGCTTGGGTGGCTGGGATTTGTCCTCGTTGAGTAGAAAGTCCAGTCCTTTTCTAAGCGCGGCAATGAAGAATGTGGCCAGCAGGAGCATTTGAAAGTAGGTGCCAAACACCTTGGCTGTCCAGGCGAAGCTGGTGCTGACAAGCGATGCGACGCCTTCGAGATCGAAGAGAGAAAAAGCAACGAACAGCACCACAAAACCAACGCTGAGCGTAAGTACTACCGGATCACCAAGCTGGGCTATGGAGTAATCTCCCCCACGCTTGAGATTGTCATTCTTCATAAAACTAACCCTTGCGCCCAAGTGCATCTGATATTAAAGGGGCGCGACCTTGCCACAAAAGCGACACTAATACCAAAGCAGCGAGCTATTTCCAGATCAGAGGAAACCAGGCAATGGCAGGCTGGTAGCCAGCGACACTTGCCCAGCTTCTGTCTTCGGCAGCCACTCGATGAATCGCTTTGAGGTAGTCTAGATCGTAAGGAGGGGAGCAGAACTCGATTGTATCGGCGTTAACATTGGAAATATCCCGCTCTGCCGCGTGAAGGAGCTCGCCATCCCTTATGTTTAGAAGGTTGACTAAAACATCTGAGTTTTCGTAGCAGTAGCTGTCGTTGCCGGCGCCATACTTGTCAAGCACACGTCATAGCCAGCTTTTTGTATTTCTGGATTAGTATGGACTTGCTTGACTCTGAGCTATTTTCACTGACCTGAAAGCCCTCCAGACGCATGCTGGCTTGATAGTTAGCCATTCTGGTTCTTCTGACGTGTGCCGCCTTCTGCTCATCTGAAGGCATGCTGGCGTCTGAATTTTGAGCCATAGCGAAATAACCCCTCATTGATCAGGTAAATTTGATTCGTTTCGGCGTGATCATGGAATTGAAAGAAGCTCTAATTGGTCACGCTTCATTATATCAGCTTTTCAAAGCCTTACCATTAAGGCGAGAAATACGTCCCATAGGCAAAGGCGGGAGCCGGTTTTGAGTAACATGGAGCCGCAGCGAACCACAGAGGAAAATAAAAGATTTTAAGCAATGGGGTGGCATCACTTTCAAAATTGGAAAGGAGGGAGCTTTTCTCCGACTTGGCCATTTGGTGGATTCGACACAAAAGCATCCTCCCATAAACGAAAAAAAAGCCCCTAAAATCAGGAGCTTAATTCGGTTTCGTTGGTGGAGACGGCGGGAATTGAACCCGCGTCCGCCGGCACTCTGCCTCGAGATCTACATGCTTAGTGTCCTTCTATTAATTTAATCTCAAACGACCCGAAGGTCAGGGTGTAAGAGACGAGTTCTTTAAATCTTAGCCGTTAAACAGTGAACTCTGGTTAACGGAGCATCCCGTAAGCGATGACGTCCTGAGATGTAGCTCTGGGCTACGGGCGACCCAGTCAGGACGGTACAAAGCAGCTTACGCTGCTAGTTGTACGGAGTAGTCGTTATCGTTTGCGACTATTGCATTGCAGCTTTGGATTTACGAGATTGGCTGCCATCTCGACATGCACCCAAGGGTTCGCAACCAGCGTCGAAGCCATGTCGTCCCCTTGTACAAACAGTATATGCGGGCCCGGTCTGCAAACTCAAGGGCCAGATAACTTTGTTTTCTGGCGCAGACCTCAGGAGGCGTTATTTTCCCGCATAATGCGTTGCTTCTGGCGGTTCCAGTCGCGTTCTTTCTCGGTGGCGCGTTTGTCGTACATCTTCTTGCCTTTTACCAAGGCAATTTCACATTTAACTTTGTTACCTTTCCAGTACAGCGCCATGGGTACGCAGGTTTGTCCTGCCTGGCTTGTCTCGCCGATCAGCTTGGCCAGTTCTTTGGCATGTAGCAGCAATTTGCGGGTGCGAGTAGGGTCAGCAATAACGTGAGTAGACGCTTCGGTAAGGGGCTGAAAGTGCCCGCCCAGCAGAAAGGCTTCACCGTCTTTCAGCAGTACATAGGCGTCTGTTATCTGAGCTTTGCCAGCGCGTAGCGATTTTACTTCCCAGCCAAGCAAGGCTATGCCTGCCTCAAAGCGCTGCTCTATATGATATTCGTGTTTCGCCTTCTTATTCAGGGCGATGGTACTACTTTGCGTACCGGGTTTTTTCTTGCTCATGGATCAGCTATCCGAGTTCGGACGAATGAACGGGCCGACCAAGCGCGGGTCGGCAAAAAGGGCATTGTAGCTCAGTAGTGCCAGACCGGTCACGAAATCGCCTTCAAGGGCGCGGCTGGCTCGTGCGTGAAGGAGTCCTTCGGCTACAATATGCACCTCGACACTTTTCAGGGGCGAAAATGCCGACGCCGTACCAGACACCTATCGGGTCATTTACCCATAAATCAACTTTTTTCTGGGCTGCAGTGGGCGCAACTGTCGGGTTGGCCAACCTTTGGCAGTTTCCTTACCTGGCGAGCATACATGGCGGCGGCCTGTTTGTTCTTCTATATCTCGCCTGCCTGTTGCTGGTTACGCTGCCGTTAATGGTTACCGAAGCTGCGGTTGGCCGTTATGCCCGTCATGGCATTGTGTTGGCAATGGATGGTTTGATTCGCAGTGCGAAGAGCTCAAGAGCCTGGATGGCGGTGGGCAGGCTCAGCGTATTGGGTGCTTTTTTGGTGCTGTCGTTTACGGCGGTATTTGGTGCCATTGCTCTGGCTTATGTTTTCTTCGGTGCCATGGGGCAATTTTCTGCAACGAGTCAGGCGAAAGTCACCGGCGTTCTTGCGAAGCTGGTTTCTGATCCAAGAGAGGTTCGTCAATTTATGGGTTGGCATGGCTTCTTCCTGGTAATGGTGTTGTGGGTTTCCGGGCAGGGCGTGGTTGGCGGCCTTGAACGTGCGCTCAGGATTGTTGTGCCGGGTACGCTGCTTCTTTTGCTTGCGCTGTTCGTATTTGCTGCTTGGTATGGGCGGTTTGATGACGCTATTAGCCAGATTCTCCAGATGCGCCCCCAGGATGTTTCGTGGAGCAGTCTTAGCGCCGCTTTGTTCCACGCTTTTTACTCTCTGGGCTTGGGCGTTGGGGTATGGGCTATTCTGGGTGCCTATACCTCGCCAGATACACAGCTTAAGCGATCCATTCTCGCCGTTGTGCTTATGGATACGTTGGTTGCGATTTTGGCGGGATTGATGATTTTCTCGGTGACAACAGAAGCGAGTGTGTTCGACGGCCAGCGAGGGTTCGGACTGTTATTTATATCACTGCCGCATACCCTTGCCGAGCTCCCGGCAAGCCAGTTTGTTATCGCCACCGTTTTTGCCATGGTGGTCATGATTGTGTGGGCAACTGCTCTGGCTTTGCTGGAGCCGATTGTTGGTTGGTTTCGTGAGTGGACATGTGCGCCCCGCGGGCTGTCTGTTTTTTTGGTGGGGCTTGGAGTTTGGCTTGCTGGGTTGATAACACTGTTTTCGTTCAACGTATGGGCTGATTTTCATATAGGTGGCGCAACGGGCTTTCGTTGGTTGGAGTTGGCAACCGGCGGGCTCATGATTCCGGCGGTGGCGATCTTAATCGCCCTCTTCACTGGCTGGTCCCTCACTCGAAACCTCTCAAAGACGATCGTTGGGGCAGCGCCCGCGCTTTTTAGCGCAATCTGGTTTTGGGTGATGCGCTTGGTGTTGCCCTTGGTTGTGGCATATATCGCTATTCACTATACCGCAGCTTCGCTAGTGGGGCTGTGTGATAGCGGAGGCAGTGCATTTTGGTGTGAACCTGCAGCTGGAATGGACTTTCGGGATGATGGTGGAGCTGTTCCTGAGGCTAAAAGTAGAGAGTTAGAAGAGCCGCTTCCAGCAGGCTCGGTACCCGCTAATGATCATGGTGAGCAACACCCGCCCCTCGAAAATGCCCCCAAAGAAGACGATATCCTTTATCATAGCGTCTGATTGCGGCCATGTGAGCGCTTCAAAAGCCTGCAGTCGGCCTTAAAGTATGTTTGTAAGCAGGACAACCGGTTCCGATGCCCCATCAGATTGATAAAACAGCCTTGGTTATGCACTCAGCTGAGCGTATGTTTCACTTGGTTAACGACATAGCCCGCTATCCCGAGTTTCTCCCTTGGTGTGCGGGTGCACAGATTCACCAGCAAAATCCCGAACAAATCATGGCGTCGCTTGAAATAGCTAAGGGCGGGGTGCGTCACACCCTCACTACCCGCAATCAGCTGCTAATGCCAGAAGCCATTGAGATGAATCTGGTGGATGGGCCGTTTCGCAATCTTACGGGGCGCTGGCACTTCAAGTCGCTGGATGAAAACGCCTGCAAAGTCATCTTAACGCTGGAGTTCGAGTTTTCGGGGACTTTGTCGCGGATGACGTTTGGCCCTGTATTTAATCAGGCAGCGACAACGATGGTAGATGCGTTCTGTCGTCGAGCTGATGATATCTATCCAGGAGGTGCCTGATGCTGCAGGTAGAGGTGGCTTATGCTCGGCCAGACAGGCAAGAAATCCTGTCTGTGCAGGTGCCAGAGGGCGCGACAGCTGTTGACGCGGTAAACCAGTCAGGTATCGTCGCGATCTTCCCCGAGATCGATGCTGAAACCATTGATATGGGGATATTTGGCAAAGCCATTAAAAAGCCCGCGGAGCAAGAGTTGCGTGAAGGCGACAGGGTAGAACTGTATCGCCCGCTTCTGATTGACCCGAAGCAGGCGCGCCTGAACCGGGCCAAAAAGAAATCCGAGCCGGATTAGTAGGCGGGAGTTTCGTCCAGAAGCTGTGCTTCGTGATGGGAGTACAAATCCTCGTTGTAGTGCACAACGATCCGTTGTTCTTCAATATCACCGCCGCGGCGCTGGAATGTATAAACGTAGTATTCGCGAGAGCTGTCAACCGGATTTAGCATCAAAGGGGTGCCAAGCAAGGCCTGAACCTGGCTGCGGGGCATTCCTTCGTTGAGTTTGGTCAGCTCTTCATCGGTAACAATATTGCCTTGCTGAACGTTGATCTTGTACACGCCAGGGAAAGCACAACCGGATAGAACCAGGGTGAGAATGAGAGCTGTGAGCTTTTGCATCGCCGGAGGAAATCCTCTATCTTGAAATCGCCTGCCAAGGGCAGGTGTGGCACGGGTTAACCGTTAAAAGGCGGCTTCATCATACCGGAAGCCGTGAGGCACACCAAAGAGTGAATCGTAACATGTCATCTGAAAATGCCGAATTACGAAAAGTCGGTCTAAAAGTTACTCTACCGAGAGTGAAAATATTCAATATCCTGGAGAATGCCAAGGATCATCACCTCAGCGCTGAGGATGTGTATAAGCGGCTTCTCGATCAAGGTGATGATGTGGGGCTGGCCACCGTGTACCGGGTGCTCACCCAATTTGAGACGGCGGGGCTGGTGTTGCGTCACAATTTTGAGGGCGGCCACGCAGTATTCGAGATGGCGGGCGAGGATCACCATGACCATATGGTTTGTACCCAGACGGGCCAGGTGATTGAATTTGTTGATGATGTAATCGAAGAGCGCCAACAGAAAATAGCAAAAGAGCACGGCTACGAAATTGTTGAGCACAGCCTGATTCTCTACGTTAAGCCTATTAAGCCGTAAGCAAGCTGCATTAATAACGGAATAAAAAGGGGGCAGGTCGTAAAGCCTGCCCCAACAGCTCTCAGGGTCGAGAGGGGGAAGTGGTAATTGTCATCAGGTCAGTGATGGGTTGCCTGCCCTTTGGAAAACATTTCTGTTGCGTGGGCAATGGTGTGTTCAGTCATGTCTACGCCGCCCAACATTCTCGCAACCTCGCCAATTCTGCCTTGATCATCCAGAGATTCGATTTTCGAGAAGGTTGTATCCTGTTGCGTGAACTTGCTGACAAATAAGTGTTGATGGCATTGGGCTGCCACTTGTGGCAAATGGGTTACGCAAATAACCTGGCCGTTACTTCCCAGTGAGCGCAGTAGTTTGCCAACCACCTCAGCGGTGCCACCGCCAATCCCCACATCCACTTCGTCGAAAATGAGGGTAGGGGTGGTCGATGTCTGCGCAACGACTACTTGAATCGCCAAGCTGATCCGTGAAAGTTCGCCGCCGGAAGCCACTTTGGCCAAAGGCCTTGCGGGTTGCCCCGGATTTGCGCTGACCAGAAACTCGATTTCTTCCAACCCGTGTGGCGCCGGTTCGCCCTGACTGCTGCGATTCAGGTGCGTAACAAATTGAACTGAAGGCATACTTAGTTGTGCCAGTTCACCGGCAATTCGTTGATCAAGTTCACCCGCGGCCTTGGCTCGGGCTTTAGAAAGCTTGTTTGCCAGTTCGTCAAAGGTTTTGCGCTGGCTTTCCAGTTCTTCTTCCAGCTTCTCCAGGCTGCTTTCGCCGCCATCCAGCTCTGCCAGTTCGGCGCTTTGCTGAGCGTGAAACTCCGGTAGAGTTTCTGGGTTAATGCGGTGTTTGCGTGCCATTTGGTAAATGGCGCTGAGTCTCTCTTCTACTTCTGTCAGCCGTGCCGGGTCTGCTTCATAATCGTCGACAAAATGGCGCAGGTTGTCTCCAGCTTCGCTGATTTGAATCTGGGCTTCGTTCAGCATTTGGAGAGTGTCGGCCAGTGCGGAGACTTCGACCGGAAGTTGTTCCAGTTGCTGCAGCGCTTGCCGTACCAGCCCGGCGGCGCTGGTTTCATTTTCGGTGCACAGCAGCGCGGCCTGATGGCTGCTGTGAAGGATCGTATCGGCCTGGCTCAATTGCGCTTGCTCTTGTTCCAGTAGCTCTTGTTCGCCGACCTCAAGCGCCAGACGATCAAGCTCTTCTACCTGGTAGCGCAGCAGTTGCAGTTTGGCTTCAGACTCTTCAGCGTTTTGCTCGCGCTCGATCAGTTTTGTACGAATTTGGTTCCAGGCTTTCCATGCCTCACGAGTCTGGCTGGCCATTTCTTCAGCACCAGCAAACTCATCAATCAGCTTGCGGTGGGTGTCTTTACGCAGCAGCGACTGGTGCTGGTGCTGGCTGTGAATATCCATCAGCAGTCCGCCCAGGTCCTTCAGGTGGGCAAGGGGGCAGGGCTGGCCGTTAATGTAAGCCCGCGAACGCCCATCTTTACTGATTACCCGGCGCAGGATGCAGTCGCTGTCGTCATCCAGTTCGTGGCTTTCCAGCCATTGCAGTGCTTCTACGATGCCAGACACGTCGAATGTGGCGGTAATGTCTGCACGTTTGGCCCCATGGCGTACGGCTCCTGCATCGGCGCGGCCACCCATGGCAAGCCCTAAAGCGTCCAGAACAATGGATTTGCCTGCGCCAGTTTCACCTGTGAGCGCTGTCATGCCTTTATTAAATTGCAGTTCTACCCGCTCAGCAATCGCGTAGTTGGAAACTGTGAGCTGTGTGAGCATGCAGATAACCTCCGCCTTTGAAATATACTGTGCGTTCATACAGTCACTGTGAATATATACAGCCTTTTTCCTGTTTGCAAATGCCTATGTGTGATTTTCTTCAGGAATGCGCGCCTTGGTGGTTGAAACCTGATGTGCGAACCCCATATCCCTTCGCAATAACGTTTTTCCGGCACGGCGTGGCCGGAGCCTATGTTCAATTGGTCGCGTTTTAGCCGACCACCGAAGATCTGGCAGGAGTAGTCATGAGCACCGACGAAAACCGCAATGAGCAGGTAGATGAATTGAAAGACGCCGTTGAGGCGTCTGCAGAAGACGCGCAGGCGGAAGAGCAAGAAGTTGAGCAAGAGGAAGTTTCTGAGCTGGATGCGTTAAGCGCACAACTTCAGGATTCCCAAGAGCAAATGCTGCGCTTTCAGGCAGAAATGCAGAACGTGCGTCGCCGTGCTGAGATGGATGTTGAGAAAGCCCATAAATTTGCGCTGGAAAAGTTTGTTAAAGAGCTGCTGCCGGTAGCGGACAGCCTGGAAAAGGCGGTTGAAAGCACCGAAGGCCATAAGGATGCAGGTGAGCTGGTGGCTTCTATTCGCCAGGGCGTTGAGATGACTCTGAATCTGTTCGTGTCGAGTCTTAAAAAGTTCAACATTGAGCCGCTGAACCCGGTGGGCGAGCCATTCGATCCACAGCAGCACGAAGCCATGTCTATGGTGCCGGCCCCGGATGCCGAGCCAAACAGCGTGGTTGCGGTGGTTCAGAAAGGCTACTTGTTAAATGGACGTGTGGTGCGGCCGGCAATGGTTATGGTTGCTAAGGCTCAGGATGCACCAAAAGTTGACGAGCAGGCTTGAAAAATCAGCGAAAGCGCCAATATAGCCATTAAACAGCATTAGCCGGAAAACAGATTTCCGGATAACTATTAAGCACAGTGTTCAGAATAATTGGAGCAAATCAATGAGCAAGATTATCGGTATTGACCTCGGAACCACCAACTCCTGTGTTGCCATCATGGATGGCGATAAGGTTCGGGTTATTGAGAACGCAGAAGGTGATCGCACCACTCCGTCAATCATTGCGTACACCGACGACAACGAAACCCTGGTTGGTCAGTCAGCCAAGCGCCAGGCCGTTACCAACCCGGACAACACTATTTACGCGATCAAGCGTTTGATCGGTCGTCGTTTTAAAGACGATGTGGTTCAAAAAGATATTAAAATGGTGCCCTACAAAATTACCGATGCAGACAACGGTGATGCCTGGGTAGAAGTGAAAGGCGAGAAAATGGCACCGCCTCAAGTGTCTGCAGAAATTCTGAAGAAAATGAAGAAGACTGCAGAAGATTATCTGGGCGAAACCGTGACTGAGGCGGTTATCACCGTTCCGGCGTATTTTAACGACAGTCAGCGTCAAGCAACTAAAGATGCGGGCAGAATTGCCGGGCTGGAAGTAAAGCGCATTATCAACGAGCCAACTGCGGCAGCCTTGGCTTATGGTCTGGACAAGAAAGGTGGCGATCGCACCGTAGCGGTATATGACCTGGGCGGCGGTACCTTTGACCTGTCCATTATCGAAATTGCAGATGTCGATGGCGAGCACCAGTTTGAAGTGTTGGCAACGAATGGCGACACCTTCCTGGGTGGCGAAGACTTCGATATGAAGATCATCGAATTCCTGGCCGACCAGTTCAAGAAGGATAGCGGCATTGATCTGCGCGGCGACTCCCTGGCTATGCAGCGCCTGAAAGAAGCTGGCGAAAAAGCCAAGATTGAGCTTTCCAGCAGCCAGCAGACCGACGTAAATCTGCCGTACATTACGGCAGATGCCAGCGGTCCCAAGCACATGAACGTAAAGCTGACTCGTGCCAAGCTTGAGTCGCTGGTTGAAGATCTGGTTCAGCGCAGTCTTGAGCCATGTAAAGTTGCCCTGCAGGACGCAGGTATGAAAGCGAGCGAGATTGACGAGGTTATCCTGGTTGGTGGTCAGACCCGTATGCCGCAGGTCCAGGAAAAAGTAAAAGAGTTCTTCGGCAAAGAAGCCCGCAAGGACGTAAACCCGGACGAAGCCGTTGCCATGGGTGCTGCAATCCAGGCAGCCGTACTGTCAGGTGATGTAAAAGACGTGCTGTTGCTGGACGTGACTCCGCTTACCCTGGGTATTGAAACCATGGGTGGTGTGGCCACACCGGTTATCGACAAGAACACCACGATTCCGACCAAGAAGTCGCAAACCTTCTCCACAGCAGAGGATAACCAGACAGCGGTTACTATCCACGTTGTGCAGGGTGAGCGTAAGCAAGCGACGCAGAATAAGTCCCTTGGTCGTTTTGACCTGGCCGATATTCCGCCGGCATCGCGCGGTGTTCCGCAAATCGAAGTAACCTTCGATATCGACGCTAACGGTATCCTGAACGTGTCTGCAAAAGACAAGGCAACCGGTAAAGAGCAGTCCATCGTGATCAAGGCTTCTTCTGGCCTGAACGATGACGAAATCGAGAAGATGGTGCAGGACGCCGAAGCGAACGCTGAAGAAGATCGCAAGTTCGAAGAGCTGGTGCAGGTTCGTAACCAGGGTGATGCCATGGTTCACGCCGTGCGCAAAACCCTGTCGGAAGCCGGTGACAAAGCCAGTGAGAGCGAGAAAGAGTCTATCGAGGCGTCCATCAAAGAGCTTGAAGAAGCACTTGCTGGCTCCGATAAAGACGATATTGAAGCCAAGACTCAGAAGCTGACCGAAGCTTCCTCAGAGTTGGCGCAGAAGATGTACGCAGAAGAAGAGGGCCAGGGTGAACAGTCTGGCGGGCAGGAAGAAGCCCAGTCTGCTGATGATGCAGTAGACGCCGAGTTTGAAGAAGTCAAAGACGACGAAAAGAAGTAATTCTGACGTACATCAGGTAGTTGGAAAACGCGGAGTTGCTCCGCGTTTTCCTCGTTAAAAAACAGGGTTTTAAAGCATGGCCAAGCGCGATTATTACGACATTCTCGGGATTTCCCGGGATGCGGACGAGAAAGAAGTCAAGCGAGCGTATCGAAAGCTTGCGATGAAATATCATCCCGACCGTAATCCGGAAGATACAGACGCCGAGAACAAGTTCAAGGAGGCCAGTGAAGCCTACGAGGTGCTGGCCGATCAGTCCAAGCGAGCTGCTTACGATCAGTTTGGTCACGCCGGCGTGGATGGCCAGGCTGGTGGTGGATTCGGAGGTGGTGGCGGCAACTTCTCCGACATCTTCGGCGATGTGTTTGGTGACATTTTCGGCGGCGGTGGCCGTGGTGGTCGCAATACTCGTGGCTCGGATCTACGCTATACCCTGGAGCTGGATCTTGAGGAAGCGGTAAAAGGAAAAACTGTCGAGATCACTATTCCCGGGCACCGGGAGTGTGAAACCTGTGACGGTAGTGGGGCTGAAAAAGGCTCCCGTGCTGAGACCTGCGGAACCTGTAAAGGTATGGGGCAGGTTCGTATGCAGCAGGGTTTCTTTGCGGTACAGCAGGCTTGTCCTACATGTCGTGGCTCAGGTCAAATTATCAAAAACCCCTGTAAGTCGTGTCAGGGGCAAGGCAGGGTTCGAGAAGAAAAGACCCTCTCCGTGAAAGTTCCGCCAGGTGTTGATACCGGTGATCGTATTCGGCTTTCTGGCGAAGGCGAAATGGGTGTAGAGGGTGGTCCGTCGGGTGATCTGTATGTACAGATGGCAGTGCGCGAGCATTCAATCTTTACCCGCGATGGCCGCAACCTATACTGCGAAGTACCCATCAGCATTATTGATGCCACTTTAGGTGGTGAGCTGGAAGTGCCAACACTGAACGGTCGTGTGAAGTTGAGGATTCCGGCGGAAACTCAAACGGGCAAGTTGTTCCGGTTGCGCGGCAAGGGTGTGAGCCCGGTACGCGGCGGTCCTTCTGGTGATCTTTTGTGCCGTGTAATTGTTGAGACGCCTGTTAGTCTGACCAAGCGTCAGAAAGAGCTGCTTGAGGAGTTTCAGACAACCCTCGATAATAGCAACGGTACAAATCATGCCCCGAAGAAAACATCTTGGTTTGAGGGTGTTAAGAGCTTCTTCGACGAAATGAAATTTTGATTAGCTTCAAATAGGGAATAGGCCATGAGGGTAGCAATCATCGGCGCCGCCGGGCGCATGGGGAAGGTGCTGATCGAAGCAGTTGACGGCACAGAAGGCCTGGAATTAGGCGCTGCGGTGGTTGATCCGAGTAGTAGTCTTGTCGGCGTCGATGCTGGCGAAATGGGCGGCATTGGAAAAAATGGCGTTAAAATGGCGGGTACCCTGGCCGACGTGAAAGATGATTTTGACGTGCTCGTTGATTTCACTTTCCCGGATTTAACGTTAGATAACGCCGAGTTCTGCAAAGCTCACGGTAAAATGCTCGTTGTTGGCACCACAGGTCTGTCGGATGCCGAAAAGCAGCAGCTGGCGATCGCCGCAGAATCTACCCAAGTGGTGTTTGCGCCCAACATGAGCGTGGGCGTTAACGTGGCTCTTAATCTCCTGCACACTGCTGCAGCGGCGTTGGGCGATGATTACGATGTCGAAATTATTGAAGCTCACCACCGTCACAAAAAAGACGCGCCTTCCGGCACCGCCTTGCGCATGGGCGAAGTGGTTGCCGATGCGCTTGGGCGCGATCTAAAAGAATGTGCCGTCTATGGCCGCGAAGGCTTCACCGGCGAGCGCACCCGCAAAGAAATTGGCTTCGAGACCATCCGGGCCGGTGATGTCGTAGGTGATCACACTGTACTTTTCGCCACCGAAGGTGAGCGCATAGAAATTACTCACAAGGCGAGTAGCCGCATGACCTTTGCCAAAGGTGCCATGCGAGCGGCCCTGTGGTTAAAAGATAAGCCTTCAGGCTTGTATGATATGCAGGATGTGTTGAGTTTGAAGTGAGTTTTAGACAACTCTGAGGCAGTGTGCTGGGCTCTTTTTTGGGAATGTCGAAGGCCATGGATGGCCGTAGCCAAGCGGACATGGATGTGCTTGTAGCGTTTCCCGGGAAAGAGCCCGGCGCGGTGCCGGTGTTAGAGCCATGTAAGATTTTACATGGACACAAAACCTCATATTTTATACAATAAGGCGGTTTAACTGCACCAAGCGTAGCCTTTGAAAGGCCCAGGGGACAAAAAGTTCCCGGATAACAATAAGCGGGACGGGGTTTTTACTCCCTCTCGCTTTTTTGCGGCCTGAATTTGCGCTTGCGTTCCTGCACGTGACGAATTAATACGCCACCCGATGAGGATACAAGCCTTGAGCACCCCCGCAATCCTTGCACTCGCAGACGGAAGCCTGTTCTACGGCACCGCCATTGGCGCCGACGGCGAAACCAGTGGTGAGGTAGTGTTCAACACTGCCATGACCGGCTACCAGGAAATACTGACAGATCCGTCTTATGCCCGCCAGCTGGTTACTCTGACATACCCGCACGTTGGCAGCACTGGTGTGAATGAAGAAGATGTCGAGTCAAACCGCATTCAAGCTGCCGGCTTAATTATTCGCGACCTGCCCTTAGTGGCCAGTAACTGGCGTAGCACCGCAACGTTAGACGAGTACCTGCGAAGCAATAATATTGTCGGACTTGCCGATATCGATACTCGGCGCCTTACGCGCATTCTGCGGGACAAAGGCTCCCAAAGCGGTGCCATCGTGGCAGGCGCTAACGCCACGGCCGAACGTGCACTGGAGCTGGCCAAGTCGTTTCCGGGGCTGCAGGGCATGGACCTGGCAAAGGAAGTTACCTGCGATAAAGCTTACAACTGGGCTCAGGGTGAGTGGTCACTTGGCGAAGGCTACGCAGAAGGTGACGAGGCCAGGTTTAAAGTTGTGGCGTGGGATTACGGCGTTAAGTTCAACATTCTTCGCATGCTTGCATCCAGAGGTTGTGATGTGACAGTTGTGCCTGCACAAACACCGGCTTCTGAAGTGTTGGCGATGAATCCGGATGGCATATTTCTATCCAATGGCCCGGGCGACCCGATGCCTTGTGACTATGCAATCAAGGCCATTCAAGAAGTGTTAGAGACTGATATCCCCGTATTTGGCATCTGCCTGGGGCATCAGCTTTTGGCTTTGGCCAGCGGCGGCAAAAGCATAAAGTTGAACCATGGCCACCATGGTGCAAACCACCCGGTACAGCGGCTTGCTAATGGCTCAGTTATGATCACCAGCCAGAATCATGGGTTTGCGGTGGATGAAGCATCCCTGCCAGACGTGCTGGAAGTGACTCATAAGTCATTGTTTGATGGCACTCTTCAGGGTGTTCGTCGCACGGATAAGCCAGCGTTCAGTTTTCAGGGACACCCGGAGGCGAGTCCGGGGCCATGTGATGTGGCGCCTTTGTTTGAAGAGTTTGTTCGCCTGATGGAAGCCCGGGCAAAATAACGCTGGCTCACGGACAGATAGGCCACCCCAGATACGCGCCGCGTTCCTAGCGCTGCAAGAATTTACATGTTGCTGACAGGTTAACCAAGACATGCCAAAACGGACCGATATTAAAAGCATCCTGATTCTGGGCGCAGGCCCGATTGTGATCGGGCAGGCGTGCGAATTTGACTATTCCGGCGCTCAAGCCTGCAAAGCACTGCGAGAGGAAGGTTACCGGGTTATTCTGGTTAACTCCAACCCGGCCACCATCATGACAGATCCGGTGATGGCAGATGCCACCTACATCGAGCCGATTACCTGGCAGACGGTTGCCAAAATTATCGAAAAAGAAAAGCCAGATGCCCTGCTGCCCACTATGGGCGGCCAAACCGCACTGAATTGCGCGCTGGACTTGGAAAAGCACGGTGTATTGGCTGAACATGGGGTAGAAATGATCGGCGCCAACGCCGATACCATCGACAAAGCCGAAGATCGCCGTCGTTTCGATCAAGCGATGAAGGATATTGGGCTTGAGTGTCCCCGTGCTTCCATTGCAAACAGCATGGAAGAGGCCTGGAAGGTTGCCGAAGATATCGGGTTTCCGTGCATTATTCGCCCGTCTTTTACCATGGGTGGTTCCGGTGGAGGCATTGCTTATAACCGGGACGAATTTGAGGAAATCTGCCTCCGTGGCCTGGATCTTTCGCCCACCAAAGAGTTGCTCATTGATGAGTCGCTGATTGGCTGGAAAGAGTACGAGATGGAGGTTGTTCGCGATACAGGGGATAACTGCATAATCGTGTGTGCCATCGAGAACTTCGACGCCATGGGTGTGCACACCGGCGATTCGATTACCGTGGCGCCAGCTCAAACGCTGACTGACAAAGAATACCAGATCATGCGCGACGCCTCCTTGGCTGTGATGCGTGAAATTGGTGTGGAAACCGGCGGTTCCAACGTACAGTTTGGCATTCACCCGGATACCGGCCGTATGGTTGTTATTGAGATGAACCCGAGGGTTTCGCGCTCATCGGCATTGGCTTCCAAAGCTACGGGTTTCCCGATTGCTAAGGTCGCGGCTAAATTGGCCGTAGGCTACACCCTGGATGAGCTGCGCAACGAGATAACCGGTGGCGTAACGCCGGTGTCGTTCGAGCCTAGCATCGATTACGTGGTCACCAAGATTCCACGGTTTACCTTTGAGAAGTTCCCTCAGGCCGACGCCCGATTGACGACCCAGATGAAATCTGTGGGTGAGGTTATGGCTATTGGCCGCACATTCCAGGAATCACTGCAGAAGGCTCTTCGTGGGCTGGAAGTGGGTTCGGATGGCTTTGATGAGAAACTTGAAGAGTTTACCTCGGAAAGCTCTCGCGAAACCCTTACGGGTGAGCTTAGTGTGCCAGGTGCCGAGCGTATCTGGTACATCGGCGATGCGTTCCGGGCGGGACTGAGCGTCGAGGAAGTTTTCGGGTTCACTAAGATAGACCCTTGGTACCTGGTGCAAATTGAAAATCTGATACGCGAAGAACAAGCCCTTAAGTCTGCTGGCAAAGCCGATATAGACCATGCCACTATGTTTCGCCTCAAGCGTAAAGGCTTCTCTGATGCCCGTTTGGCCAAACTGCTGGGCCTTACCGAGGTAAGCCTGCGTAAGTTGCGGCATGATCTGGATATTCGCCCGGTTTACAAGCGGGTTGATACCTGCGCTGCCGAGTTTGCCTCAGACACCGCTTACATGTATTCCACTTACGAGGAAGAGTGCGAGGCCGAAGCAAGCGACCGCGAAAAAATCGTTGTGATTGGCGGTGGTCCGAACCGGATTGGCCAGGGTATCGAGTTTGATTACTGCTGCGTACATGCAGCACTGGCCATGCGTGAAGATGGCTACGAAACCATTATGATTAACTGCAACCCAGAGACGGTATCTACCGATTACGACACCTCTGACCGGTTGTACTTTGAACCGATCACCCTCGAAGATGTGTTGGAAATCATCAACGTTGAGAAACCCAAAGGGGTGATTGTTCAGTATGGCGGCCAAACGCCGCTCAAGCTGGCCCGGGGCCTGGAAGCGGCCGGTGTTCCAATTATTGGCACCAGTCCAGATGCTATTGATCGCGCAGAAGACCGCGAGCGCTTTCAGCAAATGATCAATCGTCTGGGCCTGAAGCAGCCGGAAAACGCCACCGTGCGCAGTCACGAGGAAGGTATTTTGGCGGCTCGTGAGATTGGTTATCCGCTGGTGGTTCGCCCATCCTATGTGTTGGGTGGTCGTGCCATGGAGATTGTGTACGGCGAGGACGAATTAGTGCGCTACATGCGCAGCGCCGTACTGGTTTCCAATGACAGCCCGGTGCTGCTGGATCATTTCCTTAACGCTGCCATTGAAGTGGACATAGATGCCATTTGCGACGGTAAAGATGTGGTTATCGGTGGCATTATGCAGCATATAGAGCAAGCCGGTATTCACTCCGGTGACTCAGCGTGTTCCTTGCCGCCATACACTCTGCCAGCCAACGTTCAGGACGCCATGCGCGAAGCTGTGAAGAAAATGGCCATCGAACTGGAGGTTGTGGGGCTGATGAACGTGCAATTGGCGTGGCAGGATGATGAGATCTACGTGATTGAGGTGAACCCGAGAGCCTCGAGAACTGTGCCGTTTGTATCAAAGGCTATAGGTGTGTCGCTGGCTAAAGTGGCAGCCCGTGTAATGGCTGGCATTTCGCTGGCAGAGCAGGGCTTTACCAAAGAGGTCATACCCAGCTACTACGCTGTAAAAGAGTCAGTTTTCCCGTTCAATAAATTTCCGACTGTAGACCCGATTTTAGGGCCAGAAATGAAATCCACGGGCGAGGTTATGGGCCTTGGTGACAGTTTTGACGAAGCTTTTGCAAAAGCCTCGCTGGCAATCGGAGAGCGGTTGCCCTCGGAAGGCACCGTATTTGTGTCGGTACGTGATGTAGATAAAGCCGGTGCCGTTCAGGTTGCGCGGGATCTGGTTGAAGCTGGCTTTAACATTATTGCCACCACAGGTACCGCGAAGGCACTACGTGAAGCCGGCATTGAGGTTGAGGGCGTAAACAAGGTTGGCGAAGGGCGGCCACACATTGTGGATGCCATTAAGAACGGCCATGTTCAGCTAATTATCAACACCACCGAGGGGCGCAAAGCAGTATTGGACTCGGCGCAAATACGCCAGTCAGCACTGCAAACCAAAGTGGCTTACACAACAACACTGGCGGGCGGCGAAGCCTTCTGTCGGGCCATCAAGTTTGGCCCCGAGCGCACAGTACGCCGCCTGCAAGACCTTCATGCAGGGAAGTAAGATTATGAGTGAAAGAGTACCTATGACAACTGCGGGCGAGGCCTGTCTTCGTGAGGAGCTGCAGAAGCTGAAGTCCGAAGATCGCCCTCGTGTGATTGCCGCGATTTCAGATGCCCGGGAGCATGGCGACCTGAAAGAAAATGCCGAATACCACGCTGCCCGTGAACAGCAGAGTTTTATTGAGGGCCGTATTCAGGAAATTGAAGGAAAGCTCTCAGCCGTTCAGGTGATTGATGTCACCACCATGGAAAATACCGGCAGAGTGATTTTCGGCACCACTGTTCATCTGATGAACATGGATACCGACGAGCAAGTAGTCTACAAAATCGTTGGCGAAGACGAAGCAGATATCAAGTTAGGCAAGTTGTCTATTTCTTCACCCATCGCTCGTGCGTTGGTGGGGAAGTTTGAAGACGATGTTGTTGCTATCCGTGTGCCTTCCGGCACAGTTGAGTATGAAATCGAAAAGGTGGAATACATCTGACGTTTGCGGCACTAGCGTGAGGCAAATAAAAACCGGCTGCGCTTGGCTCAGCCGGATTTTTGTCGCAAATGTTTGGCGAGCGTTAGTTTTTGTGGCGTAGCAGGTTGGACAGTTTAGGATTAGGCTTTTTGGCTCTACGCAAAATGACCGCGATTTTACCTATTGTCTGTACCACCTCGGCACCGCTGGATTCACACAGGGCGCTCACCGCTTCCTGGCGTGTTTCCCGATCCTGACTCGCCACTTTAATTTTAATAAGCTCGTGGTCGTTCAGGGCTCGCTCAAGTTCTTCCTGCAGGTTTTCGGTCAGGCCCTTGTCACCCACAATGATGACGGGCTTCAGGTTATGGGCGATGGCCCGGTATTCCCGGCGCTGTTCCGGTGAAAGGCTCATGATGTAATCTCTTTATCGATGCAATTAACAAAAGGTCAGCGGCATATTCGCTGGCAACGTCGTATAATCGGCGAATTGTAACAGACAACCTTGCATACAGATCACCTTGCAGACGTTGTAATTTCCGAGATGGAGCCCACATACAAGTAACATGGGGGTTTATCCGGCGTTCATAAGCGACTACAGGTGGATCCGCAGCTACGTTTTTCTGTGGCCGATACGGTTGGGCCGTTTCTGGTGGATAGGCGTACAATTGGTGTAAGGTGTCCTAAAAGAGTGGTTCCCTCGCAGGTGCGCTCTTCAATTCACAGGTGATGATCCTTGAACGATATGGCAAAAAATCTGGTTCTCTGGCTTATAATAGCCGCAGTACTGTTGATGGTGTTTCAGAACTTTTCTCCCACCACCAGCGGGCAGCAAGTCAATTACTCTCAATTCGTTGAAATGGTTCAGCAGGGCCGAGTCAACAAAGTCACTATTGATGGCCTGGAAATCCAGGGCACTCGTGGCGATGGCTCACAGTTTGAGACAATCCGTCCCCAGGTGTCGGATAACAAGCTGATGGATGATCTGCTGGCGAACAAGGTGGAGGTGATCGGCAAAGAGCCGGAGCGCCAGAGCCTTTGGACGCAGCTGCTTGTTGCGGCTTTCCCAATCCTTATCATCATTGCGTTATTCGTGTTCTTCATGCGACAAATGCAAGGCGGCGGTGGCGGCAAAGGCCCTATGTCGTTCGGCAAAAGCAAAGCCAAGCTGATGAGTGAGGATCAAATCAAAACCACGTTTGGCGACGTAGCCGGTGTGGATGAGGCCAAAGAAGATGTTAAGGAGCTGGTGGATTTCCTTCGGGATCCCAGCAAGTTCCAGCGTCTTGGTGGCAGCATTCCTAAAGGTGTTTTGATGGTGGGGCAGCCGGGTACCGGTAAAACCTTGCTCGCCAAAGCGATCGCGGGTGAAGCTAAAGTTCCGTTCTTCTCGATTTCCGGTTCCGACTTCGTGGAAATGTTCGTAGGTGTGGGCGCATCTCGCGTGCGTGACATGTTCGAGCAAGCCAAAAAACAGAGCCCCTGCATTATCTTTATCGACGAAATCGACGCGGTCGGTCGCCATCGTGGTGCCGGTATGGGTGGTGGTCACGATGAGCGTGAGCAGACTCTGAACGCGCTGCTGGTTGAAATGGACGGCTTTGAGGGTAATGAAGGCGTTATCGTTATTGCTGCCACCAACCGCCCAGACGTTCTTGACCCGGCACTGTTGCGCCCGGGTCGTTTCGACCGCCAGGTTGTTGTTGGTTTGCCCGATATTGTCGGCCGTGAGCAAATTCTAAAAGTGCACATGAAAAAAGTGCCTCTGGACGAAAACGTAGAGCCTGCTTTCATTGCGCGCGGTACACCGGGCTTTTCCGGTGCCGATCTGGCCAACCTGGTTAACGAAGCGGCACTGTTTGCCGCTCGCCGTAATCAGCGTTTGGTGTCTATGGAAGAGTTCGAGCTGGCTAAAGACAAAATCATGATGGGTGCCGAGCGCAAATCCATGGTGATGAGTGAGAAAGAAAAGCAGAATACCGCTTATCACGAGTCTGGCCACGCCATTGTGGGCCGGTTGATGCCGGAGCACGATCCCGTTTACAAGGTGAGTATTATTCCCCGTGGCCGTGCCTTGGGTGTAACAATGTTCCTGCCTGAGGAAGATAAGTACAGCCACAGTAAGCGCTTTTTGATCAGCTCAATTTGCAGTCTGTTTGGTGGCCGAATTGCGGAAGAGCTCACTCTCGGTTTTGATGGTGTGACCACGGGTGCTTCGAATGACATCGAACGAGCTACCAGTCTGGCTCGCAACATGGTGACTCGTTGGGGTCTGTCTGAGAAACTTGGGCCGCTGCAGTACGATACCGACAGCGAAGAGCCGTTTATCGGCCGCTCCGCTGGCCAGTCGCAAACAGTGTACTCGCCGGAAACAGCACAACGTATTGACGAAGAAGTTCGCAATATTATTGATACCTGTTATGAGAAGGCGAGGCAGATTCTGGTCGATAATCGCGATAAGCTGGACGTGATGGCCGAGGCGTTGATGAAGTACGAAACCATCGACCGCCATCAGATTGATGACATCATGGAAAACCGCACGCCACGCCCGCCAAAAGGCTGGGGTGACAGCGGGCCAACCGGCGGCGTTAAAGCCGACGATGCCGGGTCGTCTGCTAACCCCGCTGACGATGGTCGCCGGCCAGATGTTGGCCGGCCAGCCGGAGAGCACTAAACTCCCTGGTTTCAGGCTATCCAGCTTACTCTACGCCGCCCTGAATAGGGGCGGCGTTTGTTTTTGCTAAATGCTGTTTCCCGGATTCCTGTCCCGATTGCTTAGGTATGACTTGTTATGAAAATGAAATTTCGCGGGCAAGTGTTGGATATGTCTCGCAGTCATGTGATGGGTGTGCTCAATGTAACGCCAGACTCGTTTTCGGATGGTGGGCGCTTCAACCAGCAAGATGCAGCATTGTTACAAGCCCGCCAGATGGTGGCCGATGGCGCGACGTTTGTGGATGTGGGTGGTGAGTCCACACGACCAGGTGCTGCCAAGGTGTCCGTTCAGGAAGAGCTGGACCGGGTTTGCCCGGTGGTAGAGACGATAGGGCGGGAGTTAGACGTCATTGTGTCCGTAGATACCAGTACTCCCGAGGTGATGTCTCAGGCGGTAGAGCTTGGCGCAGGTTTGATTAATGATGTGCGAGCGTTAGGTCGGGACGGCGCCATGGCGGCCGCCGCAAATGCCGGTGTGCCAGTTTGTATCATGCATATTCAGGGTGAGCCAGAGAACATGCAGGATCAGCCCGAATACCAAAATGTGTTGCGAGAAGTTGGTGAGTTTTTAACCCATCGAGTCCGTGCTGCCATCCAGGCCGGCGTTGATGCTCAGAATATTATTTTGGATCCCGGCTTCGGGTTTGGTAAAACGCTTGAGCATAATCTTCGGTTGCTGGCATCGTTGGATCAGCTTCAAGCATTGGGGCACCCTCTGTTGGTGGGTATGTCCAGAAAGTCCATGCTCGGTCATATCACCGGCAGGGATCTTAATGAAAGGTTGCCGGCGAGCCTCGCGGCCGCGACAATATCTGCAATGAAGGGTGCCAGCATTGTCCGCGCGCACGATGTTAGGGAAACCGTAGATGCCATCAGGGTTGCGATGGCCGTAAAGGAGGCAGTTTGATGGCAGGAAGAAAATATTTTGGCACAGATGGCATTCGCGGCCGGGTGGGTGAGCACCCCATCACGCCGGAATTTATGTTGCATCTGGGATGGGCCGCGGGACAGGCTTTTAAGAAAGCAGGTCAGCGCAACAGTGTGTTGATCGGCAAAGATACCCGGTTGTCCGGTTACATGTTTGAATCAGCGCTGGAGGCAGGGCTGTCTGCAGCGGGAGTAGATGTAAAACTATTGGGGCCCATGCCAACCCCTGCCATTGCTTATCTTACCCGTACCTTCCGTGCATCTGCAGGCATCGTGATCAGTGCGTCCCATAACCCACATCACGATAATGGCATTAAGTTCTTCTCGGCCGAGGGCACTAAGCTTGATGACGCGCTGGAGGCAGATATTGAAAGCTGGCTCGAAAGGCCAATCGAAGTGTGCGGTTCGGCCGATTTAGGTAAAGCTTCAAGAGTGGAAGACGCCCCGGGGCGTTATGTCGAATTCTGCAAAAGCACCGTGCCAAACGAGCTCACTCTGGATCACTTAAAGATTGTTTTGGACTGCGCCCATGGTGCGACCTATCACGTTGCGCCCCAGGTGTTCCGTGAACTGGGTGCGCAAGTATCTGTTATTGGTGCTGAGCCAGACGGGCTCAATATCAACCTCGATGTCGGTTCTACCTACCTCGGGGCGTTGAAGCAGGCGGTTGTTGATACGGGAGCAGATCTGGGCATCGCTTTTGATGGCGATGGTGATCGGGTGCTAATGGTTGATCGTGACGGCTCCGAAGTAGACGGCGATGAGCTGTTGTACGTTATTGCGTCCCAGCGATTCTCCGAGGAACGGCTCAAAGGCGGTGTTGTCGGTACGTTGATGACCAATTTAGGGGTGGAGCTGGCGCTGACAGAAATGGGGATCTCGTTCGAGCGAGCCAAAGTTGGCGATCGCTACGTTATGGAGCGCCTGGTTGCCAACAACTGGGTGCTTGGCGGAGAGGGCTCTGGGCACATGGTTATTCGCGATTGTACCAGTACCGGAGATGGCATTGTCTCTGCGCTTCAGGTGCTGTTATCCCTTGGCAAATCTGGTAAAACACTCGCCGAGCTACGAAGGGGCATGAGAAAGCTGCCCCAGAAAATGATCAATGTACGCGTGGCAAAACGCTTTGATCCACTTAGCCGCGACGATGTCGCTTTAGCGGTTCAGAGGGCCGAGACGGAGCTTGGCGATTCAGGCCGGGTCCTGTTGCGTGCGTCTGGAACCGAGCCTTTGATTCGGGTGATGGTGGAGGGCAAAAACGCCGACGATATTTGCCGGATTGCAGAAGAATTGGCAGGGGTTGTGGAAAATTCAACACCCTGATTTTGTTGGTTTCAGGCGGTTGTCTGTTATGAGGGGCTGCTGTATAGTTCGCCCTCCCTTACATTCGGGAACTGATATGCGTCGTAAGATTGTAGCCGGAAACTGGAAGATGAACGGGTCGAAGGACCTCTCGGAAGAGCTGGTAGGCTATGTTCGGTCCGAGGCCGAATCTCTTGATAACGGTGTGGAGGTTGTTGTTATTCCTCCAGCAATTTATGTCGGGGATGTACTGAAGCAGGCTCAGGGTCAGATTTCCGTTGGTGTTCAGAATGTAGGGCAGTGGCAGTCTGGTGCTTATACCGGAGAGATTTCTTCGGAGATGGTAAGAGATGCGGGTTGTCGCTATGCGCTTGTAGGTCACTCGGAGCGCCGCCAGCTTTTCGGTGAAACCGATGAAGCGGTCGCGATAAAGGCATCGCTTGTTGTTTCCAGTGGTTTATCGGCCATTGTATGTGTTGGTGAGACCCTGGAAGAGCGAGAATCTGGACGGGCTGAATCAGTAGTTAGCAGTCAGGTGCGTTCAGGCTTGTCTTTGATAAAACAGGATGATTGGCACAGTATTGTGGTGGCTTATGAGCCAGTTTGGGCAATTGGCACCGGCAAAACCGCCACCTCCAGCGATGCTCAATCCATGCACGCGACCATAAGAGGTGTGTTGAAGAGCATGGGTGCCCCGGCCGAAGAAATTTCACTGCTTTACGGCGGCAGTGTAAAAGCGGATAATGCAGCCGCGCTTTTTGCAGAGCCGGATATAGACGGCGGTTTAATTGGCGGAGCATCGCTGGTCGCAAAAGATTTCATTAGTATTTGCCGGTATTTCCCGGCGGGTGCCTAAAGTTAAAGGTTCGCGAGACTCGATATGGATTGGATGGAAACACTGGTAGTCGTGGTGCACGTCGTTATTGGGGTGGCGCTGGTGGGTCTGATATTGATCCAGCAAGGTAAAGGCGCGGATGCTGGTGCAGCCTTTGGCGGTGGCGGCGCGTCACAAACTGTGTTTGGTAGTCAAGGTAGTGGCAGTTTTCTGACCCGCGTAACAGCCATGCTCGCAGTCGTGTTTTTTGTAACAAGTTTCTCGTTGGCAGTCTTTGCCAAGCAGCGTGCAGAAGTTGCAGGTGAGGCAGGTATTCCTGTTGTTAAGGAATCCCGCCAGGCTCCTGCAGACGAGGCAGGTGCAGCCAAAAGCGAAGCGGAGAAGGGAGAGTCTGATCTTCCTGATCTCGAGTAAGAGTATTGCCCAAGTGGTGGAATTGGTAGACACGCTATCTTGAGGGGGTAGTGGCGAAAGCTGTGCCGGTTCGAGTCCGGCCTTGGGCACCAATTAAGAAGAAAAACGGCTTGGACTAGGCTTGAACTATCCAGGCCGTTTTTTTGAGCAGTCCTTGACCAGTCCGCTCGGCGTCTCTATACTCCGGCGGATATTGGAACCTGGCGTTGTTTTGTGTCGGGTTTCTGGCAGGCCAGGTGTCTGTCAGCAGGAAGCGGGATACCGGTAAGCTTCCTGCGAGTTCTTGCAACAAAAGGCCCCGGTTTCGGGGCTTTTTGATTAAGGGGCCTGGCACAAAGGGCCCTGGTGCGTAAAAAGGGCTGATTAACAGCCCTTTTTTTGTTTTTGGGTTTAGAAAATTTGATAACGGAGACCGCCTAACTTGTCAGGCAAGCTTAAACAACTGGAAGACATTCTTCAGCCTGTAGTGGAAGGGTTGGGTTACGAGTTATGGGGCATTGAGTACCGCTCCAGAGGCTATCAATCACTCCTGCGGGTTTTTATAGACGATGCCCAGAGCGGTGTTGGTGTAGACGACTGCGAGAAAGTCAGCCGTCAGATCAGTGGCGTGATGGATGTAGAAGACCCCATCAAGACAGAATACACGCTTGAGGTTTCGTCTCCAGGAATGGATCGCCCTCTGTTCCGGCTTGAACAATATCAGGCCTTTGTGGGGCATCAGGTACAAATTCGCTTGCGTATGGCGTTCGATGGTCGGCGCAAGTTTCAAGGGCTTATAAAAGCTGTAGAAGGCGATGATGTTGTTGTGATTGTTGACGATCACGAATATCTACTTCCCTTCGACAGCATCGAAAAAGCCAACATTATTCCGGTATTCGAGTGAGCTATTTGAATAACTCAGTAGATGCACAGTTTATTTTCAGGGCAGGGTAATCCAATGAGTAAAGAGATCTTGCTGGTGGTTGAAGCCGTCTCGAACGAAAAAGGCGTCGAGAAAGATGTCATTTTCGAGGCTATCGAGCTGGCACTCGCCACCGCTGCCAAAAAGCGTTACGAAGATGAAGAATCGGATGTGCGTGTATCAATTGATCGCCGCACCGGTGAGTACGAAACGTTCCGTCGTTGGCTGGTCGTAGATAACGACGCCGTGCCTGCGCTGGGTACTGAGTTAACGCTTCAGGAAGCCGAGGAAATCGACAGTGAGTTGAAACCTGGCGATACCTATGAAGAGAGAGCCGAGTCAGTGGCTTTCGGTCGCATTGGAGCTCAGGCTGCGAAACAGATTATCTTTCAGAAGGTTCGTGAGGCTGAGCGCAGCAAAATAGTCGACAGCTATCGCGACCGTGTGGGTGAGCTTGTTTCGGGTACTGTTAAAAAGGTTACCCGCGATAACGTGATTGTTGATCTTGGCGCCAACGCCGAAGCGCTGCTGCCTAGAGAACATTTAATTGCTCGCGAAACATTTCGCATGGGTGACAGGGTTCGCTCGCTACTGTTGGAAATTCGCACAGACCACCGTGGCCCCCAGCTAATCCTCAGTCGATCTGCACCACAGATGCTGGTGGAGTTGTTCCGTATAGAAGTGCCTGAAATTGCCGAAGAACTGATCGAGATCCGTGGCGCCGCCCGGGATCCAGGTTCGCGCGCCAAGATTGCTGTAAAAACCAACGATCGCCGCATTGACCCAGTCGGCGCTTGTGTAGGTATGCGTGGCTCGCGCGTTCAGGCCGTTTCCAATGAGTTGGGCGGAGAGCGTGTAGATATAGTGTTGTGGGACGATAACCCGGCCCAATTGGTTATTAACGCCATGGCGCCGGCAGAAGTGGCCTCTATTGTGATCGACGAAGATCGCCACACAATGGAAGTGGCGGTTGCGGAAGATAACCTGGCCCAGGCCATTGGGCGCAACGGGCAGAACGTTCGTCTGGCGACGGATCTTACCGGCTGGGTGCTGAACGTAATGACCGAAGAAGAAGCCGGCGAGCGTCAAGAGCAAGAGCACAACACGCTGGTTGAGCACTTTACAGCTCACCTGGATGTGGATGAAGAATTCGCGAGTGTGCTGATCGAAGAAGGCTTTACCTCTATCGAGGAAGTCGCCTACGTGCCCATGGACGAGATGCTGGCGATTGAAGGTTTTGACGAAGACACTGTGTCAGAGCTTCGCCGACGCGCGAAAGACGCCTTATTGAATCAGGCCCTGGCTGGTCAGGAGGCCCTCGACGGCGCCGAGCCGGCAGAAGACCTTCTGGGTATGGAAGGGATCGATCGTGGCCTGGCGTTCAAACTTGCCGGCATGGGTGTACGTACGATGGAAGATTTGGCTGAGCAATCGGTTGACGATTTGCTTGATATTGAAGGTATGGATGAAGAGCGTGCAGGGCAGCTTATTATGGCCGCACGTGCCCCCTGGTTTGAAGACCAGGCTTAATTCGGGAGGAGACCAGTATGGCTGAAGTAACGGTAAAACAACTGGCCGAAGATGTAGGCGCTCCCGTGGATCGTTTGCTGAAACAGATTGTCGAAGCTGGCCTTAAGGCTCGCTCAGAAAACGATTCTGTGTCCAGCGATGAGAAGCAGCAGCTGCTGACTTATCTGAGAAAGGCCCACGGTGATGCAAATGCCGAGCCGCAAAAAATCACGCTGAAGCGCAAAACCACAACCACACTCAAGGCCGGTAAGGCCAAAGCGGTTAACGTGGAAGTGCGCAAACGCCGCACCTATGTGAAACGTGCGGAGGCGAAGCCAGAAGAGGGCGTTGCGGCACCGGAAGAGGCTCAGGAAGAGCAGAAAGTGGAGCAGGTAGAAGCGGAACAGCCGGCGCATGTAGAAACACCGCCTGTAGAAGCGGAAGTTCCTTCTGAGGTGGCGAGCAAAGATGTGCCTGCCGCTGAAGAGCAAGCGCCCGCCGAAAAGGCCGAGCCGAAAAAAGCTCCAGAGCCAGCACCGGCTGCTGCTCCGGAAGATATGCCAATGCCGCCTCCCGAAGGAGAGGGCAAGGGCCGTAAGCCCAAGAAAAAGAAAGAAGCAGTTCGTGGGCGCGGCGAAGACGCAGAAGACGGTAAGCCGAAGAAAAAACAGGCTGGCCATCGTGGGCCGCGTAACCGCCCGGCGGATGCAGCCGCAGCGATTTCGGAAGACGACGATGGCAGCACCCTGCGTAAGCCGCTGCGAGCGAAAAAGAAACCCAAAGAGAAGCGTCATGGCTTCGAGAGGCCGACCAAACCAATGGTCAGAGAAGTGGAAGTTCCTGAAGTCATTACCGTTGGTGATCTTGCCCAGCGGATGGCGGTCAAATCAGGCGATGTTATCAAAGCATTGATGGGAATGGGTGTGATGGCAACCATCAACCAGGCCCTGGATCAGGAAACATCAACACTGGTCGTTGAAGAGCTGGGCCACAAGGCCACGCCTATCAGCGACGATGCGTTTGAGCACGAAGTGCTCAGCGAGTTCAAAGTAGAAGGCAAGGAGAAGGTCAAGCGCGCTCCCGTAGTGAGTGTGATGGGCCACGTCGACCATGGTAAAACATCGCTGTTGGACTATATCCGTCGCACCAAGGTTGCTTCTGGAGAGTCCGGCGGCATTACCCAGCATATCGGTGCGTATCACGTAAAAACCGATCATGGCATGGTGTCGTTCCTGGATACCCCGGGCCACGCGGCTTTCACTGCCATGCGCGCCCGTGGTGCCCAGTGCACCGATATTGTTATTTTGGTCGTGGCATCAGACGACGGTGTTATGCCGCAGACAAAAGAAGCGGTACTGCATGCTCGCTCTGCTGATGTGCCTATCGTTGTTGCCATCACCAAGATGGACAAAGAACAGGCAGATACCGACCGTGTGAAGAACGAGCTATCAGCGATCGACGTAATCCCTGAAGAATGGGGTGGCGACGTTCAGTTTGTGCCAATCTCGGCGCATTCGGGCGAAGGCATTGATACGCTTCTTGAGGCAATTTTGCTGCAAGCTGAAATTCTTGAGCTTCAGGCCTCGCCAGACGCGCCTGCCAATGGTGTTGTGGTTGAGTCCAGCCTGGAGCGCGGGCGTGGCTCTGTCGCTACTGTGCTAGTCCAGAACGGTACCCTGAAGCAGGGCGAAATGGTTGTTGCAGGCTCTTACTTCGGTAAGGTGCGCGCCATGACCAACGAAGCCGGTAAGCAGGTGAAGCAGGCCGGGCCGTCTATTCCTGTTGAGATTCTAGGCCTTAATGGCACGCCGAACGCCGGTGACGAGTTCTTTGCAGTAGCGGATGAGCGCAAGGCTAAAGAGCTGGCTGAATTCCGCCATGTTCGTGAGCGCGAGCAGCGTTTGCAGCGGGCGCAAGCGGCCAAGCTTGAGAACCTGTTCGAGAACATGGGCAAAGACGAGGTTAAAACTCTTAACGTTGTACTTAAGACAGACGTACGCGGTTCCCTTGAGGCGATTACCAAGTCGCTACAGGATCTGGGTAACGACGAAGTGCAAGTGAAGGTTGTATCCTCCGGCGTTGGTGGTATTGCCGAAACGGATATAAGCTTGGCTATGGCCACGAATGCCGTTATCTTCGGGTTCAACGTGCGTGCCGACACAGCCTCAAAGCGTCTGGTTGAGCAAGAAGGCTTGGATCTGCGCTATTACAGCATCATCTATAACCTGCTGGACGATGTGAAAGCAGCGTTGACGGGGATGTTGGCGCCAGAATTCCGTGAGGACATTATCGGTATTGCCGACGTTCGCGACGTGTTCCGCTCACCGAAGTTTGGCCAGGTTGCTGGTTGCATGGTGACTGAGGGCAACGTACACCGGAACAAGCCCATTCGTGTACTGCGTGACAACGTGGTTATCTTTGAAGGTGAGCTGGAATCGCTGCGCCGTTTCAAGGACGACGTTTCCGATGTACGTAACGGTATGGAATGCGGTATCGGCGTTAAAGGCTACGATGTGAAGGTTGGCGACCAAATCGAAGTCTTCGATCGCGTCAGAGTCGAGCGTAAGCTCGAGTCTACGGGGGCCTAATGGCAAGAGAGTTCAGTCGTATTGATCGCATAGGCGATCAGATGCAGCGTGAGCTTGCTCAGCTGATTCAGCGCGAGGTTAAGGATCCGCGGCTAGGAATGGTGACGGTCAACGCAGTCAAGGTCAGTCGTGATCTTGGCTACGCCGACATCTACGTTTCTTTGCTGTCAACCGAAGAGCTAACCGCTGAATCCCCTGAAGTACAAGAGTCTGTTTCGGTATTGAACAGAGCAGCCGGGTTTCTGCGAGGCCAGGTGGGAAGAGCAATGAAGCTGCGGGTTGTGCCGCAGCTTCGCTTCCACTTTGATGCGCTTCAGGGTTATAGCCGCAAAATGGACAACCTTATTCGGGAAGCGGTGGGTGATAAGCCTGCTGTGGAACGTAACGACGAAAATCCGAGTAATCCGGAGACAGACGATTGAGCCGCAGACGTAAAGGTCGTGAGGTTAATGGCATTCTGGTTATCGACAAGCCGGCCGGCATTACTTCCAACGGTATTTTGCAGGAGGTAAAGCGCCTTTATGGCGCAGCTAAGGCTGGCCATACCGGAGCTCTTGACCCGATCGCTACAGGGGTTTTGCCCCTATGCTTTGGTGAGGCTACAAAGTTCTCGCAGATGATGTTGGATAGTGACAAGGCTTACATTGCCACGGCACGGCTTGGTCAGCGTACCGAAACTGGCGACACCGAAGGTGCCGTGGTTTCGCAAAGGCCAGTGCCAGAAAACCTTACTCCAGAGGTAATCGAGCCTGTACTTGAGAAGTTCCGTGGCGACATCCAGCAAGTCCCGTCTATGTATTCCGCCCTCAAGCACAAGGGCCGCCCGCTCTACGAATACGCTCGCGAAGGCATTGAAGTAGAGCGCCCGGCACGCCCGGTCACTATTTACGAGCTTCAGCTGCTGGACATTCGTGAAAACGAAATAGACATTGCTGTCACTTGCACCAAGGGTACGTATATTCGCTCACTCGTTGAGGATATTGGCGAAATGCTCGACTGTGGTGCGCATGTGAATGCGCTGCGGCGCACACTCGCGGCCGGGTTTACACTGGCTAATGCCCACCCAGTACCCGATTTAGAGGCGATTCGCGAGCGTGGCGAAAGTCTCGACGGCCTGCTAGTTGCCCCGGATGCAGCGCTTTCGATGTTCCCGGAGCACCGCTTGAGTGGCCAGCCGTTGGTGTCGATATTGAATGGACAACCGGTTAGAATACCGGGTCGAGCCTTTGAGGGCTTCGTGCGCATATATGGCAACGAAGGTTTCGTGGGGCTTGCAGAAGCATTGCCAGAAGACGAGGAAACCCAATTGGTGCCTCGCAGGTTGGTAAGTAACAGCGGTAAAAAATAGTTCTACCGCTGCATAGCCGGGCTGTAGAGATGCGCGGTCCGGCCGGATTTAACCGCATCGCAAACATGAGGTGAGTTATGGCACTTTCTGCCAACGAGAAAGCACAGATCGTTCAAGATTATCAGCAAGCTGAAGGTGACACCGGTAGCCCGGAAGTGCAGGTTGCACTGTTGAGCGCCAACATCAACAAGCTGCAGGATCATTTCAAGGCCAATAAGCAAGATCACCATTCCCGCCGTGGTCTGATTCGGATGGTAAACCAGCGTCGTAAACTGTTGGACTACCTCCGTAAGAAGAGCGCTGACCGGTACCTGGAACTGATCAAGCGTCTTGGGCTACGTCGTTAATCAGGTCTTAGGACCTGACGGCAGCTTTCGGAAATTTTCGATAGCAGCCACCAGCCGGTGGGTTCCGCAGGGGGCCTGCCGGTTGTGCTTTAGAACACCGCATTACGTACTTTAGTGAACCTGGGATTTCCTGTCGTATTGGGGAAGCCGAAATTGATAGCAGGTTGTTGAAAGCCCGGGCGGTACGCAACGAGAGCGTACCAGTTGCCTGGCCGGGGTTTTACAACAGCCTGTTAGCTTTCAGGCAGGTGCCTATAGGGACACACTACTTTCATTCTGAACAGATAACGCAGGAGTTCGTTGTGGATCTGCAACCGCGTAAAAAATCATTTGAGCTGGGTGGCGAAACCGTCACTCTGGAGACGGGCCGTGTTGCCCGTCAGGCTACCGGTTCCGTTCTTGTCACTGTGGGTGATATTTCGGTTCTGGGTACCGTTGTTGGTGCCAAGGAAGCCAAGCCGGGTCAGCCTTTCTTTCCGCTGACTGTTAACTATTTCGAAAGAACCTATGCCGTTGGCAAAATCCCGGGTGGATTTTTCAAGCGCGAAGGTCGTCCTTCCGAGAAAGAAACCCTGACGTCCCGTTTGATCGATCGTCCGATTCGTCCATTGTTCCCGAACGGCTACATGAACGAAACGCAGGTTATCTGTACGGTTATGTCGTCCAGCAAGAACCAGGACCCGGATATCGCCGCGATGTTGGCTGCTTCCGCCGCCCTGGCAATCTCTGGCATTCCTTTCGCTGGCCCAATCGGCGCAAGCCGTGTGGGTTACACCGACGAGAAGGGTTACTTCCTGAACCCAAGCTTTGAAGACCTGAAAACCTCCATGCTGGACATGATCGTTGCAGGTACTGAGGACGCAGTTCTGATGGTTGAGTCTGAAGCCAAAGGCTTGAGCGAAGATCAGATGCTGGGCGGCGTTCTGTTTGCTCATCAGGAAATGCAAACGGCAGTGACAGCAATCAAGGAATTCGCCGCTGAAAACGGCAAGCCGAGCTGGGATTGGCAGCCAGCTGCTGAAAACACCGAGCTGCTTGGTGCGATCACATCTGAGTTTGCCGGCGCTATCGAAGAAGCTTATGGCATTCACGACAAGATGGCACGCTACGCTCGTCTTGGTGAGATCAAAACGGCAGCCGTTGAAAAACTGGCAGGCGAAGAGGAAGGCCAGCCTTCCGCTGACGAAGTCAAAAAGAACTTCGGAAAAGTTGAGAAGACCGTTGTTCGCCAGCAGGTTATCGATGGCAAGCCACGTATCGATGGTCGTGATAACAAAACCGTTCGTCCGATCGAAATCGAAGTGGGCATTCTGCCGAGCGTTCACGGCTCTGCACTGTTTACCCGTGGTGAAACTCAGGCGATTGTTACCACTACCCTGGGTACGTCACGCGATGTGCAGACTATCGATGCACTGGAAGGCGAGCGTAAGGATCCGTTCCTTTTCCACTACAACTTCCCTCCGTACTCTGTAGGTGAAGCCGGTCGTGTTGGCACCCCTGGCCGTCGTGAAGTGGGTCACGGTCGTTTGGCCAAGCGGGGCGTGATGGCTGTTATGCCAACTATGGATGAGTTCCCGTATGCCATTCGTGCGGTGTCTGAAATTACCGAATCCAACGGCTCCAGTTCCATGGCGTCTGTTTGTGGTTCAAGCTTGGCGTTGATGGACGCTGGTGTGCCGCTGAAGGCACCAGTAGCCGGTATTGCTATGGGGCTGGTTAAGGAAGGTGACAAGTTTGCCATTCTGACCGACATCCTGGGTGATGAAGACCACCTGGGCGACATGGACTTCAAGGTAGCCGGTACTAAAGACGGTATCACTGCACTGCAGATGGACATCAAGATCCAGGGCATTACCGACGAGATCATGGAGCTTGCCCTGGAGCAGGCGCACGGTGCACGTCAGCACATCCTGGGTGAGATGAGCAAAGTTATCTCTGAGTCGCGTACTGAGCTATCTTCACGTGCTCCAAGCATTACTGCGATCAAGATCAACCCTGAGAAGATTCGGGATGTTATTGGTAAGGGCGGTTCCATGATCCGTTCTATCTGTGACGAGACTGGCGCCTCTATTGATCTGGATGACGATGGTAATGTGAAGATTTACGCGGAGGATCAGGCAGCCGCTCAGGCAGCTGTTAACCGTGTTAAGGAAATCACCGCCGAGATTGAAGTAGGTGCTATTTACAAGGGTCGCGTTGAGCGCATTGTAGACTTTGGTGCCTTTGTTAATATCCTGCCTGGCAAGGATGGTCTAGTGCACATTTCCCAGATCTCCGAGCGCCGGATTGAGAACGTAACTGATGAGCTGAGCGAAGGTCAGGAAGTTCTGGTCAAGGTGTTGGATGTAGACAATCGTGGTCGTGTGAAGCTGTCCATGAAGGAAGTTAAAGAAGGCGAGCAGCCGACTGACTTTACTGACTGATAGCTAGTCACTACTAAAAACCCGCCTTTCCTTTGGATTGGCGGGTTTTTTGTTTTTTGGCCTCTAGCTCGGAGATGGCAGGTATTGGGTAGGGCTTTTCAAAACACGCTGTGAATACGTCCTTGTACGCTTGGCTCTGCCATCCATGGCTCCGCACAGTTTTGAAAAGCCCTACCCAATACCTGCCGCCTGCAAACTTAGTTCTGCCCCAAAAATTCGAGTACCGAGTTCCTATAAGCGGGAATGATAAACGTCGCCGCATGGGGTGTATCTGTTTGCAGGAACTGCTTTGGTTCACCGGCGGCCTCATAGAGTACCTGGCCGTGGTGGAAGGGGATGATGCCATCACGAACGCTGTGGATGATCATAAGCGGCACAGGGCTGATGTTGGCAATCTGGTCTACGCCTTCGTAGTCGTCGGGGATGGTCCAGCTCAGAGGTATCTGGAAGGGCCAGGTTAGCCAGAAGTTTCCAAGCTTTTCTTTGGCTATGCCGCGAAAGCCAGAGAAGGTCCCGTCCAGAATCACGCCGGCGAGTTCAGGCGTTTCGCCTCTTTGCACCCATTCGCTAGCCAGGGTAAGCCCCAGTGCGCCGCCTAAGCTTTGGCCGAGGATAACTACAGGTGTGTTTTGAGAGTTCCCTTGACTCATGAGCCATCGCAGCCCGATTTCGGAATCGTGGAGAGCACCTTCTATGTCCGGTGCGCCGGTAGACTTGCCGTAGCCTCGATAGTCGATGGTGAACACGTTATAGCCTTCTGCGGGCAGCCAGGCTACGTTGAGCAGATGGCTGCTGATGTTTTGGGCGTTGCCATGGAGAAAATAAATAGTGCCGTTAGGCTGGCCCTCAGCCGGTAGCCACCAGCCGTGAAGGGTTTCACCGTCGGCAGTGTCCAGGTAGATGTTTTCATAAGCCAGGTTAAGGCGATCCGGGGTTATGTAAGTAGTCTGGTCCGGGTAGAAAAACAGGCTACTGCAGCCGCTTTGCAGGAGCATGGCGAATAAGAGCAACAATGCCAAAATGGGTGTTTTCAGGTTGTGCATTGTTAGAAGTAGGTGTGCAAGCCGGCTTGCCATGTGCTTTGGTACCTGTCGTAGTGATCTTCCCGTGTAAATTCTGCAAACAGACTAAATTCTCGGCCTATGTGCCAGTTGGCCTTCGCGTATAGCTGATCCTGCCTGTGCTGGCCGCTTACGATCCAGGCTTTGGTTTTTACACCACCAGAAAAACTGAAATAGTCGCTTTGATGCAGCAAGCCGATATCTGCTCCGGGTGCCGCATCGTAGCCTCGGCGCAGGTCGTCGTCGATTTCCAGGTCAGCGGTGGCAATGGCGAAGGCCTGGGTTCCTTGGCCCAAAGACCAGCTGCCACCTGCACCACCTTCTAGATAAGGTGTTAAAACTCGTTTGCTGCCAGTATCGGTGCGGCGGCCACCAAAGCCTACTTGCCAGGACAGTGGTGAGAAAAAGGCGTTTCTCGGGCTTAGAGAGCGGATTTCGAGGCCCGTAAGTTGTTCAAGTTGCAGTTCGTCGTTGTCGTGGTAAAGGCGAGCATCCAGGCGAAAAAACTGCAGCTGAGCGCCACTGCGGTAGCCTGCGGGTGGGTCGAGAACATCATGATAGGCTGGCCGGAATGTCAGTTGGGTGAATTCTCGATGCGCCAGTTGTCCGGCACTCAGGCTCACGCGAAGCGTATCGTGGCCCTGGTCATCACGTACAGGGGGCTCTGGCGGCAATATGGGTGGTGCAACACCGTCGATTTTACTGCGCTCAAGCAACAGTGCGTGTGACAGAGGGGCCGCAATATTTGTTGGCCAGTCGTCTGCCTCGCTACGGTAGCGTACATAATCATAGGTGGCATCGAGTAGCTTGGCTTTTTTCTTGGGGTTTAGAGATTGGACTTTCTCATTATTGGGAGCGATATCTCCATTCGCTAAAGCAGCAGCGAGCTTCTGGTGCCCTCCGGGGAGGTTTGACAAGCTATAGGCCACAGATGTTGCGGCGGATGGCCGATAATGCACACTTGCTATCAGATCCTTGTCGACAGCCCAGCGTACCGTGTCTGAAGGTATGGCGTGTGTGGTTACTTGCTCTAGCAGCTCAGTGCCGGGGCGGGCTGCATCAATAAGTGCAAGCAGTCGATAGGCGCAGTTTTCATCAAAGAAGAAGTAATCAAAGTTGCGCCCCTGAATTTCCCAAGCGTGGGCGAGCATCGAATCAACTTCTTGTTTGGTTAGGTTGAGTTTGTATTCCCATAAATCCCGATGCTCGATATCTGAATAGAGCCGAATTTTCTCGTAGTAAGGCTGCACGGTAGTGGTACCCGGATATCCGCCAAAGACTCCCTGATAAATAAAGAGCAACTCGTTGTCTTGGTCGGGCGCATTCGCGGCATAAGAAATTGTATTGGCAAGTAACAGGCTGGTTTTCTCATCTTGCTGCGGTGGGTCCAGCCTTAGGAAGGTGTGGCCAAACATGGATGACGGGCTGTTGAGGTACGAAGCTGCAAACACCAAAGTAATGCTTTGTGTATTGAGAGTGCCTGTCCACGCTTCGTAGTCTGGGCACCTGATCTGTTTTTTCGGTAAATTCAGCTGCTCGCGAAGCCATGCGTCTCGGGCCGGGAAGCGGCATCGGGCATGTTGGTTGCCTTCCCCCGGCTGTTGGATTGCTTCCAGTGTTGCGTTCAGTTCTGCCTTGGGTGAAGTTTTGCCGTGTTCGCTCAAGAAAAATGTCGGGTCATCAGCTTGGCTGGTAAAACCGCTGCCAAACACATCAGGTTGGTAATGAACGAGTGTGAGCCAAGCCGGGTTCAGGTGTAGTGAATTTGTGGCGGTTTGAGCGTAAGCCTGGATAGGCAGGCCAGCGAAAAACCAAAGAATGGCTGGCCCAAAGTAAAGCAGTTTACCCATGAGTAGGTGTGGGTTCCGGTCGGGTTGGAAGTGTATGGCGTGGAATGCGAGCCATCCATGGCTCGCTGGTACCCTTTAGGCCGTTACATATTTGCTCAGAGACTCACTCTTTTCCAGTAGACCAACAATGGTGCCTACGGCCTCACCAGACGTAGTGTCAGAACTTGGAAAAATTGTATTAAAATTAGCGTTTAGAGTCTGATAAAACTCGCTGCGATCTTTGGCTTCAATTTCCAGTGCTGCTGCCATGGCTTCAAGATTTTCACCTTGGCCACGGGACA
>JAKDUK010000052.1 GCA_030457765.1 Marinobacter sp. | reverse complement strand
CGCCCCGGAAGTGGGTGGGGCGCGCCCTCCGTCGCCGTAATATTTTTGGGGCGGGGGCCCCCCAACGCTCTCGGCAAACATGAATGCAGCATGCAAATAAACCAGACCTACAGTCTTTTATCTCCCTGATTCAGCAGGCCCTATATTAAAGTAAACAATTCCCTGCACTTGTTTTTTATGTTGGCGGACTGCACATAGTTTACAAAGGTATGGAGTGGGGGCTACCTCCCAAAAACGTGGAGGGCCAAGGATGGCCCGACCGAGCCCTACATGGACGTATTCACGGGCGTTTTTTGGGAGGTAGCCCCCACTCCATACCGGAAGCACCCATACAAGATATGCATACTCCCAAAAACCCGGGAGTAAAACGGAGAAAATTTGAACACCAACGATTCCAGACAATTCGATTTACATCCAGTAGATCAGCGCAGACTGGCCACTCTATGCGGCCAGTTTGACGAGAACCTGAAACACATCGAACGACGCCTGCAGGTCAAAGTTGGCCGCCGCGGCCATCATTTTCGTGTGGAAGGTGAAACCGAACATGTGGCCGCTGCCGTAGAAGTCATCCGGCACCTGTATCGGGAAACCGAAGCCACCGAAGACATTTCACCGGATACCGTTCATCTATACATCCGGGAAACCGGGTTCGAACGACTGCCCGAAGATGTCCCCTTCGATGGCGCCGTCACCACCATCAAAACCCCGAAACTCGTGGCCAAACCCCGCGGGGCGAATCAGCAAAAATATGTACACAGCATTCGCTCCCACGATGTCAATTTTGGCATTGGCCCTGCTGGCACGGGTAAAACCTGGCTGGCCGTTGCCTGTGCGGTGGAAGCTCTGAAAGACGAGCAGGTTAAACGGATTTTGCTGGTACGTCCGGCTGTTGAAGCAGGCGAGAAACTTGGCTTTTTGCCCGGGGATCTGGCGCAAAAAGTAGATCCGTATCTGAGACCGCTATACGACGCCCTCTACGAAATGCTCGGGTTCGATAACGTTACACGGCTAATTGAAAAAAGCGTGATCGAGATTGCGCCTCTGGCCTTCATGCGTGGTCGCACGCTGAATAACTCGTTTATTATTCTGGATGAAAGCCAGAACACCACCCGTGAGCAGATGAAAATGTTCCTCACACGGATCGGCTTTGGCTCCACAGCTGTGATCACCGGCGATACCACACAGGTCGACCTGCCCCGTGGTCAGAATTCGGGGCTGATTCATGCTGCAGGCGTACTCAGCAAGGTGACAGGCATAGGCTTTACCCGCTTTGAAGCCAAAGACGTTGTCCGCCACCCTCTGGTTCAACGGATTGTAGAAGCCTACGACTCCCTTGATGACGGGCACGATAAAGGGAGCGACCGTAAACAGTGAGTGAACTGACGGTTGATCTTCAAAACATGTTTTCCGGACCTGGCCTGCCGGATGAATCCCTGTTTCAGGCGTGGGCTCAAGCAGCCTGGCTGGGGCAAGACCCCTCTGAGGTAACCATTCGCATTGTCGATATTGAAGAGGGCCAGGCGCTGAATCATCAGTACCGTGGCAAGGACAAACCAACCAATGTGTTGTCCTTTCCATTTGAAGCCCCAGCCGGTATAACGGTGCCATTAGCCGGGGATCTGGTTATTTGCGCGCCGGTCGTAGAAGCCGAGGCCCGCGAACAGCTAAAGAAGCCTGCAACTCACTGGGCACACATGGTTGTGCACGGTATGTTGCACCTTCAGGGCTACGATCATATTGATGACGAAGACGCAGAGGCCATGGAGGCCCTGGAAATCCGATTGCTGGCACAGTTTGGGTTCGGCAATCCCTACGCAGCAGAGGAAACGGTAAAAGACTCATGAGCGACGACCAGTCGAGTCACAGTCAGGGCAGCAACAGGTCCTGGCTGGAGCGTATATCACATGCCTTCTCCAGTGGGCCTGAATCCATAGAAGACGTGCTGGAACTCCTGCGGGATGCCGAATCCCAGGCTATCATCGATGTGGATGCCATGAGCATCATCGAAGGCGCGATGCAAGTGGTCGACATGCGGGTGGAAGAAATCATGATCCCACGCTCGCAAATGGTCACCGTTCGGGCCTCTCAGGATCCGAAAGAGTACCTGGATGAAATCATCGCCTCTGCCCACAGCCGGTTTCCGGTTATTGGCGACAGCCAGGATGATGTTGTTGGTGTTCTTCTGGCCAAAGATCTTCTACCGCTAGCCCTCGATGATGATATGGACTGGTCACACGTTCGCGAACTACTGCGCCCGCCTACGTTTGTTCCCGAGAGCAAGCGCCTGAACCAGCTTCTCAAGCAGTTCAAGGAAAACCGTAATCACATGGCCATTGTTGTGGATGAATACGGCGGAACAGCAGGTCTGGTAACCATTGAAGATGTTCTGGAACAGATCGTTGGCGAGATCGAGGATGAACACGATTTCGACGAAGAAACACACATCAAGACGCGAGGCGACGGCTCTTACGCCGTAAAAGCCGTCACACCGGTTGACGATTTTAACGAGTTTTTCAATACCGGATTGGATGAAGAAGAGTTCGACACCGTTGGCGGCGTTGTGCTCAAAGAATTTGGGCACCTGCCCAGACGGGGAGAAACGGTTGAATTCGGCGGGTTGTGCTTTACCATTGCCAACGCCGACAATCGCGTCATCCGTCTGTTACAGGTAACCCGTAGTGAGCAATGACAATTCTGAATCCCTTGTTACCCCAGTTCACCCGCTTTTCTCCAGCCGCTGGCTAAGTGCCGCAACCCTTGTGGTTGCCGGCGTTTTGCAGACTCTAACCTTTTCGCCGTTCCACTTTTGGTGGCTTGGCCCTGTTTCCATGCTGCTTATTTTGCTGGTTACCATTCCATGTGCAGCGAAAAAGCTTTTCTCTGCCGGCTGGCTGACGGGCTTGGGGCTGTTTGGCTCTGGGGCAAGCTGGGTTTACATTAGCATCAGTGAGTTCGGCAGCACATCTATCCCGATTTCAGTTTTGCTCACCGTTGCGTTTGTGGCTGGGCTGGCTTTGTTCCCTGCCCTGGCCTTCTGGTTTTGGGGCAAACTGGCAAAAGGCAGCCCGGTGCGAAGGCTTATCCTCTTCCCCGCAATTTGGATTCTGGGGGATTGGCTGCGCGGCTGGCTGCTAACCGGCTTTCCATGGCTGTATCTGGGCACCGCCCACACCGACGGCCCGCTGGCGGGGCTGGCGCCGGTGATGGGTGTGCACGGCCTTACCTTCCTGATCGCTGCCAGCGGTGCTGCCATGTTTGCAGCCGGCTGGCTTGTGTATAAGCAACGCCACGCCAGCGCAGGTATTCTGGCCGTTTTGACACTGGTTCCCTGGCTTCTTTCACCGGCACTCAACCGCGTTGACTGGACAGATCTCAGCACTGAACCTACTTCGGTCGCAGCTATGCAGGGCAACATTCCACAGCAAATCAAGTGGGATCCGGAGTTTTTGAAGGATCAGATTGTGGCCTACCTGGGCATGACGGAAACCTACTGGGATACGGATCTGATTCTGTGGCCGGAGACGGCGATTCCTATTCCTCAGGATCAGGCGGGTAAGATCATTGATCATATCAAGGAGACTCTCGGCGACGAGAGCACGCTGATAACGGGCATTCCCTGGTACGGCTACAGTGAGCGGGCCGATGGTTTTACGTTTCACAACAGTATTACCGCGATCGGCAACGGCGAAGGCATGTACCACAAACAGAAGCTGGTCCCTTTTGGGGAGTATGTTCCGCTTGAGGGTATTCTGCGGGGGCTGATCGGCTTTTTTGACTTACCTATGTCGAGCTTTACCCGGGGCCCGGAAAACCAGGGGCCTTTAGAGGCCAATGGCACTCGGGTGATGCCATTTATTTGTTATGAAGTGGCATACCCGGATTTTCTTGCACGCAACGCGGTGAATACGGATTTGTTACTGACGATCAGCAACGATGGCTGGTTCGGGGATTCTGTGGGGCCGCTGCAACACTTGCAGATTGCCCGTATGCGGGCGCTGGAGACCGGGCGTTATATGATTCGTGGCACTAACAATGGAGTGACGGCGATCATTGATAACAAGGGGCAGATTACGGCGCGCATTCCGCAGTTTGAGCGGGCTGTACTGACGGGTGAAGTGTTCAAGGCGAGTGGCAGTACGCCTTATATGGTGACGGCATCCTGGCCGGTGTTGACGTTGGCGTTGATTTTGATTGTGTTTGTTCGAGAGCGGGTTATTCCTAAGGACTGATTTTCTGCCACTGCCGCTTGGGAGCACACAGCCAAGGTCGGGCAGCTTTTCAAAACACGCCACAAGTACATCCCTGTAGGCTCGGCTCCGCCCTTTAGCGCTTATTGCTCCTGCGTCGCGCTAAAGGTCCTGGGCAAGCCGTCCTTGGCTTGCCGGCGGATAAATTCAGCTCTCTTTTCGTGGCCAGTGGCTGGTCACACGCTTGTAGTATTGTGACCCACAGGCATCACAAGGCTCCAGGTGACTGGTGGATGTGAGGCACAGCATGTGTTCGCAGTTCAGGCATTGGAACATGCCAGCTGTGGCAACCTCACCGGCGATATACTGCCCGGCTTCGTGGCTTTCCAGTTTTTGCCTCAGTGCAAGTGTGTCCACCAGAGTCTGGTCGGCCACCGACAACAAGCGCTCGGTCAGCCGCTGTTCCAATAGCGACATATCAAGTTGCAACCACTCTGCCAGGCCTTCACCGGTTTCATCAACAAAGTGAATAAGGTGTTCCAGATCCCTTTGGAGGTAGGTACCAAGGAGGCTGATTTCATCCTTGGTCATTTCCTCCAGTTCCTGCTCTGCCTCGATGGCGTTATCCACCTCCCCTTCCAGAGTTTCCAGGGTGGTTTCCTGCATGGTGCGCAGGCGGCCCTGTACCTGCTCAAGCATGCGATCATAGGCTTCAAGTGCCTTGCCTGAGAGATGGTTTCGCTCATTGTCTGTCATTGACTGCTCCTCATAGTTTGCCGCCGGCCTTCACCATAACTCTCATCATGGCACAGTCTAAGCTTTTTGGCAGGCTACCTGTTACGCCCTGTGTGCGTTAGAATGTTTGACCGCTTCGCACATCTTTTTTATACAGGGTAACTTTGGTAATGGCAGGTATGGACGAGCAGTACAATCCCCGCGATGTAGAACACAATGCACGCACGTTCTGGGAAGAGAACAAAACCTTCGAGGTTCGGGAAGAGCCGGGTAAGCCGAAGTACTACTGCCTGTCCATGTTCCCCTACCCCAGTGGCAAACTGCACATGGGACATGTGCGCAACTACACTATTGGCGATGTAATCTCCCGCTATCAGCGCATGCTGGGCAAAAACGTAATGCAACCCATGGGCTGGGATGCGTTTGGCCTGCCTGCTGAAAACGCAGCCATTGCCAACAAAAGTGCACCAGCAAAGTGGACCCACTCCAATATCGAGTACATGAAAAACCAGCTTAAACAGCTGGGTTTTGGTTACGACTGGAGCCGCGAGCTGGCCACCTGCAAGCCGGATTACTATCGCTGGGAACAGTGGTTCTTCGCCCGCCTTTATGAAAAGGGCCTGGTGTATAAAAAAATGGCCACTGTTAACTGGGACCCCGTCGACCAGACGGTTCTGGCCAACGAACAGGTTGTTGACGGCCGCGGATGGCGTTCCGGCGCACTGGTAGAGCAGAAAAAAATCCCCCAGTGGTTTATTCGCATTACCGATTACGCGGAAGAACTGCTGAACGACATGGACGATCTGGATGGCTGGCCGGAACAGGTCAAAACCATGCAGCGTAACTGGATTGGCAAGTCCGTGGGCACTGAACTGACCTTTCCCATGAAGGACAGCGAAGACGGCCTTACAGTTTACACTACTCGCCCGGACACCTTGATGGGCGTGAGCTATATGGCGGTTGCTGCGGAACACCCTCTGGCCAGGGCAGCCGCTGAGCGGCACTCGGATGTTGCAGCGTTTGTTGAAGAGTGCCGCAACAGCAAGGTAGCTGAAGCTGACATGGCGACCATGGAAAAGAAAGGCGTGGATACCGGGTTCATGGCCATCAACCCTCTCAACCAGGAAGAAATTCCGGTTTGGGTCGCCAACTTTGTACTCACCGATTACGGCACCGGCGCACTGATGGCAGTGCCGGGGCACGATGAGCGCGACCATGAGTTTGCGGTGAAGTATCGCTTGCCGGTCAAGCAGGTAATTGCCGCCAGTGATGGTCGCGACATTGATGTGCAGGAAGAGGCGTTTTCCGGAAAAGGCGTGTTGGTTTCCTCGGGCAAATACAGCGGTCTGACCAGCGATGAGGCTTTTGAAGCCATTGCCGACCACCTGGAAGAGACCGGCATTGGCAAGCGCACCGTCAACTACCGCCTGCGTGACTGGGGCGTGTCGCGCCAGCGTTACTGGGGCGCACCCATTCCGATGATGACCCTGGAAGACGGCACCCAACGCCCCGTACCGGACGACCAGCTACCGGTTCGCTTGCCGGAAGACGTTGAAATGGACGGTGTTCAGTCGCCTCTCAAAGCCGACCCTGAGTGGGCAAGAACGACGTTCGAAGGTCAACCGGCCACTCTGGAAACCGATACCTTCGACACTTTTATGGAGTCTTCCTGGTACTACGCGCGTTTCTGCAGCCCGAATTACGACAAAGGCATGCTTGACCCGGCTGCTGCCAATTACTGGCTGCCAGTGGATCAGTATATCGGCGGCATCGAGCACGCCATACTGCACCTGCTTTACGCCCGTTTCTTCCACAAACTCCTGCGTGATGTGGGCCTGGTAGACAGCCCGGAGCCGTTCAAACAACTTCTGACTCAGGGCATGGTGCTGGCCGAGACCTATTACCGCGAAGATGATAAAGGCGGCACTACCTGGATTGCACCCGCAGATGTAACGGTTGAGCGAGACGAAAAGGGCCAAGTTGTTGGCGCCGTGCACAAGGAAGACGGACAGCCGGTCATGACCGGTGGTGTCACCAAGATGTCCAAATCGAAGAACAACGGCATTGACCCGCAATCGATTATCGACGCCCATGGCGCCGATACAGTGCGCCTGTTCATGATGTTTGCCGCGCCACCGGAACAATCCCTGGAATGGTCAGATAGCGCTGTGGAAGGCGCTCACCGTTTTCTTAAGCGTTTGTGGCGCCTGGTGAGCGAACAGGTAGCCGGTGGCCCTGCCCCCGCACTGGATGCGAGCGCATTAAACGACAAGCAAAAAGATCTTCGTCGTAAAACCCACGAAACCATTACCAAGGTGAGCGACGATGTCAGCCGCCGCCTGACCTTCAACACAGCTATCGCAGCAGTTATGGAACTGCTGAACGGTGTCAGCAAACTAAGCGGTGACGAGCCACAAACCCGCGCAGCCCGCCAGGAAGCGCTGGAAACCGCCGTGCTGATGCTGTCGCCGATTGTGCCTCACATCTGCCACACACTTTGGCAAAACCTGGGGCACACAGACCCGATTGTAGACGCCACCTGGCCAGTCGCCGATGAAACCGCCATGGTTCGCAGCCAGATTCAGGTGGTTCTGCAGGTGAATGGCAAGGTACGCGCCAAGGTGGATGTTCCGGCCGATATCAGCAAAGCGGACCTGGAAGCCCTGGCTCTGGAGAATGAAAACATTGTGCGCTTCACTACAGACGCGACGGTTCGCAAGGTAATCGTTGTGCCCGGCAAGCTGGTGAACGTGGTGGCCAACTAATATGCGCCTCTGCACCCTGTACAAAAATGCAGCCCGACTGATTTCCGTCAGCGCGATGGCCGTTAGTCTGGCGGCCTGTGGGTTTCAGTTACGGGGTGCCCCTCCGGTTTCTTCAGCACTGGAGCCCCTTAACCTGCTTTGCAAGGCCCCTGTGCCTGCAAGCCTTTGCCAATCTGTTCGCGAACAGCTTGAGCTGGGAGGCGTGGAGCTGGCATCCGACGAAAAGGCGAGCTATCACCTCAAAATCCAGAACTTTGCGCAGGATCGCCGGGCTTCCGCAATAACCGTTCAGGCAGCGGCGGCCGAGTACACACTTCGGCATTCTGTAGATCTTGAACTGATCAGTGCCGACAAGGTTCCGATTATCGCCAGCACTCGTCTCACAGCCAGCGAAAGTTACAGATACGACGAAACCAACGTGCTCGCCAAACAACGGGAAGAAGAAAATCTGCGGCGCCAGCTAAGCGACCGTTTGGCGCAGCAGATCATTTTCCGGCTGGCTCCCATTACACAGGAACGACTCCAGGACATTCGTGCCAGCCATGAAGCGGCTGGCACCTCGGATAACACGCAAACCGACACTCCATGAAGACAAACCCGGGCCAACTTCCCCAGCTTCTTCGCAAAGGCCTTGCGCCTGTGTATCTGATATCCGGAGATGAACCGCTTCTGGTGCAGGAGTGCTGTGACCTGGTCCGGGGGGCCGCCAAAGACGCCGGCTTTCATGATCGACTCACCTTCCACGCCGATCAACACCTTGACTGGGGTTCTGTTGCAGAAGAATTCAGCGCCATGTCGCTGTTTTCTGACCGGCGCAGGATCGAGATCCGCCTACCCACGGGAAAGCTTGGGGATGGCCGTGCCGTGCTGGAACGGGTTCTGCAGCAGCCCCCCGAAGACATTATTGTGCTACTCATCAGCGCCCGGCTGGATGCTGCTGAAACCCGGCGCAAGTGGTACAAAGAGCTGCAGGCCAAAGGTGTTCATATACCTGTATGGCCGGTAGATGCAGATAAATTTCCGGGCTGGCTTCAGCAGCGAGCTAAAAACCAGGGCCTGAGCCTTACCCGCGGCGCACTGACCATGCTAGCCGAACGGCTTGAAGGCAACCTTCTGGCCGCCAGCCAGGAACTGGATCGCTTATCCCTCTTTACCAACGGCAAAACCATTGACGAAGAAGCCATTGAACAAGCCGTTCAAGACAGCTCCCGCTTCAATGGTTTCGAGCTGGTTACAGAACTGCTTACCGGCCGGGCAGCCCATGCTGGCAAGATCATAGGCGTGCTGCAGCAGGAAGGAGAAAACCCGCTCGGGCTTCTAGCAGTGTTAACCCGGGATCTAAACCTGTTGCTCGAGCTGAAATCTGGCAGCAATAAAAACGAGAACCCATCCGCATTTTTCAAAAAACGTGGTGTGTTTCAACCCCAACGGGCCCGCGCGCTGGAGCATGCCGCCCGCAGGCTGAACCCGATGCAACTACAACAGGCCGTCAGCCTCTGCAGCCAGGTTGATCGCGCCGCAAAAGGCTTTGATGAGCTCTCGCCCTGGCATTACCTTCGGGATATGTCTGCGCTTTTGGCAGCCAGGCACTGATCTGAACCGGCTCCCTTGACCGGGTGATTAATGCGGCCTGATTCGCTAAGGTGTTCATAGACACTGGGAGGTATAAATGAGTCATGAAAAAACTATGTCTCACCCTAACTGCACTTTCTTTCTTGCTAGCCGCTACACAGGTTAGTGGTCAGAACACACAGTTTGGTGATCCGAAAACAGTTATTAAAGATCAGTTCTGGGGCAATCTGTACGCCAATGGTGGCCAATCATTCTTCTGTGGTATCACATTTTCCAGCAAAGGTTTGATGCTGACAGAAGGATATATTTACCCCCTGGCAGATGTACGCAACGCGCTCTCATGCGGCACCTCACGTCAATGCGAGAAGGACAGCCGTTACCTTCAAATCGCGTCTGATCTGCACAACATGGTCCCCGTACGAAACCGTATCGAACTTCGGCGGCGCAATACCCGTTACGAAGATCTTGGGCCAACCATTCGAGAAGACGACTGTGGCATTAGGGAAAGCGGTCCATTCTTTGAGCCACCCAATAAAGTGAAAGGCGAGGTCGCTCGCATCATGAGTTATATGGTCAGCACCTACGACCTGCCCTGGCTTGGGTCATCCAGGGTATTTCAAAGCTGGAGCCAAGCAGACCCTCCTAATGACAGAGAACTCTCCCGTCACAACAAAATTGCAGACATCCAAGGCAATGAAAACCCCTTTATTACAGATCCGGCGGGTGTTGAACGCCTTTAACGCAGCCGGTAAAACCTGAAAAGCAGGCCCGAAGGCCTGCTTTTCAGGTTACAAATAACGGCAGGAGAATCAGAATTCGTCTGCCGTTAAAGCCATCATTGAATCACTGCCACTGCGAATTCCTTCCGCCAACGAAACGGTTTTCGGCAACAGGCGATCATAGTAAAAGCGCGCGGTTTTCAGCTTGCCACTGTAAAAGCCAGACGTGTCATGCCCTGCTTTTGGTGCTGCCGCTTTCACAATACGCGCCCACATGTAGCCCACCGCGGTTAGACCGAACAGATCCAGGTAGTCTACTGAAGCGGCACCAATCGCGTTCGGATCTTCCGAAGCTTGCTTGATGACATGCTCGGTCACGTCTGACAAACGCTCAAAGGCGGCAGCGAGCGGCTCCAGGTATGGACGCAGGTTCTCATCACTGTTGTTTTCTTCGATAAAGCCTGCAACATCTTCGGCGAACAGCTCGAACAACTTACCCTGACTACCAATCACCTTGCGGCCCATCAGATCCAAAGCCTGGATACCGTTAGTGCCTTCGTAAATCTGGGTAATACGGCAATCACGCACCAACTGCTCTTGGCCCCATTCACGGATAAACCCGTGGCCGCCAAACACCTGTTGGCCCATGATGCAGGCGTCCAGACCACGATCGGTCAGGAAGGCCTTGGCAACCGGCGTTAAGAGCGCCACCATGCCTTCGGCGTGCTTGCGACGATCTTCTTCCGCTGGGTCTGCGTATTTAGCGATATCCAGCCATTGAGCCACGTAGGTGGAGAAGGTACGACCACCTTCAACATAGCCTTTCATGCTCAGCAGCATACGGCGAACATCCGGGTGTACCAAAAGCGGATCTGCGGCTTTTTCAGGCTGCTGAGCACCGGTTGCTGCGCGCCCCTGAATACGATCCATGGCGTATTCCCGTGCGTTCTGCAAGGAGGCTTCCGCCGCACCTATGCCCTGGATACCCACGCCCAGGCGCTCGTAGTTCATCATGGTGAACATGGCGTTCAGACCTTTGCCCTCGTCACCCACTAACCAGCCTTTGGCATCATCAAAGTTCATCACGCAGGTGGCGGAACCTTTGATGCCCATTTTCTTCTCCAGCGAGCCACAGGCCAAGCCGTTGCGCTCACCCAGGGAGCCGTCTTCGTTCACCATAAACTTGGGAACCAACAGCAGGGAGATTCCTTTGGGGCCTTTTGGTGCGCCTGGCAACTTGGCCAGTACCAGATGAATAATATTTTCTGCCATGTCGTGCTCGCCCCAAGTGATAAAAATCTTGGTGCCAGTCACGTTAAACGAGCCGTCGTCATTTGGCTCAGCTTTGGTGCGGATAATCCCCAAATCGGTTCCCGCATGGGGCTCTGTCAGGTCCATAGCGCCGGCCCAAACGCCGGAGTACATATTGGGAAGATACTTTTCCTTCAACTCCTGGCTGCCGTGGGCATCTATGGCCAGGCAGGCACCTGCGGTCAGCATGGGCGCAAGACCAAACGCCATGTTGGCGCCCTGCATCATTTCTTCAAACTGAGCCACGAGTGTTTTGGGCATGCCCATACCGCCAAATTCGATATTGCCACCCAAGCCATTCCAGCCGCCTTCTACAATCGTTTGATACGCTTCTTTGAAGCCATCGGGCGTAGTTACTTCGCCCTGGTTCCACTTGCAGCCCTGTTCGTCTGCTTCGCGGTTCAGCGGTGCCAATACACCACTGGTAATTTTACCCGCTTCCTCGAGGATCGCATCAGCAGTCTCCGGGTCGACATTTTCGGCAACTTTGGGCAATGAGGCCCACAGTGCCGGAGCATCAAAAACTTCGTTCAGTACAAAACGCATGTCACGCAAAGGTGCCTGATAATCGGCCATTCAAACTCTCCAGGTTCCAAAGTCAATCTGTCTGCGCAAGCGATAAAAAGGTTAATACCCATTCGCCTGACCGGGCTGTGTGTCCGGTTCTGCTATTTTTTTAAGACGTATATTCTACCGCAAAATCGCCTATAACTCATGAAAAAAGCCCGGCTCCTACGAGCTCGGGCTTTCATCATTTGCCGTTTAACTTTCTACTGCGTTCATGATTGGTATCACAATCAGAGCGCGAAAGCGTCTTCCGGCATATCCAGCAAGGTATCCGCTCCAGCCATCATGCTTACTGCGTGACCCTTGGTACGCGGCAACATACGGGTGAAGTAGAAGCGAGCGGTTTGCACCTTGGCGGTGTAGAACATCTCTTCACTGGTGCCCTCTGCCAGCTTGTCCTGTGCAATTTTGGCCATGCGGGCCCACAGGTAAGCAAACACGGCGTAACCTGAATACATTAGGTAATCCACCGATGCGGAACCGACTTCCTCGCGGTTTTTCATGGCGGTCATGCCCACTTTCATGGTCAGGTCGCCCCACTCTTTGTTGAGCTCTGCCAACGGCTCGATAAACGGCTTCATCTGCTCGTTATCAGCGTTCTCTTTGCAGAATTTATGCACCTGCTTGGTGAAGCCTTTGAGAGACTCACCTTGAGTCATCAGCACTTTACGGCCAAGCAGATCCAGCGCCTGGATGCCAGTGGTACCCTCGTAAATCATACCAATACGGGCATCACGTACGTTCTGCTCCATGCCCCATTCAGAGATGTACCCGTGGCCACCAAACACCTGCATGCCTAAGTTGGCCGCTTCGTAGCCAATCTCGGTCAGGAATGCTTTGGCAATTGGGGTCAAGAAGCCCAGAGTTTCATCAGCTTCTTTGCGCTCTTCGTCTGTTTTGCCACGATCAAGAATGTCAGCTTTCTGAGCGGTCAGGTAGATCAGTGCTCGAGCGCCTTCTGCGACCGCTTTCTGAGTCAGCAGCATGCGACGAACATCAGGGTGAACAATAATCGGATCTGCAATGCCTTCTGGGTTCTTGGGACCACTCAGTGAACGCATAGCCAGACGATCTTTGGCGTAAGCCAGGGAACCCTGGAAGCCCAACTCGGCGGCACCCAAACCTTGAATAGCCGTACCGATACGAGCCACATTCATAAAGGTGAACATGCAGTTCAGGCCACGGTTCTCTGGGCCGATTAGCCAGCCCTTGGCACCATCAAAGTTCATCACGCAGGTTGCGTTACCGTGGATACCCATTTTGTGCTCGATAGATCCACAGGATACCGCGTTGCGATCTCCGGCAGAGCCGTCGGCGGCAGGCAGGCACTTTGGAACAATAAACAGGGAAATACCCTTGGTTCCCGACGGGGCGCCCGGCAAACGTGCCAACACAATGTGAACAATATTGTCGGTCATGTCGTGCTCACCGGCCGAGATGAAAATCTTGGTGCCGGTAATACTGTATGAGCCATCTGAATTAGGCTCGGCTTTGCTGCGCAGAGTGCCCAAATCGGAACCACAATGCGCCTCGGTCAAGCACATAGTACCTGTCCACTCACCGCTAATCATTTTAGTGAGATAGGTTTGCTTCTGCTCTTCGGTGCCATGGGCTTCAAGCGTGTTGATTGCGCCGTGGCTCAGGCCTGGGTACATGCCCCATGACCAGTTAGCAGTACCGTTCATTTCGCTCATAACGATGCCAAGCGAATTCGGCAGGCCCTGACCGCCATAGTTAGGGTCTGCTGCCAGGGAGGGCCAACCGCCTTCAACGTACTGGTTGTATGCTTCTTTGAAACCCGTTGGCGTTTTAACGCCGTCTTCACTCCAGGTGCAGCCTTCGTTATCGCCAACCGCGTTCAGCGGAGACAATACCTGCTCAGCAAACTTTGCACCTTCCTGAACAATGGCATCAACCATATCCGGAGTGGCGTCTTCAGCGCCTTCCAAGCTGGCGTAGTGGGCCTCGCTGTCTAGCAGCTCGTTCATTACGAATTTGATATCACGCAGGGGCGCTTTGTACTCAGGCATGTAAACCACCTCGGTTTTCGGTCTTGGCTGAAAAGATATAACAGCTTGTGGCCTTGGGGTTGCTCAGACACTGCAACATTGTGCGCTGCAGCATTAGTTAAACACTTGTTTGAAACATACGTTTAGAGGCACAGAATTGTCAATAGCCGATCGCACAATTTGTGTAGAGATTAGTCACTGGCGCACGTTCTAAAGAGATGCCTCACACCCGGGACACACGCATATGAACGCCGTATAGCCGAGCTTTGGGCCGTTTCGGACGAAAGAGGCATTAACAATAACGCGGCCTTGTAATTAGCAGGCTACCAAACACTTAAATCAGATGGATATAGATAAAAACCCATCCATCCCGGGGGCGGGTTCTGACCCGAAGTCAGCAATATTCTGGTAGGTATTTCGAGCTTGCTGGCCGGTTCTGGAAGGTTGCTCACTGTCACTTTCCTGAGAACGGGCAGAGGAGCCCTGATTGTCGCTTGCAGATACGTTTGCTGCTGGATCGGTGGCATCTTGCTCTGCCGCAAGCTCAGACTGAGCTTGCAGCATAACCTGCATTGCCTGCGCCGCAACGGCTCTATCCTGGCCGGAGGGTTGTGCCGGTGCCATCGCCGCGGCACGAACGGTTCGCATTTTTTCGATGGTTGCCTGGGGGTTACCATCAACCGACGACATACTGATTGACACCTCGCCACCTACCGCATATTGGGCACCATCCGGGCCTCTCTGATAGGTAAGCGACATGGCACCTGCGTGTGGGCCACCGGTTGCCTGGTGCGCAGCCTCATGGGCGCGCACTTCGCGATCTCTGGCTTTAAGTTCGGCGAGCTCCTTTAGTTGGGCCTCATCAAGCCCACCAACCTCTTTGTCAGCATTACGCGATTCGGTAGCAGGGGTTGCAGAGCTGGATCGCGAGCCGGATTGAGAATCAGGCCACTCTCCAGCTTTAGGGCTAGATGCCGGATCAGATATCGAGTTAGCTGAGGCGCTACCCGAACCCACTCCAGAGGAGTATGGGGATATGGCAGGAAGTGACGATAGTGGGTTCACAAACTTAAGACTCAGACCATAATATCTAAAAGCGAGCCAAGGGTTTCGTCGGCCGTCTTCACCACCTGTGCGGAGGCCTCCACACTGCGCGCGTAAAGCTTGAGATCGACTATTGGCTCAAGAAGGCTGCTTCCGGTTTCGGCACTGCCTTGGGGGCCATCGGTGCCGGCGCGGGCAATTTTTCGGGCGGCATTCTCCATGCCGTACATGCCATCCTGAACGCCTTGAACACCTACTGCGAGGGTATTATTGATCATGACTGCAGCTTCCCGTGACCATTAATTAACGCTATTAGGCCACATTATTGGTCAATTTTCAAACAACCTATCCAGCCTGAGATTATCGCTTAATGTTTCTGGCCGCGCGCCCTTTGCCCAGGGCAACACGCCGAGACAGGGGGCTGGAATATGCGCTAAAAGGTAATCCAGGGTTTCCTGCTCGCAGTTCATGGCCTCAGGCTCAGCATGGTTGGCCACCCACCCAGCCAAAGCCAGGCCATCGTTACAAATTGCCTCCACAGTGAGCAGTGCCTGATTTATACAACCGAGCCTGAGCGCAACCACTAAAATGACCGGCACACCAAGTTGTTGCGGCACGGCTGAGTAGGTTTCGCGATCATTCAGCGGAACCCGCCAACCACCTGCACCTTCAATTAACAAGAGGTCTGCCGGGCGTATTTGCATACCACGGCAAAACCCCACCAAACGGTCCGCAGAAATAACACGCCCCGCCTGCGCAGCCGCAGTGTGGGGCGCAATGGCAGGAGCCAGGGCAACGGGATTTACAAGATCATAAGCTGTGGTTTCACTGGCCGACTGTTGAAGAATAAGTGCATCCTCATTGCGCAACCCCTCTGGTGTGCTTTCACAGCCAGAGGCAATCGGTTTCATTCCCAATGTGCGCTTACCAGCCGCATTGGCAGCTTCCAGAATTGCAGCAGATACCATGGTTTTGCCAACCCCGGTGTCTGTGCCTGTTACAAAAAACGTTTTTTTAGCCATATAAACGGGTTTGCACTCATCTCTTATTCGTTTATGTCTTGTCGCCTGATTCACGACAGGTCCAATAAACCCACGCAGCCTCATAGCTGGCCATCACGCCGCTCTGAGGTTCTGCGGGGCCGGTTTCAGGTTTGGGATAGTGCTGGCACATGGCTCGCAAACGACTCGGCGCTGTCAGGGTTCGACGCCTGCCAGCCTGTTTGTATCCTGCACCCAATTGCTTGAGCTCTGCTGCCAAAGCCAGTGGCGAGGCATAAGGTAGCCGCAGGTTTCGGGTTTCTATTTCAGCGCCCGGTAACTCACGGGATACGGCTTCCCGGAACACGGCTTCCGGCTCAAACCGGTTTATATGGGTCTGACCTGGGTCCGCTAGCCGCCAGGCCTGATCCAGTTCCCTTAACGTGCCTTCGAGCAGGGTGGACACGGCCAGCCTGCCTCCCGGTTTAAGGACACGCCGGCACTCTCGCAAAACCTCAACCGGGTTTGCGCACCACTGAATCATGAGGTTGCTGAATATCAGATCACAACTCTGGTTCGGCAGGGGAATCGCCTCGGCATCTGCAGTAACCCAGGCAATGTCTGGTGAGGCATTTGCGCCAGCATGCGCAACCATGTCGGGCGAAAGATCCATACCCATCACAAAAAAAGCCGGCCCATTCTCAGCCAGCTTGCGAGTATACCAGCCGGTTCCACAACCAAGATCCAAAACACGGCCCGAAAACCCACTTTGCCGCGTCTGGCTCTGCACAATTTCGAGCATGGTATTGCCCATCAGACGCTGCAGCCGGGACGCGCCCTCATAGGTAGCCCGCGCGTTGCCAAAGCCACGGGCAATGTCCGCTTTACTGGCCAATTGCGGCGACATTGCAGAACCTGCGCTCATAAAGCGTCTCCGGCCAACGACTGCAAAAAAGCGTTGATCGCAATACGACAGTCTGATGCAGATACTCCACCTGGCCAATGGGCCATGCCCGGTATACTGACTGCAAGTGTTGAGGGCGGCGTTTCCAGATCATCTGTCCACATGGACACAATCTGATCGCGCTCGCCGCGAACATGCAGCGCAGGAATATCTATACGAGACCACAGCGAGCGTTGGTCTGTATGCCTAAGCCACTCCAGACTTTTAGCCAGGTTATCCGATGATACCCCTGGCCCTTTATCGATCCAGCCTTTAAGCCGCTGGCGCTCAACACGCCCTTCGGCGGCACCGCTAATCATCAGC
>JAKDUK010000131.1 GCA_030457765.1 Marinobacter sp. | reverse complement strand
GCCATGCCCGCAGCGCAGCTCAGCGAAATTGCCAGGCTAATGCCGCGAAGCAGAGGGCGCTTCTTAAATGCTGTTTTCATGACTTTCCCCTTAATTGTTGTTGTGACAAACGCTTGGGTGGTTGCGTTGACGTAGGGAGTATTGGCACGGCCAAAGCCGTCAGGCGACGGAAAAACTCACGAACAAACCGGGATGACAGGCGGCTCAGCTCGGGAAAATGTCCCGGAGATAAATCAACGCTCTGAAAGGCTTACAGTTTCTAACGAATTGCGTGGTGTTTCGTGCTTTGGCTCCTGATCTACAGGGTTACTACTAAGGGATTAAGGCGCAGAGTCCAAAGTGGTGTATGGGGTGGGAGGCCGGTTCCCTAGACTTGGGAAAAGCCCTGTTGCGCAGAGTTTGCACCTGCTGACTATCTACAACAAAACAAAAGGTATGTAATTATGTTGCTGTCCCCATCTTTTAAATTGCTCATTTGCGCCAGCGCGCTCACCTGGGCCTCTGCCGTTGCCAGTCATGGCAATGTTACTCCACAGCCCGTAGACACTGGAGATCTTCCTGATCTCGGAACAGACGCTCTTAATAAGAATCCTTTCCGTGAGGGTAACGAGCACGGCGAACTTAACGAAAAAGCGGTCAATATTGGCGAGAGCGCATACGCAGGCAATTGCGCGGGCTGCCATGGTATTGAGGCGCAATCCGGTGGTTTGACTCCTGATTTGCGTGAGCTGACCGAGTGGGATGATGAATACTTTATTGGACGCGTGATGAATGGCACAGACCGCGGCATGCCTTCTTTCAAGAGCAACTTGGGACAGACGGCTATCTGGTCGATCCGGACGTACGTGGAATCTGTCTCCGATAACTGATTTGTGCTTCTGTTGAACGATACTTCGACGGGGAGAAGGTTAAGCTGGAGACGGGTTATGACTAAATATGGTTTATGTGCTCTTTTACTCATAGCTGAAGCCGCCTGGGCAGGGCTACCGGTTGACCCATTAGGCTCGCCGCTATGGGAGTACAACATTGAACGCTATCTGGGCGAGGGTGTCGAGGTTGTCGTGGACAATCGGGTGGGACTGTCGGTGCCGGGATTCGCTGAGGACAGTACTCAGGTACCACTGGCCGTTAATCTGTCGGAGTTCCCACACGAAGTGGCAAAAGTTGTGACCTGGGTAGATATGAATCCGGTGCCTCTTCTGTTCAATGCAGACAGTAGCGATGGTGGACTGTCGCTTATTTCACTGAACTTCCGGGTTCAGCAAGCCAGCAGCGTGCGGGCGGCTGTGCTGGATGAGCAGGGGGTGTGGCACATAGACAGTGGCTTTGTAGAGGCCGCTGGCGGCGGGTGCACGGCCCCTCGTGAAGTGATTAGCAGTTCTGACTGGGAGAATGAGTTTGGAACCCTCAAAACCGGCCTGTATTCCAGTGACGGTAATACCCGAATAAAGGCCAGCCTGCTGCACCCGATGGATTCCGGGATGGTTGGCAATGTGCCTGCTTTCTACGTGGGTAAAGTTGAAGTGCGGCAAAAAGGCTCAAAAGCTTTGTTGCTGTCTATGACGCTGGCTGAGTCAGCCGCTGAAAACCCGATGTTTGTGTTTGAGTTTGAGGGTGAGAAGGGCGGTGCAAGTGAGGACCTGAGCATCTGGATGAAAGATAACAATGGCTATCGGTTTGAGGGTGCGATCGGAGGAACTACACGATGAGTGGTTATTTGAGGTCTCAGCGCCAAACCGCCTGGTTTGTGTCCGTTTTCGCCCTGTGGCTCTTGCTTACTGCAGCAGCAACCGCCGCTCCTAAAAACTATGAGCTGACGGCTACCTCTGTTGCTGATGGTGTATGGGTTGTCGCCGGCAGTACCGCCAACTTCTCGAAAGCCAATGGCGGCAATATCCTGAATACTGGCTTTATCGAGACGAGTGAGGGTGTGGTTGTCATCGATACCGGACCATCCCGGCTGTACGGCGAAGCCTTTCGTACGCTGATTGAGAGTCGCACTGACAAGCCAATCATTAAGGTGCTGATTACTCACCATCACCCGGATCACGCGTTTGGCAGTCAGGCCTTCGCTCCGGACACACTTTACATGCTTGAGGAATCTGCGCAGCTTCTTGAGCGTGATGGAGAAGCTTTTTCAGAAAACATGTATCGATTGATTGGCGATTGGATGCGCGGGACCGAAGTGATCGTTCCCAGCCAACGAGTTCAACCCGGAACGCTTCAGGTTGGTAAGCGAACGCTGCGCTTAATTGCCATGCGAGGGCATACCGGCGCAGACCTTGTGGTTCTGGATGAAATCTCAGGGGTTTTGTTTGCATCGGATATGGTGTTTTTTAACCGGGCGTTAACAACGCCTCAAACGCCTGGTCTTATGGAATGGCAATCGGAAATGCAGCAGCTGGCGGAGTTGCCTTTTTCCGTTGTTGTGCCAGGGCATGGGCCGGTGGTTAGGGATAACAGAGCTTTCCTGCAAATGAATGATTACCTGATTTGGCTGGATGGCGTTATGGCCAGCTCGGCTGCCCGGGGATTGAGTGCTGCTGAAGTCATTGGTACGGCAATCCCAGATCGGTTCGAGAGTGTGGAAGGGGCTAGCTATGAGCTGATTCGCTCAGTCAGTCATCTATACTCTGAGTATGAAAGTCGGGCACTTACCAGCAACTAAGGCGCGTGGTTTAGTACTAAGGGATGAGATATCCGCTTCCAACGCACCATTTAGTAAGCCACGGTGGCGGCATAAATTAGACTGGTAAACGCGAAAGGCAGCGTTGTTTTGCGACAAACACAATAAGAGGTTCAGGCTATGATCTATGCACAACCAGGACAAAATGGTTCCCCCGTTTCTTTCCAGTCTCGTTATGGAAACTATATTGGCGGCGAGTGGGTTGCCCCGGTTAAAGGGCAATATTTTGAAAACATTACGCCAGTAACGGGCGATGTAATCTGCGAGATTCCGCGCTCTACAGTGGAAGATATCGAACTGGCCCTTGATGCAGCGCACAAAGCAGCTCCAGCCTGGGGACGCACCTCAGCAGCAGAGCGGTCCAACATCCTTCTGAAAATTGCCGACCGCATTGAAGCCAATCTCGAAAAGCTAGCGGTTGCAGAAACCTGGGATAACGGCAAGGCCGTGCGGGAAACCCTGAATGCCGACATTCCTCTGGCCGCAGACCATTTCCGCTACTTTGCCGGCTGCATTCGCGCTCAAGAAGGGCACATGGGTGAGATTGATCAGAACACAGTGGCCTTTCACTATCATGAACCGTTGGGCGTGGTTGGTCAGATCATCCCCTGGAACTTCCCGATCCTGATGGCTGCCTGGAAGCTGGGTCCATGCCTGGCAGCAGGCAACTGCACCGTGCTCAAACCCGCAGAGCAAACACCCGCAAGCATTCTGGTGTTAATGGAAATTATTGGTGACCTGCTACCACCGGGCGTTCTGAACATTGTAAACGGCTACGGCATCGAAGCAGGGCAGGCTCTTGCCACCAGCAAGCGCATTTCCAAAATTGCATTCACCGGCTCAACCCCGGTGGGCTCCCACATTCTTAAGTGTGCGGCCGAGAA
>JAKDUK010000130.1 GCA_030457765.1 Marinobacter sp. | reverse complement strand
AATAAAGTTGGTAACAAAACGTTCCCCTAGCACCCATTTATGTGGGCGTCTTCGTCCACATAAAAAAATAAAGTTGGTAACTGAAAGGTACCACCTTCCCTTCCGGTGTGTTTTTCATGCTAATAAAGATGGTAACTTTTCACTTTTTTCACGCTAAGCTATATCCCCAAGGCAAGCCTCCAAACCCGTTCCGTTCCTACTTTCGCTCGAGAGGAATCACTCGACCACCGTTACTGTGTTGCGAGTTCGAGCGTTGCTGAGCATTCGATCTCAAGCGCAGTTCAATGACGTTGCTAGTGTCGTCTTGCTCAAAATAACCTTTGGGGAGGTTACAAAGCTCTTCTATAATACCTGCAGGCATTCCCAAGACTTGCCGTAAGGTATTTTTATTCAAGATTTTATTCTCAACCAACATTTTGACACTACGCTCGAGCAGTTTAGGCTCTTCAGACACTAACGTTTCATCAAGTGGTTCACGTTGTACCCACCCACGGGCCGAACGTGCTTTCCACAACCGTAAGGCCGTATCTTCGCCTATGATTTCCAAATCCTGACAGCGGCGAATCATTGCTGCAGCAGATGCCTTCCATTTTGGTTTGAGTACCAGAAAGGTTTCCAGGGTTGGATACTGCACATCCCGAGAAAATGAGGCCGCAGGTAATAAAATAGCACTAGCAAAGCGGTGTGCTTGTCTTTCTAATAGGTGATAGTGTTTCTGGTAGTCTGCATCAGTAACTGCTTTATGAAGCACTATATGACCTAGCTCGTGTGCAGAATCAAATCGCGTTCTAAAGCCATTGGCTTTATCCATACAAAGAAATGTATAAGGACGGGCATCCACCTGTGACCAGCGTGATACTCCATCCATTTTAGCGAAGCCCAAGCTACCACGAGTGACTACGATGCCATTGCTTTCCATGGTATTAATCAAATTATCAACAGGTGTCTGGCCGAGCTTCCAAAGTTGGCGGCACTCGGTAGCTAAACCCTCTATCTCATAGTCCGTCAGCGCTCTGAAGTCACCCCTGTGCTCCGGCACATTGAGAAATGGAAACTCTAGGCTCTCCTGTAATTTGTAAGAAATCTCCTCAGCCCAATCCAATCGAATTCTGGCAACCTCTCTTGAAGCTTTTGGAGTCTGGTTTTGTGCCCTAAAGAAGCTGGGTTGCGTTTTGCGACTAGCTATCGGTGCTTCCAGCAGCCACGCTTCAGATACGCCGAAGACTTTACAAATTTTTTGAAAACTACTGATTTCTGGGCTACTTTTGCCCTGTTCCCATTTAGAGATATTGCCTTTGGCGCATTGAACGAGGTCGGCAAGCTCAGCCTGCGTCATTGCTGCGCTAGCACGAAGTTGCTGTAGCCGCAGTGACTGGAAGCCTTGAATTCCGGATCTCATGATCGTATGCACCTCTTAATCATTCTGTTCATTACTTTCATCACTTTCCGCTTGGCGCATTTGCTTACGTAGCTTCGGCCAAGCCTGATCCTCAGACTCAACGGGTGGCTGGGCTGTCGCGAAACCAGCCAGTAGTTCATCAATGCCAATTCGCAAATGGTATCCTTTGTTGTTCTCATGAGGCACAAGTATTTGGATATGAGTAGGCCTATCCTGTTGCTGCTCAGGAGACGGAGCCTGCGCAACGATTAGCAAATTGAGCTTCTCGAAATTCTTCGTTTTCTCTGGCGTATGTTTTGCATCTAACTGAAAAACCAGTTGTTCACAAATACCAATATTGTGGCGAGCATTTTTGTCTCTGTACTTGGCGCGGCGGATCTTACCATTGAACCTCGACGGGACGTGAATGGTTGCCAGCATGTTGGCAGTTTCCAACTCCGTGTATGACTCTCCTTCATTGTTTGTAACCTGGGTTGAAGGTTGCCAACCTGACTGGGCGTTGCACACTGCATCCTGAACGTAGAAATAGCGATCTTGGCTGCGTTTGCGACTTTGCCTTAGTTCACAGTGCCTAATTCGCCCACGACTGTCTTCGTCAGCTAATTTGAACGCTTCATTGATCAAGATTGGTAGCTCTTCGAAGAGCTCGGGGCCGCTGTAATGGTGAATAAACTGAATAATTTTTGTTGCTGTGTCGATCTGGGACATGCCTGCTCCGAGTAGCCAAAGTTCCTTAAACGGATTATAGCCACATAATTCTTCCTTTTGAAGGAGCGACGTACTGAAAACGCCAAGCGGCGGCAAAATCAGGACAGATTAATTGGTCACTTGTGTATTTGATAATCGATTATGAGTGCACAGGCCTGTTGATATCAGGAGCATCTAGATCGGTTATCCACCCATTCTTACCGGATTCAAAAGTAGCGATCAAGCCTGGCACCTCGCACGGCCGGGGGTTGTCATCGGAGCGGGTGTCACAACGATGCTGCTCGATTCTGATGTAATGAAGCTTCTGGAGCCTCATCGTGGCCCTAATGAAGACGAGGTACAACCGTGGCTCAAAAGTGCGCTTGAAGGTTCAGCCGGGGCAATGTACAGGCGTGCCATCCGTGGCGGCCCGTCGTTTTCAACTTTCCGGCGAAACTTTCGTCACGACTCGCCGGAGCTTCCGAACCCTTGCGAGCGGCTTTGCTGCCAGGTGCTTAATGCCGGAGCTAGCGCCACCAGCAGAGCGGCCAGCGGCACGGATGCCAGAAGAGCCCATTCTTCAAGGTACAAGGGGCGAAGTTGTATTTGGACTCCGTAATTCGTCAGAAGCCAAGGGCCAAACATCGAAATCGCGAGAGTGCCCAGCGCAAGTGAGATCAGGCAGGCTACCATTGCAAGAGCCAGGCATTCGATGATGTAAAGGCTGGCGATCAGGCTGGGGGAAGCTCCGGTCGCGCGCAGGATGGCAATCTCATGCGCTCGTTGCGCTTGCAATGTGAGCAGCACCGCAATCAACCCGATCAGGCTGGTAACCACTACGAAACCGGTTATGCCAAGCAGTGCCCGTTCAAACTGGCTCATCAAGCGCCATAGTTCGCTCAGAGCGACACCTGGCAAGATGGCAGAGAGTGGCTCTTCAGTGTACTGATTAAGATCGCGCTGCACGCGGAATGTCAGGATCTTACGATCCAGCCCGGCAAAAACGGCAGTAATGGCGTTGGGTGTAAAATCCCGGCCTTGCGCCTGTTCAGGCGTGAGTGTGCGCCCTGGAATAGCAACACCCGACTCCCATCCTACGTGTATAGCTTCCATTCCTTGAAGGCTGATGTAGACCGCCTGATCCACCGGCGTGCCCGTGGCCTCAAGAATGCCGGTTACCGTGAAGGGGGTGTCTTTGTGGTTCGAGAAGCTGGTGCGCCCGCCGCCATGGGAAAGTACGATCTTATCGTTAATGCCATGGTTCAAGGTTTTGGCAACGCCTGCGCCCAGCACCACATCGAAAATCCCGCTAAACCATTGGCCCTCGGCCAGCGTTAGATGTTGCCCCCGACCAAACTGGAAATGCTTCCCAAACCCGCTGTCTGTGCCTACAACCCGGAACCCCTTATAACTGTCACCCAGTGAAATGGGAATCAACCAGTCAATGCGTTTGTCTTTTTTGAGTTCCTGATACGTAGACCATCGGATGTTGTTGGTGGCATC
>JAKDUK010000129.1 GCA_030457765.1 Marinobacter sp. | reverse complement strand
GTCTTGCCGTCTTACAGCCGGCCCCGGGTCAGCAACGACAACGCGTTCTCGGAGTCCCTGTTCCGGACTCTGAAATACCGTCCGGGATGGCCTTCATCGGGATTTAACAGCCTGGAGGAAGCTCGTCGCTGGGTCGACCGCTTCGTCAACTGGTACAACCATGAGCACAAGCACAGCAAGCTGCGATTCGTAACACCGCATGAGCGCCACAGTGGTGAGGATGCCGCTATCCTCGCCCAGCGTCAGCGGGTTCTGGAGCAGGCGAAAAAGAGAACTCCAGGCCGATGGGGCCGTCGCCCCATCAGAAACTGTGAGCCCGTTGGCTCAACAACGTTGAATCCGGAAAAGAGAGTGCCAGAGAAAGACGTCGCTTAAACGGAGAAATCAGTGCCAACTGTCTTGAAAAACGCCGCTTATGGCCGAACGGAAATCTTATACGCTCAGTGAATTGGTTGCCCAGTGTAATCCTGATGCTCCTGTTTCTCAGGATATGATCGACTGGGAACACTCCGCCTCGGTGGGCCTTGAGCAAACGGTTATGGGTAACCAACTTGATCTTCGAGAAGCCGCTCTGAAATTTACAGAATTGCTTTCAGCAGAATTCGATGTTGTCCGTCTAGTCCTTTACGGCAGCCGGGCTCGTGGTGATTATAGAGCAGAAAGCGACACCAACGTAGCAGTTCTATTGCGTTGAGAATGTCCGGGGCTCGAAGCGTTTGTTGATATGAAGCTTGCCTTGGCGAGTGTGGCGTATGGCATCCCGCTGGAAACGGGTGTCCGTATTCGGCCTTATCCGGTTTGGGAAACCGAATGGCTAGACCCTGAGGGGTCACGGGCTGTTGACCCAAATCTTTTAAGATGTATTTCTCGTGATGGCATCACCCTTTGGCAGTCTTAGTTTAGACAGTCTATTTACCAACTTTGCTTGGTTTCTAGCCATGCCCGCATGGCGGGCCCGCGCTTTAGTCGTCCAGACCGTTCCCACTCTGATACCCAGCCCAAAACACGACTGAAATCTACAGCGTCATCAATATCTGACGGCTGCACGTTTGGTACCACTTGATTGTTCAGTTCAATGTGGCTGTACAGAATGTCAAAAACGGCTCGCTCGTAACTGGCACTGATACAGATCGGTGCCTCAAGGCCCCATTTTGCCAAGAGTTCGGACAAATCAACCAGCTCATGATCACCAAAAAAAGACGATGTGTTTGAATAGTGTTGGCCTGCGATGAGCCACCCATCAGGTGGACCGGCAGAGTGCCAAAAGGGTTTCCAGGTCCGCCCAGGATGAAAGAGGCATAGAGCGGTCATCCCAGTGATATAGGGAGTAGCCATTGTTCTTATTCTTTATCAGGGGACGGTGATGGCTGGTCTCGCTCTTCCATGAAATCGTCGCTCACACATCCGTCAGAATCAAAATCTTCATCCCAGACGGGATCGGTTGGTCCGTCATAGCGTTTAACCGACCCCTTGAGCTGCTCCAGAGGCGTTAGCTCTTGAGGGAGCGGTTCGGCTAGCTCGTCGGCATGAGCCGTATTCGCATCAAGACCTTTCAGCAGCTCCTTTTCAGTGAGTCGCCTAAATGTCATATCGTTCACCGCTCATGACTGGTCAGTCGACATTACACTATAACAGATGATCAATTCCGACCGATATTCAGGAACTCTCACAGGCACATGGCACTTTTCATATTCTATGGCGGACTTTTAAAGGCGACGCAAGTCACCGGATGATTTGGTGCTGACTTCAATGTCTGGGGCAAGTATTGGCAGGATTTCCATCGCCACCTGACTGGCTCTAATGCTTTTCGCGGGAGCGCGCAGCCTGCGTGGCGATAGCCATAGCCATCATTATGTCGTTGTTCCGCGCCAGGCCGTGGACGTCAGGCTTTTAGCAGGGCAATCATAAAGGTCACCGCGTCCAAAAGTTTCCAGCTGTGCCCTTCTTTGTTCTTCTTAAAATCCTTTACAAGGTTTGCCACTGGTGGGCGAAATTGGGCTTTAAAGCTCTTTCCTTCAGTCTGCGTTGAACTGTTTCGCAGCGCGGAAATGCTGACCGCCTTCTCAGCAAGAATGATGTGAGGAGCCATGATCATGCCTCCTCTCGAAAAACAGGTATTTCTCAAAATACCCGATCAATTCAGCTTGTTACAAAGAGACCCTACAAATAAACCGGACAGGTTCGATCCATGTGCGAAAGGGCCTCGAGACTGCATGACTGCCGCAACGTTGCAAAACGGTCAGCATGGTGTGTTGTTACCGGCAATCTCGGGTGACGATAAAGTGAGGCACCGTGAATGCGGCTAAGCAGCAAAACCTGCCGGGCAAGCGTCTCCAGTGTTTCTTCTCCATAACGCTTGCGCAAGCGCAGAGGCCGCACACTGACCTTATCACCCCAAGCCCCAAGCTCCTGGCCGCTATAGGTTGCCAGAATCAACTCGTTCAATCCGGTAAAACGGTAAACATCGCCCACTTCCGGATTTGTGTACTGCGGCTTGCCGGCTTGCTGGTGTTTGCGGAAGAGAATGGGGGCTCCGCTTTTGATGACTTCCAGTACGTTGATTTGAATATCGTACCGGCGCTCAACAGCCCGAACGACTTCAAGACTCTCAAAAAACCGGCCATCCCGATGAACAACAACTCTGCGCGGGTGATCACCACCATGGTGTCGGGCATATTCCTGAATACTCTTACGCAACAGGCTGGCCAGAGCTTCATCTTCCAACCGCTCACCGGCCTGCATATCAGCCAACTGCCAGCCCAGCTGCGCACCATTACGGGTGAATAAAAAAGCCGAGCCCGGCGCTCTTTGTGAAACTCCTCCCATATCCAGGCCGATAAATAAATCCACATCACCGGGCATCTTTTCCAGTCCGCAAATCAAACCGCCTGCCTTGCTAAACACACCTGCTGCCAAGTTTCCATAATAGCTGGTGCCATACGTTCTGGGAGGGTGGTCAGTGAGCATGAATTGGCAGGCAAGGCCGTGGCGAAAGGCAATGTCTCTCACTTCAGCTTTATCGACCGATTTGTCGATCGCAATCACCAACAGGGTATTTTCCGGGGGTGTTTTAGTCAGGCGAGCGTCCAGCTCAGAGGCATTTTTCAATGGTTTGACTGCCGTCACGCCTTTCCAGGGTTCCAGAGTTTCCGCAGATAATCGCTGGCAGGCTGAATGCAGTTTTCTGAAGTGTTCGCTCAGGGCATCCGATTGGGCTTTGGTACTAACAGCCAAACAAACAATCTGGCTGCGGGTGATGCCTCGAAAAGCCTTCAGGTGCAGCACATCCTTTTCAGTGGTGCCGGTGCCGCCATTATTGAAACGCAATTTGAAGGCTGGGCAAATATTACCTTTTGCCGGATCTGACTGTTCAGCGGAGACCAGCTTGGCGGCAAAGCCCGGAAGCACCATGCCTCTTATCATCCTGCCCGACTCTTTTAAACGATCCATAACAGGCCACTTCAGGTCTCGCGCCATGCGGTTCAGCAGCGGGCTGTCAATTTTCTGTAACGTTTCGAAATCAAACATGGGTTCCAACAGGGCAGCAAGGTGATCAAACTGATTGCTTTGCCCAAAAGTGACACGAATCACCCG
>JAKDUK010000011.1 GCA_030457765.1 Marinobacter sp. | reverse complement strand
GTTCGGTAGCCCTCAGTGCCCGCAGGTTTTATCGTCCACTGGCTCAGTGTTTCTGCAATCTGTTCAAGATCAATATTTTTATAGCCTTGAAGCGGGCCTTGCCAGTTATAAAGTTCGTTAAATGCCTGTGCGAAACGTTTAGGCAAATGCTGAGCGAGATATTGAGCCACGGTGGACTGCGGTTTTTGTTTGCGTAGGGATGCCAGGTCTTCCAGGATATTGCGCTCCGGGAGCAGGTTAATGATCAACGGATCGCCGGGCTGCCAAAAACTGGAAATCTGCAACATCGACGGTCCACTTAGCCCCCGGTGCGTAACCAGCATGGGCTCGCGGAAATGCTGATTGTTACAGGCTGCCTCTACTGGGCAGCTTACGCCAGACAGCGGTGCCAACTGCTGTTTCAGCTCAGGGTGGAGAGTGAAGGGCACCAGCCCGGCTCGAGTGGGCAGAACCGCGAGCCCGAATTGTTTGGCGATCTCGTAGCCGAATCCAGTCGCACCCATGGTTGGGATGGATAGGCCGCCGCAGGCAATCACCAGAGATTTACAGGTCAACGTGCCAGAGCTGGTATTCACACGGTAGTGTTCAGCATCTTTGGCGACGCTCTTAACGGGGGTCTTCATGCGAATTTCAACGCCCGCCCATTCGCACTCTATTAGCAACATGGCGAGTATCTCTTTTGCGCTGTCCTTGCAGAACAATTGCCCGGCGGCTTTCTCTTCGTGCTCTATGCCGTGGCGTTCCACAAGATCCAGAAAATGCTGTGAGGTGTAGCGTTTCAGAGCGGAGATACAGAAGTGCGGATTGTTTGATAAAAAATTGTTCGGGGAGCTGTTGAGATTGGTGAAGTTACAGCGCCCACCGCCAGACATCAGAATTTTTTTGCCGGGTTTGTTGGCATGATCCAGTACCAGAACTTTCCGGCCTCGGTAACCGGCAGTGGCCGCGCACATAAGGCCCGCTGCGCCGCCACCGATAATGATCACATCGTACTGGTTGCTGGAACTTGCCGTCATTACTGCCCGCCCTTTGGTTTATGTGGCGGGCAGTATATCAGCCTCGGGCCAAGTGTATGGCTCTTCGGTACGCGCTCATTGTTCACACAATTATACGTTAGTGTAATTTCTGAAAACGGCGTCGTTGATTAACATCTACACTAGACAAAAGTATAGCAACCTTAGCGATTTTTCCGACTAAGCCAGAACAACAACCGGCTTACACAGAGGACCATCTAAATGACCTCAATCTTCGATCAGGGCCTTGCCCCCGTTGATGCGAATTACGCCGTTCAATCTCCGATTGATTTTATTGAACGTACCGCCAGCGTTTACCCGGATTATCCAGCCATTATTCATGGCGCCATTCGCTATAGTTGGTCGCAAACCTATGACCGCTCTCGGCGCTTGGCGTCTGCATTAAAAGGTCGGGGCATTAACCGGGGTGATACCGTGGCCGTTATGTTGCCCAACACTCCGGCCATGGTGGAGTGTCATTTCGGTGTGCCAATGATTGGTGCAGTTCTAAACGCCTTAAATATACGCCTGGATGCAGAAGCTATTACCTTCATGCTTGAGCATGGCGAAGCCAAGGCTGTGATCGCAGACCGGGAATTTGGTGAAGTGATTCGCGAAGCCATTAGCGCTATGGACAACAAGCCGCTGGTTATTGACGTGGACGACCCAGAGTACGGTGAGGGTGTGCAGGTTAGCGATCTGGATTACGAGGCTTTCCTGCAGGAAGGTGATCCTCAGTTTGAATGGAAATTCCCCGAAAATGAATGGGATGCCATATCGCTGAACTACACATCTGGGACAACCGGCAATCCTAAAGGTGTGGTGTATCACCATCGTGGTGCATACATTAACGCGCTCGGTAACCAGGCTGTGTGGTCTATGGGCATGCATCCGGTGTACTTGTGGACTCTGCCAATGTTCCACTGCAATGGCTGGTGTTTTCCTTGGACAGTTACCGCCATGGCGGGGACCCACGTATGTTTGCGTCGGGTGGACCCCGTCAAGATCTTGCAGTTGATTAAAGAGCATCAGGTTAGCCACATGTGCGGTGCGCCAATTGTACTAAATGCATTGTTGAATGTGCCACCTGAGGCTAAAGAGGGCATCCACCACGAAGTCCGCTCTATGACCGCGGGCGCAGCGCCCCCGGCTCAGGTGATTGGCGCTATTGAAGAAATGGGCATCAAGGTGACTCACGTATACGGTCTTACAGAAGTGTATGGCCCGGTAACCGTGTGTGCCTGGAAGTCTGAATGGGACGAGTTGCCACTGCACGACCGGGCAACGATTAAAGCCCGCCAGGGTGTGCGCTATCACACGCTTGCAGGCACCATGGTGGGCGATATCAACACCATGGAACCTGTCCCCAAAGATGGCAAAACCATTGGTGAGATCTTCCTGCGCGGTAATACCGTGATGAAAGGCTATTTGAAAAACCCCAAAGCGACTGAAGAAGCCTTCCGCGGCGGCTGGTTCCACACGGGGGATCTGGCGGTGTGGCACGAAGACGGCTACATGGAAATCAAAGATCGCCTGAAAGACATCATCATTTCGGGCGGCGAGAACATTTCCACCATTGAAGTGGAAGATGTGCTCTACCGTCATTCATCTGTTCTTGAAGCGGCTGTGGTGGCACGCCCGGATGAAAAGTGGGGCGAGACTCCCTGTGCGTTTGTCACACTAAAACCGGAAGCAGGAGATATCAGCGAAGAAGACATTATCAGTTTCTGCCGCGAGCATTTGGCGCGTTTTAAGGTGCCCAAGACAGTTGTTTTCTCTGAACTACCTAAAACATCAACGGGAAAAATTCAGAAGTTTGTACTTAGAGATCAGGCCAAAGATCTGAAGTGATCTCTGACCAGGACTGACTCTGCACACGGAGTGTTACTTGGAGGCGATAAGCCTCCTTTTTTTTCTGCATATTATTGATCGCCCGCCGCTAACCGAATGTCATTTAGTGACAAACTGCCCGGTTGTGCCGCTCAACCCTTCCTTTTGCTCAGGCTTTCAGGTTTAAATTGGTTGAAGTGATGAGTTTTGACCGATTTTCACGGCTGATCGCACGATAATAAAAGCAGGAGGTAGTCATGACCGTCAGCTTCACTCCCGAGGGTGTGTCCGTTAAGCCGAGGCACCTGCATTTCGATGGTGGCGAAGAACTGAAAACGCTCTGGCATAGCAATGATGCTTTCCGGACAGCGTTTCTCAATGCCCTGTCGCTTCAGTTTCCAGACGGTGAGCAGCAGTTTATCAATGCAGTTCGGCTATATCAGAACAGAGTTGACGATCCGAAGCTGAAAGCCGAAATACGTGGGTTCATCGGGCAAGAAGCACTGCATAGCCGTGAGCACACAGCCTACAATGAGGCTCTGAAAGCACGGGGGTATAACATTGAAAAGCTGGATCGCCGTTTTCGCAAGCATATGGAATGGGTCGGAAAGTTGTCGCCAGGCCGCCAACTGGCCCGCCTTGTAACCCAGGGTGTACTGTCATTTGGTACTGGGTGTGTAAAATTGAATGTTAACGATATGATTACAATAAAGGGCGCGTCCTTTTAAGACAGCAGCCCAAAACTGGAGGCCCAACATGCGAGTTGGTCTGATCGTCGATTCGGCGTGTGATCTACCCTACGAGTTCAGTCGCAAGCACGGCTTGTTCATTCTCCCCGTAACGGCTGTTATTGATGGAGAAACCTACATTGATGAACATGACCCGGTAAGAACCCAGGAGTTTTATCAGAGCGGGCTTCTTGAAAAAGGACGACAGGCAGAAACCCAAGCCTATACCACCGAACAGATTCACGACCTGTTTTTGGAAAAAATTGTCCCGGAGTTTGACGTAGCTATCTGTGAAACGGTCACTCGTAGCCGCAGCCTGATCTTCCAGAATGCTTCAGAAGCCATGAACAGTGTGATGGCCAATCACGAGCAGGCGCGCGCAGCCTCAGGCCGTGAAGGCAAATTTTCCATGCGTGTAATTGATAGCAAACAGATCTTCGCCGGGCAGGGTTTACTGGCGGCTCACACGCTTCGTCTGATTGATCAAAAACTTTCTAAAAATGCGTTACGTAACGAAGTGGAGCGGTTTTCAGACCAAATATACACCTGCATTATTCCTCGGGATCTTCACTATATTCGCGAGCGGGCCAGACGTCGCGGCGACAAAACTGTGTCGGCAGTAGCAGCGTTTATGGGTAAAGCTCTGAATATCACTCCGGTGATTTTTGGGCAGGGCGCGGAAGGCGAGCCAGTTGCCAAAACCCGCAGCTTTGATATGGCCGTCGAAAAGGTTATGAATTATGCCACTGCCCGTGTTGAGGCTGGGTTACTCACACCCTATGTAAGCTTGTCATGTGGGCTTACCTGGACTGAAATTGAAGAATTGCCTGGCCTGAACCAACTTAGAAATGCCTGCGAACGCAATGGTATTGAGTTGTTGCTTTCGCAAATGGGCATTACCAGTAGCATCTATGTGGGGCCTGGTAGCTTGTGCCTGGCGCTTGCGGCGGAACCCCACAGTTTTAACGATTACCAATAACTGTCTACACAAGCGACTACTAATATCATGACCAGTAAACAAAACGACCTAGCCAGTGAGCTGCTTGAACTGCATGTAAAGCATGAAGTAGCCTCGCTGAAAGGCGCAAAACTGCGTAAATTTTTGAAGCAAGAAGTAGATGAGTTGCTTGATTATGCAGGCCATATCACATTGAGCCGGGTTGCCTCGGAAAACCAGGTGATGGAAACCATTCAGCGCGTTGTTGTGAACATGGAGCTGGATGCGGGGATTCCGGAGCTGGCGGGAGAAATGGCCACAGAAGTACTGAACGCCCCGGTTCAGTCAAAGACAACACTGGGTGACATTTTCACTCGGGAGCAGGCCACCGGCTTTGTAGAAGAAGCCCTTAAGTTGCGGCATCAACGCGAGCGCGTGATCAGCGAGATCATGGCACACCCGGTGTATCAGGAACTGATTGCAAACGTGGTTTATCAGGGGGTTGTCAATTACCTCTACGAAGACAATCTGATTACCAAGTCTGTTCCTGGCGTTGGTTCCATGATGAAGTTTGGCAAGCGTATGGCTAATAAGGCTGTTCCTGGTCTGGATGAAACCTTTGAACGCCGATTCAAAGCCTGGCTGTCAGATAGCTTGCCAGCACTGATTGGCCGTAGCGAGCAGTTTCTCCTGCAGGCGCTTTCTGATGAGGAAGTACGGGATACGGTAATGGCCGCCTGGGTGGCTGTTGAGGACAAAACGCTTGCGCAGCTGCACGAAGGGCTGGGCGATGTTGAGCTACAGGAATTTGTGGTGCTGGGGTATGAGTTTTGGCTGCAGTTCCGAAAAACCGCCTACTTTGAAGGCTGCACTCGGGCTGTGGTTGCCCATCTGTTTTTGAAATATGGTGAGCGGCCGCTAATCGATTTGCTTCGTGATGTTGGTGTGACGCGTGAGGTGATTCTGTCGGAGGTAGATGCTTGGGTCGCCCCGCTGATAGACGTACTTCGGGAAGAGGGGTATGTAGAGGCTCTTGTGCGCCGGCGGTTGTCAGGTTTTTATAAGTCTGCGGCGGCGCGCAAAGTGCTAGAATCCAGCGCACTGGAAACATAAAAAAAGGAAGCCGGCACCGGCTTCCTTTTTTGTGTTCTGGTTTAGGCGATCGCGTCAAACTTGCCGGGATTACTTCTCCAGATACTGCAGTTTGTTCGGAACACCATCCCATTCAGCAGCATCTGCCGGCGGATCTTTCTTTTCGGTAATGTTAGGCCACTTTGCTGCCAAATCTGCGTTGATTTCTACATACTGCTCCTGATCCGCTGGCAGTTCGTCCTCCGAGAAAATAGCTTCGACCGGGCACTCTGGCTCGCACAATGCACAGTCAATACACTCGTCGGGGTCGATTACCAGAAAGTTTGGCCCTTCGTAAAAGCAGTCTACCGGGCACACCTCTACACAGTCTGTGTGTTTGCACTTGATGCAGTTATCAGTAACGATAAACGCCATAATCAGATCCCTGGTCCAGTGGTCAATCTCATCTGAAGCTTAGTGTAAGCTCCATGGTTATATTTGATGGGCGATATTGTAGGGAGCAGCCCTCGCAGCCGCAAGCGTTTGGCCGTTATAACCTTATTACTCAGATCAACTTTGCATCAGTTTTTCAATAATTCCTTCAATTCATAGAGTCGGTTCATCGCCTCTCTGGGAGATAATTCGTCCAGCTCGATACCCTGAAGCGCGTCTTCCACGGCGCTGGGTTCGGTACTGGCGAACATGTCGCCCTGGTAAGCGGCGCTGTTGGGCATTACCGATGACTGCTTCTGGCCAGGTTCAGCTACAGACGCTTGCAGAGGCGTGGTTGGCGTTGCATTACCTTCCAGCTGAGCCAGTTGCGTTTTAGCGTTGCGTATAACGTTTTGCGGCACCCCCGCAAGCTTAGCCACCTGCAGGCCGTAGCTTTGACTGGCCGGCCCTTCGTGCACGTTGTGCAGGAACACAATGCTGTCGTCGTGCTCGGTCGCGGTCAGGTGCACATTCACCGCGTGCTCCAGATCGTCTGCCAGTTGCGTGAGCTCAAAATAGTGCGTGGCGAACAATGTGTAGCAGCGAATTTCTTTCGCCATGTGCTCTGCCGTGGCCCAAGCCAGAGACAGGCCATCGAATGTGCTGGTGCCTCGGCCCACTTCGTCCATTAGTACCAAGCTGAATTCGGAGGCGTTGTGGAGAATGTTTGCCGTCTCTGTCATTTCTACCATAAAGGTAGAGCGACCGCCGGCAATGTCGTCTGATGATCCCATGCGGGTGAAAATGCGATCCACCGGCCCTAATACGGCACGGTTTGCAGGCACGAAACTTCCGGTATAAGCCAGCAGGGCAATCAAGGCTATTTGGCGCATATAGGTAGACTTACCGCCCATGTTTGGGCCGGTAATAACCAGCATCCTGCGTTGAGTATCCATAACCAGGTTGTTGGGCACAAATGGCTCATCAAGAAGCTGCTCCACTACTGGGTGTCGCCCATCTTCAATGTCGAAACCTGGGGAATCACGGAACTCAGGCGCGGCAAAGCGTAACGTGGTGGCACGCTCGGCAAAGTTGTTGATCACATCCAGCTCTGCCAAAGCCTGGGCTGCATCTTGCAGTGGCGCAAGTTGTTCAGCCATTGTTTCCAGCACTTCGTCGTACAGTGCTTTTTCTCTGGCCAGTGCACGGCTTTTCGCGCTTAGAGCTTTGTCTTCGAATTCTTTTAGCTCGGGCGTAATAAAGCGTTCTGCGTTTTTCAGGGTTTGGCGGCGAATATAATCCACCGGTGCATGAGCCGACTGGGCCCGGCTGATTTCAATGTAATAGCCGTGTACCCGGTTGTAGCCAACCTTCAAGGTGCTGATGCCGGTGCGTTCACGCTCGCGGGTCTCTACATCCAGCAGGTACTGGCCTGCGTTCTCGCTAATGTTGCGTAGTTCATCTAACTCTTCATCAAAGCCTTCACGGATCACTCCACCTTCCCGGATCACAACCGGTGGGTTGTCGATAATCGAGCGCTCCAGCATGTTTGCCAATTCAGGATATTCGCTAATTATCGTGGCCAGTTCGGCAATATGTGGCGAGTTAACCGGCGTTAGTGTGTGTTGAAGCTCCGGCAAAGCCAGAAACGCATCGCGAAGGCGTGCCAGGTCTCTGGGACGTGCTGAGCGCAGCGCCACGCGGGCCAGTACACGTTCAATGTCGCCAACGGCTTTTAGCAAGCTGTGTATCGGTTCGTAATGAAAACCGTCAAGCAATGCAGATACCGCCTGTTGGCGCTGCTGAACCACATCCACATCCCGCAATGGACGGTTCAGCCAACGCCTTAACTCTCTGCCGCCCATAGAGGTTGCAGTTCTGTCCATTACCCAGGCGAGTGTGTGCTGGTGGCCGCCCATAAGATTTATGTCTATCTCCAGGTTTCGGCGGCTGGCAGCATCCAGTATCACCGCTTCATCGCGGCGCTCACGGGTTAGCTTGCGGATATGGGGCAGGGCAGTGCGTTGGGTTTCTTTTGCGTACTGCAGTAGACAGCCAGCGGCGCAAATAGCGAGATTGAGGTCTTCACAGCCAAAGCCTGTCAGGTCACGAACCTGCAATTGTTGCGTGATCACCCGGCGCGCCGTATCACCTTCGAACAACCAGGGCCCTTGGCGGCGAATGCCCGTAAAGTCAGTTAACACTTCTTCAAAGGGGAAGTCCTCACTGATAAGAATTTCTGCCGGCCGCAGCCGTTGCAGTTCTCCCTGCAGAGCTTCCAGATTGTCTAGTTCTGAAACCACAAATCGGCCGCTGGAGATATCCAATGATGCAAATCCAAACTGCTCTCGGTGGTGAAATATGGCTGTCAGCAGGTTGTCGCGACGATCTTCCAGGTAGGCGTCATCACTCAGGGTGCCGGGAGTAACAATACGGACCACCTGACGATCAACCGGTCCTTTGCTGGTGGCCGGATCACCGATCTGCTCGCAGATGGCAATGGATTGACCTGCTCTGACCAGCCGTGCAATGTATCCTTCAGATGCGTGAAACGGTATGCCCGCCATGGGAATTGGGTTGCCACCGGATTGCCCTCTTGCGGTAAGGGTGATATCCATTAGCTCTGCGGCTTTCTTTGCATCGTCGTAGAACAGCTCGTAAAAGTCCCCCATGCGGTAGAACACCAACTCATTCGGGTGCTCACCTTTGATTTTCAGGTACTGCTGCATCATGGGAGTGTGCTTGGGTTGGTTGTTCTGAGCTGCTGACATGAACGAGTCCGAATAATCTTGCTTTGGGTGAAGCCACGGATTGTAAGAAAATAACGCCCGTGATGAAACGATGGAGAGCACTATGCCCGCTAATGACCATAAGCTCGAACAAGCAGGAAACCAATTGGCCAGCCAATTATCGGAAGCAGGTCTTACAATGGTAACCGCCGAGAGCTGCACTGGTGGTTGGGTTGCTAAGGTATTAACCGACAAAGCGGGCTCTTCAGCATACGTGATAGGTGGCTTGGTAACATACAGCAACGAGGCCAAACAGGCATTGCTTGGAGTTACCGAAGCCTCCCTCGTTAATCACGGAGCGGTAAGTGAGCCAGTTGTGCGTGAAATGGTCGCTGGGGCTTTAGCGGCAACCGGCGCAAGTGTTGCGGTGTCCGTTAGCGGTGTGGCGGGTCCGGGAGGCGGCAGTGATGCAAAGCCGGTAGGTACAGTTTGGTTCGCGTGGGGCAGCGATGTGGAAACCACCGAGGCGGTTGTCCAACGCTTTAGCGGCGACCGTGAGCAGGTGAGGCGCCAGGCGGTTCTCTTTGCGCTACAAGGCGTTAGCCATTTTTTAGAAAAAGCCTGAATGGTTTCACAATAACAGGGGTTGGTCTCTTTCTCGGGGTATGTTTTAATACTGTTCAAATATACAGGAAAGGTCTGCTGGAACGACTCTGCAGATTCCGATTCATTATCTCTCCGCCAGCTTGTGTTATCTCGCTGGCGGCATAGGCAACAGAGGGTTTGCACTGATGGAAGATAATCGCAAAAAGGCATTAAACGCAGCGCTTGGTCAGATTGAGCGTCAGTTTGGTAAAGGCGCAATCATGAAGATGGGCGATCAGCCTCGCGAGGCTATCCCAGCAGTGTCAACCGGCTCCCTTGGGCTGGATGTTGCTCTGGGTATAGGCGGTCTTCCTTTTGGTCGTATTGTTGAGGTTTATGGCCCTGAAAGCTCCGGTAAAACCACGTTAACCCTCGAAGTTATTGCCCAGGCACAGAAAGACGGAAAAACCTGCGCGTTTGTAGACGCGGAACACGCGCTGGACCCTATTTACGCAGAAAAACTCGGCGTGAATGTCGATGAGTTGTTGGTTTCCCAGCCAGATACCGGTGAGCAGGCTCTGGAAATTTGCGACATGTTGGTACGCTCCAACGCAGTAGACGTTATTATTGTCGATTCCGTGGCGGCCTTGACTCCCAAAGCAGAAATCGAAGGCGAAATGGGTGACAGCCACGTTGGCTTGCAAGCCCGCCTGATGTCTCAAGCCTTGCGGAAGCTTACCGGTAACGTGAAGCATGCCAACTGCCTGTTGGTATTCATTAACCAGATTCGTATGAAAATCGGTGTGATGTTCGGCAGCCCGGAAACCACCACCGGCGGTAACGCGCTTAAGTTCTACTCATCCGTTCGTCTTGATATCCGTCGCATTGGCGCTGTAAAAGACGGCGATGAGGTTGTAGGTAACGAAACCCGCGTAAAAGTTGTTAAGAACAAGGTGTCCCCACCGTTCCGCCAAGCCGAATTCCAGATTCTTTACGGCAAAGGCATTTATCAGCTGGCTGAAGTGCTGGATATGGGCGTTAAAGAAGGTTTTGTGGATAAAGCCGGCGCCTGGTATGCCTACAACGGCGATAAAATCGGTCAGGGTAAAGCCAATGCATGTAAGTTCCTTGAAGAGCACAAGGACATTGCCAAAGAAATTGAGGCCAGCGTGCGTGATAGGCTGATGCCAAAGCCAGAACCCAAGAAAGATGCAGCTGACGAAACAACCGAAGAAACAAGTGGTGAGTTGCTCTAAGACACACCGGGAGAGGCTTTATGGATTGCAAAAAGAAATTACTCATTGTTTCCCATGCGCCTTCACCGAATACCCTCACCTTGCGCGAAGCGGTTGCGCAAGGTGCAGGTCATGAAGACATTGAAAACGTAGAAGTAACCGTGCTGGCGCCACTAGATGCCGGCCCGGAAGATGTTCTTGCCTGTGATGCCATTATCCTCGGCACCACTGAAAACCTTGGATACATGAGCGGCGCTTTGAAGGATTTCTTCGATCGTAGCTACTATCCTTGCCTGGAGAAAACTCAGGGCCTTCCGTTTACGTATTATATTCGTGCGGGGCACGACGGCACCGGAACACAGCGTGCTATTGAAAGCATCACCACAGGGCTGCGCTGGAAAACTGTTCAGGAGCCATTGCTATGTCGCGGTGAATACAGTGATGAGTTTGAAGGGCAGTGCCGTGAACTGGGGATGTATGTTGCTGCCAGTCTGGATGCTGGGTTGTTCTGAGCCCAAGCTAACTGGCAAAACGGTTATAAAAGCCTTCAATGCGAGATAAAGCGTTATCCATTGCTCTGGAATACCCCTTTTTATTGAGGCAGTAACTGAACTGCACACTTACCCTGTAGCCAGTCTGAAATGCATGACATTCTATGACCCGAGCAGACACCTCCGGTTCATTGATATACTTTCCTTCAAAATCCATAAGCAGCCGTGTGCCTGGCTCTATTGGCCGCGGGCTCAGTATGGCCATGCCGTAACGGTTTAGATCAAGACAGGTAACTTGCGCTGGGTTTTTGCCGCGACGGAGCAACCCGCGCTCGCGTATCTGCACTTTCAGGCAGGAGGCGGGATAACGATCCTTGATCCTGCGATCTGCCGAGTCAGGCTTCATAGATTGGTATCCGTTGTGTATTTTGTAGTTGTTATCGCCGACTATAAGACTAAAACAGGGTTGCCAGAAGTTTAAGTGTAGTGTTCTGGTATGGGCGAGGACAACGAAGGGGCGAGAAAGTGTGAGGCTAATCACAAGCCGAGCCTTGTTCCCACGTTTGCCATAAATCTTCCCCCTGAGCGCGACAGACTGGTTTGTAGAATCTACAATGACCGGCCAATGAGTTAACCGTTACAGGACCCAATCTTGAAGCCACTGTCTCCACCTCAGCTTTACAAAGCCTGTGTTCTGAAAAATCTGCCGTTTAAATCCACCAGACAGCTGGAGCCCCTGGCTGAAATCGTAGGCCAAAATCGAGCCCAGGAAGCGGTCCGATTTGCGCTGGCCATGCCCCATGATGGTTATAACGTGTATGCGGTAGGGCGCAATGGTCTGGGTAAGCGCACAATGATGCTGCGTTATCTAGAGCATCACCTGGACACTGAGCAACAGAGCCACGACTGGTGTTATGTCGCCGATTTTGAGGAGCCACGTGTCCCTAAGCTGCTTCAGTTGCCTGCCGGTAAGGGTGTGCAGCTGAAGCAAGACATGGAAAAGCTCATGCGGCGGTTGGTTAAGGTTATTCCGCAAACTTTCGACAGTGACAGTTTTTTAGAGCGCTCGGAGCAGTTGAAAGAAGAATACGGGAAGAGGCAGGAAGATGAGCTTGAGAAAGTAGCCTCTCAAGCACGACGAAAGAAGGTTAGCCTAACGATTACAACGCCCGGCGGTTACCGTTTGGTGGCGATGAAAGGTGACAAGCCCCATACGGCAGAAACGTTCAAGGCACTGACCGATGCCCAGCGTGATAAATATGAAGATTCGATCAACAAACTTGAGAAAAAGCTTCGCCAGGCGCTGCGCAAGTTGGCGGATTGGGAGCAGGAGTACGCTGATAAGCAGCAGGCGCTGAATAAGGAAACTTTGGAAGGCATATCTGGCCACCAGATTGATGCGTTAATTGAAAGCTACAAGGGTCTTCCGGATGTGGTGTCGTTCTTTGAGGGTGTTCGCGCCGATTTAGTTGAGAATTTGGAGATTTTTCTCGACGACAATGAAGAACAGGCAGCTATCGCTTATGCCTCTTTGGATAAGAAAATGCCCCGCCGCTATTTGGTTAATGTGTTAGTGCATCAGAAAACCAATGAAGTTCCCATGGTGGTGGAAGACAATCCAACGTATCACAATTTGTTCGGGTACGTTGAGAATGTGACCTACAAAGGCACCGTATTCACCGATTTTTCCTTGATCCGCGCAGGCAGCCTACACCGCGCCAATGGCGGTTATTTGTTGATGGACGCCATCAAAATGCTTGAGCAGCCCTTTGTTTGGGATGGGCTGAAAAGAGCCTTGAGAGCCAGGTCTATTCAAATTAATTCCCTTGAGCGCGAGCTCACGCTATCGGGCACTATATCGATTGAGCCTCAAGAGGTGCCTCTGGATGTGAAGCTTGTGCTGTTCGGTGATCGCGAAACCTGGATGCTGCTGCAGGATTACGATCCCGAGTTTGCGGAGCTGTTCCGCGTAACGGCAGACTTTGAGAACGAAATGTACCGTTCGGATGACGGCCAGGTTACCTACGCTAAGTTTATTGCCAGCGTGGTGAAAGAAAAGAGCCTGCTGCACTGCTCAAACAAAGCAGTGGCAAGGGTGATAGAGCACAGTGCCCGTATGGCCGAGCACCAGGATAGACTCTCTTTGCATGCAGCCAATATTGCTAACTTACTCAGGGAATCAGACTACTGGGCTCGCCAGGCCAGCGCAAAACTGATCAAAGATACGCACGTGGAGCGGGCGCTAGAAAGCGCCAAGTACCGTAGTAGCCGTATTCGTGACCAGTTTTACGACTCAATTCGGGATGGCTCCACACTGGTGTCTACGCAGGGCGCTGTTGTTGGTCAGGTTAACGCGTTGTCGGTGCTGTCCACGGGCGGGTTTGAATTTGGCTTGTCCAACCGGGTAACGGCCACCTGCTATTATGGAGATGGCGAGATTATGGATATTGAGCGGGATGTAAAGCTGGGTGGTAATATTCATTCCAAAGGGGTGGTAATTCTCAGCTCTTGGCTTTCTTCCCTCTTTGCAGTGAACGATCCGATGCCCCTCTCTGCGAGCCTGACATTCGAGCAGAACTACGGTGAAGTAGACGGTGATAGCGCCTCGCTGGCAGAGCTCTGTGCGCTGATATCTTCAATTTCAGGTATTCCGGTGCGCCAGGATCTGGCTATTACCGGTTCTGTTAACCAGTTTGGCGAGGTGCAGCCTATTGGTGGGGTTAACGAAAAAGTGGAAGGTTTCTTTGCTACCTGTCAGCTTAAAGGTGGGTTAACGGGTACCCAGGGTGCGATTGTGCCGGCTAACAACGTGCAAAACCTTATGTTAGACAGCGAAGTGGTTCAGGCTGTGCGGGAAAACCGGTTTGCCGTGTACTCTGTATTGAATGTTGAGGAAGCCGTAACTTTGCTTTTGGGCAAGCCCGCTGGCAAGGCGGACCGCAAAGGTAACTATCCGAAACAGAGCGTTTTTGGCATTATCCAGCAGCGGCTTGAAAAAATGCGTGATGACGAACGTCAAAAACACGCCAAGGACGATCAGAAAGATCCGTCAATTCATTGAATAGCGGCCAAAATAAAACAGACAGGAGAGAGCACCCCCATGACTGATATCCAGCAAACTGTGTACGTGGTAGAGGACGACGAAGCAGTTCGTGACTCACTGGAACTGCTGTTGAAGTCTGATGAAAAAATAGTCAAAACCTATGAGAACGCGGCGGTGTTCCTCAAAGATTACTCCGAAGATATGGCCGGGTGTATTGTGCTGGATATTCGGATGCCGGGCATGGATGGCATGGAGTTGCAGAAAAAGCTGAACGACAAGCACTCTATTCTGCCGATTATCTTTGTAACCGGGCACGGCGATGTGCCCATGGCTGTAGACGCCATGAAGGAAGGCGCGGTGGACTTTATCCAGAAGCCTTATCGTGAAGAAGCGTTGCTTGAGAAAATTGAAGCTGCGCTGGCACAGGATCTGGAGCAACGCAAAACCCTTGATGAAAAACAGGAGATTATTCGTCGGATCAAAAGCCTGACCCCTCGTGAACACGAGATCATGGATCGCATGATAGAGGGCCAGGCTAACAAGGTAATCGCTATCGAGCTGGAAATAAGCCAGCGCACGGTAGAGATTCACCGCTCCCGCGTCATGCATAAGATGGGCACTCATTCACTGGCACACTTGGTTCGTATGGTACTGTCCGTAAAGAACCTTATCGACGCGCCGTAATCCCGTCGGCATTATGCGGTTATCTCTTTGACCGGCCTTTTATTATATGACTGAAGTCGTCAGCGAAAATTCAGAGGTTACGGTTCTGCTGGTGGATGACAATCCACAGAACCTGAAAGTTCTCTACGAAACACTGAAAGACCAAGACTACCGTCTGTTGATTGCCAATGAAGGCGAGAAAGCCCTCGATCTGGCCCGTCGTCACCAGCCTGAAGTTGTCTTGCTTGACATCATGATGCCGGAAATGGACGGCTACGAGGTGTGTGAACGCCTCAAGGCAGATCCTGAAGCGGCTGATTGTGCCGTGGTGTTCCTGTCTGCCCTGGATGATCTGCAAGCGAAAGTTAAAGGGTTTGCCCTGGGCGGCGCCGATTATATCTCCAAACCTTTCCAGTCGCAGGAAGTGATCGCAAGGGTAAAAACCCATGCCCGTGTTATTCGGCTTGAACGAGAGCTGCAGGCGCGCAATCGTGAACTGCAGGGCGATCAGGCCCGAATTCTTAATTCGATCAGTGAAGGCATTTACGGTCTTGATGAAAACGGCACCATCGAGTTTGCCAACCCTGCCGCTGCTATAATCATGCGCAGCCCGGTTGAAGATCTGATTGGGCGCAATTTTTTCGAAACCCACTTTGCTACGGCGTCAGAGTGCCCGGATGGTTTGCCTGTTCAGGCTACGTGCCGCCTGGGTGTGGCTGAGAACCAGCGCGATATACGCATGTTGCGTGCAGACGAAACGGGTTTTCCGGCGGAGTACCGCTCAACACCTAAGCACGAAAGTGATGAGTTGCATGGGGCAGTGGTTGTGTTTCGTGACATTACGACTGAACTTGAGAGTGAGCATGCGCTTGAGGAAGCGCGGGAGCTTGTTCAGGAACAGCGTCACCAGTTAGCGCATACTTCTCGTCTGACTACCATGGGCGAGATGGCGGCAGGTGTTGCTCACGAGGTAAATCAGCCGCTGACAGCTATTGCCAATTACGCGCGGGTCTCCAAACGGATGATGTCCGTTGAGAGTCCGAACTTGAATCTGTTACAGGAAACCCTCGACAAAATTGAGGCGCAGTCTCACCGTGCCAGCGAGATTATCCGCAGAATCCGGCGGTTTATGAAAAAGCCAGCGACAGGCAAAGAAGTGTTGTCTGTGTCTGCGCTGCTGGAGGATACGCGGCAATTTGCCGAGGTGGATGCTCGTAACAACGACGGCGCTATCGAGCTTGTTGTGCCTGAAGATTTGCCAGATATTCTGGCCGACCCTATACAGGTGCAGCAGGTTGCTCTTAACCTGATACGGAACGCCCTTGAGGCCACACGAGCGGCAGAAACTGCACAGCCGGTGGAGGTGAGTGCGAGAGTGGTCAGCGAAGGCTGTGTGCGTGTTGAAGTTCGTGATCATGGGGTTGGGCTTACAGAAGATGCCGAAGAAAAGCTGTTTCTGCCCTTTTATACCACCAAAGATGAGGGGATGGGCATTGGTCTGCCCACTTGCCGCTCCCTGATTCAAGCTCAGGGAGGGGATATCGGTTTTGAGCGCCCCGAAGATGGCGGCGCCCGATTTTTCTTTACGCTTCCTGTGGCTAATGCGCCATCCTGCTCACCCAGCGACGAGACTCCCTCTGGCGTCGTTTAGAGCCAATCGATGCGCCCACTAAGGTGTGGCGCATCGCCTCTTGCGTTCAATAGTTGATAGTCCCACCCAGACTCCCCGGTGCGCCAGTTCAGTTTTGCTGTACCTGGCAAAAACAGAGGCTTTTTAAACTGGCAGCTCACCCTCACCGGGCCTGAACACCATTCACCTTGTTGCTCCAGAATGGCCAGAGCGTGAGCTTTGCTCCACATACCGTGCGCGATCGCCTTTGGGAAGCCAAAAGCCTTGGCGCTGAGCGCATGCATGTGAATTGGGTTGCTGTCGCCAGAAATTTTGGCGTACTGGCGCCCTATGGGTTCCGGCGCTTCTATGTCTGTTGTATTTGGGTACTGCTCAAGAGTTGGTGGGGCCTTCTTCGCAGTCGTCTCTGCTTGCTGGCTGGATTGCCGGAAGAGCATGGTGCTGGTTTCCCCCCAGACCAGTGCGCCTGCAGAGCTGGCGGTGGTTATCAGGCCAAATTCTATACCCCGGCTGGTGCGCTCTTGCTCGCCTAAATATACGTGCAGCTTCAGGGCTTCCCCCACGCCAATGGCCCGATGCTGGGTTATGGTGTTACGCAAGTGCACCAGGCCTAGCAGCGGCAGCGGAAAGGCTTTTTCTGTAAGCAGCTTAAGGTGAAGTGGAAAGGCGAGAATGTGGGGCCAGGTAATGGGTATGTGGTTGCTAGAGCGAAAGCCGCACACACGCTCGTATTGATTCAGGTCATCGCTGGAAGTGTGTGCACAAAGCAGCTCGGCGGAGAGTTTTGGTAGCGTGATATCTGCCCCAGAGATGCCTTTTTTAGGCAGGATCGCCCTGCCATACAGTGGCAGCAGAGCCGGTGGTGTGTTTTGGTAAATGAGCGTGTCTGGCATGAGTTCCTCTCGCTGGTAGCCGGTATGTTAATGGATGACACATGAAGGTTTGGCGAAAGATTGCTAATACAGGTGCCTGTTGCATCCGGAATCTGGTACAACTGTGAGCCTGTGGCCTGAAATGCTTTATTGCAAGACGTTAGTATTAGCTGGTTTTTGAAAAAAAACAGCTAAATCAGGACCGGGCAGGCAGTGTTTATAAGCTTGTGCCAAGTCTGGCAAACCCTTCCAGACAGCGCATTGACTTGGGGTGTCCTAGCGGGTGTCCGCCGGGCCAAAGCAGTATCCAAACAATACAAAACGGGATGTTATGCAGGAACTACGTGACGCGGGAGTAATGTTACGCCTTATCTACGAGGCGATGAAAACGAAGGGTATTGATACGGATCTTATTTTTAGCCGTTTAGGTGTGAACGAGGATTATGTTTACACCGAACAGCTTCGTACTCCTCACAGTGCACAAATGTTTTTCTGGCAGGCGGTTGAGGAGGTCTCCGGCGACCCGGACATTGGTTTGCATCTAGGGCAGGTTTTGCCTGTGTATAAAGGCCAGGTTCTGGAATACCTGTTTCTTAGTAGCTCAACCTTTGGTGAAGGGCTGCGGCGCGCAAAAAATTACCAGCGCCTACTGAGCGATGCTGCGAACACAGATTTTTATATTGATGGCGATAATGCCTGCATGGTGCTGGATACCGCCTCGGATGAGGTTCGGCGCCTTCGTCATTTCAATGAGTGCTTTGTGCAGGGCCTGATTACGTTTTTCCGCTCCATCACCAATGACCAGTTTTATCCTTCCCGAGTCGAATTTGAGCATGAGCGTGAGGAAGGGCATGAGCATGTTAAAGAGGTGCTCGGTTGTGATGTCGTGTTTGGCGCTGATGAAAACAGACTTCACTTTCCTGCTAGCCTGCTTGGCCATGCGTCGCCACATGCTGAACCAGAGCTTTTGGATTTGCATGAGCGTTTTGCCAGTGAGCAGGTTGCCCGTCTGGAAAAAAAGGATATTGTCGGGCAGGTTGAGCGCATTATTGCCGAACTGCTGGATAGCGGCGAAGTAACACTGGACGCTGTAGCGACACGCTTAAGTATTAAGCCTCGCACACTACGCACCCGGCTTACAGAAGCAGAGACCAGCTTTAATCAGGTACTCGCGGATTTTCGCTACCGTCTTGCCAGGCAACTGCTGGCAACAACGGATGAGTCTATTGATGAAATTGTGTATCTCACAGGCTTTTCGGAGCCCAGCACCTTTTATCGCGCGTTTAAGCGTTGGTCTGGTATGACTCCCATCGAGTATCGAAAAACAGCACAGGGTAAAGATGCCATGGTAGATGCCATGTAAAATGCTGGTTTTGTGAAAATTTTCAGGAAAGGCGTTGACATAAGCGGGCACCTCTTTATAATGCGCTCTCGTTGTCACCGAGTAATCAGAGTTTTGATTGCAATGCCTTAAAAAGCAATCGGTTATGACTTTGCGGAGTGGTAGTTCAGTTGGTTAGAATACCGGCCTGTCACGCCGGGGGTCGCGGGTTCGAGTCCCGTCCACTCCGCCATATTCTAAAACCCGTTAGCTAAAAATAGCTAACGGGTTTTTTCGTTTTAGCTTTCAATGTTGTGCGCGCGGCATTGCACGGTACTGTTTTCGGTGCTCTCCCGGGCTTAATCTAAACCAGCGTTTATAAGCTTTATGCAGTGCTGCGGGGTTAGAGAAGCCGAGTAGCCACGCAATTTCTGATAACGACGTTTCAGTTTCCCGAATATAATCCCGTGCGAGCTGTTTTCTTGTGTCGTCCATCAGTTCCCGAAAACCGGTTTCTTCAGCAGCCAACTGGCGTTGCAGTGTCCATGGTGTAACCCCCAGCTTTGAGGCAATGGTCTCAAGGCTTGGCGTCTCCCCCCTGAATAACGGCGTGAGTAGGCTTTTTACTCTGTCTCCGGTCGTTAAGCCCCGTTGAATCTCCTGCATCTCCTTGTCGCACAGTTGGACCAACTTCTCGTGCATAGCTGGCTGCGCCTGCGCTGTTCCCTGGTTCCAGATGTCCGCTCTTACGGTAATGCTATTGTCAGGTGCGCCAAATTGAACCGGGCATCGAAACCAGGCATCAAATAGTTCGTCCTGCCCGATAGATGTGTATTCGATGGTAACTTTTTCAAGTACATCCCAGTGGCCCGTGACCGTGCGTAAAAACTGAGTCCAGGCCCCCAATACCGAATCGATCACAAAGTAGTTGAAGGAGTTGTAGGGGCGAATGGAGTAAAATTGTAGCTTGCGCTTCATAGGCTCAGCTGTGGGTGTCCCCCGGCTGTTGCGGCTGGTTAGCAATGCGTAGCGAATAAGCGTTTGTATGGCGGCACCCGCAGTGTTGGCAGATTCCCCGGCAAGGCCCGCAATGCCCGCATCGACAGGCCGCGACAATGCGCCCATACGCAGCCCAAGAGCCGGGTTGTTACAGGCTTCAATAGCCGCGTGGCCCAGTCTCATAAAGCGCGGAATGCTGATACGCGCAGCGTGCGAGGTGAGGGTTTGCTCGCTGAGCTGAAAGCGGTGCGTCAGGTTGGGGATGTTTACACCCTCGGCTTCGGCGGCACGCAGCAGCACGTGCACATAAAGAACACTGATATCGCCGAGTGAGTTGCGATTGTTTGGGGGGTGAGTTGTTCCCATGAGGCCTCTTTGTGTGTGTTCTAAGGATAGTATAATGTTATTCAGGGATATTGTTGAGGGCAAGAAGCATTGGTAGTTTAGTGGCTATTAAATAGCACCCAGTTAATAAGAACTGTTTAAAACGAGCGGGGCGACACAGACCCCACCAATGATCATTTTGAGGAGACCAGCAATGACGACCAGTGCCACACCGGGCCTTAGCAAGTACCCACACATGCTTGAACCGCTTGATTTGGGGTTTACCCGCCTGCGCAACCGCACGCTTATGGGCTCGATGCACACAGGTTTGGAAGAAGCTAAAAATGGCTTTGATCGTTTGGCTGAGTTTTACGCTGAGCGTGCTCGTGGCGGAGTTGGCCTTATTGTGACGGGCGGTATCGCACCTAACACCGAAGGCGCTGTGTTCCAGGGCGCGGCCAAAATGACCAATGACGACGAGGTTGAGCAGCACAAGGTGATCACCAGTGCCGTGCACAAAGCCGACGGCAAAATCTGTATGCAGATTCTTCACGCGGGTCGCTATGCCTTTTCTCCTGCGTTGGTTGGGCCTTCTGCTATTCAGGCACCTATCAACCCGTTCAAGCCTAAAGAGCTGGATGAAATAGGCATTGAGAAACAGATTGAAGACTACGCTGTGTGTTCCGAGTTGGCACAAAAGGCCGGCTATGATGGCGTAGAAATTATGGGGTCCGAAGGCTACTTCATAAACCAGTTTATTGTCTCTCACGCTAATCAGCGTACCGATCAGTGGGGCGGCAGCTACGAGAACCGCGTTCGCCTGCCCATCGAAATCGTTCGTCGGGTAAGGGAGCGGGTAGGTGCAGAGTTTATTCTGATTTATCGCCTTTCTATGTTGGATCTCATTGAGAACGGCAGTACCTGGGAAGAAGTGGTGCAGTTGGCAAAGGAAATTGAAAAAGCCGGCGCCACTATCATCAATACCGGTATTGGTTGGCACGAAGCACGTGTGCCCACCATTGCCACGTCTGTGCCCCGTGGTGCCTTCACAAAAGTGACCAAGCGCTTAAAAGACGAAGTGAGTATTCCATTGGTCACCACCAACCGGATCAACATGCCAGGCGTTGCCGAGAAAATTCTGGCGGAAGGTGATGCGGATATGGTGTCCATGGCCAGGCCATTTCTGGCAGACGCCGATCTTGTGCAGAAGGCGGCAGAAGACCGTGCCAACGAGATTAACACTTGCATTGGCTGTAATCAGGCATGCTTGGACCATACGTTCAGTGGCAAGCTCACCTCTTGCTTGGTTAACCCGCGCGCTTGTAATGAAACCGAGCTTACCTATGTGAAAACAGCCACGCCAAAATCGATTGCGGTGGTGGGTGCTGGCCCGGCTGGCTTGGCTTTCGCATCGGTTGCAGCAGAGCGTGGCCATAAGGTCACTCTGTTTGATGATGGCAAAGAGATTGGTGGGCAGTTCAACGTTGCCAAGCGTATTCCGGGCAAGGAAGAGTTTTATGAAACCCTGCGTTACTACGGTGTGATGCTTGATAAACACGGGGTGGATATACGGCTCGAAACCCGTGTAACGGCTGAAGATTTGAAGGCTGGCAATTTTGATGAAGTTATTCTGGCAACTGGCGTAGAGCCTCGCACGCCGGAAATTGACGGCATTGATCATCCGAAGGTTATCGGCTATCTGGATGCCTTGCTGGAGCGCAAGCCTGTGGGCCAGAAAGTGGCTGTGATTGGTGCCGGTGGTATCGGGTTTGATGTGTCTGAATTCATTGTGCATAAGGGGGCTTCCCCAGCACTGGATTCGGATCACTTCATGCGAGAGTGGGGTGTGGATCTGACTGTAGAACACCGTGGTGGTATCAAAGGCATGACCCCAGAGGTTCCGGAACCTGCCCGTGATGTGTTCTTGCTGCAGCGTAAAGCCACAAAAGTTGGCAAAAATCTGGGCAAAACCACCGGGTGGATCCACAGAACCTCACTGAGAAATCGCAAGGTGCAGATGGTTCCTGGTGTTACCTATCGCAAAATTGACGATGAAGGTCTGCACATCACCGTAACGCCTAAGGGAGCAGAGCAGGGTGAAGATCAAATCCTGCCGGTAGATACGATAATCTTGTGTGCTGGCCAAGAGCCTTTGCGCGAGCTTCAGGCAGGACTTGAAGCGGCTGGGCTATCGGTGCACTTGATTGGTGGTTCGGATGTGGCGGCAGAGCTGGATGCCAAGCGTGCTATCGATCAAGGTTGTCGGTTAGCTGCCGGTATTTAATCAAAGTAGCCTGATCACAAAACGTTGCAGTTTTTCTCTGTGCACCAGAAACTCTCTGGCTAGACTGTAAGCTTAAGTCTGCCAGAGAGTTTTTTGCATTTTAGGGAGTCTGTAATGGTGTCTGTCAGCCAGGCAACGACCAATTATTCAGCGGTGTTGTTTATCGAGGGCAACCAAGTGGCCCGCGAGATGCGTGCCAGCGAGTTTGGAGCTTTTCTTGATGGCTATGTCGGGTTGTCAGATCTTGCTGAAACCGAGGTAAAAGCTGTTCTGGTAGATCTCAGTGACGATCTTCTTGTGCGCGCGTTGGTATTTTTCCGCATCTGGTTTGATGAGGAAGGGCGGGCCGACAGCAGCTGGAGTGTGCCTATTGAAGAGCTGGCCGGGCAGGGAGCCAAGGGGCCTGATATGGGTGGCGGCGCCATTCGCCTTGTTTGCCGTAGCCAATGCCCAAAGCCGCAATATGCGTCTGAGTTGTGGGATCCTGATATGACCCCGGGCAACAACCACTTCCAGGTAATCCGCAAAGCCATTAACGCCAATACCCTTAAGTTTCATCGTGTTCAGCCTGAAGAAGAAAACATTCCTGTGCTTCGTGCCGGAGCCAACGAGCCAGCTGAGGCGCAAGAGGCTCGCATTGGCGCTAATCGTGCTCGGGTGGCTCAGCTGATCCGCGAGCAACGTTTGCGGATTAAGACTCTGCAGAGTGTTCACCGGGATATGCTTTCAGAAGTACGGCGAGAGCACCGGATTGAGATTAAGGCCCTGCACAACGAAGCGGCTGATCTGGAGCAAAAGTATGAGCGCCAGCGACTCAATAACGAACAGCTAAAGGACCGCTTGTCGGAACGCAATCAGCAGTATCTCATCATGCAGGAACAGGTTGCTGCCGGTGGTACCGAAAAGGGTCGTGACGATGCAAATGTGAATGCAGAATTAGTATTGCTCAGAGAGCAACTGGAGCGTAAGCAGCGTGAGTTAGAGCGCGCGGATGAAAAAATTGTTGCCCTGGAGCAGGAAGCGCACGAGCTTAGGCACAGAGAGCCCCTGGAAAACACAGTGATGGGCCACCTGAAAGCCCAGTCTGTTTTTTTGGTTGGCTATCATCCGGGTGTTGGCCATTTGACCCTGCCATATGATGAAATTGAAACCTATTTTCGCAACCCTACGGTTTTCGCAGCACAGCGGTGCGGAATGAATGAGCCGGCATACCTGCAATGGCTTGAGCATTACGAAAATCCGGTATGCCAGTACCGTCTTGAAAGCGGAGACCCTTGTAGCGAGCCGTTACTGCGGGTTAGCCAGCCGGGGGAGTTTCAGCCTGGCGTTGCTGATCGCTGCGAGCATCACCAATCATAAAGTAAGGCCGTAATGAGCCGTGTTGCTTGGGTTTGTTAGAACTTTTTCAGTATCTGGGTGACTTTCGTTAAACTGTAGGCCAAATTGATATGGGCGTCAGCGGGCTTATCTGCTTTCACCGTGTTCCAACATCACAGGAAGCTCCATGGAACAATTCAGAAACATAGGCGTTATCGGCCGAATGGGCAGTGTTAAAGTGGTTGAATCACTGCGCCAGCTCAAACAGTATCTGGTCGCCAACCATTACCACGTTATTCTTGAGGAAGACACGGCCAGTATGCTACCTGGCCATGGTTTTCAGGTTGCCAGCAAGAAGCTCCTCGGTGAAATCTGCGACCTGGTTATTGTGGTTGGTGGTGATGGCAGTCTGTTGGGTGCAGCCCGGGAACTGGCAAAGTCCAAAATTCCGTTGCTCGGCGTAAATCGCGGGCGACTGGGGTTTTTAACGGATATTTCGCCTTCGGATCTGGAAGAGCGTCTGGGTAAGGTGTTGGAAGGTGAATACATTGAAGAAACACGGTTTTTGCTCGATGGCAATGTTGAGCGCAACGGGCAACCACTGGGTTTTGGTACCGCTTTGAACGATGTGGTGCTGCACCCGGGTAAGTCGACCCGCATGATTGGCTTTGATCTGTATATTGATGGTCACTTTGTATATAGCCAGCGCTCGGACGGTTTGATTGTATCTACCCCCACGGGCTCTACCGCCTACTCGCTCTCGGCAGGCGGGCCTATTATGCACCCGAAACTTGATGCAGTGGTGCTGGTGCCCATGTTTCCCCACATGCTGAGTAGTCGTCCGATTGTAGTGGATGGTAAAAGTGAGATTAAGTTGGTTATCGGTGAGACCAACGAAACCTATCCTCAGATCAGTTTTGATGGCCAGATGAATATTGCCTGTGCCCCGGGGGATATCATCCGCATTGCTAAAAAGCCTTTCAAAATCCGGCTGATTCATCCCACAGACCATAATTTTTATGCCACCTGCCGGGACAAACTTGGCTGGGCAAGCGAAATAGCAGCGAGTTGATCATGGCCGGAATAAACCCTACTGCAAGTCGTGGTTACGACCTTATTGGCGATATACACGGTTGTGCGAACACGCTGGCCCGCCTGTTGGAGCAAATGGGCTACAGCAAAGTTAGCGGCGTGTACCAGCACCGCAGCCGGCAGGCCATATTTATTGGCGATATTATTGATCGTGGCCCCAGAATCCGCGAAGCCCTTCATCTAGTGAGAAATATGGTTGAGCGGGGCTCCGCCCGCATTGTGATGGGTAATCACGAGTATAACGCTTTGGGCTACTGTACCCGGGCCAGAGCTGGCAGCGGCAAAACCTGGCTGCGAGAGCACAACTCGCGCCACGATAGACTGATTCGGGAAACCCTTGAGCAGTTTGAAGCCCACCCCTATGAATGGAACGATTTTCTTGACTGGTTTTACACCATTCCATTGTTTATTGATGACGAAGATTTTCGCGCCGTACACGCATGTTGGGACAGTGAACTGATCAAGAAATTTAAACAGGTGCAGGGCGGTGCCTGCATTGATGAAGATTTCCTCCATGCCTCTGCAGCCATCGACTCCTTCGCCGGGCGGGTTATGGATACGTTATTGCGGGGCACCGATTTGCGTTTACCCCAAGGTATGGCAATAACCGGCCGAGACGGTTACGTTCGAGAGTTTTTCCGTACCAAATTCTGGGCAGATAACCCGCGAACCTACTCAGATGTGGTATTCCAGCCAGACCCTTTGCCGCCAGAGGTTGCGGGCCGGGTGCTTACGGAAGATGAGCGTAAGCGGTTGATCAGCTATCCGCTAGATGCGCCTCCGGTATTTGTGGGTCATTACTGGATGGAAAGCGAACCTGCCCCGCTGAGATCTAACGTGGCCTGTATTGATTACAGTGCCGTAAAATACGGCAGGTTGGTGGCGTATCGGATGGACGGTGAGAGGGCACTTTCCCGGGATAAGTTTGTCTGGGTTAGTGTGGCCCGGGATCATTACGATTCTCCGGATTATCCCATCAGTGAAGACAGCGTTGCCCGCTAGAGCGAGCGTAACCTTCAGTCTGAAGACCCTGTGAGGCTAATTAGATTGTGTACCGAGTAAAGCAGTTAGATACCAGTGTAGACCTTGGCGGGTTTAGCCAATGGTTGAAAGGTCGTGGTGTGCCTCACAGAATCAGTGAGGAAGGCGGTTCCCAGGTGTTGTGGTTGGAAAACCCGGAGCATGCCGAGCCGGTTATAGAGGCGCTGGACCGCTTTTTGGCGGAACCCGGTATTCGGCAAGTAGTAGAGCAGCAGAACCGTTCGCCGGTATTTGTGGGTGGGCGTTGGCAGCCATCTCCGCGCCATGCCCCATTTGTGCTGGGTATCATTGTTGTGGGTGTTTTGATGGCTTGGTTCACCAGTTTGGGTAGCAACCAGCTTACGGCCAGCCTGCTCATTGTAGACCCTAGATCATACGATTGGGGCAACATGAGCGAGCGCCTCAACGCGCTTTCTGCCACGCTTGCAAGCGGACAGGTTTGGCGCTTGTTCACTCCGGATTTCCTGCATTTTAGCTGGACCCACATTATTTTTAATTCTGTGATGCTCTGGTTTTTGGGGAGCCAGATTGAATGGTTTGATGGTCGGGGCAGGCTGGTCCTGCTCTTCATTGTAACCAGTCTTCTTTCTAATACGCTGCAATATATGGTTTCCGGGCCTTTTTTTGGCGGCCTTTCGGGGGTCGTTTATGGCATTCTTGGCTACTGCTGGTTCAGCCAGCGAACACTGCCACGGTTTCAGTTTCCCCCGGCACTGGTAACCTTTGCGGTGGCGTGGATGGTAATTGGTTTTACACCCCTGCCTGAAATGCTGGGTTTGGGGCGTATGGCAAACGAAGCGCACCTGGGTGGGTTTGTTGCAGGTATAGCGTTGGCGGCTATTTTGCCAATCCGTAAAAAGCAGCAGGCATAAAAAAACCCCACCAAAAGGTGGGGTGTAAAAGAAGCAGAATATGCTCCTGATGAGAGAGACCAAATGAACGACCGTCGTCACTTGGTAATGCAATGATAATCATTATCGTTTCTATCTGTCAAACGATTCCTCTACATATATAAAAGTTTTTTTCAGGAGAACCGGATGACCTACGAAGAGCTTATTGAGCGGCTTGATCCCAATGTTTACAAAAGCCTCCGCCAATCCATCGAACTGGGAAAGTGGCCGGATGGCAGAAAGCTGACTCCGCAACAGCGTGAGATTAGCCTGGAAGCCGTTATCCACTATGAGAATCGGCACAACATCCCAGAGCAAGAGCGGGTTGGTTATCTCGACCGAGGCAGTAAAGCAGGCACCGAGTGCGACCCTTCTGTGCGCCGCAATCAGTCAGGCGATAACGGCGCCGATCCCAACCAATTTGTAGAGATTAAGTCTTGAGCGACCTTGCAGATGTAACCGGCCGGCTGAGAAAAATGCCGGCAGATGCGGGCGATCCTGTGTCTTATTTTTTAGCGGTAGGTGATGCCCGGGTGCCGTTGAACGAGCTGATCGGCAAGCCTTTGCGCTTTGATTTTGAGGGTGTCATTCGTTGCATTCATTGCGATCGGAAAACCAAAAAGAGTTTTAGCCAAGGATTCTGCTATCCCTGCTTTCGTAAGCTGGCGGCTTGTGATACGTGCATTATGAGTCCTGAAAAGTGCCACTACCATTTGGGCACCTGCCGTGAGCCAGAGTGGGGCCAGACCCACTGTATGATTGAGCATGTGGTTTACCTGGCCAATTCCTCAGGTCTTAAAGTTGGCATTACCCGGGGTTCTCAGGTGCCCACTCGCTGGATAGACCAGGGTGCCGTTAATGCAATCCCGATGTTCAGAGTGGCTACCCGTTATCTTTCGGGGTTGGTTGAAGTGGCCTGCAAAGCGCACGTTGCCGATCGCACAAACTGGCGCACCATGCTCAAAGGTGATGTTGCAGAGCTGAGTTTGGTGCAAGAGCGCCGGAGAATATTGGCACTGATCGCCGACGATATAGCCATACTGAGAGAAGAGCATGGCCAAGATGCTATCCGTGAAGTAGATGAGCAGGAGCTTGGCCTGAGTTATCCCGTACACACCTGGCCAGAAAAGATTAAAAGCCACAATCTGGACAAAACGCCAGAAGTAGAGGGGGTTCTTGAAGGCATCAAAGGCCAGTACCTGATCCTCGACACCGGCGTGATTAATATTCGCAAGTTCACCGGTTATGAAGTCCGTTTTAGGGTAATGGATGCCTAAGGCGTTCTTTACCCGCCCGTTCTGAAAATGTCTGCCTGGCCCGTTTCGGTCAGTTGCAGGTTGAAACATCTGGAGACAACTAATGCGCACCAATCAGCCAACAACTATTCACCTAAGCGAATACAAAGTGCCTGCATATCTGGTGGACGCTGTCGATCTTTGCTTTGAGCTCTTTGATGATGGCGCAAGGGTGCACAGCACACTGTCGGTACGCCACAACCCGGAGTCCACCGAAGAATCTGCGCCGCTGGCTCTCGATGGCGACAGCCTAAAACTAGAAAGTGTTGCACTGAATGGCAAAGAGCTTGCAGCGGGCGATTATGAAGAGACCGATGAACAATTGGTTATTGCCAAAGTGCCTGTTCAGTTTGAATTAAAAGTTGTGACCTGGATTGAGCCTCAGAACAACACTCGCCTTGAGGGGCTATATAAATCGTCGGGAATGTTCTGTACCCAGTGTGAAGCAGAAGGATTCCGTTGCATTACCTATTTCCCGGACCGGCCAGATGTGATGGCTCGTTATCGTACTCGTATTGAGGCAGATAAAAACAGCTGCCCGGTGTTGTTGTCCAATGGTAACGATGTCGAAAAAGGCGACTTGGATAATGGCCGCCATTTTGTTACCTGGGAAGACCCGTTTCCCAAGCCAAGCTATCTTTTTGCTTTGGTTGCAGGTGATTTAGTCGAAAAACAGGATACGTTCACAACCTGTTCTGGCCGGGACATCGACTTGCGTATTTATGTTGAGGCGCGCAATGCGGCCAAAACCCGGCATGCCCTGGACTCTCTCAAGCGCGCGATGCGCTGGGATGAAGAAACCTACGGCCGCGAGTACGATCTCGATAACTTCATGATCGTAGCTGTAGACGATTTCAATATGGGGGCCATGGAGAATAAAGGGTTGAATATCTTCAACTCGTCTTGCGTGCTGGCCAGCCAGGAGACAGCAACAGATCTCGCGTTTCAGCGAATTGAATCCATTGTTGCCCACGAATATTTCCATAACTGGTCCGGCAACAGGGTAACCTGCCGCGACTGGTTTCAGCTGAGCTTGAAGGAAGGCTTTACGGTATTCCGTGACGCCACCTTCTCGGCCGACATGGGCTCACCCACGGTGAAGCGGATAGAAGATGTCACCCTGCTCAGGACCGCTCAGTTTGCTGAAGATGCAGGCCCTATGGCACACCCGGTGCGCCCGACGTCTTACATGGAAATTACCAACTTCTACACTCTGACTATTTACGAGAAGGGTGAAGAAGTCGTTCGCATGATTCACACGTTGCTTGGCCCGGATCTGTTCCGCAAAGGCAGTGATTTATACTTTGAGCGCCACGATGGCCAGGCAGTCACCACTGATGATTTTGTAAAGGCCATGGAGGACGCGTCTGGCCGGGATCTCACGCAGTTCCGGCTATGGTATGAACAAGCAGGCACGCCTGTGCTAAAAGTGTCGGATGACTATGATAACGAACAGGGTATTTACCGCCTGACTGTTCAACAGTCGATCCCGGACACGCCGGGCCAGACCAATAAAAAGCCGCAACATATACCTTTTGCTTTGGGTCTGTTGGGCGCGGATGGAGAGGACTTGCCGCTCAGCCTTGAAAACCATCAGGATACCGCACATGCACCGACAGAGCAGGTGCTTGAACTAACGGAAGCGAGTCATACTTTTGAGTTCCATGGCCTCTTACAGAAGCCGGTCCCCTCACTGCTGCGCCATTTTTCGGCGCCGGTTCGGGTGGAGTACCCCTGGAGCCGAGAGCAGCTGGTGTTTTTGATGAGCCATGATTCAGATGGCTTCAATCGTTGGGACGCAGGCCAACGCCTTGCCGTTGATGTTATTCAGTCATTGATGGACGCCCCCGATACCGAGGAGGTTGAGCCGCGTTTGGTGGAGGTATATCGCAGCTTGCTTGGTGATTCGGCACTTGATCAGGCACTGGTTGCAAAAATGCTGCAATTACCCTCTGAAGCTTATCTGGTTGAGTTAGCGGACAGCGCCGATGTTGCAGCCATTCATCGTACCCGTGAGCGGGTGGCAAGCAATCTTGCAACATCCTTGCGGGACGAGTTGATAGCTTGCTATCACCGCAATGTGGGTACAGAGAACTACGAGGTAACATCAGAATCTGTTGCGCGCCGAAGCTTGAGAAATACCGCTTTGGCCTGGCTGTTAATGATCAATGATGAAACCGGGCGCGATCTCGCGTTGGCCCAGCTCAACAGCGCCGATAACATGACAGATCGTATGGGTGCGCTCCGCGCCTTGGTAAACTCGGATTACTCAGCCGAACGAAGTCAGGCTCTGAAAGACTTTTATGAGCGGTTTCAGGATGATCCTCAGGTGGTTGAGCAGTGGTTTTCGGTGCAAACATCCAGCGACCGCGCGGGCCAGCTTCCACAGATTCGCGCGCTGCTGGAACATCCAGCCTTTGATTGGAAAAACCCTAACAAGATCCGGTCTGTTGTTGCTGTGTTTGCCGGCCAGAATCTGGCGGCTTTCCATAACCCCGACGGTTCCGGCTATGAGTTTTTGGCCGATCAAGTATGTTATCTGGACGACAGCAACCCGCAGATTGCGGCTCGTTTAGTTACACCACTCACGCGCTGGAAAAAGTTTGCGCCTGCCTACAGTTCCCTGATGCGTTCGGCCCTGGAACGAGTTCGGGACAAACCTGAATTGTCGGCTGATTTGTATGAAGTCGTACACAAAAGCCTGGAGGGCTAAGGACGGGTCATTCAGATCCGGCTGTAATTGCAGTCCCGCCGATTACAGCCGGATACAAAATCGCACTTTCGGTCGATAGACAACCTTGACAGATCGGTTAATGTGATGGAAAGCCTGCCTTTCCATCAGGTAACAATAAAAAGCCTTTTTATGGGCTTCCAGTCGAATTCAGGGTTATATATGAACTATAAAAAGAGTGCGATACTCGGGGGCCTGCTTGCCCTCTCGATAGCATCTTCCTCTTCTTTGGCCGGAGTTTCTCCAAGTGAAGCTTCACGTCTCGGCCAGGATCTTACGCCATTCGGGTCGGTTAAGGCCGGAAATAAGGCTGGCACTATTCCGGCCTGGACCGGGGGGCTAACTGAGCCACCTGCGGGTTACAAAGAAGCCGGTCAGCATCATATCAATCCATTTCCGGCCGACGAAGTGCTGTTTACCATCGATTCGTCTAACAAAGATCAGTATGCAGAGCATCTTTCTGATGGTGTTCTCGCAATGCTTGAAACCTACCCAACCAGTTTTCGAGTGCCGGTGTATAAATCCCGCCGTACCCACGCAGTACCCGGTTGGGTTGCTCAGAACACCAAGGAAAATGCGGTAGACGCAGAAATTGTCGGCAAAGGTGCGGGCCTCAAGGGTGCTTTCGGCGGCTATCCTTTTCCGATCCTTTACGGCAACAACGAACAAAAAGCCTGGCAGGTAATCTGGAACCACCTAACGCGCTGGCGCGGTGTTTCTGGCACCCGTCGTTCCAGTGAGGTTGCGGTTCAAAGTGATGGCGACTATTCGCTGGTTACCTCTCAACAGGAAGTGTTTTTCAACTTTTACAACCCGGAAGGTGGTGAGGATGAGTTGGATAACATCATTTTCTATTACCTCTCATTTACCCAGTCTCCGCCGCGCCTTGCGGGGGGCGCTATTTTGATTCATGAAACCCTGAATCAGATCGTTAACCCGAGAAATGGCTGGGGCTATAACGCGGGGCAGCGCCGCGTTCGCCGCGCTCCAAACCTTGGTTATGATTCGCCTATTGCAGCTGCGGAAAACCTCCGCACGGCGGACGACACGGATATTTTTAACGGTGCATTGGATCGGTATAACTGGACCTACGAAGGCTTGAAGGAAATCTATATTCCTTATAACAACTACCGTATCGGCGAAAAAGGCACACCTTACTCTGAAATACTCGGTATTTCTCACCTGAACCCAGACCTTACCCGCTGGGAACTCCAGCGTGTTCATGTAGTTGAAGCAACCCTTAAAGAGGGTGCGCGCCACATATATAAAAAGCGTCGTTTCTACGTAGATGCCGACAGCTGGAACACCGTTCTGCTAGACCAGTATGATGGCCGTGGCGAGTTATGGCGTGTCACCATGGGTATAGCAAAAAATTATTATGAACTCCCGGGTGTCTGGACGGTTCTGGACGTTTACCATGATCTACAGGCTCGCCGTTATCATGTGCTTGGTTTGGACACCGAAGAGTCTAATACCCGGGTGTTTACCGAAGACGTACCAAACAAACGTTATTTTTCACCGGCCTCTCTGCGCCGCAGGAGTGTTCGCTAAAAGCGGGCGCTTTTTGGCGCCGGTATATTTCTCGTATGCCGGCGCTCTCGGCTAAAGATATACAGTTAAAACAACATAATAGGCACTCTGAATGGCTAAAAGGTTGACGTGCAAAACTCTGGGGGCAGCCTGCCTTGGGCTTTCCATGGCCTGGTTTGCGCCAGCGGCGTTTGCGCTTGCGGATATCATAGACACCCCGGCTCGGCAAACTGATCTGGCCCCCACTAATCTCCTTAATGATGCAGTGCGTGCGGGAGATCGAGTCGTGGCTGCCGGGGAGAGAGGACACATCATTTATTCCGATGATGAAGGGCAAACCTGGTCGCAGAGCGATGTGCCTGTTTCGGTAACATTAACGGCCATAGATTTCGGTTCAGATACTCACGGTTGGGCTGTCGGGCACAGCGGTGTGGTGCTCCATACCGAGGATGCCGGCGAGAGCTGGAGCCTGCAATTAACGGGTGTTGAGGCAAGTAATCTGGCCATCGCCAACAAAGAAGATCAGATTGCAGCGATGGAAGAGCAGATTGAAGAAGCGCCAGAGTCAGAGAAAAGCGATCTGGAATGGGCGCTGGACGATCTGGTGTTCACTCTGGAAAACATGCATGCGGATCTGGATATCGGTCCGGTAAATCCTCTATTGGATGTTTGGTTTGAGAATGACCAGCACGGGTTTGTAGTGGGCGCCTACGGCATGATCCTACGCACAAAAGATGGCGGAAAAACCTGGGAAGACTGGGCGCCGAAGATTGATAACGCCCGCAGTTTCCACCTCAATGGTATTGGTCGCATAACTGGCGGTGCACTGGTGATTGTTGGCGAGGCCGGGCAAATTCACGTGTCTGTAAATGGCGGCGATACCTGGGAGCGACGCGAAAGCCCCTACCCGGGCTCTCTGTTCGGGGTGATTGGCACGGGTCAGGTTAATGAAATTCTGGCCTTTGGATTGCGTGGCAACATGCTGTTTTCGACCGATTTAGGGAAAAACTGGCACATGGTTCCGAACAGCGCGGGTGCAACGCTTAACGGTGGAGCCGTGGCTGATGATGGCCGAATAACGTTGGTGGGTAACGGTGGCACTGTGCTTATGAGCGGCAATGGTGCAGATTCATTCCGAGAGCATTTCCGCAGTGACCGGGCAGGTATCATGGGCGTAGTGCCAATATCAGGAACTCATCTTCTTATCGTAGGTGAAAGCGGCGCTAAAATTACCGACGCGCGCGGAAAAAACCTTCAATAACGCCCTGATGTGGCAACAACTGAAAAAATAATAGAGGGGCTTTTGAATGTCCAACCCGAACCACGACAAGGGTGAACACTACCTGACAACACCCAAGGCGGAGCCGTTTCTGGAACGTCTGATTTTTAATAACAGGGCACTGATTCTTATCGGTTTTCTGCTATTAACGGTGTTTTTGGGTTATAACGCCATAAAAATCCAGCCGGATGCAAGTTTTGAGCGAATGATTCCGCTTGAGCATCCTTATGTTGTGAACATGCTGGACCATCGCAACGATTTGGAAAACCTGGGCAACTTTGTACGCATTGCTGTGGAGGCCAAAAGCGGTGACATCTTTACTGCCGAGTATATGGAGACTCTAAAGCAGATCACCGATGAGGCTTTTTACCTGGATGGAGTGGATCGCTCGGGGCTAAAAACCCTGTGGACATCAAACGTTCGATGGGTAGAAGTAACTGAGCAAGGCTTTCAAGGTGGTACGGTCATTCCCGATGGTTATGATGGGTCGCCCGCAAGTTTAGAGCAGCTGCGCCAGAATATTCTTCGTTCTAACGAAGTAGGGCGGCTGGTTTCAGATAACTTTAAGTCCACGATTGTGTACGCTCCGCTATACGAAAAGAACCCAGAAACCGGTGAGCCACTGGATTACGCGGCGTTCTCCCGTCAGCTCGAAGAAAAAATTCGGGAGAAGTACGAAGAGCAGAACCCCAATATCGATATTCATATTGTCGGCTTTGCGAAAAAAGTGGGTGACCTGATTGAAGGCATTGGCTCTATCGCGTGGTTCGCGGGCATTACGATTTTGCTAACCACGCTTTTGCTGTTCTGGTACTCCCGCTGCATCACAGGCACGTTGGTGCCAGTGTTCACGTCGATTGTTGCAGTGTTCTTGCAATTGGGGGCTCTGAGGCTTCTAGGCTACGGCCTGGATCCCTACTCGGTTCTTGTGCCTTTCCTGGTTTTCGCCATTGGCATTAGTCACGGCGTTCAGATCGTTAATGCTATGGCTGTCGAGGCTGGCAAAGGCTTTGACGCGGTAACAGCTGCCCGCCTGGCATTCCGTGCACTGTATATACCGGGCATGTTGGCGTTGATTTCCGATGCCTTCGGTTTTCTTACGCTGTTCTTTATCGAAATCGACGTTATTCGCGATCTAGCCATAGCGGCTGGTTTGGGTGTGGCTTTTGTCATTATCACCAATCTGGTTCTACATGTGCTGATCATGTCTTACCTTGGTATTTCCAAAGGCGGTGTTCGCCACGTACAGAACCAGGGCGAAAAACAGGATCGCAAATGGCGGTTGATGTCCTACTTCTCCCACCCAGGCGTTGCACCAATTTCACTGCTTATTGCCGTGATTGGCTTGGGCCTGGGCCTTTACTACAAGCAGGACCTGAAGGTAGGTGATCTCGATCAGGGTGCGCCTGAACTTCGTGCCGATTCGCGTTACAACCTAGATAACGCATATATCATCGATAATTATTCGACCAGTGCGGATGTGTTGGTTGTGATGGTTAAAACGCCGGTAGAGCAGTGTACCCAGTACAATGTTCTTCGGGCCATGGACTCGTTGCAGTGGGAACTGCAAAACACGCCGGGCGTTCAGTCGTCTGCCTCGCTTGCCGATGTGTCCAAAATCGTGACCAAGGCGCTAAACGAGGGCAACTGGAAGTGGTATGAGATTTCCCGCAACCAGACCATCATCAACGCGTCCATTCGTGAGGCCCCATCCGGCCTTATCAACACCAACTGCAGTTTGACGCCTGTTCTGGTATTCCTGGAAGATCACAAGGCCGAAACGCTGGAAACCGTGGTTGAACGGGTTGAAGTATTTGCTAAGGCTAATAGCAACGACGAGCATACCTTCCTGCTGGCAGCTGGTAACGCTGGTGTAGAAGCCGCGACCAACGAAGTTATCTCCAATGCCAAGGATATGATGCTTATCCTGGTTTATAGCGTGGTAAGCCTGCTGTGCTTTGCAACTTTCCGATCCATAAGGGCTGTGCTGTGTATTGTGGTTCCGCTGGGTCTAACCTCAATTTTGTGTGAGGCGATCATGGCGGTGTCTGGTATTGGCATCAAAGTGGCCACTTTGCCGGTAATTGCGCTGGGTGTGGGTATCGGTGTCGATTACGGTATCTATATTTACAGCAAGCTGGAGCACTACCTGTTAGAAGGGAAAACACTTCAGGATGCCTATTTTGAAACACTGCGCTCGACTGGTAAGGCCGTTATGTTTACCGGGGTAACACTTGGGCTTGGCGTGGTCACCTGGATCTTCTCTCCGATCAAGTTTCAGGCCGATATGGGCTTCCTGCTATTCTTCATGTTCCTTTGGAATATGATTGGCGCAATCTGGCTGCTACCGGCACTTGCGCGGTTCCTGCTGCGGCCGGATCAGATGGTTGCCAAGGCCCGTACTGCAAAATAGAGTTTGCAGTGAAAACAAAAAAGCCCGCATCGCGGGCTTTTTTGTTGCTTGCTCAACTGGTTAGCGAGCTAATCCATCCTTTATTTATAGCGTGAAGTGGTCTATGTTCTATATCGAGCGCGATGCTTGCTTGCGAGCTCTGGCGGGCAGTTGATGACAACGATCAAAATAAGGAAAAATCACATGACACTGAAACTTAAAGCTTCCGCATTCGCGGTAGCAGCAGCTTTTAGCCTGGGTGCGGCCTCAACGGCTGTTTCCGCGCAGGAGCAACGTTTTGTAACCATCGGTACAGGTGGCGTAACCGGCGTTTATTACCCGGCCGGTGGCGCTATTTGTCGTTTGGTTAATATGGATCGAAAAGAGCACGGAATTCGCTGCTCTGTTGAAAGCACTGGCGGTTCTGTTTACAACCTGAACGCCATTCGCCAAAACGAATTGGATCTGGCGGTTGCACAGTCAGACTGGCAGTACCACGCCTACAATGGCACAAGTCAGTTCAAAGATGATGGTCCGAACAAAGATTTACGTGCCGTATTCTCTCTACACCCAGAACCGTTCACCGTTGTAGCCAGCAAAGGCTCTGGTATCAAGAACTTTAAAGATCTGGAAGGAAAGCGTGTTTCCGTAGGTAACCCAGGCTCAGGCCAGCGTGCAACAGCCGAAGTGCTGATGGACGAAATGGGCTGGACCATGGATAAGTTCTCGCTGGCAGCCGAACTCAAAGCCGCGGAGCAATCCCAGGCCTTGTGCGATGGCAATATTGATGCATTTTTCTACACCGTGGGTCACCCATCTGGCTCTATCAAAGAGGCCACTACTTCTTGTGACAGTGTGCTGGTTAACGTAGATAACAAATCGTCGCAAAAGCTGATTGACGACAACCCATATTACCGCAAAGCCATTATTCCTGGCGGCATGTATCGTGGGTCTGATAACGACGTGACCACCTTTGGTGTGGCTGCGACGTTTGTATCCTCTACCGATGTGCCCAACGAAGTCGTGTACGAAGTGGTCAAGGCAGTATTTGAGAACTTTGACAGTTTCAAGCGTCTGCACCCAGCCTTTGCCAACTTGAAGAAAGATGAAATGGTATCTGATGCCTTGAGTGCGCCATTGCACCCTGGCGCAGTTAAGTATTACAAAGAAGCCGGCCTGATCGATTAATCTGGTTTTCAGCCATTTCAGTAGCTGCGGGCGATTTTAGCCCGCAGCTTTAAATTTCATACCGTTTTCTCTGACAGGACTCTGCTATGACCAAAAACGACCCGAGCGCCGGTGATCGTATCGATAAGCAGAAGGTTGAAGAGTTCCTTCAGACCGAATCAGGTGGAAGGGCTGCTACCGGGCCCGCTGCAATCATTCTTTTTATAGTTCCTTTATTCTGGTCTCTCTTCCAGCTTTGGATAGCGTCACCATTACCGTACATTTTTGAATTTGGCGTGCTCAACTCGACAGAGTCACGCTCGATTCACTTGGCTTTCGCCTCTTTTCTGGCGTTTACAGCCTTCCCTATGATACGAGGCAAGCACACCAACAGTGTGCCAGTCTATGACTGGGTTTTGGCGCTGGCTGCGGCGTTTTCGGCATCGTACCTTTATGTTTTTTATGATCAGCTGGCCACTCGCCCAGGCTCACCTAACACCCAAGACCTCATTGTTGCTCTGTTCGGCCTTGTACTGCTTTTAGAGGCCACTCGCCGCGCCCTGGGGTTGCCGCTCACGATTGTTGCGACCGTGTTCATTATCTACTCGTTGGCCGGCCCCTACATGCCAGATGTTATATCCCACAAAGGGGCGAGCCTGAGCAAACTGGCGTCGCATCAGTGGCTTGGTACCGAGGGTGTTTTTGGTGTTGCGTTGGGTGTATCAACCAGTTTTGTATTCTTGTTTGTGCTTTTTGGCGCCTTGCTCGAGCGTGCTGGTGCCGGCAACTACTTTATCAAGGTGGCTTACGCCATGCTTGGCCACATGCGTGGCGGCCCGGCTAAAGCGGCAGTGGTTGCCAGTGGCCTTAGTGGTGTTATTTCCGGCTCATCCATTGCCAACGTTGTTACCACCGGCACGTTTACCATTCCGCTGATGAAACGAGTTGGTTTTCCGGCCACAAAAGCCGGCGCGGTGGAAGTGGCAGCCTCTACCAATGGTCAGCTAACCCCGCCGATCATGGGTGCTGCTGCATTTTTGATGGTTGAATACGTAGGTATTTCCTATCTGGAAGTAATCAAGCACGCCATTCTGCCGGCAATGATTTCTTATGTGGCGCTTATCTACATCGTGCACCTGGAAGCCTGCAAAATGAACATGAAGGGCGTTGAGCGGTTGAATAAGCCCACGCTGGCGCAGCGCATGCTTGTATGGGTGATGATGCTATTGGGGTTGAGCGTGGTTACCTTCGCCGTCTATTACGGCGTGGGCTGGATGAAAGACGTATTCGGCAGCGCCGCTATGTGGGTGCTCACGCCTCTGTTATTGGCAGCCTATATTGGGCTTGTTGGTTATGGGTCTCGCTTCCCTGATTTAGAGGAAGAAGACCCAGACTCCATTATGAACGAGCTGCCGCCGGTTGGTCCGACCGTTAAAACCGGTCTCTATTTCCTGTTGCCGGTGGTTGTACTTGTTTGGTGCCTAACCGTGGAGCGCTTCTCGCCTCAGTTGTCAGCCTTCTGGGCTACCGTGTTCATGGTGTTCATTATTATTACCCAGCGTCCGCTTAAAGCATTCTTTAATGATCGTGGCCAATACCTGGCCGGCCTTAAACAGGGCGGTGTGGACCTCACCCTTTCATTGGTCACCGGTGCTAGAAACATGGTAGGTATCGGTGTGGCCACTGCCACTGCAGGCATTGTGGTGGGTACCGTTACTCTTACCGGTATCGGCCTGGTTATGACGCAGTTTGTGGAATTCATTTCTGGCGGCAATTTATTGTTAATGCTGGCTTTTACTGCTGTTATCAGTCTGATACTCGGCATGGGGCTGCCTACCACGGCTAACTACATTGTGGTGTCTACCCTGATGGCGCCGGTTATAGTGAGCCTGGGCGCAGAAAACGGCCTGTTGGTGCCACTGATTGCCGTGCACCTGTTTGTGTTTTACTTCGGCATACTCGCAGATGACACGCCGCCGGTGGGGCTGGCTGCCTATGCCGCTGCGGCGATATCAGGGGCCGACCCCATACGAACGGGTATACAAGGGTTTACCTACGACATTCGAACGGCCATTTTACCGTTCATGTTCATCTTCAATACCCAGTTATTGTTGATAGGGTTAACCGGCTGGTTTGATCTGTTGGTGACGGTATTCAGCGCGGTGACCGCCATGCTGGTGTTCTCTGCAGCCACCCAGGGTTTCTGGTTTACCAAAACCCGCTGGTGGGAAACCATCGGCCTGCTGCTGATTACGTTCACGTTGTTCCGCCCCGGCTTCTGGTGGGATGAAATCTACCCGCCCACAACGGAGCGCCCAGGTTCGGAGCTGATGCAGCACGTAGATGAAGTGGCGGCAGATCAGCCCATTATCCTTCAGGCTTCCGGTATGTCGTTATCCGGTGACGATGTTTCCAAGTTCCTTAAACTGCCGTTGCCGGCGGGTGAAACACCAGAGAAACGGCTAGCAGCAGCTGGGCTGGAAGTATCAACGGCGGATGAAGTAACGAACGTTGAATTCGTCAACTTTGGCAGTGATGCGGAAAAGTCCGGACTAAGCTTTGGTTGGACTATCGACACGGTGCAGGTGGAAAACCCGCGCCCACCAAAAGAGCTGATGTTTATCCCGGCCCTGCTGCTGCTTGGGCTGTTAGCCTTTGCTCAGTTGCGGCGCAGGGCAGGTGAGGGCGAGCGACCAGCGTTTGTGCCCTCACGCTGATCCGGCCGGCCCTGCATCTGAGCGCCAAAACAAACCCCGGCATTAACCTGCCGGGGTTTTTTCTGTTAAACTGAGCCGCTAATCGGCCCGCGGTTTGTGTCGCGGAATGCCGTCACCATGTGATCTCTGGTATAGATCACCGCTGAGCAATTAACAGGAGCCCTTCATGCCCGTCATAACTCTGCCGGATGGCAGTCACCGTAGTTTTGCAGAATCCGTAACCGTTCACGATGTCGCCGCCGATATTGGTGCAGGCCTGGCTAAAGCCGCACTTGCCGGCAAGGTAGATGGCAGGCTTGTAGATACAAGCCATCGAATTGAACAGGACGCAGAGTTGGCCATTATCACAGAGCGCGATGAAGACGGCGTTGATGTTATCCGCCATTCCACCGCTCACCTGCTCGCCATGGCTGTTAAAGAGTTGTTTCCCGATGCTCAGGTAACCATTGGGCCGGTGATCGATAACGGTTTTTATTATGACTTCAAATTCGACCGGCCATTTACCAATGAAGACCTGTCCAGGATCGAGAAGCGCATGGAAGAACTCGCCAAGCAGGATATTCCGGTTTCTCGCTCAGTGCTTTCCCGCAGCGAAGCCGTACAGCTTTTCAATGAGATGGGTGAGGAATACAAGGTTCGCATCATTGAAGATATTCCGGGTGACGAAGATCTTTCGTTCTACCGTCAGGGCGACTTCATTGATCTTTGCCGAGGCCCCCATGTGCCCAGTACCGGCAAGCTGAAAGCCTTCAGGCTCACCAAGGTGTCCGGCGCATTCTGGCGCGGCGACACCAGCAACGAGCAACTGCAGCGCGTATACGGCACAGCCTGGGGCAACAAGAAAGAACTTAAGGCGTATTTACATCGCCTGGAAGAAGCAGAAAAGCGTGATCATCGAAAAATTGGAAAAAAGCTCGACCTCTTTCACATGCAAGAAGAGTCGCCCGGCATGGTGTTCTGGCACCCGGATGGCTGGTCTGTGTACCAGGAAATCGAGCAGTACATGCGCACAAAACTGCATCGCCACGGCTATAAAGAAATCAAAACACCTCAGGTGGTTTCCCGCAGCTTATGGGAGAAATCTGGCCATTGGGATAAGTTTCGCGATGACATGTTCACCACGGAGTCGGAGAAACACGACTTCGCCATCAAGCCGATGAACTGTCCGTGCCATATACAGGTGTTTAATCAGGGTCTGAAGAGCTACAAGGACCTCCCTTTGCGGCTTGCGGAGTTTGGTTCATGTCATCGCAATGAGGCGTCCGGGGCGTTGCACGGCCTGATGAGGGTGCGTGGTTTTACCCAGGACGATGCGCATATATTTTGCGATGAGGACGCCGTTCAGCCTGAAGTCTCAAAGTTTATCGAGCTTCTACACGAGGTGTATGAAGATTTTGGCTTCGATCAGATATTGTACAAACTTTCTACCCGCCCGGAAAAGCGTGTAGGCTCAGATGAAGTATGGGACAAAGCCGAAGCTGCTCTTGAGCAGGCCTTGAATCGCGAAGGTGTCGACTGGGAGTTGTTGCCAGGTGAAGGCGCTTTTTATGGCCCGAAAATCGAGTTTTCTCTAAAGGACTGTATCGGACGGGTATGGCAGTGTGGCACTATTCAGGTAGATTTCTCTATGCCTGGCCGCCTCGGTGCTCAGTATGTTGCGGATAACTCCGAGCGCAAAACGCCGGTGATGCTGCATCGTGCCGTACTTGGTTCCTTCGAGCGGTTTATTGGTATCCTGATCGAAGAGTATGAGGGCGCGTTCCCCACTTGGCTGGCTCCAACCCAAGTGGCTGTCCTCAATATTACCGATAATCAGCGTGATTATTGTCAAAATCTAGCGAAAAAGTTGGATTCTTTGGGCTTTAGGGTTAATGCTGACTTGAGAAACGAGAAGATCGGCTTTAAAATCCGCGAGCATACTATTAACAAAGTTCCTTTCCTTGTAGTTGTCGGCGACAAAGAAGTCGAGAACAACGCCGTTGCGGTGAGAACCCGCAAAGGTGAAGATTTGGGAACATTATCGCTTGAAGCGTTCGAGCAGCTTCTGAAAGAAGAGGTTGAGCGCAAGGGCAGAATCGAAACGGAGAATTAACTATTAAACAGCGAACGAATCGGGGTGGGCGTACTCCAAAGGCGCCGATCAATGAGAATATTGATGCAACTGAAGTCCGCCTGATCGATGCCGAAGGCACCCAGGTAGGTGTAGTTCCGATCGCAGACGCCCTCAAAATGGCTGAGGAGGCAACTCTGGATCTGGTACAGGTTACAGATTCCGATCCGATCGTCTGTAAAATAATGGACTATGGCAAAAAGATCTTCGATGAGAAGAAAGCGAAGGCCGCTGCCAAGAAAAAGCAGAAGCAGACGCAAGTTAAAGAAGTTAAGTTCCGTCCAGGAACTGAAGAAGGGGATTATCAGGTAAAACTACGCAACCTGGTACGTTTCCTTGAAAACGGGGACCGCGGCAAACTTACTATCCGCTTCCGTGGCCGTGAGATGGCACACCAGGAAATTGGTATGAAGCTCATGGAACGCATTGAAGCAGATATTGAGGCGCTGGCTCAGGTTGAAATGCGGCCGAAAATGGAAGGCCGTCAAATGACCATGATTGTGGCTCCCCGTAAAAAGAAGTGAATTTGATTCAGCGATGAATCCCCTGCCATAGGCGGGGGTTTTGTCGTTCAGGTTCACATTTATGTCATTAAAAACGAATGCGGAGTTTTAGAATGTCGAAAATGAAAACGAAAAGTGGAGCGGCTAAGCGGTTCAAAAAGACTGCTACCGGCTTCAAGCACAAGTCTGCCTTCACCAGTCATATCCTGACCAAGAAGAGCCCCAAACGTAAGCGTCAGCTGCGTGGTACTTCGTTGGTTGTTAAATCAGATGTGGCGTCCGTAAAGCGTATGCTTCGTAAATAACGCAGAATACTCTCTCAACGGTTTCAAGGTGAAAGGATTAAAGTATGGCTCGTGTTAAGCGTGGCGTGGTCGCACGTCGTCGTCATAAGAAGGTTTTAAAGCAGGCTAAGGGTTACTACGGTGCACGTAGTCGTGTATTCCGCGTTGCCAAACAGGCGGTTATCAAAGCAGGTCAGTATGCATATCGCGACCGTCGTAACCGTAAGCGTTCATTCCGCGCGCTGTGGATTGCCCGTATCAACGCCGGTGCCCGGGTTAACGGCCTGTCATACAGCCGCTTGATCGCAGGGCTGAAAAAGGCAAACGTTGAAATCGATCGTAAGGTTCTGGCTGATCTGGCTATGAACGAGCAGCAGGCATTTGCCGCTGTTGTTGAAAAAGCGAAAGCATCTCTCTGATCGCTTAGCTCTTTCATCGATTATGAATCGGTCCGGTGTCAGGTGCTGATTAGTCAGCACAACAGGCACTGTTTAATAGGGGAAGGGCACGCTCTTCCCCTATTTTTGTTTAAAGATTTCATATTTTTGAAATCCTCATTTCTGGTTTGGAGCAGGGTCAATGGAAAACCTGGAGCAACTGGTTCAGGACGGTTTAACGGCAGTCGAAAAAGCCGACAGCTTGCAGGCGCTTGATCAAATACGTGTGGAATACCTCGGTAAAAAGGGCGCCATTACCCAGCAGGCCAAAACACTGGGCAAGCTCTCTGCAGAGGAGCGCCCTGCAGCCGGCCAGAAGATTAATGAGGCGAAAGGGCAGGTTGAGCAAGCAATTAACGCCAAGCGTAGCGAGCTGGAGCACATTGCCATTGAACAGAAGCTTGCCGGTGAGTCTATTGATGTAAGCTTGCCTGGTCGCGGGCAGGATCTTGGAGGCTTGCACCCGGTTACCCGTACACTTCAACGCATCGAAGAATTTTTTTCCCGTGCTGGTTATACCGTAGAGAAGGGGCCGGAGATTGAAGACGATTATCACAACTTCGAGGCGCTCAATATCCCGAGCCATCATCCTGCTCGGGCTATGCACGACACGTTTTATTTCAATCCTGGTACATTACTGCGCACTCACACTTCGCCGGTTCAGATTCGCACCATGGAAGCTGCGAAGCCTCCTTTTCGCATGATTTGCCCGGGGCGAGTATATCGTTGTGATTCCGATATGACCCACACTCCGATGTTCCACCAGATTGAAGGGTTGCTGGTTGAAAAAAATGTCAGCTTTGCAGACCTGAAAAGTACCGTTGAAGAGTTCCTGCGTGTATTTTTTGAGCGTGATCTTCAGGTCCGCTTTCGACCATCTTACTTTCCGTTTACCGAGCCTTCTGCAGAGGTAGATATCGAGTGGGGACGCGAAGCCGATGGCAGCGTTAAGTGGCTTGAAATTATGGGGTGCGGCATGGTTCACCCGAAAGTATTTGGATACTGCGGTATTGATGCCGAGGAGTATCGCGGCTTTGCATTCGGCATGGGCGCCGAACGCCTGGCAATGCTTCGCTACGGCGTAAACGATCTGCGAATGTTCTTTGAGAACGACCTGCGCTTTTTGCGCCAGTTCCGTTAATACGACGTTTTACGGCATCCAAATCAACAGTCTAAACCGCATCAGGATAAGGCAATAACCATGAAATTCAGTGAGCAGTGGCTGCGCGAGTGGGTTAACCCGAAAATCAATTCTCAGGAATTGATGGATCAAATTACCATGGCCGGGCTAGAAGTCGATGGCTTTGAACCCGTGGCTGGCAAGTTTCAGGGTATAGTGGTTGGCGAGGTTCAATCGGTTGAGCCCCACCCGGATGCCGACAAGCTTCGGGTATGTCAGGTCAATGATGGCACTCAGGTTGTTCAGGTTGTTTGCGGTGCGCCCAACGTTCGTGATGGGTTGAAGGTACCTTTTGCCGTGGTGGGCGCTGTGCTGCCTGGCGATTTCAAAATTCGCAAAGCCAAACTGCGCGGTCAGCCGTCTGAAGGCATGCTGTGCTCTGAATCTGAGCTGGGGTTGTCAGACAGCCACGAAGGCTTAATGGAGCTGCCTGCCGAAGCGCCAGTGGGTGCAGCACTGACTGAATACCTTAATTTAAATGACGTTGCCATCGATGTGGATCTTACTCCCAATCGAAGCGATTGCCTGTCCATCAAAGGCATTGCCCGCGAAGTGGGTGTTCTGAATAGCCTGGTTCCAGAGGCTCCCTCGATTGATCCCGTAGAAGCCGTCCATTCTGAGGTGCCAGATATTCGCGTGGATGCACCTGAAGGCTGCCCGCGTTACCTGGGCCGCATATTGCGCAATGTGAATTTGCAGGTTGAAACACCCCTGTGGATGCAGGAAAAACTTCGTCGTTCCGGCGTTCGGTCGATTGATCCTGCGGTAGATGTAACCAACTATGTGATGTTGGAGCAGGGCCAACCCATGCATGCCTTTGATCGTGACGAGATCAGCACCGGTATTGTCGTACGCTTGGCAAAGCCGGCAGAAAGGCTTGTGCTGCTGGATGGCCAGGAAGTTGAGCTGACCGACCAAACACTGGTGATCGCAGATCATGAAAAGCCTATTGCTATTGCGGGCATTATGGGCGGCGAGCATTCTGGTGTGAGTGTGAAAACCCGCGACCTGGTGCTCGAATCTGCTTATTTTGAGCCGATTGCTCTGGCCGGTAAGGCCCGTCATTACGGCTTGCACACAGACGCTTCCCATCGTTTTGAGCGTGGCGTGGATTATGAGCTTGCGCGCGATGCGATGGAGCGAGCCGCAAAGCTATTGATGGACATTGTAGGCGGGGAGCCCGGTGAAATCGTTGAGGTTTCCAGCACAGAGCATTTACCCAAAGAGTACACGATCGACCTGCGCTCAGGGCGTCTTGCAGATGTATTGGGTCTGGATATCGATCGCACCACAGTTGAGGAGATCCTGACCCGGCTCGGTTTGCGCGTTGATAAGCTGCTTAAGAATGGTTGGCGAATCCTTGTGCCCAGCTTTCGCCCCGATATTTCAATTGAAGAAGACCTGATTGAAGAGGTGGGGCGCATCTATGGCTACAATAATTTGCCGGTTACCGAGCCCACTGGTTCTCTGGGGCTCAGGCTAAACGACGAAGCGACACGTCCGCTGGCCGCGATCCAGAACTATTTTGTGTCTCATGGCTACCAGGAAGCGATTACCTATAGTTTTGTGGATCCAAAAGTGCAGGCGCAGGTAGACCCGGAACGTGAAGGGATTGCCTTGGCGAATCCCATCTCGGCTGACCTATCCGTTATGCGGACCAGTCTTTGGAGCGGTCTGCTGAAAACCGTTGCCCACAACCAGAACCGGCAGCAGTCACGCATTCGTTTGTTTGAGACAGGTTTGCGTTTTTTGCAGGAAGACCAGCGTATTGATCAGCAGCCTATGTTGGCTGGTGTGGTTGTTGGCTCACAAACGCCTGAAAACTGGGTAAACGGTCGCAGAGCGGCAGATTTCTTTGATGTAAAAGGAGAGTTAGAAGGGCTCTTTAGTTTGCTGGGCATTGAAATCGGGTTCATTGGCAGCAGACACCCGGCACTGCATCCTGGCCAGACTGCCGAGCTGATGCGAGATGGCGAACATGTAGGGTGGCTCGGTACATTGCATCCGCAAGTACAGAAAAATCTTGAACTTAATGGCACGATCCTGATGTTTGAGCTATCCTTGAATTCGATCGTTACCGGATATGTGCCTAATTTCAAAGAAATTTCAAAATTCCCGGAAGTTCGTCGAGATTTGGCTATTATTGTTGGTGAAGATGTCGCGTTTGCCGATGTAGAGCGTGTAACCCGAAAGCACGCCGGTGAGCGCCTTACAGCGCTACGTGCGTTTGATGTGTATGAAGGAGAAAGCTTGGGCGAGGGCAATCGCAGCCTGGCGCTTAGCCTGTTCTGGCAGCATCCTGAGCGTACGTTGAATGAAGATGAAGTGCATTCGCTCTTCAACGGTGTTATAGACGCACTGAAGGATGAGCTGGAGGCAACACTAAGGAGTTGAGAGATGGCGGCTTTGACGAAAGCGGAAATGGCAGAGCGCTTGTACGAGGAGTTGGGCCTGAACAAACGCGAAGCCAAGGAAATGGTGGAAGCTTTCTTCGATGAAATCAGAGGCGCACTCAGCCATAACGAGCAAGTAAAGTTGTCGGGTTTCGGTAACTTCGATCTGCGCGATAAAAAGCAGCGCCCGGGGCGAAACCCAAAAACTGGCGAAGAGATTCCGATAAGCGCACGGCGCGTTGTTACGTTTCGCCCGGGACAAAAACTGAAGCAGAAAGTAGAAGCGTATGTTGGAACCCAGTCATAACAACGAACTCCCCGCTATACCCGGGAAGCGCTATTTCACAATAGGTGAGGTAGCAGATCTGTGTGCAGTTAAAGCGCACGTTTTGCGGTATTGGGAGCAGGAGTTTCCGCAGTTATCGCCGGTTAAGCGCCGGGGTAATCGCCGCTATTATCAGCGTGCAGATGTAATTACCATCCGCCAGATACGTAGCTTGCTGTACGAACAGGGTTATACCATTGGTGGCGCCAAGCAGAAACTTAGCAGCCATGAAATAAAAGACGATACGACCCAGTATAAGCAGCTTATCCGGCAAATGATCACCGAACTGGAAGAAGTTCTGGATGTGCTTAACGCGCCAGCGAAATAGGCAGTGCTTCCAAATAAAAAAACCGAAGTGATTCCCCGTCACTTCGGTTTTTTTGTACCTGAACTAAATTACTGTTTTTTTGCAGGTTTTTATGCCCGGCATTGAATAGGCAGGGCAGTTACCCATCAGTGCGATTGCCTGCGGGCAAAATATTGTTCCGGGCGGGGGAACCTTGCCAAGGGCTGCCGCTGATGCTCAGTGGCGCAGTGAAAGTACAGATGACAGGGGCATCAGGGAACAGCCAGAGAGGTTGTCAGCCGGTTGCTTAAAGAGCTTGAGCGTAAGGGCAGGGTGCGGTTGTCACGTGGCAGGATTGACGTGAAGGCAAGCCTGTAGGGCCTGCCTTCACGTCGTTTCAATAAGTAGATTACCAATCAGTGATCGATTTAACTTCCAGGAACTCTTGCAAGCCCCACACGCCACCTTCACGGCTGCCATTGCCAGATTGTTTCATGCCGCCAAATGGGAAACCAGCCGATCCAGATTTGCCGTTGACTTCCACCATGCCAGACTTAACCTGCCTGGCGACCCTGTGGGCCCTCTCTTTATCGGCGGTTTGAATATAATTGGTCAGGCCATAAAGAGTATCATTTGCCAGTGCTATAGCCTCTTCTTCTGTTTCAAAAGGCGTGATTGCCAGAACCGGGCCGAAAATCTCTTCGCTCCAGATAGTCATACCGGGTGTAACGTCTGAAAAAACCGTGGGTTTCACAAAATAACCATGCTCAAAACCGTTTGGTCGTCCTTCACCACCGGCCATCAACGTAGCACCTTCGTCTATACCCTGCTTTATAAGGCCCTGAACCTTCAGGAACTGTTGCTCGGAGACCACAGGCCCAATATGCCGCCCTTCATCGCTAGCCTGGCCCACGTCGGTTTTACCAGCAATCATCGTTGCGGTTTCAACAGCCTGCTGATAAACAGATTTTTCCACCAGCATTCGAGTAGGTGCGTTGCATGACTGGCCAGAGTTGGCAAAACAGTGGCGTACACCACGGGTAACGGCTTTCTCATCGGCATCTGCAAAGATGATATTGGCACCCTTGCCGCCCAGTTCCAGGCCGACTCGCTTTACCGTATCAGCAGCGGCAATGGTGATGGCCTTGCCGGCACGGGTGGAACCTGTAAAGCTCACCAGATCAATATCCGGATGGCTTGAAAGCTGCGAGCCAACACCGGCGCCATCGCCATTCACCAGATTGAACACACCATCGGGGAAGCCTGCGCTATCGATCATTTCAGCCAGTAGCATAGCTGACAGCGGAGAAATCTCCGAAGGCTTGAGAACCACAGTGCAGCCCGCTGCCAGAGCCGCAGGCACCTTGAGCATGATCTGGTTCATCGGCCAGTTCCATGGAGTGATCAGAGCGCAAACACCAACTGGCTCGTGCAGAATAATGTTATCCGGTGCATGCTCGCCCAGGGTGTGCTCAAACGTAAACGACTTCAACGCGCGGATGGTGTTTTTCAGATTGGCAGCGCCGGCGCCAACCTGTGCCGTTTTTGCGAGATCAATGGGGGCGCCCATCTCTTGGCTGATGGTTTGTGCCATCTCGTCTGCACGCGCTTTATAGGTTTCGAACAAACGCTCCAGCAGCTCAATGCGCTGCTCTTTGGTCGACGCCGACCAAACCGGGAAGGCTTTCTTTGCTGCGCTAACAGCGTTGTCTGTATCGGCTTGCGACCCCAGAGTTATGTTGCAAAAACCTTGTCCATCTGAAGGGTTAATAACCTCTAGTTGCCGGGTTCCCTCAGGTGTAACCCACGTGCCATTAATGTAAAATTTGGTTGAATCTGTCATGGCTCAGCTCTTTGTTGGGAATTTGGGCCATAGTAACAGATTGCTCGATTTTTGAGGCCAGCGATCAGTTTTGCCGTTCTGCGGACAGTTATGCGGTTAGAGGGCGTGACTCCGATTGCAGGAGCTCCATGTCAAGCTCTGCCTTCCTGAGCCAGCGCAACCAGGTCTGTCCGGATGTCTTCAACGCTCAAGCCAGGTTTGAACAGAAGGCGAGCATTCCCTTCACGGTCGAACACATACACAGCACCACTGTGAGACACATTGTAATTGCCCTTTGCATCGGGGTCGTCGTAGCTAAAGGTGGTGCGGTAGCGTTTACTCAACTCCCGCAGCGCTTTTTCGTCACCTGTGAGGCCGATGGCTTTGTCGCTGAAAAAATCCACATAGTTTTTGATTTTTTCAGGTGTGTCTCTTTGTGGGTCAACGCTGACGAAGACAATCCGGGTGTCGTCCTGCCATTGTTCTGGCATGTCATTCACGGCGCGGGATAACTTTTGGAGGGTGGCAGGGCAAACGTCAGGGCAGGAGGTGAAGCCGAAGAAGAGCATCCGGATTTTACCGTCGGTTTCCTTGGCAGTTATGGTGTCGCTGGACGCATCTGTTAGCTCGAAAGCCAGTTCTGGCATCAGGCTGCTTATGTCCTTGCCGCGCCAGGGCTTGTCGTCGCCAAAACAGCCAGTCAAGAAGATTGCTGTGGTCGCTACAACAATGATTGGCAGTATTCTTGGCAAGCGCACACGGAACGGAATATTCATGAATGGGTTGGCTCCAACTTCTTGGAATAAAGGGGTGTCTTACCGTCTTCTCGCATGGCGCGGCGAAGGATGATCAGTATGGCAAGAATGCTCATCATGGCAGGAGGAATCCAGGTGAGCAGCCCACCGAGAAGCTGATCCGTCTCCGGTGCCATCGGCCAGGCGCGGCCGCAAACTTCGTAGACGTCATAAACCATGCCTCTGGAGAAAACGATAGTGGCACCGAGGATTATCTGCGGAACCGCCACCAGAGCGAGCAACAGGATACGCTTACCATACCCCAAAGCATTGCTGGATAATGGTGAGCGTGGGTCCAGAATAAGCCACCAGAACAGCAAGCCATCCAATAACATGCTCCAATTCATGATCCAGTACAGGTCGCGGCTGAGCATGGCATTAAAATGGATAGGCGGCCACAGCCAGAAGAAAATCAGCCCTACGAACAGGAAGGAGGCAATAGCAGGATGCTGCAGAAACCGGTATATCCATTTCACAGGGGACAATGCGTGTCTTATCCCTGGCTTGATTCGGCTGTAGAGAAAGAGCACAACCGGCAGAGGGTTGGAGAGAGCAATTAGTAACGGCCCCAGATGGTGAAGAACCAGGTGCTGGCCCCGGTGGACGAAGAACATATACTGGGAGTAGTAATCAAATTGTGTTTGCATCACGCCGTAGCAAAGCATCACGCCTACCACGAACACCAGTATCCGAAGACTGCCTGGCTGATCTTCTTCAGGCATTTTCAGCAGCCCGTAGCCATACAACCCCAGCACAAGCATGCAGCCCAGTATTGTCACTGGCGAAAAGTCGTAAGGTGTCAGGTAGGCTGCGAGAGGCATACGGTATGCCTTAACGCTCTGGTGCGGAATGACGGGATTGAGCCGGCGCCTCTGATTTTGGTTCAAAACTCATGTAGGTGCTCCCTGATGGCCTGATCTTGGAGTATCAGTGTAGCGACTGTAAAGAATCTCACAACCAACGCCACCATCACGTTATTCAACGTTACATCTGCCTGCCTGATAACGGCTTTCTTCTGATCTACCCTCGCCTTCAGTTGATCAACCGGATGTTTGGGGTCTGTTCTGCCTCTGCCCAGCCAACGGTTGCGGGCCTGGCCCCTGTGCCCGTAAACAGATGGCCTACTTCCGGCACCGCATAGCGCAGATCACCGCGGACCGGGCGTTGCTGGTTGAATTCCGCATGGCTGATCCCGACCTCCCAGATGTTATCCGAGCCTTCGCTCTCCCAACCTTCCGGGCGCAGCTCTACACGTACTTCCGAGCCAATCAGGCTCACAGCTTCAATGCGCAGCGGCAGATTGGCGCGTGGAGATGGCGCTGTGGCCAAACGCACCTCGTGGGGGCGCAGATAGAGTTGGGCATCACCTTGATGCTGAATGCCCGGAACGGTCACCCAGGCGTTGCCCTGGCTAAGCGTGCCATGTTTAACCTCGCCAGACAGCACATTGACCTGCCCCAGGAAATCGAACACAAAACGGCTGTCCGGGCGGGCGTAAAGCTCCGTTGGCTCATTAACCTGTTCCACATGCCCTTGGCTCATAACCACAACCTGATCAGACAGTTCCAGGGCTTCTTCCTGATCGTGGGTGACAAACAGGCTGGTGAAGTGAAACTCATCGTGCAGGTTGCGCAGCCAGCGCCTCAGATCTTTGCGCACCTTGGCATCCAGCGCACCAAAAGGTTCGTCCAACAGCAGAACTTTCGGCCGTGTGGCAATGGAGCGGGCAAGCGCTACCCGTTGCTTTTGACCGCCAGAAAGCTGTGCCGGAAAACGCTGTGCCAGATGCGGAAGCTGAATCATTTCCAGCAGTTCGCTAACACGCTTCTGGATTTTTGCCTTGGGCGGGCGCTGTTTACGGGGCAGAGCGTTCAGGCCAAAGGCAATGTTTTCGGCAACCGTCATGTGGCGAAACAGGGCGTAGTGCTGAAACACAAAGCCGATGTTGCGGTCGCGCACGTGCAGGTTGGTTACGTCCTGGCCGGAGAAGGCAATTTGGCCGTTATCTGCAGACTCCAAGCCTGCAATAATACGCAGCAGCGTTGTTTTTCCCGAGCCTGATGGGCCCAGAAGTGCCGTCAACTTACCCTCGGGAATATCCAGAGAGACGTTATCCAGCGCCTGGAATTTACCAAATCGCTTGCTGATGCCATCAACAGTGATAGTCATTGGGCTATCTCCTCTGTTTGTAGACGATTCAGCGTGCGCGCCTGTCGCCATTCCACAAAACCTTTAACCGCCAGCGTAAATACGGCAATGCCGGCCAGCAGTGAGGCACTCGTAAAAGCACCCACGATGTTGTAATCCTGATACAGCAGTTCAACGTGCAGGGGGAGGGTGTTGGTTTGCCCGCGGATGTTTCCGGACACCACCGATACCGCACCAAACTCACCCACCGCCCGCGCGTTGGTGAGTACCACACCGTAAATCAGCGCCCACTTGATATTGGGAAGGGTGATTGTGCGGAAGATTCTCCAGCCAGAGGCGCCTAGCACCACACCTGCTTCCTCTTCCTCACTGCCTTGCTGTTGCATGAGGGGGATCAGCTCGCGGGCAACAAACGGGCAGGTAACAAATACCGTGACCATCACAATGCCGGGCCAGGAAAACATCAGCTGCACGTCGTGACCAGCAAGCCAGCCGCCAATCCAGCCATTGCGCCCGTATAGCAGCAGATACAAAAGGCCCGCGACAACAGGGGATACAGCAAAAGGAATATCGATCAGAGTGATCAGCAGCTTGCGCCCCGGGAAACGAAAGCGCGTGACCAGCCACGCCAGAGCAGTGCCGAAGACCAGGTTCAGGGGCACAGTAAGGGCTGCCACGAACAAGGTTAAACCGATTGCATGCAGGGTGTACTGATCCAGCAGGTTATCTGCCAGGGTTCCCCAGCCGGCCCCCAGGGCTTCGTAAAATATCACCAGCAGTGGCACGATCAGCAAAGCGGTTGCAACCGTAATGGCAAGGCCGGTCAGCAGCCATTTAACGACCGGGCTGTCACCAACACGACGGTGGCGGGAAGACTGGGAATTGTTCATGAGGTTAGCGCCCCTCTACCCGTTTGAGATAGCGTGCCTGCCACAGGGTAATAGCGAAAAGCATCACCAGCGATACCAGCAGTATTACCGAGGCAATGGCGCTGGCAGCGGCATAGTCGTACTCTTGCAAGCGAATAAAAATCATCAAACTGGTGACCTCGCTCACGTAAGGCATGTTGCCGGCAATAAAAATAACGGCACCAAACTCGCCGAGGCTGCGGGTAAACGACAGGGCTACACCGGTTAATAGTGCAGGCCAGAGTGCCGGGAAAATCACCCGACGAAATACCAGGCCATCGCTGGCGCCCATACTAACGGCGGCTTCCTCGTCTTCCGGGGCAAGTTCTTCCAGTACCGGCTGCACGGTACGCACCACAAAAGGCAGGCTGGTGAACGCCATGGCAACCACAATTCCTACGGGTGTAAAAGCCACTTCAATGCCCAGCTTGCTAAGCCACTGCCCATACCAGCCGTTTTCGGCAAACAAAGTGGCCAGAACAATACCAGCGACCGCCGTTGGTAGTGCGAAGGGCAAATCGATAACAGCATCGATCAGCCGCTTTCCCGGGAATTCGTAACGCACCAGAACCCAGGCCAGAAGCAATCCGGCGATGCCGTTAAACAGCGAAGCTGTCAGAGCTGCAAAGCCGGTAACTTTGTAAGAGGCGACTACCCGTGGATCGGTGATCACGAACCAGAATTGATCAAAGCTCATTGCGGATACTTCCATGACCAGCCCGGTCAGTGGCAGCATCAAAATCAAGCTGATAAACAAAAGCGAAATACCGAGGCTCAAACCGAACCCCGGCAATACCCGCTTGCTGCGGTTTCCGATCCGTGGCCAGCGCTGTTGGGGTGCCGCGCTGGCCTGGTGAGCCGTGGACATGAATTACCGCCGGCGTTGCAGTTGGTCGAGCTTGCCGCCACTGGCAAAATGTTCTTTGGTGGCGTTTTCCCAGCTGCCGGCAATGACATCAATAGGCAACAGCTTTACTTCTGTGAAGCGGTCTGAGGTCTCCTGCTTCACCTTGTCGTTGTGTACCCGGTAGTTGAAGCCCGCCAGCAGGCGCTGGGCGTCTTCACTGTACAGATGCTCAAGATAAGCCTTGGCGAGGTCCTCGGTTTTGTTCTGCTTGACGTATTCGTCGATCCAGGTAACCGGAAATTCTGCCAAAAAGCTCACCTTGGGTGTGACTACTTCATATTCGCCATTGTCGTAACGGTCGGCCAGGTTCAATACTTCTGACTCAAATGTCAGCAGAACATCACCAATCTCGCGCTCGATAAAGGTGGTGGTTGCACCGCGCCCGCCACTATCGAACACCTTCACATGGGAGAGGAAATCCTGCAGGAAGCTGTCTATTTTCGCCTGGTCGTCACCAAAGCGGTCTTGTGCGTAGCCCAGTGCAGCCAAGTAGGTGTA
>JAKDUK010000128.1 GCA_030457765.1 Marinobacter sp. | reverse complement strand
TTCAATGAGATGCTTTGGCGACGTGCTGCGACACTAGCCGCAAGATGCAAGTCATGGCCAACCCTAACGTTAAAGGAACCCTTGCATGGAATTTCGGGCGTTGCATTCAGGCCTGAGCAGGTCTCTAGATAGTCATCTACCGCTTCCTGAAACGCCTTTTCAAGCTCTGCCACGGTTTCTCCTTCGTAGTTTACCAATGCACGAATGAACTGTAGCTTTCCAAACAAGCAATTGTCTTCAGTGCTAACCTCGATGGAGCCGTAGTAGCCACGATATTTAAGCATAGTGCTCATTAAATCAGCCCTCCAGATTTAAGGTTTTCGATTATCTGACGCCTTGCGTAAGCCCCTGCCTAGTAAAGGTTGGGCCTTTATTTAGTAGTTTGGTCAATAGCTTTCCTTGCTTTGACATCACTTTTCTCCTTTGGTGCAACTAATTATAGTTGCTTGTTGGCCGGACGTTCAGAACAGAAAACCATGGACATGATTTCGGAAAGCTTGTAAGAGGATCAGGGGGCCATGGACAGGCACAGCATAGCGGGCAATTTCGGAAAGCTTGCAAGAGGATCAGGGGGCATGGACAGGCACAGCATAGCCCGAGGGGGCATGGACAGGCACAGCATAGCCCGGGCTTTTTGTATTTCTACTGCACCTAATTGGGCGTTATGGCAAGTTCGCACAGGCATTCTATGGAAAAACTCCGAATTCTTTAAATTTCAGGCATGTGACGTTCTCGGCAGGCATGCCGATCGTTCGAATTGAACCAGAGGGGAGGGGAATCTAGGCCGCTTGTCGCCGCCTGCCGGGATTCCTGTAATCCTGATAACTGTCTTCAAAGGCGGTCGCCCGATGGCACCATCGCGCCGGGTCCAGGTTCAGCCGTTCCAGAATCGGCAGCGCACGTTCATCTATAGCGCCGCGCTTACCACGTCGACTGATCCTGCCAGTGCAATCCACCAGTTCCAGGTAGTCTTCAAAGCTGAACAGGATGCCGCGTTGAAAGCCGTTCCGAACGACGCCTTCAAATCCCAGCAGTGGTTTCAGTGGCACAGAGAAATCGTTCAACGCTTGTTGTTCCGTTTGCCGGGCAATGGCTTCCGATAACTCAAACGCAGGCCTAATGCGCTCTTTGATACTGGTGTGGCTGGAAGTCTCCGGTGTTTCCGCCATAGCCGCACGGATGGGATTCAAGTCAACATAGGCCATGCAGGAGATCAGTGCTTCCTCGGTGTCCAGCGCCTGAGACTTGAACCGACTTTCCCAGAAGTGGCCTGTGCACTCATCTTCCCGGTTAGCTTGTCGTGCGACAGGCTCATTCAGGCACTTCATAAACCAGCTCAAATCCGCAAGCCGTTGTCGGAAGGTTTCAGCGTATTCCTCAACACGCCGAAGCTCTGCTGCGCACAGTTCATCGCCTCTGTGATACCGCTGCACCAGTGCCGGCCCTTTATAGAGGCTGCACCAGCGCGCCAGCACTTCATCTATGCTCCACAGCTCCACCTCATTCGGGCTGAGCTTCACCACTAGGTGGTAGTGGTTCGACATCACCGCGTAAGCTGCCACATCCACGGTAAACACAGAGGCCAGCAGCCGGATTCGTTCTTCAATCCAGCCACGCCGGTGTTCGTAACAGCGCCCGGTGGCCCGGTCTTTCCCGCACAGGAAGGTGCGGCGCACGCAGCGTGAGATCACGTGGTAGAAGGGGGTGTCTGAGAGGCTAACCAGTTCTGCTCTGGGTTTTGGCATGGTGACTCCTTGTCTTTGAGATGGCTGACAAACTCTATGGACTATATAAATATACAGCTGTTTTTTTATACAGTAGTATGGATTTTCAAGGATAGCAACCCGAAAGGTACAGGGGCTGCATTCTTAATTCTCCATTACCTTTATGGGTATGTTCAGGCAAAGCTTGGCCGCTCATTCAAATGCTGGTTTTAATTATGTGGATCGGGCTTGCGATTTATAACTCTGGGGTTATAGTTTTGGTTGGTGCGACGGTAGGAGGCCGGAGTGAACAGTAGGGCACTGATTAAGGAGATGGAGGCAGTAGGCTGGGAGTTGGATCGCGTTACCGGTGCCTCACCCGAAAAAAGATTTACCAAAGGGGACGGTTGTCGCAATCAGAAAACAGGCTGGGTTGAAATAGTCCGGCGGCAGCTTCCACCACAATGGGGAGAATGATCATGCAATATCCAATTGCTATCGAATGGGGCGATGAGAGTACAGCCACCGGTATCGCGATTCCGGATATTCCTTATGCTGTTACTGCAGGGGATACTTACGAGGAGGCGTACGAGGCGGCCATCGAGATTGCCCATATTCGGCTGGAGGAAATGGTGGCTAATGGTGAGAGCATTCCTTTGCCTGGTTCCATTGAACAGCACCGACACAACCCCGAGTATGAGGGATACGGCTGGGGGCTGTTGGACATTGATGTGACGCCTTACATGGGTAAAACCGAGAAGGTAAACGTAACCCTTCCGGGCAACCTGATCCGCCGTATAGACGGATACGTGATTCGGCATAGCGTTAAGAGCCGGTCGGCCTTTCTTGCAGACGCAGCAGCAGATAAGTTGCGCCGACTTGAAGCGGGGCGCAGCTAATCACCCAAAGCTCATGAAGCTAATGATGGACAGGCACAGCTTAGCCGACAGGCACAGCTAACCACCACCATGATGGACAGGCACAGCTTAGCCAGGGAGGTCATGGACAAGCACTCATAGCTCTCAACGCTGCTTATATTGAGTCGAACAATAACCCCGGCTGACTGCAGGATCCCGCAGTTTAAGGTGTTTCGTCTTACGGCCTGTCACCCGCGTGCGCCAGAGCCGGAAACTGCCTGGCTTCAGTGATTTACGCATAAAGCGGATAACTTCCGGCTCTGTCTTCTTTTTGGTTGAAAGTTGACTTAAAGTAAACTTCGACAGTAAACTTTGTGCATGTACAAACTGATCTACAAAAAGTCAGCTCTTAAGGCGATTCGCAAAATGCCTAAGTCGCAGGGACAAAAGCTGCAGCGGGAATTGGAGGTTATGGCGCAAAATCCAGGCGCGTGTCAGGGAGACTGGAAGCTCATGAAGGGAGTGCCATACTGGCGGTTAAGGCAGGGCGGCTATCGGGCAATTTGTAGTATTGATCATGGTGAGCTGGTGGTTTTGGTGCTGAAGGTTGGTTCACGAGGAGATGTATACAAATGAATGCACAAATTATTGAGCGTGGTGGAAAGCCGGAGTACGCCGTGCTGCCCTACGATGAATACCTGGCGCTATTAGAGTTAGCGGAAGATGCGCGGGACGCGGACGATGCCGAAGATGCTATGCGTCAAATAGTCAGCGGTGAGGATGAAACGATACCGGCTGACATTGCGGATCGTTTGATTTCCGGAGACGAGCACCCGCTGAAAGTCTGGCGGGAGTATCGTGAGCTTACTCAAGAGGCCTTAGGAAGTGTTGCTGGTGTTGGCAAGTCTTATATCAGTCAGATTGAGGCTGGCAGCAAGTCTGGCTCTGCCAAGGTGCTGAAAGTGTTGGCAGAAGTTTTGCGTGTGGATATGGCTGATCTTTTGGTGGAGTGACATAATAGGTAATCTTCATGGACAGGCACTCGTAGCCTGGTCTGATTCCCAAAGGCCCAGAGGTTTCGACCCTGGGCCTTTGCCGTTTTTACGGCGCCTAATTCTGGGTTATGTTTCAGAAATAATCATCATGGACA
>JAKDUK010000010.1 GCA_030457765.1 Marinobacter sp. | reverse complement strand
GCAGTCGAGATTCTTCGAAAGGGGGGCGTTGTGGTGTATCCCACCGATTCGGGTTATGCCATTGGTTGTCATTTGGGGGAAAAACAGGCGCAGGATCGCATCAAGCGAATTCGTAGACTGGATGACAAACACAATTTCACCCTCGTATGCCGGGATCTGTCTGATATTGGGGTGTATGCCAAGGTGGATAACACCCAGTATCGGCTGCTGAAGACGTTCACTCCCGGGCCCTATACATACATTCTGGATGCCACCAGCGAAGTGCCACGGCGGCTGATGCACCCAAAGCGACGCACCATTGGAGTGCGAGTTCCGGATAACGCGATTGTTCGTGCCCTGCTGGGTGAGCTGGGTGAGCCCATTATGAGTAGTACGTTGATGCTGCCAGGAGAGTCAGACCCCATGACAGACGCCAACGATATTCGAGAGGCGCTGGAGAACGAGCTGGATCTGATCATTGATGGCGGGTTTTGCGGTATGGAGCCCACCACAGTGGTGAACTTTACTGGCGAGGTGCCGGCTGTTACTCGTGTTGGTAAGGGCGATCCGGCACCGTTTGAGATGTAATGCTTACGCTTGAGTGTTCAAGTTGAAAGCATAGGCGCCCTGGTTTGCCGTAGCTTCAAACGGCGAAGGAGAGGCGGAGCGGCGCAGGGTGTCGTAGCGGTGCACGAGATCCTGCAGGCCGTTGAACTGCTGGTTTTCACTAACCAGTGTGTCCAGTAAGGAGTTGTTGACGCCGTAGGCCTGGTTGAGCTTAAGGGCGTTATCCATAAAGTGCAGCGTGGGTTCGTTGACGCTCAGTCGGCTGAACGCATCCATAAAATTTTTGTTTACGTTCAGGTCTTTTTCTATTCGGGAGCGGGTTTCTTCTGCCAGCTTTCCGCCTACTTCAATCTTGCCGCTATCATTTTTATTCACGCTTATTGCTGTGGCCGGGTTTAAATTGTACTCGGCAAGTTTGTGCCGCAGTGTCTCCCTGATGAAGGCAAGGTCCTGCCCCACTGTCTGCTTGTAGTCGGCCAGTGGTAACTTCTGCGATTTCAGTTGATTTGCATCGCTGAGGGAGTTCCCCGAGGGGGTGAAACGATCATCGCCGGGGTTTGTAGGCTGCACTGATTCTGCGCTTGCCGCGCCTTTTGCCTTTTGTTCTTCAGCGCCGTTTGCGGCCGGGCGCTGTTCCAGGGTTTGCTGGAAACGAGTGCTTGCCTGAATTAAAGATGTCAGCAATGACATGGGCTGTATTCCTCCACCGGCTTGGTGCGCGCCGGAAAATGATCGTCTGTTACCTCTCTCACGATTAACCAAGCATGTTTCGGGCCAATATGTGACCGTGCCTGTTTCTGACCTGAATCAGTAAATATTTGATGTAACTCTATAAAGTTACTCGCTACTTTGCCGTCAAGAAGAGTGAGAGTTAGAGAATAGAACGTTAACCCTGGCGTTCATCTTTCTTTCCAGCACGCGAGTGCGAGCTTGCTAATACTTCCTTCGGATTGGTTCTTTTGACTGAGTTGCTATGAAAAAACACTATTCCATCCGTTTTCTGCTACTCGCGGCTCTCGCAGCTGCGTTTTCACTTATTCTGGTTTTTACCGTGCTATACAGCGCAAGCGCCCAGCGTGATCACATGGAGGAGTTTAGCCACAAATATGTGGATGGCCTTGCCAAATCCTATTTTGATGGCCTGAACACGATGATGGTCACAGGCACGATCGGTAACCGTGATGTGCTGCGAGACAAGGTGATGGCCCCGAAAGATGTGCTCGATGTACGAGTTATTCGTAGTGACCAGTTAAATCAGGTGTTTGGTAACGGAACCAAGGCAGAGCAGCAGCGTGGTCCTGATGATAGAAAGGCCCTGGCGGGTGAGCGGGTTGAGCGCTACTCAGATAATGAGAATGGGCGGATATATACATTGATTGATCCTGTGATTGCACGGGAAAACTACCAGGGTGTGAACTGCCTGGGCTGCCATCAAGCGCAGGAAGGCGATGTGCTGGGAGCGATTCGTGTGGACTACTCACTGGCCGAGAGCGACGACCGACTGAATCAGCAGTTGCTTGCCAGTGGTAGTATTCAAATTGTTATCTTTATCGCTATATTTTTCCTGACTGCGCTAGCCTTGAACCGGTTGGTGTTTTCAAGGTTGCGCAGGTTGCAACGCAGTATGGATGAGATTTCTGGTAACTCGGATCTCACCATTGAGCTGGATGTGGCTCGCAACGACGAAATCGGTTCAGTGTCCCTGGCATTCAACCGCATGATGGCAAAAATCCGGGAGAGCATGAATACGGTTATGGATAACGCTGCACAGGTGGAGCATGCCGCCCGCAGCATTGCGGCAAAAGCCGAAACCACGGGCCATGAAGTGTTGGCACAGAGGGACAACACCGATCAGGTTGCCAGTGCCACTACAGAAATGGCGGCATCGGCCGTTCAGGTGCGTGAAAACGCTAATCACACCACCCGGAAGTCTGTCGAAACCGCCCAGTCGGCCAATAGCGGCGAGCAGTTAGCGCGCGCAGCGGTACAGGGCATTGAGGCGCTGAATACGGAAGTGGAAGGCGGTGCCAAGCGAATTGACGGCCTGAACCAGCGCACTAGCCAGATGGCGAGCATGCTGGAAGAGATTTCTAATATTGCTGAGCAGACGAATCTTCTGGCGCTGAATGCGGCCATCGAGGCAGCCAGGGCCGGGGAGCAGGGGCGTGGCTTCTCAGTGGTTGCAGATGAGGTTCGTGCACTGGCGTCTCGCACTCAGGTTTCTACAGAAGAAATTCGCAGCACTATAAACGGTCTTAAAAACGAGGTGGTTGAATGTGTGGCCGCCATGGGTCATGCCTCGGATATGGCCGGTGACCAGGTAGATGTCATTTTAAAAGTAGAGTCTGAGTTGCAGAGTATTGCCGCGGCTGTTCGCGAAATCACCTCTCTCAATCAAGAGATGGAAAGCGCGGCGAACGAGCAAAGCGATGTCTCAGAGGCTATTAATCAGAACGTGATAGAGATCAGCCGTTCGGCGGAGCAGGCCTCAACGGATGCCCAGGAAACGGCAGGTATTGCGGGTGACTTGCTGGTGATGGCCGAAGCACTCAGAAAAACCATGGATCAGTTCCGGCTGGCCAGAAAGGATTAACCGATGGGGTGGCCCTTTTGTTTGGACCGCCCCATAGCGGAACCCCCATCGATTAGCTTTGGCGGGTAACGTTAATGATCTTAAGATGAATATTGTTGCGGCCACGGATTGGCCATTCGATCGATTCTCCCACCGAAAGCCCAAGCAGGGCTGAGCCAGCTGGCGCCAAAATAGAAATTTTGCCATCTCCTGTGCCTATCTCATGGGGATACACCAGGGTAAGTTCGTGCTCCTGGCCGCTGTCCGAATTTTGAAAGCGAACACTCGAATTCATCGTAACTACGTGGGTAGGCATTTCTGCAAGTGGCACAAGCGTGGCACGACTTAGCTCATCGTCCAGGCCGTCTGCAACATCAGAATCGCCTTGTTTTTCGATCAGGGTAGACAGGCGGTTGAAATCTTCTTCAGCAACCAATATTGCCGGCATGTCAGACATAGTAATCTCCAGAAAAAATAATTAATAATTTGGAATTTCGGGATTCAGGCGCCGAACCCGGCGTTTTAACTGCGGATTCAGCGAGAAAAGAGAAAAGCGGGCAACACACCAGTGGCGCCTGCCTGATGGCGGGCACAGAAAAGGTAGAAAGGAATGATCTCTGAGAAAAGTGTTCTCACAGGCTCACCTAAGTGCGTTGTTTAGATAAATAAAGGGGCAGCGGGAATTTAGCCGCTTTGTTCAATTTATAAGCTTTTGCCGGGTTCCACAAGTGGGCTTGCAGAAAACGTGAGAAATAAAGCGTATAACGCCATATTTGTTAGACTGGTACCATAAACGATTCACTCACAGACTGCACCAGGCAAGGAACTTCCTACCCATGTCCAAATTGTTTCCTTCCATTGACCCAGATGGGTTGCTGGAATACTCCGTGGTATTCAATGACCGCTCGCTCAACCACATGTCTGCGCCTTTTCAGCAGGTAATGCGAGATATTTCTTCCACGCTGCGGCAGGTTTATAACGCCAAAGGCGCTGTTGTAGTGCCGGGTGGCGGCAGTTTTGGCATGGAAGCCGTCGCTCGTCAGTTTGCCAACGGGCAAAACTGCCTGATCGTTCGCAATGGCTGGTTCAGCTATCGTTGGACCCAGATTCTGGAAATGGGCCGAATCACTGACAAAATTACGGTACTTAAAGCCAAAGCGTTGGATGATTCGCCTCAGGCTGCTTTTGCACCTGTGCCCGCTGAAGAAGTTGCAGAACGCATCAGAGCAGAAAAACCCGCCGTTGTGTTTGTGCCCCATGTAGAAACCGCATCTGGCATTGTGCTGCCAGATGACTACCTGAAAACTATCGGCGATGCCGTCAAAGATGTTAACGGCCTGTTTGTATTGGATTGCGTAGCTTCTGGCGCCTTGTGGGTGGATACCGCCGCGTGTGGTGTAGATGTGCTTATCAGTGCGCCCCAGAAAGGTTGGAGTGCCTCGCCTTGCGCTGCTTTGATCACCTTGAGCAAGCGCGCCATTGCACGCATGGAAGAAACCAACAGCAGTAGTTTCGCTGCAGATTTGCGCAAATGGTTCCAAATCATGCAAGCCTATGAATCCGGCAGCCACTCGTACCACGCAACCATGCCAACCGATACACTGGTTGTGCTGCGTGATGCCATGCTTGAGACCCTGAAGGCGGGCCCGGACACGCTATGTCAGCGCCAGGTTGAGCTGGGCACCCAGGTGCGCGAATTGTTCTACGCTGCAGGCTTCAGAAGTGTGGCAGCTCATGGCTTTGAATCGCCCTGTGTGGTTGTCCTACATACTGACGACATCAATATTCACAACACCCGTCTGTTCCGTGAGCAGGGCTTGCAGGTTGCCGCCGGCGTGCCACTGATGTGCGGCGAAGCAGAAGACTACCGCACCTTTCGAATGGGGCTGTTTGGCTTGGAGAAGCTGAACAATGTGGAGCGTACTGTAGAGAATTTAAGGGTAGCTCTGAATGCTATTCAGGCGTAAAGCCCCGCTATGCACGGCCCAGTGCGGCAGCGATAGTTCTACATACAGGCCAGGCACCCTCGTAGTGCTTGGTCATGTGATCTACATTCAGAGTTGTTGAATAGGCTATAGTAAAGCCACCAAAATCATTGAATTCCAGGCGGCGTAATGTAGCCCCATCAATAAGAGGAATGGCCGTGTCTCTCCTAAGCCCTATAAAAGATCAATCAAAGCATCAGGCTCCAAATAAGGTCTTCCGTGCGTTTTCGCAAACGCTGGTGGGGTGTCTTGCTCTTACTTTTCTCTGTATAACCTTCGCGGTTTCAGCGCAAGATTCAGTGGTGGTTTCCTCAAAAATCGACACCGAAGGAGGTGTCCTCGGACAAATGATCCTGCAGCGCCTCCAGAGCGGCGGTATTCCGGTAGAAAACCGCTTACAGCTCGGCAGTACCAGCATTGTGCGTAGTGCGATCAAGGCGGGTGAGATTGATCTTTACCCAGAATACACAGGCAATGCCGCGTTCTTTTACGATAAGGCAGACAGCCCAGTGTGGAAGGATGCTGAAAAAGCTTACGAGAAGGCCGCCGAACTTGACCGTAAAGCTGAGAATATTGTCTGGCTTACCCCTGCGAACGCCAACAATACCTGGGCGATGAGTGTGCGCGGCGATTTGGCTGAAAAAAACAACCTCAAAACCCTGGAAGATTTGGCAAGCTACATCAACGCTGGCAAGCCATTCAAATTTGCGGCCAGTGCGGAGTTTGTCGAGTCGGCCAGCGCCCTGCCGGCCTTTCAGGAAGCTTACAAATTTGAGCTGACCTCTGATCAGCTTCTGATTCTGTCTGGTGGAAACACCGCAGCCACTCTTCGGGCGGCGGCGATTAATTCCAATGACGTTAACGGAGCCATGGCCTATGGCACTGATGGCGGTTTGAACGCTCTGGGCCTGAAAGTGATGCAAGACACCAAAGGTGTGCAGCCGGTTTATCAACCGACACCGATTATCAGAACAAACGTATTGCAAGCACATCCCAACATACGTTCGCTGCTAAAGCCAGTGTTTGAATCGCTTGATCTGGAAACACTGCAAGAACTGAATGCCAAGGTGGCGGTGGAAGGTGCGCCGGCAGAAGCGGTGGCTCGGGACTATCTGGAAAGTCTTAGCCTGGACTAGTCCGTGCCTTCATCGACAATGCCGCCGAACCGTGTACTACTAGCGTTAGCCTTGGCAGCACTTGGCTTGGTGTGGCTGCTGAATCTTGGTGTGGTGCAGCCCAACCGTATTGTGTCTGGAACCGGTTATGGCCTCTATGGCGCCACAGGCTGGGGTGGGGCGATTATTGTATCGTCCTTGCTGTTGATGGTGTGTGTGCTGGCAGCCAAGCCAGTTCATAAACGCTTTTTGGGGCTGGCGGCATTGCTAACCGCCGCACTGATGGCCTTACCTCTGCTGCTTGAAGTGTTTGCGCTGCGCAGGCTGCCATCAGATTCCGCTTATGCCCGAATTGGCATAGGCGCTGGGTTCTGGTGTTTGGCTTTCTTTCTGGCCCTGATGCTTCTGGAAGCACTGGGCCAGATCAAAGCCTCTCGTCGCCTGCAGTTATCAATCGTGCTGTTGATTGTTGCCGGCTGGTGGTTCTGCGCCGGCCGTGAGGGGCTGTCCAGCCTGTCGCTTATTCGCGAGTACACCAATCGAGCAGATCAATTCTCGCAAGCATTAACCGTACATTTATCATTGTCGCTGGGTGCCGTTGCTATCAGTGCGGTGCTGGCTTTTGGCTTGGCCCTTGCCATGGTGCGGCGAGAGCACTGGCGAAGACCATTGCTGGGGCTGGTCAGTTTTATGCAGACCATTCCCAGCCTGGCACTTTTCGGGTTGTTAATTGCGCCTCTGGGCGCACTTTCTGCAGCTTTTCCTGTTTTACAGGCTTTGGGCATCCGGGGCATTGGCTGGGCTCCGGCACTATTGGCGCTGATTGCTTATAGCTTGCTTCCAATGGTGCGCAATACCTATGTTGCCTTGATGGAAGTGCCTGAGGCCGTGGTTGACGCCGGGCGTGGTATGGGAATGACCGAGCAACAGATATTCAGGCAAGTGAAGCTTCCTCTGGCTTTGCCAGTCATTATTGAAGGCGTACGCATTACCACCATACAAGCCATTGGTCTGACTGCTGTCGCTGCGCTAATCGGCGCTGGAGGCTTCGGCACGTTTATTTTTCAGGGGTTGGGTCAGGCCGCCATGGATCTGGTACTGCTCGGTGCCTTGCCCACGGTCTTCCTGGCGTTGGCGGCTGATGCCATTTTGTCTGCATTGAGATTTCAGGAGACCTCAAAGTGATTGAGCTGAAAGGCGTCACACGACGGTTTGGCGATGCCGTGGCGGTTGATGATATCGATCTGACCATAGAAACCGGGGAAGTCTGCGTGCTTGTGGGCAGTTCCGGCTGCGGCAAATCCACCACGCTGCGGATGATTAACCGCCTTTTGCCCCGCTCCAGCGGCGATATTCTTGTGGATGGCGAGGATATCAACAAAGCCGATCCCGAGGCGCTGCGACTGAATATGGGCTACGCCATACAGAGCACCGGGCTGTTCCCCCATTGGACGGTCGCTCGCAATATTGGCGTGGTGCCCAATCTACTCAAATGGCCAGCCCGCAAACGTGATGAACGCGTAAATGAACTGTTAACCCTGTTGGGGCTTGACCCGGCGACCGACGCTATCAAATATCCGCACCAGCTTTCCGGCGGCCAGGCCCAGCGGGTGGGCGTGGCGCGAGCGCTGGCGGGCGACCCTAATATTCTCTTGATGGACGAGCCGTTTGGCGCACTGGATGCCATCACCCGGGAAAACCTGCAGCAGGAAATGTTACGAATTCAGCGCCAACTCAATAAAACCACGGTGTTTGTGACCCACGATATCGATGAGGCCTTAAAGCTGGCCACCCGTATCGCGGTAATGGATCAAGGGAAGATCATCCAGCACGATACGCCCGAGGCGATTCTTCGGCGGCCGGCATCCGCCTTCGTGGAAAACCTGATTGGCAAAGGCGATCGCGGCCTGAAACTCCTGGCTTTGCGCACGGTGGGTGACTTGATGGAACGATATCCACAGCCCCGAAAATCAGAGCCCTGTACCGATGGCCTGAGTGAGGCGGACAGTCTTCGTTTTGCGCTATCCGTTATGGTGTGGCAAAACTCTGCAGAACTCCCGGTTTTCAATGGAGCAAGGGAAGAGGTTGGCACCGTAAAACGCGAGCAACTTCTGCAGGGTGGCGCCTGATGCGCGCGTGGCTTGCCCCGGTTGCCTGGGTTGTCTTGTTGGTCGCTCTGGCGGCTTTGCTCCCCGCAATGAAGCCGCTATTTTCATGGGTACAGCCCGGCACCAATAACGTGATTTATACCAGAGATAGCTTTTACTTGCTGTTGCAGAGCCATATCTGGCTTGTGTTGATGTCTGCAACAATTGGCACACTGGTGGCTGTGTCTGCAGGCATCTTTGTAACTCGCCCCGCCGGTCGCGACTTTCTGCCGCTGGTCAGCCAAATAGCGTCTATCGGCCAGACCGTACCGCCTGTTGCCGTGCTGGCGCTGGCGGTGCCCGTGATGGGGTTTGGCGAGAAGCCTACGCTCTTCGCCTTGGTGCTTTACGGCTTACTGCCAATTTTACGGAACACCCTGGCTGGACTGGGTGGTATCAATCCGGCGGTGCTGGAATCTGCCAGAGGCATGGGTATGTCTTCCGCGCAAGTGCTGTTCAAAGTGGAACTCCCTTTGGCAGGACGCGTGATATTGGCGGGCATCCGCACCTCCGTTACCATCAACATTGCCACCGCAGCGATCGGTTCAACCATTGGCGCCCGCACATTGGGCGACCCGGTGATTGCGGGGTTGGTTAACGGCAATACCGCCTACGTTTTGCAAGGGGCCGTTTTGATTGGGCTGCTGGCTTTGACCACTGACAGCCTGTTTGAGGCCGTGGAAAAGGTTTCGGGCAGAGCGTTTCTGAGCTCAAAGCAGAGCTGAACGGCTGGGAACGTCTATGCTGCCCGCCGGTCCCGTAAATCCTTGAAGGCCATAATTAACGCCAGCAGCATGATCAGTGTAATCGTGAGCAAACCAAGGCATACTGCCATCGGCCAGGAGCTGTGGGGCAGTGCGGCGAAGACGATGGCGGTTATAACCGCAATGCCCACAGAGGTACCGATACGCTGGCCGGTTTGTACGATGGCACCAGAGCTGCCCGCATAGGCTAGTGGCACTTCTGCGAGTGTCAGAGTCTGGTTGGGGCTGATGACAGAACCCTGGCCAAGGCCGAAAAACGCCAGAGAGACCAGCAACCACCAGGTGCTTACGTCCGCATATTCATGCAGCAACACCACTGCGGCACTGGAAAGAACTCCGAAAACAGCCATAACCAGGCCGCCAATAACTACTTTACGACCATAGCGATTCACCCGCTTGCCCGCCCAGTTGGCCGAATAAGCAGAGAGCAGTGCCGACGGAATACTGACCACACCGGCTTCAAACGCAGAAAAACCAACACCCTGTTGTACATACAGGGGGATCAGAACCCAGACACTGGTCATACCCAAAAAATACAGTGTCATGATAATGCTGCCGTTACGGTAGCTGTTGGTTGCGAAAATTTTCAAATCCACCATGGGGCTGTAGCCGCGCTTGGTATACCAGCGCTCCCAGAGTACCCACAGATAAAACAGGAGCAGGCCTGCCGGAAATAACAGCCATAGGAGCCCCGATGGATTGGTTTCAACGAAGGGGTACAACACAGCCAGTACACCCAGCCCAAGCAGCAGTGCCCCAACAGGATCCAGAGAACTCAGGCCGGTGTTCCCATTGCTTCTGGGCCAGCGTATCAACGGGCGCGGAAACCAGAGCCATGCTAATACGATGGTTAATAGACCTACTGGCACATTGATCAGAAACGTAAGCCGCCAACCAATCTCAGCACCACCAAGCTCAATCAGCAGCCCGCCCAGAACCGGGCCAACAGCTACAGCAAAACCTACCGTAGTGCCAAAGTAGCCAAAAGCACGCCCCCGGTCCGGCCCCCGAAAGTACTGCTGGATCAGGCCTATGCCCTGAGGGTTCAAAAAACCCGAACCCACCCCCTGAATAAAACGGGCAGCATTAAGCCAGTTGGTATCCGGCGCGAGGCCCGCCGCAACAGAGGCAAGGGTGAAAATAGACGCGCCCAGTATAAAAAAGCCGCCACGACCCATAAGATCCCCGGCCCGCCCAGCGCTGACCAGAACCACCCCGAAGGTGAGGGCATAACCAGACAGCACCCACTGCAGCGCAGACTGGCTGGCGCCCAGCCCATCCTGAATAGATGCCAAAGCCACATTAACCACACTGACACTGATGAGCGACATAACAATCGCCATGAGCACGACAGCAAGGATGCGCCAGCGGATAGGGTCTTTGGTGGGATCGATGGTGGTATCTTGCCTCGGGCTGTGTTCAGTCATTCAAAACCATTGTGTTACTCGATGAGTCGATCATTAGTGAAGTGAGTTGCTGGGTGGGATTACGTGGGACACACCTTGTTTTCTTAATGTGTTGGCGGGCAACTAGCCATGCTTTTCGGCCGAAGTATAGTCCATAGCGTTGCGTACGAGCTAATCAGTCACGCTGAAGCGCTGGCCCGGGGGGGCAGCGTCAGGAAGCATTGAATCACGGCAATACGTCGTCTCAGTTCAGCATTGAGTGTCGAAAAAATTTACATATTTAACAGAAGTGTTCATGGGGATAGCGTATAACGTTTTGAATTTAAGGCTTTAAAATGATCGGCGCAATGTTTGCTAGAAAAATCTTTCCAGCTACTGCTTGCGTGGCTGGCACAAAAAATTTGGAGAATTGTTATGGCAAACGCAACAAAAAAAACAGATATAGTTCTCGTAACAACCTTTCTATTCGCGATGCCCGCTGCAGCATTGGCAGTACCTGTAACAGATCTGGGTAATCAACCGTGGAAAACCAGTTTGATTCAAGCCGATGGAACCGCAGATATTGTGGATTTGACTGGGCTGGGCGGTAATCTTGAGAACAATGCGCCACTGCAAACCGGTGCAGTAAAGCTTCAAACCGGGCCAACGAATGCTTCACGCGCCGAAATTCAGCTCCTTCCAAACGGTGGTTTTGGTACAGTAAACGATATTTTCAATTCCAATCTTTCGTTCAGTTATTCGATGTATAAAGGCGCTACAGGCGCGGCCGAACCAGCGCCGTCGTTTAAAATGCAGTTTTATAATCCATCGCCTATACAAAGCACCGATGGGTATATGGAGTTGGTTTTTGAGCCTTATTGGAATCAGCCTGGCTCTGAGAGCTCTAGCTCTCCTGTGCCGGCTGGTGACTGGATTGACTATTCTGTCGACCTTTCCAGCGGGCTTTTGTGGAGCACCGGTGGGTTTGGCTCGACAAACAGTGCAGGCGGACCGCCATTGCGGACTCTGCAGGATTGGTTCACCACACTGGATTCCGATTTTGGCGGCGCCAATCTATTTGGTATCAGCCTAGGTTTGGGCACGTATACGCCTGATCAGATTGGTTACGTTGACAATGTCAGTGTCAGTGCAGGGAATTATGCGAAAGTATTTGATTTCGAGACTGCCGCGGAAGTTCCAGTGCCGGCATCACTGCCATTGCTGTTGATGGGATTGCTTGGGGTGGCCGCGAAGCAATTACGTCGCGGTTCCTGAGCCGTTTAATAGGTTAGTGCAAGCATGTCAGTGTTGCGCTGGCATGTTTGCGGATTATGTCAGCGAGTAGAAAAAAAACCATTGGTTTGTTGCCGCGCTCCAATTTATACAAATTAACGGATGATCTCAGGCTTGATGCCCGCATCATCAACCAGCCTGCCTGCCGTTTAGCTTTTCTCGCCCCACGCCACTGGCCCTTTGGTCACTACAACCCTTATTATGTCGCTATATTGCAAATTCAGGAGGGGTTTTTGTGGACAGCTGCTGTGAAAACAAGGCCGGTGAACTGTCACAACTGAGGGCCAGTCAAAGCCGGGTGCTTTACATTGCGCTTGTCATCAATGCGGTGATGTTTGTTGTGGAATTCAGCGCCGGCTGGATCGCAAGTTCTACCGCGCTACTGGGCGATTCGCTGGATATGTTTGGCGACGCCTCCGTTTATGCGTTGACTCTCTTCGTATTGGACAGGAGCCGTCGTGCGCGGGCTGGAGCAGCCATCTTCAAAGGCGGCTTTATGCTATTGTTCGGTGTTGTTGTTATAGCAGATGCCATCCGTAAGCTGGTGATACAGGAAGTACCCGCGGCCGAATGGATGGGTGTTGTTGGCGCCCTTGCTCTGGTTGCCAACGGCATTTGTTTCGCGTTGCTCTATCGCCATCGCGCAGACGATCTCAATATGCGTTCCACCTGGCTGTGTTCCCGGAACGATCTGATTGCTAACAGCAGTGTAATCATTGCGGCCGGACTGGTTGCGCTTACTAATACACTGTGGCCCGATATCATTGTAGGCCTTGCCATTGCGGCACTTTTCCTGCACTCCGCCTGGCAGGTCATCCGTGAAGCTATAGAGGAATGGCGTGCCGGTGGTGCTGAAACTGCCAAAGAATCGGGCGAGGATGAGGGCGACACTACTGGAGACAGCTGTTGCTCGTCGTCACAAAGCACCTGTGCCAGTGAATCCGGAGCACTGCGGTAAGGGTGAGCCCATCCTGTCAGCTTTAGCTTGGGGCGACATGCCAAGGCAGGCCCAATCGTTCGCTTCGTTCCAGCTCCGCGATTATCTGCGCCCCGAGCAACAGGATAATGGAAGCGATTTCCAGACTGATCAGTATCACAATAATGGTGGCCAGAGAGCCGTATATGACATTAACGAACGATATATTGAGAAAGTAGTAGATCAATAGCAAACGGGTAGCTTCCCAGAGGATAGCGGCCACCAAGCCGCCTACCACAGCCCGCCGCCGAGAGATGCGCACAATGGGCAAAACCTTGTAGATAGCACTGAACAGAACAAAAACACCCATGAAACTTATCAGGTACAGAATCAGCCCCGGGGATTCGTACAGTGCATTCATTAGGCTGAAAAGCAGAGTCAGCGCCAGCAGGCCTGCACCCAGTATCAGGATAAAAGCATAGGGCAGTGCGGCGGATACCCAGAAGCTGCGATGGGGGTTGTCTGGTCGATGGAAAATGATAGCAATGGAGTCTTCCAGCATACGGAAGGCGAACGAACTGAAGAACAATAATATCGGCAGGCCAACAATGCCGATGATGTCCCGAGATTCCATAAAAGCCCGAACCGCATCCAGTAGCAGGTCGGCGTGGGCCGGAGCAAAATGTTGTGCTTGCACAGCCATAACGTTCAGCAACTGGTCTTCGTTCACCACGTGGGTAAGCAAGACTGCCAGCAAGGCAAGCAATGGCACCGCTGACACCAGTACGTTATAGCCAACCCCGCCCGCCAGTAATACACCATGATTGCGCAGAAAATTGCGCAAAACCCGATACGCAAAGCGCAGCAATTGCCGGGGCAGCTCTAACTTTTCAGTTTTCACGCCGCGGGTTATTGTCATCGGAAGAGTTGTCGTCCGGTGTAAGGTAGTAATCTTTTTTCTCGACGATCTTTATTTCAGGATCTTCAACGCGATTCTTACGGCGGCCCCGATAGAGCCAAAAGGCGAAAATAGCGACCACAATAATAACTATGATCCACTTCATGTCCGTGTCCTCCGAACAGTGATGTTCTTTCTATTCAGGCATTCTACGGGACTATCCGTCAACGTGAATTGTTCCATCGCGCTAGGCCCTTCGAAGCCTGATCAGGCAAAATTATACAGGCCTATTTTAACGAATGCCTTCTGGTAAGCCGACCTGGCCTGTAAACGCTCCATCCGGGCCATGATATTAGGGCGGAATTGTGGCCTGGCAATGGTGTGTTGAGCTGGTGACGTGCTTTTAAAAAATCGATGGTTAAATGGGTCAGTGGGGCAACTCGGAAGGGCAACTGGTACCCCCGGCAGGACTCGAACCTGCTACCTTCCCCTTAGGAGGGGGACGCTCTATCCAGATGAGCTACGGAGGCGCTTCTTTCAGAAGGCGGGTATGATAACGGCCTGAGGCGTATGGCTCAAGGTATTACCGTGTTTTCTGCTTGGCTGGGAGTGTGCTTTGCCTGATCCTTTTTCATTAAGCATCGTTATGCCTGTCTGGATGGAGGCCGCGGGCGTTGTGGAAACACTTGAAGCGCTGCAACCGCTGCGAGCTGCGGGGCACGAGCTTATTGTTGTGGATGCCGGCAGCACCGATGGAACAGCCCGGCTGGCGGGCCCGCATGCGGATGCAGTGGTTCAGGCAGAAAAGGGCAGGGCAGCTCAAATGAATACCGGCGCATCTGTGGCGAACGGCAGTGTTCTGCTGTTTTTGCATGCCGATACCTGCCTTCCTTCAAATACATTGAACCACCTCGGTAAATTTGTTCAAGGCGACAAAGCCTGGGGTCGATTTGATGTGCGCCTGAGCGGGCGGGGCGCGATGTTCCGGGTGATTGCCTGGTTTATGAACCAGCGGTCGCGATTGACGGGCATTTGTACAGGTGATCAGGCTTTGTTTGTGCGCAGGGAGGTTTTTGAAGCTCTGCGCGGGTTTGAAAAACTGCCGATTATGGAAGACATTGAATTTTCGCGTCGACTCCGTTTGGTTTCCCGCCCTTATTGCATTTCGGAACCCGTGATTACAGATAGCCGGCTATGGGAGCAGCGGGGTGTTTGGCGCACGATTTTTCTCATGTGGCGTTTGCGCTGGCGGTACTGGCGCGGCGAATCACCACAAACGCTTGTTCATTCCTATCGTTCGGATGTACGTAATGGCACCAACTGAACTCTCCAACGCACTGCTAATGCAATTTGCCAAATGGCCTGAGGCTGGCCGTGTGAAAACCCGCCTTATTCCAGCACTGGGAGTTGCTGGCGCACTGAATGCGCACTTAACCCTAACGCTGGCTGTGCTGGATAACTTGTGTGGCTCAGGCCTTGCCGTGCAGTTCTGGTGGGATAGGGTGGTAGAGTCTGTGCCGGCGGATGCGCAGGGTATTGTTCGTATGATTGAGCGGCGAGGCTTGGAGCAGCAGGTACAGAGGGGGGCTAATTTAGGCGATCGGATGCTGGATGCGCTTGGTACTGGCCTTGAATCACATGCTGTGGCTCTTATCGTGGGCAGCGACTGCCCGTCGGTTGAGCCAGCGTACGTGCACCAGGCGATGGCCAGTTTGCAGGCGTACGATGTGGTTTTGGGGCCATCAGATGACGGTGGCTATGTGCTGATCGGCGTGCGCCGGGTGGTTCCGAACATGCTGGATGGTATTGAGTGGGGCACGGACGTTGTGCTTGAACAAACCTGTGCACGGTTGAAAAAAATGGGGCTCAGTGTTGGTTTGCTGGAGCCCCGTTGGGATGTGGATGAGCCCGAAGATTGGGCGCGGTTTCAGCTTACTTAGCGGTTACTGGCGGTTGCTTTAATATAATGTCGCGGGCTGCATTGGGGCTTATTCCCTTTGGGCCGGTTGCTGCTCGCAGCGCTTGGTCTCTGTTTAATACCGCGTCCGTGAAGGTATTTTTCAGTTCCTCAAGGCTGACAGCTTCGACCGCTTTGGCGAGTTTCTCGCGGGAGTCGAAACTGTCAGAACCCCGGTCAATTTCTTGCCAGTAGCGCCCTGAAATCTCTCCCAGCTGGCGATCCTGTTCCAGAAGGCTGCTGATTACTGCCTGTTTTTCCCGTTCCAGTCGTTTTCCCGTCAGGTTGCCAAGGGTTTTCTCAAATTCTTTTGTGAATTCGCGAACCGCTTGGTCTATCTCGCCGGCGCTGGCGGTAGGAGATTGAACCACAAAGCCAAGGGCCGGAGTTTCGAGCATTTCAAACGGTGTTGCGTACACAATGTAGCCAAGCTGGCGGGTGGTTCGGATTTCTTCGTAAAATGGGCTGCTTATAATCTGAGCCAGCAGGCGAAATCTGGCCCGCTCTTCAAAGCTTGTGTTTTTTCCCTGTGTATAAAGTGTGTACCCGGTGTCTGGGTGTTCTACGTTCAGGGAGACCAGCATTTCATCTGCTGGCAGTTTGCGAACATGGCTGCGCTCAACTGGTTTAAATTCACTCTTGCCCAAAACAATGGCATTAATTTGCTGAGCCAGGTTGAGTGCGTAGGCTTCGGTAATATTGCCGTGCGCCAACAATACCGGGTCTACTTCCGAGAGCAGTGCCTCGGTGAAAGACATGAGTTCGTCGAGAGTGACGCTTCTGGCCGCTTTAAGCTTATCTTCGGTGCTCCAGGTGTCTTCAAGCACGGCTGTTTGCACAAACTCTGAGGTTTGTGCAACCGGCCGGTCTTTGGCTTTATTTTGCAGGCTGTCTATTAGATTTTGACGTGCGATACCAAATCGTTGCTTTGTGATCTCCGGCGCTGAAATCTGTATGAGAATACGGTTCATCAGAGTGTGCAGCTTGTCGTTGTAGCCGCTAACGCGCACGGTGATTCCGCGCAAGTGCGGGTAGATGCTGTAATCCAGCCCGGCAAGGCGTGCAGAATAAGCCCAGGCATTAAGGTTTGTGTTAATGCTGTCGACCAGCAACTGTGTTAGCACGTGGCTGCGTGCAGATACACGGGCAGCAGGGGTGCGCAAACTGAAAAATACACTGGCTTTTGGTGTGTCGAAGCGGGTGTCACGGGCAAACCAGATAGCCACGCCTTTGTCGCGTAGCAGTTCCGGCTTGGTCATGGTTTTGCCTGGCACCATGCTTAGGTTTTCCGGCACAAATGGGTTGGGTAGTGGAAGACGAAGCGCTTTAACTAAAGTGTCTGGCGCGTTAGCTGAAATGGTTTCTGCACCTAATGGCTCCATCTGCCAGGGTGTTTCATACCATTGACTCAGTTTTGGGTTGTTCAGCTTTGGCTGTGGCTCCAGCACATAAACCATCACATTATTTGGTGTCAACTTGTCGAGAATCGCTCGGTACTGATCTGGCGCGTAGCGTTCCATTAACCAGGGCGCGCTGAGAATGTCATCGGCAGGGTAGTCTTGAAGCTGGCTCGATAGGCGCATGGCTTCATGCACTGGATCGCCTTGCTCACGAAAACGAAAATCGATTTGTGCCAACCGCTGCATTTCTTCAAAACGCTGCTGACTGATGCCGTTTTCACGAATAAGGTCGATGTACCGGAATACCAGCGATAGGATTTCCTCGTGTTTGTTCAGCCCTTCGGGTGTGAGGGCAATACTGATCTCCAACGTGGCGCTATCACCTGTGTCCATGCCAATGCCAGCCGAGAGACTGTCCGCAAGCCCGTTCTTTTTGAGTACGTCAAACAGGCTTCCAGGCCCTTCGTGGCCGAGTAGATTTGCTATATAGCTGGCTGGTTTTGTGCGGTAGTTTTTCTGCTGTGACGGAATCGGGAATGACAGTGACAGGCTACGCACATCTTTGATGGCTTCTACCGTTACCTTTGCGGGTAATGAGTTGGCTTGGAGCAAACTGGCGGTGTGAGTTTTAGGCTGAAGGTTGCGGTTTTCTATAGAGTTAAAACGTGACCGCACCATGGCCTCAAGCTTGTCCAGAGGTTGGGGGCCATAAACGGCCAGGGTCATCAGATTTGCTGAATAGTGGTTCTTCCAGAATTCGATCAGGTCGGGACGAAGAGGGTTTTCTCCAGTGTTCTCCAACGTGGTCAGATTACCGACAGCAAACTGGTGGAAAGCATGTTCGGGGTTGCTTGCAGCCTTTTTAACAGAATAAAAGCGTCTTCCATCCTCCTTCTGTTTGGCGCTAAATTCCGAATGAACGGCGTTACGCTCGCGGTTGACCAATTCGGCGGTGAACAGCGGTGCGCTGAATTGCTGGGCAAAACGATCCAGTGCAGATTCCAGATGGTTAGCCTGAATATCAAAGAAGTAATTGGTATTACGAAAAGCAGTAAAAGCGTTATGGCTGCCACCGTGACTTGTGATGAATTGCTGATACTCGCCTGGCTGCGGGTATTTGTCAGTACCCAGAAACAGCATGTGTTCCAGGAAGTGCGAGATGCCCTCTCGATCTTTGGGATCATCCCCGCTGCCAACGGCTACGTTCATAGAGGCTGCTGCTTTGTCTGCGCCTTTATCGGATACCAGAATGGCCCGCAAGCCGTTATGCAGCTCTATGAAGCGGTATAAGTTGTTGTCGTTTGGGCTCTTTTGGGGCGTTTGCTCGGCCGCGGCAAAAGTGCTGACAAACAACAGCACAAGCAGTGCAAACATATGTGTTGTTGGCAGCTGTGATCGTGCGTTTATAAGGGTACCGGTATGCATAGGGCCTCTGTTATCCGTTTTGGGCGTCTGGAAAAGGTCTTGTTTCGCGGCTAGGCGGAATGCTCTGAACCTCAGTGTATCATCGCCTTTTTGGTTGTTTTCGGTTGCTGATCAAGAGTTTTACGCGCCAGATCTGTAGCCGTTTCTGCATCTAACTCGCCGGTAGCAATTCGCTCGAGCACGGTTGCCATAATTGCGACTGATTCACGGTAGTCGGCAAACTCTGCTTGGAATGCGGTATCTATGGCTTGATAAACCGCCTGGATCTTTTGCTCCCGGTCTCCGGAATTCTTCGCCGTGTCGTTGATTGCCTTCAGGCAGGCACGGGCAATGGCAATGTAGCGGTCGGTGTTTGGATTGTCATCTTGCATTGTTAAGCTTCCGGGTGTTGCTTGAGATGTGAAAAGAGTTGACGCGTAAAGCGCCAACAAGTTCAGAATTATCGCATTGCTGACAGACTGTTTCATTGCTTTGCAGTAATTCGCCGTCAGGGAGGGCGAGAACCCAATACTGTGCTAGTCTCGAATGCGCTGTGTCAGGATAAAATACAGGCACTTTTGGTCATGTTTAGAGTAATGGCTCTAATTAAAACAATAGGTTACAGAGTAAAAGCTCTAAAAAAGATCGATACATAAAGTAACAATTAAGTACAATAACGGCCTTGCAGGATCGTAATAAGACTTTGGTCTAAGTCGGTCGACGCAAATCGATAACAACAGAGCAACAGGTAAGGTGGATTATCAATGAATTATTTCCTGACGGGTGGCACCGGGTTTATTGGCCGTTTTCTTGTGGAAAAACTGCTAGCCCGCGGTGGCACAGTGCATGTTTTGGTGCGCGAGCAGTCTCAGGGCAAGCTTGATGCGCTTAGAGAACGCTGGGGTGTGGATGAGTCCCGCGTAAAAGCAGTGATTGGTGATCTCACAAGTACGAATCTGGGCATTGATGCCAAGACCCTGACAGCTTTAGCAGGAAAGGTTGACCACTTTTACCACCTTGCCGCTGTTTACGATATGAGTGCCGATGAGGAAGCTCAGCAGGCTACGAATATTGAGGGTACCAGGGCAGCCGTTAATGCTGCCGGAGCCATGGGAGCGAAGCATTTCCATCATGTGTCATCTATTGCAGCGGCTGGCATGTTCAAGGGCACCTTCCGTGAAGATATGTTTGAAGAAGCCGAGAAGCTGGATCACCCGTATTTGATCACCAAGCATGAGTCAGAAAGGGTTGTCCGTGAAGAGTGTCAGGTGCCATTTCGCATCTACCGCCCTGGCATGGTCATAGGTGATTCGGCTACAGGTGAAATGGATAAGATTGATGGCCCGTATTATTTCTTCAAGATGATTCAAAAAATTCGTCGCACCATACCTCAATGGGTACCAACGGTTGGTATTGAGGGGGGCCGCCTGAATATTGTTCCTGTGGACTATGTGGTTAAAGCCTTGGACCACATTTCGCACCTGGATGGCGAAGATGGTAACTGCTTCCACTTGGTAGATTCTGATCCTTACAAAGTTGGTGAAATTCTCAATATCTTTAGCGAGGCGGGTCATGCGCCGAAAATGGCCATGCGTATTGATGCGCGCATGTTCGGCTTTATTCCGCCGTTTATCCGCCAGAGCCTGAAAAACCTGCCACCTGTGAAGCGGTTGACTGGCTCAGTGTTAGAAGACATGGGTATTCCGCGGTCGGTGCTGTCTTTTATTAATTACCCCACACGTTTTGATGCCCGTGAAACCGAGCGTGTGCTGAAGGGCACGGGCATTGAAGTGCCGCGCCTCCCGGATTATGCGCCGGTGATATGGGATTTCTGGGAGCGCCATTTAGACCCGGACCTGTTTAAAGACCGCACGCTCAAAGGCACGGTAGACGGCAAAGTAGTTGTGATTACCGGTGCAACCTCCGGTATTGGCCTCGCCACTGCCGAAAAGATGGCAGAGGCTGGCGCCATTCTGGTTATCGGTGCTCGTACCCGTGAAAAGCTGGACGAGGTGGCCGCATCGTTGGAGGCTAAAGGGGGCAATGTGCATGCCTACCAGTGTGATTTCTCTGATATGGAAGCCTGCGACCAGTTTGTGCAAACTGTTCTGGATAACCATGGCCATGTGGACGTACTGGTGAACAACGCCGGGCGCTCTATCCGGCGCTCGTTGTCGTTGGCATTTGATCGTTTTCACGATTTTGAGCGCACCATGCAGCTCAATTATTTTGGTTCCTTACGTCTGATTATGGGCTTTGCGCCTTCAATGCTGGAGCGTAAAGGTGGGCATGTAGTGAACATTTCATCCATTGGTGTACTTACCAACGCTCCAAGGTTCTCTGCCTATGTGGCGTCTAAATCGGCGCTGGATGCGTTCAGTCGGTGTGCGGCTTCCGAATGGTCTGATCGCAACGTAACGTTTACCACTATTAACATGCCGTTGGTAAAAACGCCGATGATCGCACCCACTAAAATTTACGATTCTGTACCAACGCTTTCGCCGGAAGAAGCAGCAGATATGGTTGCAGACGCGATTGTTTATCGGCCTAAACGGATCGCGACGCGCCTTGGTGTGTTTGCCCAGGTGCTCCACGCAGTTGCACCCAAGATGGGTGAAATTGTGATGAACACTGGGTACCGTATGTTCCCGGATTCATCTCCGGGTGTCGGCGGTAAGACTGTTGAAAGGCCCAAGGTGTCGACAGAGCAGGTGGCCTTTGCGGCTGTGATGCGCGGCATTCACTGGTAGGCCGCATTCTTTTTAAGTAAACGTAAAAAGCCGCAGTTCAAATGAGCTGCGGCTTTTTTGTTGATGTTTTTTGGAGACTGTCTGGTTTTATTCAGTGTCATCCGAAATCATCGGTGGCGGAAAGCCGCCTAAATCCAGCCAGCGATTAACGATCCCACAGAACAAGTCCGCCGTTTTTTCCGCATCGTATGCTGCCGAGTGGGCTTCTTTGTTGCTGAACGGAATGCCAGCCAGTTTGCACGCTTGTGCCAGAACTGTATGGCCATAAGCCAGGCCCGCAAGGGTGGCGGTGTCGAATGTTGAAAATGGATGAAAGGGGTTGCGTCGAATATCTGCCCGCATGGCTGCAGCGAATACGAAGTTGTGATCGAAGGTTGCATTGTGGCCAACCAGAACTGCCCGCTTGCAGTCATGGGCTTTCACCGACTTGCGTATGGGGCTGAAGATTTCACTCAAGCCTTCGCGCTCTGGCACGGCTTCCCGTTCCGGGTTCCAGGGATCGATCCCTGTGAAGTCCAGCGCGGATTGCTCGAGGTTGGCGCCTTCAAACGGGTCAATCTGTTGCACGTGGGTCTCAGCACGCCGTAATCGGCCGTTTTCGTCCATGGTTAACATGACCGCCGCTATTTCCAGCAGAGCATCGCGTCCCGGATTAAACCCGCCTGTCTCCACATCGACAACAACAGGTAAAAAACCGCGGAATCTGCGGGACATAGGATGCGATTGTCTGTTTTCGTCAGTCACTAAAGCTCCGATCGTGGCTGTTTATCAAGAAATTGGGGTAAGTCTACGCTAGACGCCAGTTAATGGTTTCGCCGGCATTCAGTGGAACGATGGTACCACCTGCCAGAGGTAATTCATCCGGCATGGACCAAGGTTTTTTCACGAGGGTAATGGTATCGGTATTTCTTGGCAGGCCATAGAAATCTGCGCCGTTAAAGCTGGCAAAGGCTTCTAGCTGGTCAAGAATGCCAAGTTCGTCAAAAATGTCTGCATATAAGCCAATCGCACCGTAGGCCGAATAGCAACCGGCGCAACCGCAGGCGGCTTCTTTTTTATCCTTCGAATGCGGTGCAGAGTCGGTTCCCAGAAAGAACCGCTTGTCGCCACTGGCAATGGCGTCTCTCAGGGCCTGTTGGTGCTTATTGCGTTTAAGAATGGGAAGGCAGTACATATGAGGGCGTATGCCACCCACCAGCATGTGATTTCGGTTGTACATGAGGTGTTGAGGCGTGAGCGTTGCTGCAAGATTGTCGCCTTGGTGATGCCGTACAAACTCTGCTGAATCTGCAGTGGTTATGTGCTCAAGCACTATTTTCAAAGTGGGGAAAGCTTCTAGCGTGGGCGCCAGAACACGCTCAAGAAACACCCTTTCCCGATCAAAAATATCTATGTCCGCATCGGTTACTTCGCCATGAACAAGCAGCAGCATGCCGCATTCAGCCATGGTTTCCAGTACCGGGTAGATATTACGAACATCCTGCACACCCGAAGCGGAGTTGGTGGTGGCTCCAGCCGGGTACAACTTTGCCGCCACAATGCCTTCGGCGCTTGCTTCCAGAATATCTGAGCGCGTGGTGGACTCTGTCAGATAGAGCGTCATTAATGGCTGGAAATTCGTGCCTTTGGCCGCTTTCAGAATGCGATCCCGATACTCTGAAGCCTCGGCAGCGCTCGTTACCGGAGGTGCTAGGTTGGGCATGATGATTGCCCGCCCGAAACAGGCTGCGGTTGCCGGCACTACATCTGTTAATACATCGCCATCACGAACGTGTAGATGCCAGTCGTCTGGTCGCACAAGAGTAAGCTGTTCGGTCATGAGCTGGTTCCGCAGTACCTTTAAAGGGTTAAAAAAGAGGCATGAGAGGCCGATTCGTTATTGATGGTGCTTCGGCCCCGAAAAATTTTGCAGATTATAGCAGAAGGCGCCAGCGATTGTTTTTCCTCTAACAGATTAAAGAACACCTGATGGGTGCCGTTAAACGTAGTAATGACGAAACACCGAAGTACTAGAGGTGTTATTGTTACGGCACTCATATGGCATGTTTATGGCAATCCATTTTTATAACAAAGCGCTGAATTTCCTGGCAACACTGACGCTGGGAGCCGTCTTGCCTGTTTATAGCATGGCGGGAAGTTACGGTGCCGGCATCGATAACAGCCAGTGGTACCTTGCCGAGTCCGTTTTCGAGTGCTCCCTGGTGCATGAAGTCCCTGGGTACGGCCGGGCCGTTTTTCGCCATCGCGCTGGAGAGAAATTGTCTTTCTTCCTGGAATCCGAAGCTCACCTAATGCGGCCAGGCCGAGGCTCTTTGGTTGTTGAGGCTCCATCTTGGCGGCCAGGTGTGGCAGCCAGGCCAGTGGGTGTGGTTAAGGTAACGGAAGGGCGCCGGCCGGTGTCTTTGGATACGCGCCAAGCTGTCATTCTTGCTCAAAGTCTGCTTGAGGGTATGCAGCCCACCGTTACCAGAGATTCCTGGTACGATGGCAACCCGGTTCGTGTGCAGGTTTCCAATATTAACTTTAACGGTCAGTATCAGCGCTACCGCTCCTGCGCCGCCAACCTTTTGCCAGTGAATATTGATCAGGTGGGGCGCTCCAGAGTGGCCTTCGCGACTGGTAGCAAGAAACTGTCAAAAACGGATATGAATCAACTGGACAATATTGTGGCCTATATTATGGCCGACTCTACCGTTGAGCGTGTGTTTGTTGATGGGCATACAGACGACGTTGGCAGCCGGATTGATAATCGGGCCTTGTCGGAGGATCGCGCCAATGTGGTGGCAGAGTATTTGAAAAACAGGGGAGTTGACCCAGATTTGATCACAATCAGGTCGCACGGCGATCGTTATCCGGCGTCTCGCCGCCGAGCTGAAAACCGTCGCACAACTATTCGTTTACAGCGTGAAGGAGACCGGCCAGAGCTTCAACAAGCTAATGGTTACGGCAGTGCGTCCGCGGGCTGACACGTGTCGCCACAGTTTATGCCTTCGGTATGCTTTTAATAAACTGAATTCAATACTTCCAGGTGAGCATTCACCCCTTCGGCCAGAGCCATCAGGTGGTACCCCCCTTCCAGTGTAGAAATAATCCGGTCGTTACTGTGCTCGCTTGCAACGCCTACGATCATTTCGGTCAGCCAGCGGTAATCTTCTGTTTCCAGGTTCAGTTCTGCCATCGGGTCGAGGCGGTGTGCGTCAAACCCTGCCGACATTAGAATAACCTGGGGTTTAAACGCGTTGAGGCGCTTTATCCAGCCTTCCTCCACAAGCTTGCGATACTCTGTAGCTGAGCACCCGGCTTCTATGGGAATGTTAACGATGTTATCGGCCTGGCGGTGAACGTGAGAGTGCGGGAATAGGGGGTGCTGGAAGCTGGAGCACATCAATATACGCTCGTCTCCGCTGACGATATCCACGGTGCCATTTCCCTGATGTACATCAAAATCAATAATAGCTACCCGCTCAAGGTGGTGAAAGTTGAGCGCCCGCATGGCAGCCAGTGCGATATTGTTGTAAAAACAAAACCCCATGGATTTGCCGCGCTCGGCATGGTGGCCGGGAGGCCGGGCACAGATAAACGCGTTGGTCACCTGGCTGCTCATCACCATGTCTACGGCCTGAATGTTAGCACCTGCTGCCAGTCTTGCTGCACGAAGAGTGTCTGGCATCATGGCGGTGTCTGGATCGGTAAATACACGGCCGCGGGTGGGCTGCATCATTTCGAGCTGCTGCAAGTAGCGTTCTGGGTGCACGCTTAAAAGCTGATCGCGGGTGATTTCTTCAGGGCGCACCCAGTCTAGCTTTTGGGCCATGCCGGTATCTGCGATGTAACTGATGATGGCTGCCAGGCGGCCAGGGCTTTCGGGATGCTCTGGCCCCATGTCGTGTTTCATGCAGTCATCGTGGGAAAAAAATGCAGTGGTCATAAATCTCGAAACGCCCCGATTATGCTTGTATTTTCTCCAATCCTATCAGGGATAACTTTGTGGTGCCGGGTTTCTTTGGTCTGATAAGAGCGATAGGCATTTCACATCGGTACATCAATGCCTAAGATAGAGCAAACGCATACTGAAAAGGAGAGTCAGCTTGAGCACCCGGTATCTGGAAAGTCTGTTCAATCCTGCATCTATTGCAGTGATAGGTGCGTCGGAGCGGGCAGACAACCTCGGTGGTATGGTATTGCGGAACCTGCTAAGTGGCGGCTACCCAGGTCGGCTTCTGGTGGTGAACCGGAACGATTATGACAATGTGCATGGCATACCCTGCGTGAAAAAAGTCTCGGGGATGGCGTTTTCTCCCGATCTTGCCATTGTCTGCACACCACCGGAAACGGTAGGTAAGACTATCCGCCGCTTAGGTGAGGCGGGAGTACGCACCGCTATTGTGATGACGGGTGGTATGTCCCGTACCCACAGTAAAACCGGTAAACCCCTGATGTATTCGGTGCGTGAGGCTGCTAAGGAGACCGGCATCCGGGTACTTGGTCCGAACACCATTGGCCTGATGGTGCCTGCCAGAAGTCTCAACGCTACCTACGCACACATGGGTGCTCTTCCTGGCCGCGTAGCTTTTGTGGGGCAATCTGGCACCATTGCCAGTTCGGTTATTGACTGGGCGTTTGCCCGCGGTGTGGGCTTCTCCTATTTTCTTACCCTTGGCGATGGTATGGATATCGATCACGATGACCTGATCGATTACTTGGCCCAAGACACCCAAACCCGCGCCATTCTTTTACACATTGAGCATATTCCCAACGCCCGCCGCTTCATGTCGGCGGTGCGGGTGGCCTCCAGAACCAAACCTGTGATTGCAGTTAAGTCCGGTAGAGTGCCGGAGTCTGAGTGGCTTCCCCATGAATTGCCTGACGGTATCCGGCGCAGCGATCCTATATACGATGCCATGCTGCAGCGCGCCGGTGTTCTGAGGGTAGACGGGCTGGGGCAAATGTTCGATGCGCTCGAAACGCTCACTCGTATGCGCCCATTACGCCGAGAGTCTTTGGCCATTATGGCTAATGGTGTTGGCCCTGGGGTTCTCGCGGTTGACCGGTTAGCGGATCTGGGCGGCCAACTGGCGAGCTTGTCGGAATCCAGTATTAATAGCTTGGCAAAGTTATTGCCGTCTTACTGGACGCGCAAAAACCCCATCGACTTGAACTATGATGCGTCGCCGGAACTGTACGGCAAGGCGATTAAAATTTTGGCCAAAGATCCTGAAGTCGCCAATGTGCTTGTCATGTACGCACCCAGTTTGACGGAAGATAGTCTTCAGATTGCCGATGCAGTGGTGCAGGCAGCAAAGGGTACACGTCTCAATATATTCACTTGCTGGCTTGGGCAGAGTACGGTGATGGATTCCCGCGATGAGTTTTATCGCGCGGGGTTACCGTCGTTTTTTAACCCGGAGAAAGCCGTAGTCGCCTTCATGCAGCATATACGCCATCAGCGTGTTCAGCGGCTGTTAACCGAAACCCCGGAATCCTTTACCGATCATTTCTCAGACCACGCGAAAACACGCCGCGTGGCGGTGAACGCCCTGAGCTCGGGCCGTAAACATCTGTCGAGCGAGGAAGCCCGAGAGGTGGTGCGTGATTATGGCATTAACACCATTGAGACAGTTTATTGTGACGACGTAGAAGAAGTTATGGGGGCGTTTGCCATAGAGCGCCGGCCTGTGGATGTTACCATCGTTCACGAGCAAGGCTGTCATCCGTTCGCAAACCTAACCGTTGCCCAGCGTCGCTACAAAGGAACCTTGCAGAAACTGAATAGTGAGGCGGCGATTATAGATGGCTGCCGTTTCCTGATGGAGGAATACGAAAAGCATTTCCCAACCAGTGGCTTTCTTGGTTTTGCCATGCAGAGGTCTTATCAACATGTGGGTGGCATTGAGTTCAGTGTTGGCATTACCAGAGACGCGCAGTTCGGGCCTCTGGTTGTCTGCGGTGCGTCTGGTGCCCATATCAACGTCATGACCGATCGCCAAATTGCTCTGCCACCATTGAATATGGTTCTCGCACGGGAGCTTTTGCGCCGCACTTATATGTACAAACTGCTCAAAGAGCACAGCTTGAAACCAGAATCGGATATTCGAGCGGTTTCAGAAACCCTGGTTACCCTCTCACAGATTGTGATCGATATTCCTGAAATCCTGGGGCTGGAAATTTCGCCTTTGCTGTTCAACGACGAGGGTGCAGTAGCTGTAAATGTTGCGATCAATCTTTCTGATACACCAGGGCGGCCAATTATTCAGCCTTACCCGAGAGAGCTTGAGGAGTGGCTGGTGCTGCCCAAATCTGGCCGCCGTGTGATTATTCGCCCCGCTTTGGCAGAAGATGAACCTTCCCACAGGGTATTCCATGAATTGCAGTCCCCGGAATCGATTCGCTATCGGTTCTTCCAGTACAGGAAGCAGTTTACTCGGGAAGACGTCGCTCAGATGGTGCAGATTGATTATGACCGGGAGATGGTCTTTATCGCCAATGCCACTAAAGAGGATGGTAATGGAGAAGAAACCCTGGGCACCGTGAGAACCTGGACAGACGCCGATAATCTGCAGTGCGAATTTGCGGTAATGGTTCACGACAAGATGAAAGGGGAGGGGCTTGGTGTTGCCTTGATGCAAAAGATGATTGATTACTGCCGCGCCCGTGGCACGGTGGAAATGGTGGGCGACGTATTGGCAGACAATCGTCCGATGCTGCAGTTGGCGGAACACATGGGCTTTGAGATCAAGTATAACATTGAGGAAGAGGTGATGGATTTGCGGCTGGTGCTGAATGAGCCGGAAAACGATTGGCAAAAGGAACGGTTAGGGAAGAACACCCACTAAGACCCTATATAGAAGGGCCTTAGTGGCATTCATACGCCCGAGTGATTACTCTTCGACAATGGCCGAGCGGTCTTCACCGCCCATGGCTTCCAGCAAGCCCGGAATCAGTTTGGATAATTCCAGGGTCATGATGGTGAAGGCGGCATCAAATTTTGCCACCGCGTCATCTACTTCTACATCGTCGAGTTGATCCTGAAGTGTTTCGCCAAACTTTAGCCGGCGAATCCCCAGTTCCTCATCCAGCATGAACGATACGTTGTCGTCCCAGGTTATGGCCAGCTTGGTCACTTCCATGCCTGCTTCCAGATGATTGCGAATTTCATCTGCTTTCAGGTTCAGCCCTTTGCAGCGGACCACACCACCGTCTTCTGACGGGTCTTTCAGCTCGCACTCATCACCTAATACCACTGCGCTGGGCAAATCGATGGTTTGGTTCAACCAACCGGTGAGCGTAAAGATTGGTGCCTGCTCCACTGCTGGTGGGCGCACGGGCAGGGAGCCCAGGCTTTTGCGCAGGGTTGAGGCCAGGTCTTCTGCTTGTTTTGCGGAGCCAGCGTCAACCACCAGTACACCGTCTTGTGGCGCCAGATATGCAAAGCTGCGGCGGTTCCGTGAAAATGCCTGGGGTAGCATTTCCAGCATTACCTGCTCTTTGATTTCTTCCTTTTCTTTACGGCGAACCTTGCGCCCCTGTTCCATTTCGATGGCTTCGGCTTTTTCTTCAACGGCTTCTTTTACCACTGGCCCAGGCAGGATTTTTTCTTCCTTGCGCAGGGCAATCAGGTGATAGCCATTGGCACTATGAACAAGCAGTTCACCGTGTTTGCCAAGAGGCGGTACCCAGCCTTGGCGAGTCGTTTCCTGCGGGCCACAGGGCTTGAATGCATCTGTGCCGAGCTTTTCTTCAAGCTCTTCAGCGGAGATAACAAACGGTTTGGTAAAACGAAAAACGCGGGCATTGCGAAACCACATCAGGCTTGATCCTTGTCGTTCATATTTGCATAACCTCTACCAGTACTGTTTTCACGATGAAACCAACCACACCGGCCCCCAGTACTGTAAAAAGGGCGATGGTACCAAACTTTCCGGCTTGTGATTTTTTAGCCAAATCCCAAACGATGAACCCCATCCAGCCAATAAGGCCCGTCAGAAACACCAGCATGGCGATCTGGGAAAATACTGCTTCATTCATGGCTTGCTCCGAACTTGCTTTGGGTTAGTGTCCTGTCTGATTAATGTTCATCCCGCAGGAAAACCCAATTATTATTGTCGGATTGGTCTTCGCTGAAATAGTAGCCATCAAGGTCAAAGCCCTTGAGATCGTTTGTATCGGTAATGCGGTTCAGGATGGCATAGCGGCACATTAAGCCGCGTGCTTTTTTGGCGTAAAAGCTGATTATTTTGTACTGACCGTTTTTCCAATCTTTGAATTGGGGGGTAATCAGGCGCCCTTCAAGGTCTTTTTTCTTAATGCTCTTGAAATACTCATTCGAAGCCAGGTTCACCAGTACCTCGTCGTCTTTCTCAAGCTGGCTATTGATTTCGCGGGTGAGCTTCTGACCCCAGAAGGCGTACAGGTCTTTACCGCGGGTGTTCTCAAACTTGGTGCCCATTTCCAGCCGGTATGGTTGCATCAGGTCAAGGGGTTTAAGAATGCCGTACAGCCCGGACAACATGCGCAGATGCTTCTGGGCGAAGCTGAAATCCTGCTCGCTGAAGCTTTCTGCATCCAGCCCCGTGTATACGTCGCCCTTAAACGCCAGCACGGCTTGGCGAGCGTTTTTGGGAGAGAAGGGCATATGCCAACTCTGAAAACGTTCGGCGTTCAGTTGGCCAAGCTTCTCGCTGATGTTCATCAGGTTGCTAACCTGATGCGGCTCCAGCTCTTTAAGCTGATCAATCAGTTCGCAGGCATCGTCTAGAAAGTCTGGCTTGGTAAACGTTTCCGTTGCCAGAGGGCTTTCGTAGTCGAGGGTTTTAGCGGGTGAGATGACCATCAACATGTCAGATAATTCCTCATTGCAGAAACGTGAGTAACTGCTCTCGGGTAAATGGCCAGTCAAGTTCCTGCCCGGTATCACTGCGCCGGAGTACAGGAATTCGCGTGCCGAAGCGCTCCACCAACTCTTCTGATTGCGCAATATCCACTACATCTACCGGGATGGGGGTCGGCATGGGTGTATTCACGAGCAAAGCTTCGGCAAGCTCGCAAAGGTGGCAGTCAGACGTGGTGTAAAAAAGCAATTCCATTATTTTGATTGGGCATCCACTTTTTCACCATTTACGCCGGCGCTGTCGTTGCCCATCAGGTACAGGTAGGCAGGCATTATCTCTTCCGGTGTCGGGTTTTGATTCGGGTTTTCTGCCGGGTAGGCATGAGCCCGCATATTGGTTCTGGTTGCGCCTGGGTTCAGGCTATTTACCCGAACGTTGTTGCGCTCATCGTCCAGCTCTTCTGAAAGAAGTTGGCTCAGCCCTTCAACGGCGAATTTGGAGACTGCATAAGCGCCCCAGTAAGCCTTGGCTTGGCGGCCGACACCGGAGGAGGTGAATATGATCGATGCAGCATCAGACTTGCGCAGTAATGGGATCATGGCACGGCTTAACTGGAACGGTGCCGTAGCATTTACGTGCATGACTCTGTTCCAGAGTTCCGGGTCGTACAGCTCTACCGGGCTGCGATCGCCTAGAATACCCGCATTATGCAACAGGCCATCGAGTTTCCCGAAATTGTCTTCCAGGGTCATGGCCAGCTCTTCGTAATCTTTTACAGCGGCACCTTCAAAATTCATTGGCACAATGGCCGGCTTGGGGTGCCCGGCGGCTTCGATTTCATCGTATACCGATTCCAGCTTGCTGACGGTTCGCCCCACAAGAACCACAGTGGCGCCGTGCGCAGCATAGGTTTTTGCGGCTGTACGGCCGATACCGCTGCCCGCACCGGTCACCAGTATGATGCGGTCTTTCAGAAGATCAGCGGGTGCCTGGTAATCTTGCATAACCTGTCTCCGTATCAAGCTGAGAAATAATCCATTTTTAAAGCGCGCTATTGTAACAGTTTTGCGAGGTCGTTGACGGTGTCGGCGATGATGTCTGCTTGCCATAGATCAACGGATTCTGGCTCCTCAATATAGCCGTATCGCACTGCGATGGTTTTCATGTTGGCATTGCGCCCGGCCTCTATATCTCGCTCATGGTCGCCTACGTACACCGCAAGGGCAGGGTCTGCGTCGATTTGTGCGCAGGCAAGAAAAAGGGCTTCGGGGTGCGGTTTACGGTCGGCGACGTGGTCCGGGCAGACCAGCGATGCGCAGCGCTCCGCCAGGCCCAGGGCTTGAACGAGTGGAGCCGCAAAACGCTCGGGTTTATTGGTCACAATGCCCCAGGGAATTCCGCGCTGCTCCAGCGACTGAAGGAGGCTGTTCATGCCTTCAAACAGGCGAGTCTCAACGGCGACGCCTTCCTCATAGAGATCCAGAAAGGCGGTGTGCCTGGCAAGATAATCGGGGTGCTCTGGCTCCAGCCCAAAACCTACTCTCACCATGGCTCGTGCGCCGTTGGAAACTGATCTGCGTATATGCTCCGCGGGCAATTCCGAAAGCCCGTGCTGCTGGCGCAGTTGGTTCAGGCAGCGGATAAAATCTGGCGCTGTGTCGATCAGCGTGCCGTCCAGATCGAACAAAACGGTTGAAGGGCGTTTAGTCTTCACGGCTATCCTGAGCGTGCATCAGGTAGTTTACATCCACGTCCCGGCCAAGTTTGTAGGAGCGAGTGATGGGATTATAAGTCATTCCGGTGAGTTCCCGTACATCTAGCCCGGCATGCCGCAAGTGGTCAGACATCTCGGAGGGTCGGATAAACTTCTTCCACTCGTGGGTGCCTTTGGGTACCAAGCTTAGAATATATTCGGCACCAATAATGGCAAACAGGAAGGATTTTGGATTGCGATTAATGGTGGAGATAAACAGATGCCCGCCAGGTTTAAGCAGGGCTGAGCAGGCGTTAATAACCGAAGCCGGGTCGGGCACATGTTCCAGCATTTCCAGGCAGGTAACCGCGTCGTACTGACCCGCATGCTCTGGGTTGCGGGATAGTTCTTCAACGGTAATTCTTTGGTAATCCACCTTTATTCCGCTTTCCAAACCGTGCAGTCGGGCAACGGCCAATGGCGCTTCGCCCATGTCTAAACCGGTTACATGGGCGCCACGCAACGCCATGCCCTCTGATAACAACCCGCCACCACAGCCCACATCTACAACTCGCTTACCGGCAAGGGATACACGCTCGTCGATGTAGTTCAAGCGCAGCGGATTAATATCATGCAGTGGCTTGAACTCGCTGCTAGGGTCCCACCAGCGGCTGGCGAGGGCTTCAAATTTGGCGATTTCGTTATGGTCAACGTTCTGGTTTGTCATGGTACGTTCTGCCTGATCCATCTGTCGGAATTCTTTTAGCCAGCTTGTTGCTGGCGGATTTTCTCAGCCCAGCTCTTAACACGAAGCATAAGATCTGGAACATCTATACGTGTCAGTTTGCCATCCTGTACCTGAGGTATTCCATTAATCCAGCTGTGCGTGACGGCCCGGCCATGATTGCTGTAAACAAGGTGCGACGCGGGATCGTATACCGGCTGAATAAACGGATCGCTAAGATCAACAGCGATAATATCGGCTAGTTTACCGGCCACCAGCGAGCCCAGTTCGTGTTCGCGCCCCAGAGCTTTGGCGCCGTTAAGCGTTGCCATTTGCAGGGTTTCATGGGCGCTGAGTGCCGCTGCATCATTGGCGGCTACCTTGGCAATCATGGCGGCAGTGCGGCTTTCGCCGAATAGATCCAGGTCGTTATTGCTGGCTGCGCCATCGGTTCCGATTGCCAGATTAACACCGCTCTTTTTAAGTTTCTGCACCGGGCATAAACCACTGGCGAGCTTGAGGTTGGATTCGGGGCAATGGATAACGTGTGCACCTGTGTCTGCAAGCAGGGCAATGTCTGAGTCACTGACTTGTGTCATGTGAACGCATTGGGTGCGTTCCCCAAGAGCGTCAAGTTCTGCAAGTCGTTCAATAGGGCGTTTCTCTTGTTTTTCTATGGCTTCTGTAATTTCAAATTCGGTTTCATGCAGATGAATCTGCATGCGTGCGCCTGTTCTTTCTGAGAGCGCAACCGCCTCCGCCAAGGGGCTATCGGATACGGTGTAGGGGGCGTGCGGACCTATGGCTGGCATGATGTAATCGTCGCCCTTCCAGGTATCAATTAGCGCTTTGCCTTTGCTCAGATACTCATCTGGGCCGGTGCCCCATATTGTAGGGAAATCCAGCAGCGGAAAGCATACCTGCGCGCGCATGCCGGCATCGTGAGCCATCTGAGCGACAATTTCCGGAAAGAAGTACATGTCTGAAAAAGTCGTTGTGCCGGTTCTCAGCATTTCGGCCATCGCCAGCTGCGTACCGTCGGCAATAAATTGTTCGCTAACGAAGCGACCTTCCGCCGGCCAGATGTGGTCGTTTAGCCAGGTCATCAGGGGTAGGTCATCTGCCATGCCTCTAAAGAGCGACATGGCCGCATGACCGTGCATGTTGATCAGTCCGGGCATAACCACGTGGTGGGGCAGGTCAATAGTCTCACGGGTGCGGAATTCGCAATCCGCCTGAGCCACAGGTAACACCGCCGCAATTCTGGCGCCTTGAATGATCACGGCCTGATGTTCAAGTACCATTCCGGCTGGTTCAATGGGAATCAACCAACGAGCATTGATGCGAATATCGGCTGCGGTGATGGTGTCTGCCGTCATTAATCCTGCCTTGCAGTGCCGGCTGCCGCAGGTTGTGCAAAAAAAGTGCACCAGCGCGCCGGACAATGAAATGTAGCCACGAAGTATAACCGTTATACTGGCTGTTTTCAGCGTTATGAAACGGCTTATAAAACGAGAGTCAGGTAATGGATAGCTCTGCACAACCATCTTCTTCCCTTGTTACAGGTACGGTCGCTCTAAAGTGGCACGGCACTAGCCTGGAGCTGCTTGATCAGCGCCTCTTGCCAGTGCGGGAAGGCTGGATAACCCTGGTCGATGCGGCCGGCGTTGCCCAAAGTATTCAGGATATGGTGGTGCGCGGTGCGCCGGCTATTGGTATCAGTGCTGCCTATGGTGTGGCATTGAGTGCCCGGCATGCCGGCACTGGCGGTTGGAAGTCCGAAATTACAACGGCAATTCGTGAACTATCTGTGTCCCGGCCAACGGCCGTTAACCTGTTCTGGGCTTTGCAGCGAATGGAGCAGGTGTTTGACACCTGCCATTCTCTTGCCGAAGCCAGGGTGCGGCTGGCAGATGAGGCTGTCGCTATTCATCAGGAAGATCTTGCCGGTAATCTTGCCATGGCCGATTACGCCCTTGAGGCTATGGGGCTTTCTGTCGGTACTGGTGACGCAATGCCGATTTCTGTTTTGACTCATTGCAATACAGGTGCCCTTGCAACTGGCGGGTATGGCACGGCGCTGGGTGTTATTCGTAAGCTTCACGAAAACAAGCTGCTTGCTCAGGTTTATGCGGATGAAACCCGGCCCTGGTTGCAAGGCAGCCGCCTTACGGCTTGGGAGCTGATGCGCGATGGCATTCCAGTGACTCTGAATGCCGATGGCGCTGCGGCCGCTATTCTCGCAGAAGGAAAGGTAAGTTGGATTATCGTGGGTGCTGACCGGATTACGGCAAACGGCGATGTGGCCAATAAAATCGGCACTTATAGTCTTGCAGTGCTGGCACGTTATCACAAGGTTGGGTTTATGGTGGTGGCTCCGTCCAGTACCGTGGATATGTCGTTGCAATCCGGAGCAGAGATACCGATTGAACAGCGGGATGATATTGAGGTGCAGGAAATTCGCGGCGTCCCGTTGGCGCCAGAAGGCGTGTCGGTGTTCAATCCGGTGTTTGATGTGACGCCCGCAAGGTTGGTTGATGCGGTTGTTACAGAAAAGGGGATCGTGCGGAACCCGTGCGTAAAGGCAATGCAGAGGCTATTTGGTTGAGGGCTTGGTTGGCGCCTCAAAACGGGTGCGAATGTCCTCGACCTGTTGTTCCTGATCTTCCACAAAGTGTAGCGACATCTCAAAACTCTGTCGGGTGAACTCTAACACCTTACGAAACCCTTCATCCGAGAGAGTGCGTGCAGAATCATGACGGCGGAAAATATTGATAAACTCCCGCTCCCGCTCAAACTGCAATGGCACTCTGGCTATGCCCCAGTCGTTCAGTATCTGCCATACCTCTGGGTTGTAGTTCCGGGTTGTGCGCATGATAAACGGAATGGGATCGTTTCGTGCGATCAGGGCCGTCAATCGAAGAATCAACTCGAAGGATATCGTGGTCGTACCGTTTTCAATAGCCTCAAGTACGGATTTGTCCCGTAGGTCGAGTGCTTCGCTCATTTCCGACAATGTCAGCCCGGCCACTTCCCGTATGTCTTTCAGAGATTGGCCTGCGGCCAGCATGGCGCGGAGTTGATCCTGGGAGTTGATCAGCACCCGGCCAACACGTAATGAGGTGTCCGTAGCGCGGGCTCCGAAGCGGAAAGCCGTTCCAGTCAGGTTGGCCAGTCGGTCTATGATGCCTTCTGGCGCTTTTTCTGATGCGCAGGGCTGGCGTAGCTCGTCCACTTCCTCTTGCGAATGCATAGCATGCAGTGCATCTAACAGCATGTCTTGCAGGGCACGCGCGCGGTTCTGCCCTTCTGACTCACCGGCTTCGTGCTTAACGGTTTGCTGAGCCACTACCTGGACTCGGCCTGAGCTGCAAATTGCTGTGGCGTTAAAATGGAGGCCATCCGGCTATCCAGTTCAAGCATGTCTGCCATGATGTCTCCGCCCTCGCGAATCACAAAGTCCAATTCTTCGTCGGTAGACCCGGGATCTGCCGCCTGCTGATCCTGCCAGTCTTCAAGCTCGTCCAAAGACTCGAACGTATCCTTGCCACGGAGCTCTCGGCGAGCGTTGGCGATAGTCAATCTGGTGCGCTCGATTTGTTCCTGCTGGGTAGTGCGCTCGCTAAGATTAAGGCTAACGGCCTTTCGTTGGCGCTGCTCTTTCAGAAAATTGATTTCCTGCTGAAGGAGGCTGAACTCCGGGCTGCTGTCGAAGCGATTCTCGTGGCGCTTGCGCAGATTTTCGATAATGCCGCTAAAATCGAAATAACGGGTATGTGGCACTGCATCGATCTGATCCCAGGGTAGGGCATGGTCCAGCGCATCCTCACCGATACGGGTTTTGTCGATACGCGAAGGTATCTCGATATCCGGAATCACGCCTTTGTGCTGGGTTGAACCACCGGATACGCGGTAGAACTTCGACTGGGTAATTTTGAGTTGGCCATGGTTGAGTGGCCGAACAGCTTGCACTGTACCCTTGCCAAACGTTTGTGAACCAACCACCAGACCGCGGCCATAATCCTGGATAGCGCCGGCAAAAATCTCTGAAGCCGAGGCGCTCATGCGGTTGGTGAGCACCACTAATGGCCCATCGTAGGACACAGACGCATCTTCGTCGTTAAGAACCTGAACTTCGTTGCTTGAGTTGCGAATCTGTACCGTAGGGCCGGTATCGATAAATAGACCAACCAGGTCATTTGCCTCGTGTAAGGCGCCACCGCCATTGTTGCGGAGGTCTATTACCAAGCCGTTGACTCCATCCTGCTGCAGCTCGTCAATCAGTTTGCGCACATCCCGGGTCGTGCTTTTGTAATTGGGGTCTCCTGCCTGCATTGCCCGAAAATCGGCGTAAAACGTAGGAATAGTAATTACACCAATGGTGTATTTTTCGCCGTTCCGCTGAAGTTCGATGGTGTCTTTGCTGGCGCTTTGTTCTTCAAGTTTTACTTCGTCACGGCTGATGGCGATAGACTTGGTCAGGGTTTCATCGGTTGCGCTGGCAGGCACGACTTCAAGGGTAACCACCGAGTTGCGCGGCCCTCGGATAAGATCCACCACCTCATCCAGGCGCCAGCCGATCACGTTAACCGGCTTTTCGCCTTCCTGTGTCACTGAGACAATTCGGTCGGCCGGTTTAAGCTGGCCTTGCTTGGATGCCGGGCCACCCGGAACCAGCCTGACTACCTTGGTGTACTCGTTGTCTGCCTGCAGAACCGCACCAATACCTTCCAGAGAAAGACTCATGTTGATGTTGAAGTTTTCAGAGGTGCGTGGCGAGAAATAGGAGGTGTGCGGGTCCCACATGCCGGTGAATGCGTTCATGTAGGCTTGAAAAGCGTCTTCGCTGCGGGCCTGGTACGCCCGCTTGAGCTGGCCTTCGTAGCGGCGCTTGAGAGTGTCTGTAATGGCTTCATCGTCTGTGCCGTTAAGTCGTTGCGCTAACACCGCGTTTTTAATGCGTTTTTTCCATAATTCATCAAGCGCTTGTTCATTTGGCTCCCACTCTGCCTCAGAGCGATCAAGCAGGATGTTCTCGTTGGAACTGAAATCCAGGTTTTCTATGCCCGCATCCAGGGTTTTAAGGGCAAATTGAAGGCGTTCTATCACCCGCTTCTGAACCAGGTTGTAAATGTCAAAGCCCGGTTGTAGTTGGCCTGTTTTAAGGGCCGACCCTAAACGACTTTTAATTTTGTTGAGAGCCAGAATATCGCTTTTCATCAGATAAACGCGCTGGCCGTCCAGGTAATTCAGGTAGGCATCAAATACATCACCGGAAAGCTTGTCGCTGATCCCCAGATCGCGAAAGTGTGTGAATTGCAGTTGTCTGGCAATGAGAATGTTGGCTCGTGCCTGATCAATCGTTGGTGCAACGGGCGTATACGCTTCCGGCTCGGTTGCTTTTGCTTGTACTGCAAACGGTGCTGACAGCAGGAGGGCGACGGTGAGCGCTTTGCACACACCCATCCGGCCGGCTTTGAAAGGCGCGTGACGGACAGATGTTCTTTCCGCGATGGTCATATAGACATACCTGACGATGCTGGGTACCTGCCAGACAAATCTGGCAATCGGCTAACCCGTGGGCTTATATAATTATTGTAGGCAAGGGCTACACCCGTTGCTATAGGCAGTGCGTATCGGTTCGTGACAATCTGTCCATAAACTCGCCGAGCTAACGTAAAAACGCGTGAAATTTCAAGAGAAGTTCGACAGGTTTGCGTAAAACGGGGAGTGTGAGGGCAAGAGCTGGGTGCGTTCAGTGTTGGGTTCTGCGGGCAAAGAGTGTGGCGGAGGGTATACCCCCGCCACTTCGACCTGTTAGGTGAACAGTTTTTCTTGCTCTGCGTGCTCAAGCAGCAGCGCCGGCGGGGCAAAACGCTCGCCGTGGCTTGCGGCCAGTTCTTTGGCTCGTTCTGCAAACGCCCTCACACCATACTGATTAATAAATTGTATGGCACCGCCAGTCCAGGGTGCGTATCCAATGCCAAAGATACTGCCAATGTTGGCATCTTCTACGGTGCGCAATACACCTTCTTCCAGGCAGCGAACGGTTTCAATCGCCTGAATAAACAGGATGCGGTCTTTCAAATCCTGCAGCTTTACCTGGCTGGCCTTAGTCTGGTCTACATAGAGTGTTTCAAGCTCTGGCCAGAAGTGCTTCTTGCCTTTGGCAGGGTAGTCGTAGAAACCAGCACCCGCTGCTTTGCCTTTGCGCCCGTGGTCGTTAACCATCTGGTCGACAATGGCTTCTGCTGGGTGTGTATTCCAGGTGCCGCCGGCGGCTTCTACATCCTTTTTGCTTTGATCGCGAACGTGCTGGATCAGCGTCAGGCTGACTTCGTCAGTGATCGTTAGCGGGCCTACGGGCATGCCAGCCAGCAAACCTGCGTTGTCGATACTGGCCGGGTGAATACCTTCGTCCAACATGCAGATACCTTCATTAACAAAGGTGCCAAATACGCGGGAAGTGAAGAAGCCACGGCTGTCGTTCACAACTACTGGAATCTTACCAATCTGCTGAACGTAATCGAATGCTCTTGCCAGGGTCTCATCCGAGGTTTGCTCGCCAACAATGATCTCTACAAGCATCATTTTGTCTACGGGTGAGAAGAAGTGCAGCCCAATAAAGTTTTCTGGCTTGTTAGAGGCTCTGGCCAACTGAGTGATGGGGATGGTTGACGTGTTAGACGCAAAGATACCCTTCTTGGCCAGCTTTGGCTCAGCTTCTGCAGTCACTTTGGCTTTCAGATCGCTGTCTTCAAATACAGCTTCGATGACCAGATCACAACCTTCCAGGTCTGCAGCAGAGTCTGTGGCCTTAATGCGGTCTAACACTTGTGCCTTTTTCTCTTCGGTCATACGACCACGACTGACTTTTTTCGCCAGCAGGTCTTCAGAATAGCTCTTGCCTTTTTCTGCGCTCTCAGAAGAAACGTCTTTAAGAACCACTTCCATGCCACGGCTGGCAGTGGAGTAGGCGATACCTGCACCCATCATGCCCGCGCCCAATACACCGACTTTTGTGAAGGTTTCTTTCTCTACGCCTTCAGGGCGGCTGCCGCCGGCATTAATGTGATTTAGCTGGAACCAGAAAGTGCCCGTCATGTTTTTGGCAACCTGGCCAATCACCAGCTCTGCGAAATAGCGGGTTTCGATCAAGCTGCCGCTATCGAAATCTACCTGGGCACCTTCAACAGCGGCCGACATGATGCGTTCTGGCGCTGGGTAGCAGCCTTTGGTTTTTTGCTTCAGCATGGCAGGCGCAATGGCCAGCTTCTGTGCCATGGCTGGGTGATGAGGTGCGCCGCCTGGCAACTTGAAACCTTTTTTGTCCCAAGGCTGTTGGCATTTAGGATTGGCCTCAATAAAGGCCCTGGCTTTGGCCATCATGTCGTCTAAGGATTCAGCCAGCTCGTCAATCATGCCGGCTTTCAGCGCGGCTTTCGGGCGCAGCTTCTTGCCTTCCATCAGAAGCGGGAACGCCGCTTCCAGGCCAATCATTCTTGGCAGGCGCTGAGTACCACCGCCGCCGGGCAGTAATCCAAGCGTTACTTCAGGAAGACCCAGCTGAATGCTGCTGTCGTTCAGAACTACCCGGTGGTGGCAGGCTAGGGCAATTTCCAATCCACCGCCCAGAGCTGTGCCGTTGATGGCGGCAACTACGGGCTTGCCACAGGTTTCCAGAGCCCGCATCTGGGCTTTCATGGCGTTGACCATATCTTCAAAGGCTTGAGCGTCGTCGCGGGTAACCTTGTGGATTTCGTTCAGGTCGCCACCTGCAAAAAAGGTTTTCTTGGCAGAGGCAACGATAATGCCACGAATGTTGTCCAGATCGCCGTGAACCTTGTTAACGGTTTCGTCGAGAGCTTCACGGAAGGCCGCGTTCATGGTGTTCGCGGACTGACCTGGCATATCTATGGTGAGGGTCAGAATCTGATCTGAACCCAGTTCGTAGTGGATGGCACTCATAATTGGTTCTCCTAACAGAAAAAGTGTGGGGTCAGACCCGCTCAATGATGGTGGCAATGCCCATGCCGCCGCCGACGCACAAAGTAGCCAGGCCGAAGCGCAAGTCACGACGCTCCAATTCATCCAGCAAAGTGCCGACAATCATCGCGCCGGTCGCACCCAGAGGGTGGCCCATGGCGATTGCTCCGCCGTTTACGTTCACTTTTTCATCTGGAACCGAGAGTTCCTTTTGGAAGCGCATTACCACAGAGGCAAAGGCTTCGTTTACTTCGAACAGGTCAACCTGGTCAACCGTCATGCCAGCCTTTTCCAGTGCCTTGCGGGTAGCGGGGGCTGGGCCGGTGAGCATGATGGTGGGGTCTGAGCTGGTCACTGCCGTAGCAACAATGCGAGCACGTGGTTTTAAACCTAGGGCTTTCCCTTTTTCTTCACTGCCAATCAGTATGCCCGTTGCACCGTCTACCATGCCTGAAGAGTTGCCTGCGTGGTGCACGTGGTTGATGGTTTCTACGTAGTGGTATTTTTCACGGGCTACGCTGTTGAAGCCCATTTCGCCCATCATCTGGAAAGAAGGCTTCAGGCCGGAAAGGGACTCTACGGTGGTGTCGCCTCTAACGTGCTCATCTTGGTCGAGAATAACCACGCCACTGTGGTCGGTAACCGGCACGATCGATTTGGCGAAGTAGTTGTTCTTCCAGGCATTGGCTGCTTTTTGCTGTGATTTCACCGCAAAGCCGTCTACGTCTTCACGGCTGAAGCCCTCCAGAGTGGCGATTAGGTCTGCGCCAATGCCCTGGGGCATAAAGCCCGTGTGCATGTTGGTTTGTGGGTCCATGGCCCAGGCACCGCCATCAGAGCCCATCGGAATGCGTGACATAGACTCTACGCCACCGGCAACAATCAGATCTTCCCAGCCAGAGCGAACTTTCATGGCCGCCAGGTTTACGGCCTCCAGGCCAGATGCGCAGAAGCGGTTGAGAGTTACGCCTGAGACTTTCTCGTCCCAATCAGCGGCAAGGGCAGCGGTTTTGGCGATATCTGCACCCTGGTCGCCTACGGCTGTGACGCAACCAAGAACAATATCGTCTACTTGGGCGGTATCCAGGTTGTTTCTCTGCTGCAGTGCGTTTAGCACCGTGGTCAGCAATGTAATTGGCTTAACGCTATGCAGTGAGCCGTCTTTTTTTCCACGCCCTCTGGGAGTGCGGACCGCATCGAAGATATACGCCTCGGTGGTCATTGCTTGTCCTCTGGTGATTGTTGTTTCGGGATTTGTTTACGATAGGTACCACCATAGCCCTTAGTTAGTCGTGTGGGTAATGACGCGGCCTGCCAATCGGATTGGCAAAATTGCTCAGACACAGTGACAGGCCAGATCGCTGCTTCTATGTTTAGGGGTGACGCAGATCTTTTTCAGGTGCTCTCAAATGGATTCAGGAGGTAAAATGTCATGTCTTACAGAGATGCCATCGATAACTTTTATGAACGCTTGGTTGTGGACGCCATTGATGCAACGAGGCAACCGGGGGATACCGCAGACTTTCTGACCGACGTTATGTGTGTGGCTTTGAACCGGTTACCCCCCCGGTATTACAGGCACACTATCGATATGATGTTTTATCTCGCGGATGAAGAGCTCAGAGGTATGAAAGACAAATCCCTGGCGGCTGTGCAAGGCGCCAGGGATTTTGTAACTGAGCATCAGCGGGAATAGAGCCCTGAATGCTCAGTTTTTTACCAGGCTGTCCAGTGCCTTGTTCAAACGACTCGCCAGTGAAGGATCCGCACCTTGTTCTGCACGTTTGGTGCACCAAGCGGCTACCAGGCCTTCAATGCCTCGCAGAGCATTGTTGGTTTTCTCGGTAGATCCCATGCCTTCAGTTAGTCGTTGAACTTGTATCTCCATGCGCTTTGTCTGGTCCGTCTCGGGCGATGGTATGCCAGCAAGAATTTCCGCCCGAATGACTATCTCTTGTTCATTCAGCTCGCCCACGCTTTCTGCGAGGGTTAACCATTTGCTTGGTAGGGTATCCGTTGGCACGTTGCCCTCTATGCGGGCAAGTATAAGCGCCTGCCATTCAGCGATACTCGTTTTGAGTTTTTGCGCTTCAATAGCTTGGCTTAGCCGATGTTTTTCTCTCTGGATTTGTTCCTTTGTGGTCGCTGACGCTTGCGACGCATCCAGGTTTTGAAGGGCAGTAGTTGCCTCTCTCAATGCCTGCTCGTCTTGGCTAGCGCTTACATCGGCAATCTGTTGGAGTACGGTTTCTGCCGCGTTATCAGCTTCTTTCGCCACTTGTTGCTGCTCCGAGCGTTCGGCGTCGCGGCGGGCAAATATTTCGTCACAGGCTTTACGAAATGCTTGCCATAACTTCCGGTCCTCCCGGTGTCGGGTGATTCCGACGGCCTTCCAGTCTGCCTGTAGTGCTTTCGCTTTATTCATGGCCTCGTGCAGAGGGTCATGCGCCGTCAAAGCCTGCGCCTGCTCAACGATGGTTTTCTTCAGCGCTTCGTTTTTCTCACGCTCCTGGTTAATGGGCGCCTCGAGTTTTTTGAGTAACTCATCAAACTGTTTTTGTATCTGGCGATTGTCCCGGAACTCTACCGGCCAAGCCGCTTTCCACTCTTGGCGCGCGGTCTGCAGAATGTGTTCGACGGCTTTCCAATCTATAGTGTTCCAGTCAATCGCACCCACAAAATGTTCCAGCTCGGCGCAGATTGTTTTGCGTTTCTCAAGATTGGCCTGTTTCAAGCCAGATTTGGCTTTAAAATACGTTTTACACGGTTCGTATGCTTCGTCAGAGGCCTGCTTAAAACGTGACCACAACATGCGGTCTGACGAACCGCCCAATTCCCTCCATTCTTTTTGAAGTTCCTTTATGCGCTCGGATTTTGCTTCCGGTTCCATAGGTTGCTCGGCCAGATATTCCATTTGTTCACACAGGGCAATCTGTTTGGGTTCGGTGGCAAACCCTTGCCAGTCAGTCAAATCCCTGAGCTGGCCGGTGAGCAATTGCACGCGGGCCTGAAAAGTTTTGCTATTACGGTGATCGAGGTTTTTTAGGTGCTGTTGTACGGTTTTCAGAAGTTGCCGGGATTCTTTGAGTTGCTTAGCTTCAAGGGCTTTTTCTAGTTGATCCAAGGCCGCTTTTAGATCATCCGCAAAAACTTGTTGCTGTTTTTGATTGTTGCTGCTTTGTGCCGGCACTTTGGGTTTCCCTGCGAGTTTGTTTACAGGGGTCAGCAAATCGGGGGAAGGAAAGCCTTCAGGCCAATTAATATCTTTCAGCAAATCCGATGCACGCTTCTGATCGTCGGGGCCGGCGTTCTGATGGTCAATCGCAGCGATAGCGAGTAGTGATTCCTTGGCCTGGCCGATATGTCGTATTGCATTAATATAGTTACGCAGTGCCATCATGGCGGCTTCGTAGGTTTTCTGTTGCTGTTTTTCAACCTGGGTGTCGCGGGTTGCTTCCCGCCACCTGTTTTCCTGGGTTTTCTGGAGAGCATCGAGAGAGGCCAGGGAGGCAAGTGTTTCAGTGGGTTGTTGTTTTAGCTCAGCCAGGGTTCGGGCCATCAGCTCCAGGGTTTCTTCCCGCTGAAGATGTTGTTCACGCTGATGCTTCTCTGCATCCTGAGCTGCTCGTATATCTGCAAGGCGCTCACGGCAAAGGTGAGCGTGCTCGAGAAATTCGCTCATTTGCTCGGCTGTTGCATTGGCCTCTATTGCAGCCCACTGATCAAGGAGCGCGTCGAGGCGAGCACCATAGAGTTTTGTGTCGTCGCTTTTTGCCTGGTCGCGGGCGTTGCGGATCAGCGACGTGATGGTTCCGGAAATAGCTTCTTGTTGAGACTGTTCTTCGCGAATAGTTTGCAGTTTGTGTCGCACCTCTTGGTACACGCGCTTGTCGCGCCCTTTTGCCTGCTTTTGTACTCGTTGAAGGAGCTCGGCATTTTGTAGAAGGCCAGCCGCTTTGAAGCGGATGTCTGCCGTTAGCCCCTCGATAGCCAAATCTGCCGCTGTATCTTGAGTTGGAGAGGTTTGTAGGGTCTGAAGCTGTTCCTGTCTCAATTCTGCACGCTTGTCTTCAGCCGGTGCGACGGTTGGCTGCGTGCGGGCTGAAGCCTTGCGAGCGGGCGTTGCGGGTTTGCGGGATTTGAACAGTTTCTGGAAGAATGCAGCCATGAAGATATCCTTAGGGATTGAAACCAGTCTGCGGTGTCGGGCAAAGTAAGCCGGCACCGGCCATCGGCGCTTACCAAAGAGCCGGGTACATATGAAACGCGGGGCTAGTCTAGCGTTTTGTGAGCGTTTGCGGGAAGGGCTGAATGACAAAACAGGAAAATAGCGAAGATCAGGAGTACAAAGCGCGCTCGGTTGCCTTGAGACTACTCGCCCGCCGCGAACATAGCCGGCATGAGCTTGTGCAGAAGTTACGACAACGTAAGCTTGATAGTTCAATCATCTCGTTGGTTTTGGATGATTATGAGCAAGAGGGCTGGTTAGATGACGACCGCTTTTCGGAGGTGTATTCCCGTCATCGTATTGAACAAGGGTACGGCCCTGTGAAGGTGCTAGCGGAGCTGCAACAACGAGGCATACATCGTACTCCCGGGTGTCTTGCTGAACTTGCTGATGCAGATTGGGTTCGCAATGCCTCCTTGTTGAGAGAAAAGCGTTTCGGCCTGGCTGATCTGAGCGCTGATTGGGACGAAAAAATGCGCCAAGCCCGCTTTTTTACCCGCCGGGGCTTCACATCAAACCAGGTTGAGCGGGCGCTTAAGGTCACTAAGCCAGACGATTTCAAATCCTGACCTTCACATCTCCACTTCTGCGTCTCACAAAGTTGGCGGTATCATTCCCAGCTCTGAGGGTAAGCTTGCCTGCATGTCGTTTCCTTTTTCGTCTGTTGCGCTTTTAGTATCCTGTTCTAAACCAACAAATGAAGAGTCAGTGGTGACTACTTCTTCCGTTGGCTGCATTTTCCGTGCGAGTACATCGTAGTAGCGGCGAATATTCTGCACGTAGAGAACAGGCTCGTGACCTCGGGCGTACCCGTATCGGGTCTTTTTGTACCACTCTTTCTGTGCTAGTAACGGTAGAAACTTTTTAACGTCCATCCATCTGTCAGGATTTTTGCCGGCACCCTCCGTTAGCCGGCGAGCATCTTGCAGGTGTCCGTAGCCGACGTTATATGAGGCAAGGGCAAACCAGGTTCGATCTGGTTCGTCGATGCGTTCAGGGATTTTTTTGTGAACCATGCGGAAATACTTTGCCCCGCCCTGAATGCTCTCTTCCGCGTCGAGGCGGTTGTTGATGCCTATGTAGTTTGCAGTATTGCGTGTGAGCATCATTAGCCCACGAACCCCTGTTGGAGAAATTGCATTCGGACGCCAGTGAGACTCCTGGTAGCCAATGGCGGCGAGCAGGCGCCAGTCCATATTGAATACGGAGGCGTGATCCCGGAACAGGTTCTCGTAGCTGGGTAGCCGGTTTTCTACGTGATGCATAAATGTGCGAGCGCCAACATAGTTTAAATGCTCCAAATGACCATAAAAACGTTCAGAAAGCTGTGCAATGATGCCGTTGGCGTTGGCTTTTTCAATGAATGCTTGCGCGGCTTCGGTTAGTGAGTCGTCCTGGCTTGCCGGGAACAACCAAGACAGTTTTTTTGCGTCCCCCAAAGAAAAGCCCTGTTTTACCTGGGGGAAAAACACGTGGTTCAGGTCAAGCTCGTTCGAGGAAACAACAGCGTAGGACAGTTCACCGGTTTCTACTCTAGTAAGAATGCCAGCGGCGTCTAAGCCGGGATGAACTCGCCACTGGGTATCCGGAGCTATTTCTTTGAGGGCTTGAAGCTGGTATTCATGATTGCTGTCAGGCACCAGGTGAAGTGTTTGCCCGGCAAGGTCCGCCAGAGTTTGAGGGCGATCTGCATCGCGATTGTAAACAACAACTGACTGGGCTTCGATACCAGTAGGAAGAGTTGTGTACTGGTTTTTGAACAATGGTTGCGTAGAAAGCCCGGCCAGTCCTATGTGAGCGAAATCTCTGGAAAGCACAGACAGTATTTCTGTGTTGTCCTCGGCCACTCGTAACCGGAGCTCAACGCCCAGTTCCTCTGCGAAGAGTTTGACCAGTTCGTAATCATAGCCGGTGGGGCCTTCACGTCCCTCATAATAGATAGAGGGAGCAACACGGGTAATAACATGCAGAACGCCTTCGTTGCGGATTTCCTGCAACGTACTTGGCTGACTGCATCCGGTGAGAGTCAGTATAGTGAAGATCAGTGAGCATACGGGGAGTGATGTACGGGCCATCGCTGTACTGTATGCAGTCAGGATTCTCAGCAAGTCCCTGTTCTCCGTTACCATTTACCGTGGGATCATCGGGATGCACGTTATCTGGCTAGTGGCATCCAATGTCTTTCTGGGTGTGGTCTCCATGTCCACCTCCTAATAATCCCTGCTGCTGGGAAGTGGGTCAATCAAGTTGGACAATAACTATGCAAAATAATGTCAATTGCGCGCCAGGGCGATAACCTTTTCGGTGCTGTATCCCGGCACCGCTTTCAAGTATGATGTGCGCCTTCTCAGAATGCACCCGGACTTCCCCGTTTCGCGCGATACAGGTTGATATCATGCTTGAACTTCGCGGCGCACCCGCGCTTTCGCCATTCCGCTCTCATAAACTGTACGCCAGGATTCAGGCCATTGTGCCCGAAATTGAGCATGTTTATGCTGAATTCATGCACTTTGTAGACATGGAGGGCCAGCTTTCCGATTCTGAGCAGGGCATCCTTAGTCGACTTTTAACATACGGTCCCAACGTGCCCGCCGAGGATCCAGACGGCGTTCTGTTTCTCGTAGTGCCTCGCCCGGGTACCCTGTCTCCCTGGTCTAGCAAGGCAACAGATATTGCCCGTAATTGCGGTTTGCGCCAGATTCAGCGCATTGAGCGTGGTACGGCGTTTTATATTAAGTCGAGCAAAAAGCTGGGCCTGGACCAGCGCGAAAAGGTTGCGGCGCTGCTTTACGACCGCATGACTCAGAAGGTCTTCCACGAAATGGGTGGCGCACAGCTGTTATTCAGCCAGGAAGAGCCGCGTCCGTTGGAGCGGGTGTCTGTTTTGGCTGCCGGCCAAAAGGCATTGGTGGATGCAAACAGGCGTCTAGGCCTTGCGTTGGCAGACGATGAAATCGATTACCTGGTGAAATCGTTTATTAGTCTTGAGCGGGATCCGACCGACGTTGAGCTAATGATGTTTGCCCAAGCAAACTCAGAACACTGCCGTCATAAGATATTTAATGCCTCCTGGGACATAGACGGTGAAGGGCAGGAAAAATCCCTGTTTGCGATGATCCGGAACACCTTCGCGATGAATAGCGAGGGTGTACTGTCGGCATACAAGGATAACGCCTCGGTTATTCGTGGCAGCCGTGGTGGTCGCTTCTTCCCGGACCCTGTAACCGGTGTTTACGGTTACAATCAGGAAGACATTCATATTCTTATGAAGGTGGAAACTCACAACCACCCGACTGCTATTGCACCTGCTGCTGGCGCGGCAACTGGCTCTGGCGGTGAAATTCGCGACGAAGGTGCAACCGGTCGCGGCTCCAAGCCAAAAGCGGGGCTGTCAGGCTTTACTGTGTCCAATCTTAATTTGCCCGATGACCCCCAGCCTTGGGAGATTAATTACGGCAAGCCAGAGCGGATCGCCTCTGCTTTGGACATCATGATTGAGGGGCCCATTGGTGGCGCGGCATTCAATAACGAATTTGGCCGCCCCAATATAGCTGGCTATTTCCGTACATTTGAAGAGAAAGTGGCCGGTCCTGCGGGCGACGAGGTACGTGGCTACCATAAGCCTATTATGATTGCCGGCGGCCTTGGGAACATTCGTGCCGAACATGTTGAGAAGGGCGAGATACCGGTAGGCGCCAAGCTCATTGTGTTAGGTGGGCCTTCGATGCTTATCGGCCTTGGAGGCAGCGCTGCCTCTTCCATGGACTCGGGCTCCAGTAACGAGAATCTCGATTTCGCCTCGGTACAGCGGGATAACCCGGAAATGGAGCGCCGTTGTCAGGAAGTCATTGACCGCTGCTGGCAAATGGGCGAAGCCAACCCCATGTGTTTTATTCACGACGTGGGTGCTGGAGGTCTTTCCAACGCCATGCCAGAACTTGTCAAGGACGGCGGCCGTGGTGGCAAATTTGAGCTGCGGGATATTCCCAGTGATGAGCCGGGTATGTCACCACTGGAAATTTGGTGCAACGAGTCTCAGGAGCGTTACGTAATGGCTGTTGCGCCTGAGAATCTGGAGCTGTTTGATGCAATGTGTCGCCGTGAGCGCTGCCCTTATGCTGTTATAGGTGAGGCGACAGAAACTCATCACATAGAGCTTAGCGACTCCTACTTTAACGACAAGCCCATTGATTTGCCGATGGATGTGCTTTTTGGCAAACCACCACGCATGCACCGGAGCGTTAAGCGAACGTCTTTCACCAAACCGGTGTTTGATTCCACCCAGGTTGATTTGAGCGACGCAATCCGCAGGGTTCTGCGGCTTCCCTCAGTTGGCTCTAAGAGCTTTTTGATCACCATTGGTGACCGCACGATTACTGGGCTTGTCGCCCGCGATCAGATGGTCGGTCCGTGGCAGGTACCGGTCAGTGACGTTGCCGTGACGGCAAGTTCCTTTGATGTGCTGACTGGTGAGGCTATGGCCATGGGCGAACGCACGCCAGTTGCAACCATTGACGCGCCAGCCTCCGGCCGGATGGCAGTGGGTGAGGCCATTACCAATCTGGCCGCAGCTGCTATTGGTCAGCTTTCCGATATTCGCCTGTCAGCCAACTGGATGACAGCTGCAGGTCATCCGGGAGAGGATGAAAACCTTTACGAAACAGTACGCGCCGTTGGTATGGAGCTGTGTCCGGAGCTCGGAATTACCATCCCTGTGGGTAAAGACTCCATGTCCATGAAAACCCTGTGGGAAGAGGATAGCGGTGAGCAAAAAAGTGTGACGGCACCTTTGTCGTTGATTATCAGTGGTTTTGCCCCGGTTACAGATGTTTCGCGCACTCTTACGCCGCAGCTTATAACGGATGCTGGCGAAACGGATCTTATTCTTCTCGATTTGGCCGCAGGGCAAAATCGCTTGGGTGGGTCTGCGTTGGCGCAGGTGTATCGCAATGTGGGTGCTGTGGCACCGGATCTCGACGATCCAGAGGATATCAAAGCATTCTTTGCAGTGGTTCAGGGCTTAAGTGCCGACGATAAACTTCTTGCCTATCACGATCGTTCCGATGGTGGCTTGTTTGTGACGCTCGCAGAGATGTGCTTTGCCGGTCGTACCGGTGTAGATATCAAGCTGGATGGACTGGCAGAAGATGCTAGTCACTTTGCTCGTGAGCTTTTCAATGAGGAGTTGGGCGCAGTTATCCAAGTGCGCCGAGAAGATACTGATTTTGTTCTACAGCAGTGCTCAGCCGCCGGTTTGGGTGATCATGTTAACGTGATTGGTACGCTGAACGATCAAGATCGTCTGCGCCTGATGTTTGAGGGTGACGCGGTTGTAGATGAGTCACGAACAGAGCTTCAACGCTTGTGGTCGCAGACCAGTTACCGCATTCAATCTCTGCGGGATAATGCAGACTGCGCTCTTGAAGAGTTTGATAACCTTCTGGATAAGGAAGACCCCGGGCTTCATGCAACGCTTTCCTACGATGTGAATGAAGATGTTGCTGCGCCTTACATCAACAAAGGAACGCGTCCAAAGGTCGCTGTTCTGCGCGAGCAAGGTGTTAATGGCCAGGTAGAAATGGCTGCTGCGTTTGACCGAGCCGGGTTTGATTCAGTCGATGTACACATGAGCGATTTGCTTTCCGGGCGAATTGGCTTAGACGCATTTAATAGCCTGGTGGCCTGTGGAGGCTTCTCGTACGGTGACGTGCTGGGTGCCGGTGAAGGTTGGGCCAAGTCGATACTGTTCAATGATCGCGTGCGTGATCAGTTTGCAGCTTTTTTCGAACGTCAGGACACGCTTGCGCTGGGTGTGTGCAATGGTTGCCAGATGCTCTCGAACTTGTATGAGCTGATTCCGGGTAGTGAAGGGTGGCCACGTTTCGTTCGCAACCAATCTGAGCAGTTTGAGGCACGATTGGCGATGGTTGAGGTGATGTCATCACCTTCTGCCTTCCTTGACGGCATGGCAGGTTCACGCATGCCTATTGCTGTTGCTCATGGTGAGGGCAGGGTCGAATTCTCGGGCAGTGGGTCTGCTGCGAATTTGGCAAAAAACGAGCAAGTGGCACTGCGCTTCGTGGATAATAGAGGCCAGGCAACGGTTCGTTACCCATATAACCCCAATGGTTCACAAGATGGTATTGCAGGCGCAACCACTCAAGATGGGCGTATTACCATTATGATGCCGCACCCTGAGCGGGTATTCCGCGCTGTTCAGCACTCATGGCGTCCGGATGACTGGCAAGAAGATGGTTCCTGGATTCGTATGTTCAGGAATGCCAGGCGGTGGTTCGGCTAATACCGCTCTTGAGCTTAAAAAACCGGCTTTGGTGGGGCCCAGCAGGGTTGTTTTCCAAAGTCGGTTTTTTTGTGCGCGCTATTCTGGTCTTTTAGAGTTTTTCAAGCGAAAAAAGCCATATTTTTTAAAAAATACCTCTTGACTCATTTTGTTTATGCACATTTTGGGCGATGCTTTGGGTATTCTGTGAGCAATGCGGCACACAAGGATTCATCTTATGTTGAGGCTGGCTAAGATTCTGATTTGTAACGGTTTAATTTAACGGGTGAATTTGTCGCCAATTTAACGTGAGGGCAGTAAATACGGGGTTTATAGAGGGTTTCCCTAAAACTTTCCCCAGAGTTATCCACAGAATCTGTGGGTAAGTGTCTAACCCCTTAATCTGCACAAAAATATCCGTCTCTTAGGAGGTTTTATGTACAAAATTTGCTATTTCGTCCCCGAAACGCATTTGGAGAAAACCAAGCAGTCACTCTTTGATGCAGGCGCTGGATGTATTGGTGAATACGATTCATGCTCTTGGCAGTGTCGCGGACAAGGACAGTTTCGTCCGCTTGAAGGTAGCCGTCCTTTTCTTGGAGAGAGTGGCACACTGGAAACTGTAGACGAGTTCAAGGTTGAGTTGGTTTGCCGGGATGAACTAGTTAAGCAGGCAATTGATGCGCTAAAGCAGGCTCACCCTTATGAGGAGCCTGCCTATGAGATTTATCGGATGGAAATGTTATAGGTTGTCCTTGCTCCGAACCGCGGCTATAGGATGACGGATATCGCGAACGTGAACGCCGAACGAGTCGCTTTTCAGATCTTCAAGAAAGAGTTCCAGGGTTTTGCGCACTGTAGGGAAGGATATGTCGTTCCATGGAATGTCATCCAAAGCAAACAGACGAGTTTCAAGAGACTCTTCGCCCGCACCAAATCGTCCATCTTTCAGAGTTGCCCTGTAGAACATGTGCACCTGGTTTATGTGAGGGACATCAATGATGGAGTACAGTCCTTCAATATTAACCTCGGCCAGGGCTTCTTCCAGAGTTTCCCGCTCTGCAGCTTCAACAGTGGTTTCGGCGTTTTCCATGTACCCTGCCGGAAGTGTCCAATACCCATAGCGGGGTTCAATTGCCCGACGGCAAAGCAGGATCTGCCCTTCCCATACGGGCACGGTGCCCGCAATGATACGCGGGTTTTGGTAATGTATCGTACTACAGCTAACGCAGACATAGCGGTAACGGTTGTCACCTTCGGGGATACTTTGTTTAACCGTATGGCCGCATGTGCTGCAGTACTTCATGTTTTTCCCCGTATACTTGAGTTTGTAGAGCGTTCAGTTTAATGATCCTAGCTGTCGCTGTCGCATTCAACACCGGATTTGCTCAGGAGTTCTGATTTGCGTGATTTACTCGTTCAGCGTTTAACAGGCTATGCACCCCGGAAGCTAGATCTTAGCTACCCCGAGGCAGGCATTCTTGTGCCGGTTACGGACGATCCCGGTAATCCTGAAATGATATTCACCTTACGTTCGGAAAAAATGAGCACCCATAGGGGGCAGGTTGCCTATCCCGGCGGCAAGCGAGACCCGGGAGATTTATCACTGGCTGCGACTGCCTTGCGAGAAACCCATGAGGAAATTGGCCTGCCGCCCGATCAAGTTGAAATTATTTCGCCTCTGAGTCAGGTGACATCCCTTCACCGGATTCTAGTATCTCCATACGTGGGTGTTGTGCCTGGAGGTCACCCTCTGGAGGCGAATCCCGGCGAGATCGATAGTATTTTTCGCGTGCCCCTTTCTTTTTTTCTCGAAGATCGGCGTGAGCGTACGGATTCGATTCCGTTTCAGAATCAAACTATTCATGTGCCCTGCTATCGGTGGGGGCGGTATCAGATTTGGGGGTTATCAGCTGTGGTTCTGGTCGATTTTTTAAATGCTGTGTACGATGCCGATATAGATTTGCTCAAGCCCCGAACATAATAAGGAAACTTCAATGCTTTATGAGCTAGATGGTCTTGCTCCCGATTTACAGGGCGAGAGCCAATTTGTCGCCGAAAACGCAACCGTTATCGGCAATGTTGCCCTTCATGAGAAAAGCAGTGTCTGGTTTAACGTGGTGATCCGCGGCGACAACGAACGTATTACGATTGGCCCTGAGACAAACGTTCAGGATGGTTCGGTTTTGCATGCCGACCCGGGTATGCCGCTGACCTTGGGTAAAGGTGTCACCGTTGGTCATAAGGCTATGTTGCACGGTTGTGAGGTGGGTGACTATTCGTTGATTGGCATCAATGCCGTTGTACTCAATGGTGCAAAGATAGGAAAGTATTGCTTGATTGGTGCCAACACGCTTATTCCCGAAGGAATGGTCATTCCCGATGGCTCCCTGGTAATAGGTGCGCCGGGCAAGGTGAAGCGGGAGCTTACCGAGCAGCAGCAGAAAATGCTTGAACTGAGCGCAGCGCATTATGTGCACAACGCGAGCCGCTATGCGAAGGGCCTGAAACCCGTTAAAGACTGAGACAGATTATTTATGGCAACTGTAGATAAAGTTCGATCGCCGTGCGTGAGTATCTGTGCTCTCGATGAACGTGATATGTGCATAGGCTGCCAGCGCACCGGTGATGAGATTTTGCACTGGACCGCAATGACCAACGAAGAGCGTCAAGCCGTACTTGTAAAAGTTGCTGAGCGGGAGCAGGAAGTTGCACTTTGATCAGGCGTAAAGTTTCTCAGAAAGGGGCTGGCGCTGGCTGGAGGATGTCGTTTGAATAATGTTGCTAAAGTAACACTGGGTACACCGCTTAAAGCGAATGCTTACAAGGTGCTGTTGTGTGGTTCCGGGGAGCTAGGTAAAGAAGTAGCTATTGAATTGCAGCGTTTTGGGGTTGAAGTCATTGCGACAGATCGTTACCCAGACGCACCAGCTATGCAAGTGGCGCATCGTAGCCACGTGATTGATATGCTTGATGCACAGGCATTGCGCAACGTTGTTGAATTAGAAAAGCCTAATCTCATCGTTCCGGAAATAGAGGCAATTGCGACCGCGGAGCTGGTCAAGTTGGAGCAGGAGGGGTATCAGGTTATTCCTTCAGCAAGAGCCGTTGACCTGACTATGAATCGAGAAGGGATTCGTCGCCTGGCCGCAGAGGAGCTTGGGCTAAGTACGTCGCCTTATCAGTTTGTCGCTACTAAAGAGTTGTTCGTTGACGCTATCAAGGCTATAGGGTTGCCGGTTGTTGTTAAGCCAGTAATGAGTTCTTCGGGTAAAGGGCAAAGCACCATTACGGAAGAGAGTCAAATTGATGCAGCGTGGGATTATGCCCAGTCAGGCGGTCGGGCTGGCACAGGGCGGGTCATTGTTGAAGGTTTTGTGGCGTTTGATTATGAAATAACGATGTTAACCGTGCGTCATTCCGGGGGTGTTAGTTTCTGCGAGCCCATAGGGCACCGTCAGGAGGATGGCGACTACCGTGAATCCTGGCAGCCACAAGCGATGAGTACCAAGGCCTTGGAGCGGTCTCGCGAGGTGGCTTTGAAGATCGTCGAAAGCCTTGGCGGTTATGGAGTGTATGGTGTGGAGCTGTTCATCCATCAAGATGAAGTGTACTTTTCGGAAGTGTCTCCCAGGCCGCACGATACTGGTCTGGTGACCCTCGTGTCTCAGGACTTGTCAGAGTTCGCCTTGCATGCGAGGGCGATACTTGGTTTACCAATTCCCGCCATTCGTCAGCAGGGCCCCTGCGCATCTTCGGTTATATTGCCTGAAGGCAACTCCACAGAGGTGGCCTTTTCCCGTCTGGAGCAGGCGCTCTGTGAGAAAGATGTGCAGATAAGGCTGTTTGGTAAGCCAGAGCTTTCAGGCCGCCGCCGGATGGGGGTGTCTTTAGCTAAGGGGGCTACAATTGAAGAGGCTAAAGTTAAGGCTATAGCGGCGGCTGCAGCGGTCGAGGTGCAACTGTAAGTAAATAATTTCAATATCCCGTTGACACCTTCGCCCAGCTCTGTAGAATGCGCATCTCGCTTGAGGGACACAC
>JAKDUK010000127.1 GCA_030457765.1 Marinobacter sp. | reverse complement strand
CGCTGAAAGTGTTAAAGTCTCCGGTCTTTTACTGACCGATGGTGGCTGAACAAACGTGACAAACCCAGTAACACCCAGCCCAACTTCCTCACTAACTGGCGGCGCCAGTATCATTGCAGGCGTTTGCATAGGCGCCGGCATGCTTGGCTTACCCAGTTCCGGCGCCGGAGCCTGGACCCTGTGGTCCAGCCTGGCGCTAATGCTCACCATGGTGGTGATGACTTTATCTGGCTGGATGCTGCTGGAAGCGTTCAAGCATTACGATCTGAGAGCGTCGTTTAATACCGTTACCAAATCGATGCTCGGGGCGCGGGTTAATGTTTTCAGTAATCTGACGGTTTATTTTGTGGGCGGCATTCTGCTTTATGCCTACATCACATCTTCAGGGCTGATCATCCAGAGCCTTACCGGGGTGGATAGCAAGCTGGCATCTGTGGTGTTTGTGCTGCTGTTCTCGTTGGTTGTCTGGCATTCAACCCGAGCGGTGGACCGGCTTTCAGTGGTGCTCGTAACCTTCATGTTGCTGAGTTTTATCCTGGGGGTATCTGGCCTTGCCATCCGGATTGACCTCAGTACCCTGTTTGACGCCGCTAACCATGGCGGCCCATACGCTCCCTATGCTCTTGCCATGCTGCCGGTAGCGCTGACCTCCTTTGGCTACCATCACTCAGTCGCCTCGCTGCGTGCCTATTATGGCGAAGAACGAAAGGCCCAGAAGGCGATTCTCGGCGGTACTCTGGTGGCCCTGTTGTTTTATCTTGCCTGGCTTGTGAGCATTTTTGGAAATCTGCCCCGGGCAGATTTCGGCCCGGTTGTCGCCCGGGGTGGTGACGTGGATGTGCTATTAACGGCTCTGGGATCTGCCGTTGGTTCGGTGCAGGTTGCCAATATAATCAGCGCCTTCTCCTCTGCAGCCATCTTGTCGTCTTTTATAGGTCTGGGCCTGGGTACATTCGATTTTATGGCAGACCTGCTGGGTTTTAAAAACGATCGCCAAGGGCGAACCAAAACCTGGGCGATCACTTTTCTTCCACCTTTATTACTCTCGCTATCTGCCCCTTTCGGCTTCGTATTGGCCATCGGCTACGCCGGCGCTGCGGCGGCAGTCTGGGCATGCATCATTCCGGCCTTGTTAGCGCGGAAATCCAGAATGCTGGAAGGTGGCAGGTCGGGTTTTATGGCCCCAGGTGGAAACGCTGCCATCGTACTGGTGCTTGTTTTTGGTGTGTTGACCGTGCTGTTCCACTTTATGGGGATGGCAGGGTGGTTGCCTGAGGCTGAGTTGGGGTAATTAGTTGGCAGGGGTGACCTTCACCCTCACTCGTATCCAATTCTGTGCAGGCCGTCTACCAAAGCATCACAGACCTGTTCCTGGCTGAGACCGTCGCCCTGAACCGTCAGGTCGGCATAGCAGGAATACAGGGCGGATCGCTCCTCGTAAAGTTCAAGAAGCGATTGATCCGGCCTCTTTGAAATACCCCTGAGGCTGTAGTCGCCAATCCGCGCACACACTGTGTCCAAAGAGATATCAAGGAATACAACAGTGCCCCCGGTTTTGAGGTGCCTCATGGCTGCGTCGCTGTAAACCGCGCTTCCACCGGTGCTGATAACATGCTGTTGCACGTTCACATTCAACAGCACCTTTTCCTCGGTCTCGCGCAGTGCCACATAGCCATCCTGATCAACTATGTGCTGGAGCGTGCGGCCGGTTTCCTGCTGTATCAGTAAGTCTGTGTCGAGAAAGCCCAGCCCGAGTCTTTTGGCAATCAGCACGCCCACCGTACTTTTGCCGCTGCCTGGCATGCCGACAAAAACAAGGTTGCGGGACTGAGCTAGCATTTTGTGTCCCTCCGTTCGCAAAACCTTTTAACACTCATTCCTGTCTGGCTTCCGCCCGCCGACAGGCCGCAGCCGTGAACAGCACATCGGTGGAAGAGTTGAGAGCTGTTTCGGTGGAATCTTGCACCACACTGATTACGAAGCCAATGGCAACCACTTGCATGGCGATTTCAACGGGCACGCCGAACAAACTGGTGGCCATGGGAATCAGAAGCAATGAGCCTCCGGCAACGCCGGAAACGCCGCATGCGGCCAAGGCCGAGACCACGCACAGAATCAATGCAGTGGGGAAATCAACAGGTATGCCCAGGGTGTGCGCCGTAGCCAGAGTAATCACCGAGATGGTAATTGCCGCACCGGCCATATTGATGGTTGCGCCCAGCGGAATAGAGATTGAATAGGTGTCGGTATCCAGCTTCATGCGCTCACACAGGGCGAGGTTAACAGGAATGTTAGCCGCTGAGCTGCGCGTAAAAAAGGCGGTGATCGCGCTACCGCGCAGGCATTCAAATACCAATGGATAAGGGTTGCTGCGGGTCTGCCAGAACACCAGCAATGGGTTTGTTACCAACGCCACAAACAGCATACAGCCCACAATAACGCCAAGCAGTTGGCCATACTCAAGCAGAGCGCCAAGACCCGACTCTGCCAGTGTGTTGGCAACAAGCCCGAAAATGCCTAAAGGCGCAAGGTTGATGACACCGCGTACGATTCCGGACACTGCTTCAGAAAGATCGTTAAGCCCTTGGCGTGTCGAGTCGCTGGCATTGCGCAACATAAAGCCAAGGCCAACCGCCCATACCAGTATGGCAATAAAGTTGGCTTCCATCAGCGCGGTGACAGGATTGGCTACAGCGCTGAGCACCAGGTTTTTCAGGATTTCCACAACGCCTGAAGGTGGGTTTCCACTGACCTCCGACAGGTCCAGGGTTAACTCGGTAGGTATCAGGAAACTGGCGACTACGGCAACCAGCGCGGCCGCAAGCGTGCCGATTATATAAAGTATTAGCACACCCCGAATATGGGTGGGCTGCCCCTTTGTGTGCCCTGCAATAGCCGCAGCTACCAGCACAAAAACCAGCACAGGTGCCACAGCTTTCAATGCTGAGACAAATAGCTGGCCAAGAAGCGCCACAGAGCCTGCGGCCTCTGGCGATATGAACACTAATAACACGCCGGCAGCTATGCCGATGGCAATTTGAGAAACAAGGCTTAGCCGCATAAGAGGACGAAAAACAGAGCTCAATCCAGAAAACATGAAAACCTCGGAGGTGGTTTTAACTACAAACAGTGATTCGGTCGGCGATTGGAAAGGTCGTCGAGCAAGCAAGGTGGGGCAGTGTAAACGACTTGCCGGTTCGGGAAAACGATTCAGCCCGCTAAGGCCCGGCCCATTAAGAAGTGAGCCGGGTCTTGGCAGCGGTATATTCGCCTACATGATATCGAGAGAGATCTTGCGCCCGGGTGCGGGGAAGGCCTTGTCTAGTCGTGCAAGCGCATCGCCGCTTAGCTGGAGGGATAGGGCGGCAGCGTTCTGCTCTACATGCTCCAGGTTGGCGGCTTTGGGAATGGCGATGACGTTTCGCTGATCGTTCACCGGGCGGATGGCCCAAGCCAGCAGCACCTGGGCCGGAGTGGCGTTCAACTCTCTGGCTATGTCCATTACGGTGGCGTCGGTCATCAGTTCCCGGCGCAAGCTGCCGCCCTGAGCAATGGGGCAGTAGGCCATGACCGGTATGTTTTGCTCCCGCTGCCAAGGGTGCAGGGAATGCTCGATGCCACGGGACCCCAAGTGATAGAGCACTTGGTTCACTGCACACTCTGAGCCGCCATCGGTTTGGTAGGCTTCCCTCATATCGTCCACGTCGAAATTGGAGACACCGAAGCGTTTAATCTTGCCCTGCTCCTGCAGTCGCTGAAAAGCTTCGAAGGTTTCTTC
>JAKDUK010000009.1 GCA_030457765.1 Marinobacter sp. | reverse complement strand
TTGGGGGTTTTTTTTGTTTGTCATTTGGCTTATCACCTAAGGGAGGACTGCTCCCTATACTTCTCGGTGATATACTCGGGTTATACATCCAAACGCAATATGGAGCACCTCAATGTCTGTCAACGATCATTTGGTGATTTTTGATACCACTCTCCGGGACGGTGAGCAAAGCCCTGGTGCCACCATGAACAAGGCGGAGAAACTTCGGATTGCCAAGATTCTCGAGAAGCTAAGAGTGGATGTCATTGAGGCTGGTTTTGCTATCGCAAGCCAGGGCGATTTTGATGCCGTAAAATCCATTGCCGAGACTATCAAAGAGTCAACAATTTGTAGTCTCGCCCGTGCGTTGGACAAAGACATTGATCGTGCCGCTGAAGCCATTCGACCAGCTGAGCGTGGGCGCATTCATACGTTTATCGCCACGTCGCCTATCCATATGAAGCATAAGCTGCAAATGCGGCCAGATGAGGTGATTGAGCAAGCGGTCCGGTCTGTAAAGCGAGCTCGAGGCCATGTGGCTGATGTTGAGTTCTCTTGTGAGGATGCCGGTCGCTCGGATCTTGATTTCCTTTGCCGGATTATTGAAGCAGCGATTGATGCCGGCGCCAATACCATTAATATTCCGGATACAGTTGGCTACGCCATTCCGGAACAATTTGCAGAAACCATCCATCAGCTTTTGAACCGCATTCCCAATGCCGATAAAGCCATTTTTTCCGTGCATTGTCACAACGACCTGGGGCTTGCGGTGGCAAACTCACTGGCAGCCGTATCCCGTGGTGCCAGACAGGTAGAGTGCACTATTAATGGCCTGGGCGAGCGGGCGGGTAACGCGTCGCTGGAAGAGATCGTGATGGCTGTACGCACCCGACAGGACCTGTTCAGCATAGATACGCGGATAGACAGCAGTCATATCGTTCCAGCTTCTCGGTTGGTGTCAACGATTACCGGTTTCCCAGTACAGCCAAATAAAGCCATTGTCGGCGCGAACGCTTTTGCCCATGAATCCGGCATTCATCAAGACGGTGTGCTCAAGCATCGCGAAACCTACGAAATTATGCGTGCTGAAGATGTCGGTTGGCACACCAACAGTTTGGTGCTGGGCAAGCATTCCGGTCGCAATGCCTTCCGCACCAGATTGCTGGAGTTGGGCATTCAGTTTGAGACAGAGACAGAGTTAAATGAAGCGTTCACCCGTTTCAAAGCGCTGGCTGATCTGAAACATGAGATTTTTGACGAAGACCTTCAGGCCATTGCCACCGATACTCGGCAAAAAGACGAGGATGGTCGGTATGGTTTGGTGTGTCTGCAAGTGTGTTCTGAGACAGGTGTCATGCCCAAAGCGGACCTTACCCTAACGATGGACGGTAAAGAGCACAAAGTAGAGGCGCAAGGCAGTGGTCCGGTGGATGCCACGTTCAAAGCGATTGAGTCGCTGGTTGATTCAGGCTGCAATCTGCAGCTTTACTCGGTAAATAACATTACCAGCGGTACAGACGCTCAGGGTGAAGTGACGGTTCGATTAGAACGTGGTGGGCGGATTGTAAACGGTGTAGGTGCCGACACAGATATCATTATCGCCTCTGCTAAAGCCTATATCGAAGCGCTAAACCTGATCAGCCGTGGCGGTATACGGCAGCACCCACAGGTTGCGGATGTTTGAATGATTCAAACTGAAGCCCAGCGACAGTTTTATCTCGGTTTTGCAGGTATTCGGCTGTGGTATGCTCGCGAACCTCTACCAGGTGCCGCTCCCAGCCCGGAGTTCCGGTTTCCGGAGCCGGTTGAGCCGGCGGGTCAGCCTGTGCCGGGCGAGCTTCCCGTGGCTACGGCGTCTACCACAGCTAACGTTGCTCCACCCTCATCCGAAGCTAGTCAGCGTGGTATCCAGCGAATTGCCAGCCTTCAGGCTTTGATGGAGGGCAAAACAGACCCAGCGCCAAACAAGAATCAGCAGAAACATCGTTCTCTCGAGGCTTTGAACCAGGCTACCGACGACACTGAAGAGAGTATCGAGTCAGGCTCGCAAGCGAAGCGGAGCGTCGCTCAGGCGTTGAACTTAAGCATAGGGGTGTTCGCCGGTAGTCGGCACACCCTGATTGCCCACATATCTAAGGAAGCGAGCCTGCGGCTACAGGAAACGCTAGCTATGAATATATTGAGCAGCCTCGGTGAGGGTCAGCTGGCAAAGCCAGAATGGGTTCATTGGCCAGTCTTCAATAATCGTCTTGTGCCCGGTAGCGCACTGAACGACTTGAAGTCCGTGATGGCACTTGTGTTAGAGGGCTCTGGCGACAAAAAAGTAATTGTCCTGGGGTCCTTGGAGTTGAAAGCGCCAGACACTGATTGGCTGGCTGGTGTTCTCCAGCGAGCTCCCGATGTGGACTTCGAGCATACCTTAACAGAGCTTGCCGGCAATCCCGGGTTAAAGCGCTCTTTGTGGGAACACCTTAAATCTCTGGCTGCAACCTGATGCAAGAAAAGCAACACATGTATAACCCAGCTCAGGGTCTTGAGTTGACGATGCGGCCTTTGCGCCTGGAAGATCTGCCAGATATGCTTGATATAGAGCATCAGGGGTATTCTCACCCTTGGACTCAAGGTGTGTTTGCAGATTGCTTTAAGTCTGGCTATCGCGTGTGGGGTGCATGCCTGGACGGGGTGCTGGTCGGATACGCGGTAGTCGTTTATGTACTTGATGAAGCCCAGCTCCTGAATCTTTGCGTTCACCCGAGTGCTCGTGGTTACGGCGTAGGTCGGCTCTTATTGCGGCATCTGATTACAGAAGCCGTTCGAGAAGGCATGAATCAGGTTGTTTTAGAGGTTCGCCTGACTAATAGCGTAGCGTGCAAGCTCTATCGTAGTGAGGGGTTTGAGGAAATAGGCCGCCGGCCGGGTTACTATCCTGGCCCCTCGGAGCGAGAAGACGCCAGAGTCATGTCTCTGCTCTTGCACGCCTGAAGATTACGGCTTCTGTTCGCGTAATAACCTTATTGTCCCTATAATGTCTGCCTTTCTCAGATCATCTGACGCAGGTTTTTCTTCGACTATGTCTCACCTTTCCCAGGAAGTGGCTAAGCGCCGCACCTTTGCAATCATCTCGCACCCAGACGCTGGTAAAACGACGATTACCGAAAAAGTTCTTTTGTTCGGGCACGCTTTGCAAAAGGCTGGGACAGTTAAGGGTAAGAAGTCCGGTCAGCATGCCAAATCTGACTGGATGCAAATGGAAAAAGAGCGGGGTATATCAGTAACCACATCTGTGATGCAGTTTCCTTACGGCCAAAAGCTGGTGAACCTTTTGGATACGCCGGGCCATGAAGATTTCTCTGAGGATACCTACCGCACTTTGACGGCTGTGGATTCATGTTTGATGGTGATCGACAGCGCCAAGGGTGTTGAAGAGCGCACCATCAAACTGATGGAGGTTACGCGTCTCAGAGATACTCCTATTCTCACCTTCATGAACAAGCTTGACCGGGATACCCGTGACCCGGTTGAGCTCATGGACGAGGTAGAAGATGTTCTTAAAATTGCCTGTGCGCCAATCACCTGGCCAATCGGCATGGGTAAAAGTTTCAAGGGCGTTTATCATCTGCTTCGGGATGAAGTCATCCTTTATCAAAGCGGGCATGGGCATACTATCCAGGATGAGCGGGTCATCAGTGGGTTGAGTAATCCCGAGCTTGATACAGTTCTTGGCGAATATGCCAGCGAATTACGTGATGAGGTAGAGTTGGTTAAAGGCGCTTCTCACGAATTTGATCACGAGGCATTTTTGGCGGGCAAGCTCACGCCGGTATTTTTCGGTACCGCGTTGGGCAATTTTGGTGTTGACCATATGCTGGATGGCTTGGTGGATTGGGCACCTGAGCCACAACCGAGAGAAACTGACCAACGCTTAGTGCAGCCGGATGACGAAGGCTTCTCGGGCTTTGTGTTCAAAATTCAGGCGAATATGGATCCCCAGCACCGGGACAGGGTCGCGTTTATGCGCCTTGTCTCTGGTAGATATAAACAGGGTATGAAGGCTCGCCACGTAAGAATTGGAAAAGATGTGCGGTTTTCCGATGCGCTAACGTTTATGGCCGGGGATCGTGAGCATGCTGAGGAAGCCTGCGCCGGCGACATCATTGGTCTGCACAACCACGGGACTATTCAGTTGGGTGATACATTCACAGCTGGTGAAGATATGAAGTTCACTGGTATTCCCAATTTCGCACCAGAATTGTTTCGCCGTATCCGTTTGAAAGACCCACTGAAAGCGAAACAACTTCAGAAGGGCTTGATTCAGCTTTCAGAAGAAGGCGCTGTACAGGTTTTCCGGCCAACACGAAATAACGATTTAATCGTGGGTGCTGTTGGTGTATTGCAGTTTGATGTGGTGGTCAGCCGCCTTAAGACTGAATACAAGGTAGAGGCCATTTATGAGCCAATCAATGTTGCTACGGCGCGCTGGGTAACGTGTTCTGATGATCGCAAGTTGGACGAGTTTCAGCGTAAAAATAACGATAATCTGGCCTTGGATGGCGGCGATCGCCTGGCCTATATCGCACCAACTATGGTAAATCTCAATTTGGCACAAGAGCGCTACCCCGATGTCGAGTTCCATAAAACCCGGGAACACTGACGCCATAACCGGTGGAGGTTGGCTTGAAACTGGTTGACGCCCATTGTCATTTTGACTTTCCACAATTTGATGGCCGCCGGTTCAGCGAGCTTGAGGCTGCTTACAGCAACCATGTTGTCGGTCTTGTCATTCCCGGCGTGCGTCGTGCGGATTGGGACCGAGTGTGGGACATAGCCTTGGCCCATTCCGGGCTGTATTACTGTCTCGGTATTCATCCGTGGTTTGTCGGAGAGCATTCCCGGGAAGATCTGGAGAGTCTGGAGCGGATTTTGACTGCGAAGCCGGAGCGCTGCGTTGCAGTTGGAGAATGTGGGCTGGATCGTCTGCATGGCGATATGAGTATTCAGGCGCCCTGGTTCGAAGCCCAGATTGAGCTGGCGTCCAGGTTTGCTCTCCCTTTGATCATTCATTCGGTGAAAACCCATGATGAGGTGTATGCTATTTTACGGCGCAAGGGTTGGCGCGGTCAGGCATTGGTGCATGGGTTTTCAGGTAGCTATCAGCAAGCGACCAAGCTGGTTGATCAAGGGTGCTTTATTGGGGTGGGCGGTGTTATTACACACAGCCGGGCGCGCAAAACCCGAGATGCTGTGGCGCGCTTGCCGCTGGAATCCTTAGTGCTAGAAACGGATGCTCCTGATATGGCGCCACAGGGTGTTGAAGCGGGTACTAACTCTCCGGTTTATCTTCGCCAGATTTTTGAATGCTTGGCCGACATACGCGGTGAGCACCCGGAAGATTTGGCCTCGGCGTTGTTTGCGAATACGTGTATGCTATATGGCCAATCGTTAGGGCGATAACTGAGTGACAAAACAATGCCCGGCAGGGTTGGTTTTCAAGAATTGTTCGAGTATACTTCGCGCCCTGGCTTTTCAAGGCGATGCCACTATCTCAGCCCCGAATAGTGTCACTGCCGATCAAATATACAGGTACATAACCTCACTGGGTGTATGATAGTTCTCGGTGGTGGTTTTTAACGTTTCTATTTATAGCGTTCAAGGCGGAATCAATGAAGACTCTGAGTGCGAAACCAGAAACCGTAAAACGTGACTGGTACGTTGTAGACGCAGCCGGCAAGACGCTGGGTCGTCTGTCAACCGAAATCGCCCGTCGTCTGCGGGGCAAGCATAAGCCTGAGTATACCCCTCATGTAGACACTGGCGATTACATTGTTGTGATCAATGCGGGCCAGGTGCGGGTTACCGGCAACAAGTCATCTGACAAGATGTACTACAGCCATACCGGCTTTCCGGGTGGGATCAAGTCCATCAGCTTCGAGAAGCTGGTAGAGAAGGCGCCTGAGCAAGTTATTCAGAAGTCTGTCAAAGGCATGCTTCCGAAGGGCCCGCTTGGTCGTGCCATGTTCAAAAAGATGAAAGTTTATGCCGGCGCTGAGCATCCTCATACAGCCCAGCAGCCCAAAGAACTCGATATTTAACGGAAGGCGGATATGTCTGTAGCACAAAATTACGGTACTGGTCGCCGCAAAACGTCCACGGCTCGGGTGTTTATCAAGCCGGGAAGCGGTAACATTTCTATTAACGGTCGCACAATCGAAGAATTTTTCGGTCGTGAAACCCTTCGTATGATCGTGCGTCAGCCTCTGGTTGTTGCTGAGTCTACGGATCGTTTTGATATCAACATCACCGTTAAAGGTGGTGGCAGCAGTGGTCAGGCAGGGGCTATTCGTCACGGCCTGACTCGCGCGCTGATGGATTACGACGAGACCTTGCGTCCGTCAATGCGTTCAGCGGGCTATGTAACCCGTGATGCTCGTGCAGTTGAGCGTAAGAAAGTTGGTCTGCGTAAGGCGCGTAAGCGTCCTCAGTTCTCCAAGCGTTAAGTTGCGCTGGAGCAGATCTCAGAAAACCCGGCTTTTGGTCGGGTTTTTTTGTTTCAGGGTCAATGCTATTCAAATTGATCTGGGGCAGAGAGCGAGCTCTGGCAGCGGGTTTGTGACTTGTAAGGGCTTGGTAATTTTATTACTATTTGTTCGCTTATAAATTTGGGTTGTGAAGTTCTTTTGATGCGCATTGCCGGCTTTCTTGCGGGCTGTGACATCGCCTGATGGGAGAAAACCATAATGAATAATGGCGACGTGAGCCAAGGTCGACGCCGATTTCTGATCGGTGCTACGGCCGCGGTCGGTGGAGTCGGCGTCGTCGGTGCAGCAGTTCCTTTCGTGGCATCCTGGAATCCCAGTGCCAAAGCGGAAGCCGCTGGTGCGCCGGTAACCGTCAATATCAGTAAGATTGAACCGGGTCAGCAGATCACCGTTGCGTGGCGGGGTATGCCTGTTTGGCTTATCCGTCGCACAGACGAGATGGTGGGCAACATAAAGAAGCTCAATGACAAGGTGAAGGATCCTCAGTCTGAAGCCCCGCAGCAGCCGCCTTATATTGACGGCATTCTGCGTTCGCTGAGGCCTGAGATGGCTGTTCTTGTTGGGTTGTGTACCCACCTGGGGTGTGTGCCGTCCTATCGTCCGGAAGTGGCTCCGGCCGATCTGGGTGATGAGTGGCTTGGTGGTTTATTCTGCCCTTGTCACGGGTCCCGCTACGATATGGCTGGGCGAGTCTACCAGGCGCAGCCTGCTCCGCTGAACTTGCAGGTTCCGCCTTATCGTTACGACGATGACGAGACCCTAACCATTGGTCTTGACCCGGAGGCAGCGTAATGCAAAAGCTTCTTAATTGGGTAGACGAACGTCTGCCAGTCGTTGATGCCTGGAATAACCACCTGGCAAAATACTACGCACCGAAAAACTTCAATTTCTGGTATTTTTTCGGCTCTCTGGCAATGCTGGTGCTGGTCAACCAGTTGGTAACCGGTATTTGGCTTACGATGAGTTACAACCCAACGGGCGAGGGCGCTTTTGCGTCTGTCGAGTACATCATGCGTGATGTGCAGTGGGGCTGGCTCCTGCGCTACCTGCACTCCACGGGTGCCTCGGCTTTCTTCATTGTGGTGTACCTCCACATGTTCCGAGGGCTCATGTACGGCTCCTACCAAAAGCCTCGTGAGTTAATCTGGCTATTCGGCATGCTTATCTATCTGGTGCTGATGGCAGAGGCTTTCATGGGCTACCTGCTGCCTTGGGGCCAAATGTCCTATTGGGGCGCCCAGGTAATCGTTAACCTGTTTGGCGCGATTCCTGTGATTGGCGACGACCTGTCTCTGTGGATTCGTGGTGATTATCTGATCTCAGGTATTACCCTTAATCGGTTCTTTGCTTTGCACGTTGTGGCGCTGCCGATCGTTCTTTTAGGTCTTGTGGTTCTGCATATTCTTGCGCTGCACGAAGTGGGTTCCAACAACCCGGACGGTATCGACATCAAGAAGAACAAAGACGAAAACGGCATTCCAAAAGATGGTATTCCGTTCCACCCGTACTACTCAGTGCACGACCTTGTGGGCGTCGCGGTATTCTTCTTCATCTTCTTTATTGTGGTGTTTTTCTTCCCTGAAATGGGTGGCATGTTTATTGAGAGGCCGAACTTCGAGCCTGCAAATGCTCTGAAAACACCAGAACATATTGCGCCTGTTTGGTACTTCACGCCGTTCTACGCCATGTTGCGAGCGGTAACGGTTGACCTGTTCGGTCTGCCAGCGAAGTTTTGGGGTGTGGTTGTGATGGGCGGAGCCATTGCGATTCTGTTTGTTTTGCCGTGGTTGGACAGAAGCCCTGTGCGCTCTATCCGCTACAAAGGCTGGCTGAGCAAGATTGCACTGGCGTTGTTCGCAGTGAGTTTCGTTATTCTTGGTTATCTTGGTCTTGTGCCCACCACCGAGGGTCGTACCACTGTTGCCCAGATTCTGACAGTGTTGTACTTCCTCTACTTCATTCTGATGCCGTTCTATACGCGCATGGAGAAAACCAAGCCAGTACCAGAGAGGGTGACAGGATAATGAGAAAGCTGATTTTTGGTCTTTTCATCGCATTCCTGCCGATGCTCGGCCTGGCGGCAGGTGGTGCTCATCTTGATCCTATCGAGACGGATCACACGGATAAGGCGTCTCTCCAGCGCGGTGCGGCGACATTCACCAACTATTGCATGGGGTGTCACTCCATGGAGTATGCCCGCTACAAGAGGGTGGCTGAGGATCTTGAGATTCCTGCGAAGTTATTCGAAGAGAATCTTATTTTCACCGGCGCCCAGATTGGCGAGCTTATGAAAAACTCCATGAATAAGGACATGGCAGCGGACTGGTTTGGCGCACCGCCACCGGACCTGACACTGGAGAGTCGTCTGCGCGGTGAATCCTGGGTTTACTCCTATTTGCGTGGTTTTTATAAAGATGAGTCACGGCCGTTGGGTGTAAATAACGTGGTATTCGACAAAGTGGGCATGCCCCACGTATTGGTCGACCTTCAGGGTTTGTGTGCGGTTGAGCCGAACATTGGCAAAAAATCCAGTGTTGAGCCCTTGAGTGGCAATATCAACAATGGGAGCGTTTGCCCGGAGTACGCTACAGAAGGCAGCATGACTGGAGCGGAGTTCGATAGTGCCATGTACGATTTGACCAACTTCATGTCCTACATGGCCGACCCGATCAAGGTTGAGCGTGAGCGCTTGGGGATTTTCGTACTGATCTTCGTTGCTATTTTCTTTGTCTTCGCCTACTTGCTCAATCGTGAGTACTGGAAGGACGTACACTGAGAAATAGGGTATAATCCCTGTCCCTGAGTTCCAGCGGGCGTTAACCGGCCCGCTGGAATTTTTGCGTTTTTCAGGGCCATTTCGGTTTGTTTACTCGTGAGGTAGTACTATGGGCGTTGTTACCAAGCGGTCATCGATGACGTTTTTCTCGGATCCGACCAGCCACTATAGCCACAGAGTGCGCATTGTGCTGGCAGAGAAGGGTGTTACCGTTGATATCGTTGATGTTGATCCGGATAATCCACCGGCAGAACTGGCTGATCTGAATCCGTATAACGCCCTGCCAACGCTGGTGGATCGTGATCTGGTTCTGTATGAGCCGAACATCATGATGGAATATCTTGATGAACGCTTTCCGCATCCACCACTGTTGCCAGTGTATCCGGTAGCTCGGGCGAATAGCCGGTTGATGATCCACCGGATCCAGAAAGACTGGTGTGGTTTGGTAGACCAGATTCTGAGCCAGCCAAACGCCAAGGCTTCGGAAGTGGCCCGTAAAGAGTTGCGTGAGAGTTTGCTGGCAACCGCGCCTTTGTTTGGCGAAATGCCGTTTTTCCTCTCTGAGGAGTTCACCATTGTGGACTGCTGTATTGCGCCTATTCTTTGGCGTTTGCCGTCGTTGGGCATAGAGCTTAATGACAAGCAAGCCAAGCCGCTGCAGAAGTATATGGACAGTATTTTCGAGCGTGAAGGCTTTAAGGCAAGCCTTTCCGACCTTGAAGAAGATATCCGCAGTTGATTGATTCGGCAGGTTCCGATTTAAGGAACAGGAGACTATAAGTGCCTGATAATAAAATCACCATGACATCCAGCCGTCCTTACTTGGTTCGTGCTTTTAATGAGTGGATACTGGATAACGACTGCACACCTTATATTGTTGTGGATGCAGGCATTCAGGGTGTTCAGGTGCCCACTGAGCATGTAGCGAATGGGCAGATCGTTCTGAATGTTTGCCCCGGAGCCGTGCGTGGCCTGGTGGTTGGTAATAGTGCGCTAGAATTTAGTGCCCGTTTCGGCGGTGTGCCGATGCAGGTATTCATACCGCTTCAGGCTGTTCTGGCTATCTACGCCAAAGAAAACGGGGAAGGTATGGTCTTCGGCAGCGAGCCGGGTTCTCCTGATCCTGATGGTACAAGTGATAGTGAGGGTTCCAGGCAGTCTGGTCAGGAAGAGCGGCCTAGCGGCCGGCCCACGCTAAAGGTCGTGAAGTAGCTTTTAGTGAACAACAGCTCTGACAAAAAAGCCGACAAACGTCGGCTTTTTTGTCAGCCCCCGAAAAGTTTCCCGTCTATCAGTGAACACAAGGCATTAATCACAACCAGGAGCAGAGGCGTTGCTTCTGTCGGTGAAAGGTCGTTCAGGGCAATTTCATGATCTTCTGTGTGCATCAGCGAGGTAATGTCAGATTCTTCCTTCGCACTCAGCACGACTGCGTTCATTTCACGCCCATGGGCGGCCTGGATAGCCTGAATAAGATTCGCTTTATGGCCGTCGTCCACAATGACGAATAGTAAGTCGCCCGGTTTGCCTATGGCTTTAACCTGACGTGAGAAGGTGTCGTTAAAGCGGTTGTCGCGACAAATGGCAGAGTAGGTGGTTGCGTCGACGCCTAGGTTTATAGCAGGCAGTGCGGGCCGGTCCTGCTCAAATCGATTAAGAAACGCCGTACAGAAATACTGGGCAACGACGTTGGCGTTACCGTTCGCGCAGGTAACGATTTTTCCGTCATTTAGAAGGACGTTTACAATGGCGTCTGCAGCTTGCTCTATGGCTGGCCCTACGGTGCTCGCTGCCTGAGCGGTATGCTCCATGTGGTTTGCAAATAATTGGTTAATCAGGTTGCCCATATCGTTCATCAGTGTTTATACATCCGCCTGGATTGCATTTTTGATCCATTGTACCCGGTATTTTTTAACGGTTCCCGGGCTGATTGCCACGACATCTATGCGGCTGAAAATGTCCCAAAGGTGGTGTCGATGCAGATAGAACGATGCAGCCTTCAATAATCGCTGTTGTTTTGGATAAGAGATAGAGCTTGCAGGATCTACCAGGCTGCCGTTGCCCCGGTAGCGTACCTCAAAGAAAACAAGGGTGTCCTCGTCCTGACCTATCAGGTCAATCTCACCGCCACGGTTGTATACGTTACGCTCTCGAATCTGCACGCCTTTTGCGGTGAGATACCGTTCGGCAACACCTTCAAAATATGTTCCGATAGCTTTCCGGCCTTCCATGGCTCTGCCGTCCCTTTATTGTGCCGTAATGTCAGTTGGCTAGCACCTGCGGGCTACTGTCTTTTTCGCCGCCGGGGGCTTCTGGCTGAGGTAGCAGGTTAGGCGTTCCGCTTTTGAATTGTGCCCAAAGTTGGCTGCGGTGGATACTGCCTTCCCGTGTCATGGTTAGCTCCCCGGTCTGGCCGTCGATTGCGGCGGTCTGGACTTGGCGGAGCAAGGGCAGTCGTTTGCTGAGTTGCCATGCGTCGGCGCCCATTGCAAACAATCTGCCTAATTGGCCGTGGGTGCCAGGTAAGGCTTTGCTTGCCTCGTCGCGTAGTGGGTTCTTGTCTTCTAACACCCAGGGGATGTCTGTGAACACCACTTGGTTGAGATCGCGATCCCGGCCTGCGTCGGGTGTGCCTTCGTAAATAATGGAGGGTGCGTACACAGGTAAGTTGCCGCCGAAATAGTACGCAAATAGGGGTTTAAACTGGCGAGCAATGGCTGGTTCGGCTACCAGAATAATGGCTTCGGCATCCTGACGGCGCCGCGGTTCGAATTCAACGTTCAGGCCAATGGTGCGCTCCACTTTAATGGCCCGATCCCGGGAGGTAGTTATACCCAGCAGGTCTGCCGTGACTGCCCGCAGGTTGTCTTCACGGAAGAACCGTTCAATGTCCAGTGCCACTGAGCCGTTGCGCTTCATCCGAGTGAGTAAGGCTGCTTCAACCCGATCACCCCATTCGCCATGGGGAATAAGTACGAGTACTTGATTAATGTTTTGCTCAGAAAGTTTATCGGCAATCTGCCGAGCTTCGTCTTCCGCTGACAGGCCAAACTGATATAGGCCATCGGGCACCTTTTGTCCGTCTGGCAGGTAATTAAGCCCCAAGGCGGGAACCGGAAGAGTTTTCATGTTGGTAAGGCTTGCCAGGGCTTCTTTCTCAAGAGGGCCGATAATCAGATCGATGTCTTGGGTGGCCAGCTCTTTATAAAGTTCCTCAAACGGTTGGTCAGAGGTATCTACTACGCGAATGTCGGTTTTGCTTTTGTCTGCTGAATCGTCCTGATAATAAGCGGCCAGAAATCCATCGCGAATAGCCTTGCCAGCGCTGGCGAGAGCGCCTTTTAGCGGCAAAGCCAAGGCGATATTCTCTGGCCGGTTCTCAGACAGGCTGGCAATGAGTTTAAGCTCGGAGGGTAATATCTGTGCGGCCGGGTGTCCGGGCCAGTTATTTTGCCAGCGCCGTATAATGCGGCCTTGGTCGTCAATGCTTAGTTTTGGCGCACGGATACTGGCGGCAAGCTCTAGCCAGCCTTCGGTCTCAAAGCCAATAGTGCTTTTGTTTGCCGATTCTAGCTCTTGGTCGGGAGCAGCTTTCAGAAACCCCCAAATCTGATCGTGAACCTGCTGCGGATTAATTTTGCTGTCTGTCTGGGAGAGGAGCATCAAAGTTATGGCAGCGGAGACCTGGTCACCCACCAGCGCGTAGGTTTTAGCCTGGAGTCTGGCAGCTTGATTGGCCACATCCGGGCTATAATTCCTGAAGTTATCTGGTGAGAGAGTGGTGACAATGCGGCTAGCCCATTTCTGGTCTTCCAGTGCCACAGCGCTTGTCATAGAAAGCAGCTGTTTTTTTGCCTGGAGTGGCGGAGCAGGTTGCGTGAGTTGAGTGCTCTGAAGTAATGTGCGAGCCGACCTGTGTTCGCCGCGATCCTGAAACCGGCTGGCGACGTTCAACAAGTATTGTTGTGCCTTTTCAGTGTTGCTTTCCCTTTCGGCAAGTTCAAGTGCTTGGGAGGGAGATTGCGCAACCTGTGCGTCCAGATCGATACTGGCGCAACCGGTAAATAACAGGGCCAGTGAGAATATACCGGCTAGGGCGCGATGGTTCATACGGTTCTTGGTCATGGCAAGCTCTATAGATTCCGGAATTTCGGGCTTGTGGCACCGATTTGATGCTGGCAAGTTTAACAGCTCCCGGGCCAATTCACATGACGCAGGTGTCATGCTGACGCCGTCTCTGTACGCGAGGCACACATTTTGAAATCTGAATCGGATCAGCCAGCCATGCATGTCATAGATCCTGGGGATAACCGGGGAACGCTCTACATCGTTGCCACCCCTATTGGTAATCTGGACGATTTGTCCCCGCGCGCCGTGAAAGTGCTCTCCGATGTTGCGGTTATTGCGGCAGAAGATACTCGCCATAGTGGTCGATTACTGCAGTATCTTGGTATTAGTAAGCCGTTGATTGCATTACATGATCACAATGAGCGAGGCAGAGTTCAAAATATTGTGGATCAGTTACTGTCAGGCGCAGATGTTGCCTTGATCTCTGATGCGGGCACGCCGCTGATATCCGATCCCGGCTATGTGCTGGTCCGAGAGGTAAAAGCGCAAGGGCTGCGTGTAAGTCCGATCCCCGGGCCCTGTGCTCTGGTTGCCGCATTGAGCGCGGCGGGCTTGCCCACCGATCGGTTTTTATTTGCGGGTTTCTTGCCGGCAAAGCGCACCGGACGACGCACTGCTCTGGAGGATTTGTGTAAGGAAGTTGCAACACTTGTATTCTATGAATCCCCTCACAGAATATTGAATACCGTAGCTGATATTGCGGACGTTATGGGTGCGCAGCGAGAGATCGTACTGGGCCGTGAAATCACGAAAACGTTTGAAACATTCTACTCTGGCGAAGCTGCAGAAGTTCATGCCGCACTTACTGAAGATCCTCATGGCAATCGTGGCGAGTTTGTTGTCATGGTACGAGGGGCTGAAAAGGCCGAAACTGGCTTAATGGCTGGCGCTCTTGATGTGGATCGGCTACTAAACTTGCTGATAGCTGAGCTGCCGGTGAAGAAATCTGCAAAAATCGCCGCTGAGCTGACAGGGCTGAGCAAGAACGAGTTGTATCAGCGTGCCCTTGGTCTCAAGGATAGTTGAGGTCTTGGCTTGCGCTTTCCCTTGCATGGCGCGTGGCGCAGGAGTATTGTCTCGCACGAGCTCGCCAGACAGTCGCCGCCGGTTTACCGGGGGAGGAAAGTCCGGGCTCCGCAGGGCAAGGTGCCAGGTAACTCCTGGGCGGCGTGAGCCGACGGAAAGTGCAACAGAGAGTAAACCGCCTAAGTGCTCGTGGCTCGTTCACGAACACCGGTAAGGGTGAAACGGTGTGGTAAGAGCGCACCGCGTGACTGGCAACAGTTCACGGCGATGGTAAACCCCACCTGGAGCAAGACCAAATAGGAGTCCTACGGCGCGGCCCGCGCTGGACTCGGGTAGGTTGCTTGAGGCCTGTGGTGACGCAGGCCCTAGATGAATGACTGTCCACGACAGAACCCGGCTTATCGGCGAGCTCGCTTCCCCTCTTTGATGAGGCGTGTTTATTTTCAATACACGCCTCGATATAGCCAAAAAATCTTAGACCTCAATTGCTTTCTTTAAACAGCTTTGCAGGTAGTTGATTTCCTTTCTTTTCTTTTTCGTAATGTCACCTTTCCCTCAAGTCCCTGGCTGTAACCTATTGTCATAAAAGGAACTTTTCCAAGAGGGCCGCTGTTTGCGGCGCTTGCATTGTGAATAGCGTGTTTCTATAGTGTGCACAAGTGGGGAAAAGTGGTTTCAAGTGGTTATTTGTGGTTTTAGGTCTCCAGAGACGGATTAAATGAGCAATTTTCTCGGCAGTCATGCCATCAATATGGATGCAAAGGGTCGCTTGGCGATCCCTACCAAGGTGCGTGAAGACCTCGCGCGAGCCTGTGGTGGCCGTATTGTATTGACCGCAAACGCCGATGAAGAGAAGTGTCTGCTGGTGTATCCGGAACCCGAGTGGGAGATTCTCCGCCCAAAAATTGAGGCGCTCCCCAATATGAATAAGGCTGCACGACGTTTGCAGCGGTTGTTGCTCGGTAACGCCGCGCCCATGGAAATGGACTCTGCCGGGCGCATTCTGGTGCCGCCCACCCTTCGTCGTCATGCCCACTTTGAGAAAAAACTAATGCTCGTGGGTTTGGGTAAAAAACTGGAGCTGTGGAGTGAGGAGCGTTGGTTTGGGTGGCTTGATGAATCGTCCGGCGATGACGAGATGCCACCTGAGATGGAGGCGCTTTCCCTATGACCTCTGATCGCAAGCCGGGGTCCGAAGCGGAATTTTCCCATCGCTCGGTACTCCTGGACTCGGCGGTCGACTATATGGTTGGTGACCCCGATGGCAAGTATGTGGATGGCACGTTTGGCCGTGGTGGACATAGCCAGCTTATCCTTGGGCGCTTGGGTGCGTCTGGTCAACTGCTGGGTATTGATAAAGACCCCGAAGCCATCGGCGTGGCTAAAGAGTTGGCTGCGGAGGATTCCCGCTTTGACTATTTCCATGGTTCATTCGCTGAGCTCAGCCACGCGGTCTCTGAAGCCGGCTGGGACAAGGTAGAGGGTGTTCTGATGGATCTTGGTGTGTCTTCTCCGCAACTCGATGATGCCTCGCGAGGCTTTAGTTTTATGCGTGACGGGCCCCTCGATATGCGCATGAATCCAGCGCAGTCACCAAGTGCAGCTGAGTGGCTAGCCAGTGCCGAAGAGCGCGATATCGCCGATGTGATCTTTCGTTACGGCGAGGAGCGATTTTCGCGCCGCATTGCCCGCTTGGTTGTCGAGCGCCGCCAGGAGGTACCTATTGAAACGACGCTCCAGCTTGCCGAGTTGGTGAGTGCGGCAGTGCCGAAAAAGGAGAAGCATAAACATCCTGCAACCCGCACTTTTCAAGCCGTTCGCATTTTTATTAATCGTGAACTGGAAGACTTGGAGGTTGGGTTAAAGCAGGCAGTCGATTGCCTTGCGCCCGGTGGTCGGTTGGTTGTGATCAGCTTTCATTCGCTGGAGGACAGGCTGGTAAAGCGTTTTATGCGAGATCTCGCTCGTGGCCCAAGGTTGCCTAAGGGCATACCTGTGACGGCGGATCAGGAAGCTTCGGATTTTCGGTTAATAGGCAAAGCCAATAAAGCCGGTGCTGGCGAGGTTGGTGAAAACGTTCGTGCCCGCAGCGCGGTTATGCGGGTGCTTGAGCGCATTGATAAAACACAGACACCCCAAGGGAGCGCGTAATTATGGGCGCAGTAGCCATAGAGCCGACGGTCAAGCCGGCCAGGTTGAATAAAGAAAAGGTTCGCGAAGGCGTTGTTGCGGCCGTCCGGATTTCGCGGCGAGTGTTCGATGCTTCGCGGCAGAAACGAGTGTTGGTCTCTCTGGCCCTTGCGGTGCTGCTGGTCGGTTCATCTATTGGTGTTGTAGTTAGTGCCCACGAGAATCGCGAATTGTTCAATACGCTGTCGCAGCTGCAGGCCGAGCGTGACAGTTTTCAAGCCGAATGGAGTCAATTGCTTTTGGAGCAAAGTGCACTGGGAGGTCATGGCCGGGTAGAGAAGCTTGCTGCTGAGCGTTTTGGCATGGTTGTCCCCGGGCGCCAGGATATTGTTTTGGTGCCCTTGATGACCCCGTTGGCGGCCAGGTAATTCACGATGACAATAAACTGCAGGGTGATCTGATTGTCTAATCAGGGATCAGCAAGAACATTGAGTCAAAAAGTGGCGTCAGGCTTGAAAGCCTGGCGCTTTGGCTCTGTGCTGGGCGTATTCCTGATGGTTGTGCTGGCACTTGGCTGGCGTTTGGTAGATCTGCAGGTTGTCGATAATGATTTTCTGCGCAAGCAGGGCGATGTTCGCACTATTCGTGTAGAGGCTATCGATGCGCACCGGGGTGTGGTTACGGATCGATATGGTGAACCGCTGGCCGTGAGTACGCCGGTGCAAACGCTTTGGGCCAATCCCTCTGAGACTGATCCTGACGAACCGCGCTTAACTAACCTGGCACGATTGTTGGATATAGGGGAGGCAAGGCTGCGTGAGCGCTTGGCCACCTATGCAGGTCGTGAGTTTATTTACCTGCGCCGAAAGATTCAGCCAGGGTTGGCCACCAAGGTGATGAGCCTGGATATACCGGGTGTTTATACACGCCAAGAGTACCGCCGTTATTATCCGGCTGGCGAAGTAACGGCCCATGTTGTCGGGTTTACCAACATCGATGAGCGCGGCCAGGAAGGCATGGAGTTGGCGTACAACGAATGGCTGTCTGGCGAATCTGGTCGCAAGCGTGTGCTGAAAGATAATCGCGGGCGCGTGATCAAGGATCTTACGCTTATTCGAGATGCCAGCCCGGGTAAAAACCTTGAGTTGAGCATTGATTTACGTCTGCAGTACCTGGCCTACCGTGAGTTGAAAGCCGTAGTTGGCGCTCACAACGCTCGTGGCGGAACCCTCGTTATGCTGGATGTGAGTACCGGCGAGGTTTTGGCCATGGTGAATCAAGGCTCGTATAACCCGAACGATCGTAGCCAATTGAAGCCGGAAAATCTCCGCAATAAAGCCATTACCGATCTGTTTGAGCCGGGTTCGACCATGAAGCCGATCACCATGGCGGCAGCGTTGGAGTCTGGTCAATACACAGCGAAGCAAACAATTGATACATCGCCCGGCTATCGCCGCTTCGGCCGGTTTACGATTCGTGATCACCGCAATTACGGGGTTATGAGTCTGACCGATATTATTGTTAAGTCCAGTAACGTCGGTATCAGCAGGATTGCTACAGACCTGGGTGGAGAAACCATCCGCAATCTTTATGCGCGACTTGGTCTTGGGCAGCCAACAGGTGTTGGCTTTCCGGGCGAGGCTGTCGGTGTGCTGCCAGCACCGCCCAAGTGGCGCCCTGTGGAAGAGGCCACGCTTTCCTACGGTTATGGCATGAGCGTCAATGCCCTTCAGCTAGCCCAGGCCTACATGGTTATTGCCAATGGTGGCATACGGTATCCCCTTAGCCTGATGAAGCTCGGTAACAAGCCGGTTGGCCAACGCGTACTGTCAGAAAAAGTGACGCAGGATGTGCGCAACATGCTAGGCGAGGCAGTTTCCCGCGGAACAGGCAAGCGAGCCCAACCTGGTTTTTACAGTGCGGGAGGTAAAACAGGAACGGTTCACCTGGTGGGAGCTCAGGGCTACGAAGACAGCCAGTACAAGGCAATTTTTGCCGGAATGGCACCCATTGATAATCCAAAAATTGTAACGGTTGTAGCAGTAGACGCACCACAATCGGGGGAATATTACGGCGGCGAAGTGGCTGCACCGGTGTTTTCAAGGGTAATGAGTGACGCGCTTCGTCTGTTGAACGTGAAACCCGAGCTAGAAGTTGGCACCGCCGGCCTGCGAGCGGAAAAAACAGGGGAAAGAGGATAAGCCTATGTGCATAACATCTCTTAGCACCTTGTTGCAGGGCATTGTGCCTGTGCCTTCGGTCTTTGATGTAACCATTCACGGGCTGCAAACCGACAGCCGTGACATTGGTTCTGGCGATGCTTTTGTTGCGCTTGCCGGTGTTGCAACACCGGCTGATTATTACGTAGAAATGGCCATAGCTGCAGGCGCTACCGTTGTGCTTCTTGAGTCGGAAAGCCGGCTGGAGTGCAGGGAGTATCAGGGGGCGCTCATTGTACCTGTTATGGGGTTGCGGCAACTGCTAGGCAGAATTGCTGCGCGATTTTATGAGCACCCATCTCGCCGGCTCCGGTTAATAGGCGTTACGGGTACCAACGGTAAAACCTCTGTTAGCCATTATGTGGCCCAGTTGTTAGGTCATGCGGGAATGCCTTGTGGTGTTATGGGAACGCTGGGCTATGGCATGCCCGGAGACTTGCAGGCGGCCTCTCACACCACGCCTGATGTGGTTCAGATTAATCGAGCGCTGTCGGGAATGCTTGCCAAGGGCGGTCGAGCGGCTGCCATGGAGGTGTCCTCACATGGGCTGGATCAGGGTCGTGTGGATGGTCTGACCATAACCGGGGCAATCTTTACCAACCTAACGCGCGACCACTTGGATTATCACGGTTCGATGGAGGCATATGGTGCCGCCAAAGCGCGCCTGTTTGAACGCGAAGATGTGCATTTTTCGGTCATCAATTTTGACGACCCTTTTGGGCGTCAACTATACGAAAACCTTGATGGCAAGTGTGACCGTATTCGATACAGCCGCCATGAATCCCAGACAGAGCTGTGGCTAAAAGACTTTCAGCCCACCGATGAGGGCTTTTATGCAGTGGTTGATGGCGAATGGGGCGAGTTTGGGCTGTCTGCGCCCCTTATGGGTAACTTTAACGCTAGCAACTTGCTCGCTGCGACTGCCACGGCTTTAACGTTGGGCGTGACAGTAGAGCAAGTGCAGAAGGCTACGACACAATTGGTTTCGCCGCCGGGCCGGCTCGAACGCTTTTGTGGCGCAAATGGCGTTCGCGCGGTCGTTGACTATGCGCACACACCAGATGCCCTGGCAAATGCTCTGGCTGCGCTGCGGCCGCACGTAACCGGTCGTTTGATTTGCGTGTTTGGTTGCGGTGGCGATCGCGACAGCGGCAAACGCCCTGACATGGCGAAGGAAGCGCAAAAATGTGCGGATGTGATCATCGTTACCGATGATAATCCACGTACAGAAAATCCCGAGGACATAGTGCAGAACATTCTTGCGGGCATTTCGGTCGGGGATTCGGCTACGGTGATTCATGACCGTGCCGAGGCAATTCGCACCGCCATCAGTATGGCCAAATCAGACGATCTGGTTCTTGTTGCAGGGAAAGGCCACGAGTGCTGGCAGGAAGTTGCGGGCAATAAATTACCGTTCAGCGATGCCGCTCAGGTTAGACAGATGCTGAAGCTTGAAGGAGGTGCGGCGTGATAGGCACTTTCTCCCTCGCCCAGGCTGTGCAGTTTAGCGGTGCGCTTTGTACATCCGAGGGGTTGGATGTTACCCAATATGCAGCTGTGTCTACCGATACGCGCGCTTTGAGGGCGGGCGATTTATTTGTTGCTCTGCGTGGTGAAAACTTTGATGGCCACAATTTTTTGCAGGCCGCCCAAGAACTTGGGGCCTGCGCCGCGGTTGTTGACACATTTGATGCCGCTGTCGATATACCTCAGTTGGTGGTTACCAATACAGTTGAGGCCCTGGCTGGTCTGGCGGCAGGTAATCGCGCCCAGAGTGATGCAAAACTGATTGCGATAACCGGCAGCAGCGGCAAAACCACAGTTAAAGAAATGAGTACGGCCATCCTGGTTCGCATGGGGAATACCTTGGCGACTCAAGGTAACTTGAATAATCATATTGGCGTGCCCTTAACGCTGTTCGGTTTAGAGCCAACGCACCAGTACGGCGTTATTGAACTTGGCGCCAGTGGACTGGGCGAAATTGCCCACACCGTCGCCGTCGCAAAGCCACAAGTTGTGATTCTTACAAACGCGGGTGAGGCACACCTGGCAGGCTTTGGCAGCTACGAAAATATCGTGCAGGCCAAAGGTGAAATTATTGAAGGCGTGGCCGAAGGCGGTTTGGTGGTCTTGAATCGTGATGACCCCGCGTTTGAGCGATGGATGGACCGCGCTGGTGACCGCCGGGTTGTGAGCGTGAGCCGTTATGGTCACCCAGCCGCTGACTACAAAACTGTCATCGAAAAACCACACGTTCAAAACTCGGAAGTTGTGATAAGCGGCCCTGACGGCTGGTCTTGTGCAATTACGCTGCTGCTGGAGGGTGATCACAACGTTACCAATACTCTACTTGCTATTGCAGCAACTCGTGAGCTGGGTGCGACAGACATTGCCATTACCGACGGATTGGCGTGTATGGAGTCCATTCCAGGTCGGTTGCAGGAGATCAATCTGCCAGGGGAATTGTCGATCATTGATGACAGTTACAACGCCAACCCTGCCTCCATGGAAGCAGCGTTGAGAGTCCTCGTAACTCGTGACGGCACACGCATTGCTATATTCGGCGCTATGGGCGAACTAGGCCCGGCTGCCTATGAGCTGCACCGCGAGGTAGGGGCTCTGGCCTGGGATCTTAGAATCGATCGCCTGTTAACGGTAGGTGCTGGCTGTGAAGGTTATGCAGAGGGTTTTGGTGAGGCAACCGAAATGTATCAAACACACGGCGAGGCCGCGGAGGCTATCGTTTGTGCCAACGAACCACCGATGACTGTGCTGGTAAAAGGGTCCAGAAGCTCCGCCATGGACTTCGTGGTGGAAGAGATTAAAAACAAGGTGAATAGCGCATGCTTCTCTGGCTAACAGGGGTTTTATCAGAATATTTTTCCGCGCTGACGGTGTTTCAGTACCTGACTCTGCGTGGGATATTGGGGGTACTCACGGCTTTGTTGATTTCGTTGTTTATTGGCCCGCTGATGATTCGAAAGCTGAGCCAGTATCAGATCGGCCAGGCCGTTCGCGACGACGGACCGCAAACACATCTCAGCAAGGCCGGCACGCCTACCATGGGGGGCGCGTTGATTTTGGTGGCTATAGGTATCAGCACCCTGCTGTGGGCAGACCTGACCAACCGCTATATATGGGTAACCCTGCTGGTGACTCTGTTGTTTGGTGCAATAGGCTGGGTGGATGACTTTCGCAAGGTTGTTGAGCGCAATCCTCGCGGGCTACCCGGGCGCTGGAAGTATTTCTGGCAATCAGTGATTGGTGCCGCAGCAGCCATCGCGCTGTATTTCAGTTCTGCATTGCCTCAGGAGACATCCCTGTATCTGCCATTTGTGAAAAACGTGTCACTGACCCTTGGGCCGGTGCTTTTCGTTTTGCTGACGTATTTTGTGATCGTTGGCAGCAGCAATGCGGTCAACCTAACGGACGGTCTGGATGGTTTGGCGATAATGCCTACCGTTATGGTCGCCGGTGCCTTGGGTATTTTCGCTTATGTGTCTGGCAACGTTCAATTTGCCAATTACTTGTTGATTCCACACTTGCCCGGTACCGGCGAGCTTATTGTTTTTTGCGGGGCCTTGGTCGGCGCCGGCCTTGGCTTTCTATGGTTTAACACCTATCCCGCTCAGGTTTTTATGGGCGATGTGGGTGCCCTCGCCCTGGGTGCAGCGCTGGGTGTGGTCGCGGTAATCGTGCGGCAGGAAATCATTCTTTTCATCATGGGCGGCGTGTTCGTGATGGAAACAGTCTCGGTGATCTTGCAAGTAGCTTCATTCAGGCTGACTGGCCGTCGGATATTCCGGATGGCGCCGCTGCACCACCATTTTGAACTCAAGGGTTGGCCCGAGCCGCGTGTGATTGTGCGCTTCTGGGTTATCACCGTGGTTCTTGTTCTGATTGGCCTGGCCAGTCTGAAACTACGATAGGAAATCGAACGCATTATGAGTGTCATCACGTCAGATCGTCGCACATTGGTAGTGGGGCTCGGTAAAACCGGGCTCTCCTGCGTGCGCTATCTGTTTGCACAGGGTAGGGAGTTTGCGGTGGCCGATAGCCGCGAAGCGCCCCCGTGCCTGAATGACCTGCGTGCCGAATACCCAGATATACCCGTGTATCTCGGCCAGTTTGATAGAAAGCAGTTTGCCGGCTTTAGCGAGTTGATCGTAAGCCCGGGTATCAGTATCGCCGAACCGGCCATTGCTTATGCTGCTGACCAGGGCGCACGCATTCGCGGAGATATCGATTTGTTTGCCGAAGCGGCTGACGCGCCGATTGTTGCCATAACTGGCTCTAACGGCAAAACGACCGTCACCAGTCTGGTGGGCGACATGGCTCGCGCAGATGGCCGCCGAGTGGAAGTGGGTGGGAATATTGGCACCCCGGCACTGGATTTGCTGGGCCGAGATGCCGAACTGTACGTGCTCGAGCTTTCCAGTTTTCAACTGGAAACTACCTCAGAGCTGAATGCGCTGGCGGCCACAGTACTAAATGTCAGTGACGATCACCTGGATCGCTATCCGGATAAGATGGCTTATTTTCAGGCCAAGCAGCGAGTTTTCCGGGGTTGTCAGAACGCTATTGTGAATCTCGACGACGCGCTGAGTATGCCGATGGAACGGGATAACCTGCGGTTTCTCTGTTTCGGGTTCCATCGTGTTAACCCGGATACCTTTAGCACCCGGGAAGACGACCAAGGCCTCTGGTTAACCTTCGGGTTTGATAGCATTTTGAATACCCGCGAGCTGAAACTGCTGGGATGGCACAACCTCAGTAATGTGATGGCTGCGCTGGCGCTGGGCCACGCAGCCGGGCTACCAATGGATGCCATGCTGGCGGCTGCTCAAACGTTTGGTGGGCTACCACACAGGTGTGAGTTCGTGCGCAGGTTGGGTGCTGTTGATTATATCAACGATTCCAAGGGTACCAATGTAGGGGCTTGTATTGCAGCTATAAAAAGCCTGGCGCCAGAGGGCGGCGGAAAAATGGTGCTGATTGCCGGTGGTGAAGGCAAAGATGCAGATTTTTCTGAACTGGCGGCACCCATCATGGCTTGTTGCCGGGCGGTGGTGCTGATCGGTAGTGATGCAGATCGCATTGCCGCAGTTATAGGTTCTGGCGCCTCTGTCTATTCGGCCACCACCTTGGCTGAGGCGGTAAAAAGATCGGCAGAGCTGGCGCTGGAAGGCGACCGGGTTCTGTTTTCACCGGCGTGTGCCAGTTTCGATATGTTCCGCGACTATGGCGACCGTGGCGACCAGTTCCGGGGCTTGGTTCAGTCTTTGGGGGAGGAGCTGTGATGCAGACAGGGCTCTCAATGGCACCCGCTCGGACTCAGTGGCTGGGAGGCATTCAGCCCTTAGTCGCTCTGATACTCAGCTCAGTAGCGCTGCTGATTATCGGCATTGTGATGATCTCGTCGGCCTCCATGGATATGGCTGTAGAAACCATGGGTAATGGTTATCACTACGTGATTCGTCAGCTCATGTTTGCCGCTATGGGCTGCATGCTCGCTCTGGTGTCAGTGAATGTGCCGGTGGCTTGGTGGGAGCGCAGTGGCTGGCTGCTGCTTGGTATAGGGATGCTTGCATTGATTTTGGTTCTGACACCGTTGGGGCGCACCGTAAATGGCTCCACCCGATGGATTCCGTTTGGCTTGTTCAACGTGCAGGTGTCGGAAGTTGCAAAGCTGTGCTTGATAGCTTATCTGGCGGGCTATGTGGTGCGTCGGCGTGACGAATTGCTCAATACCTGGCCGGGTTTTCTGAAGCCCCTGGTGGTTCTGGGTGTAGCTTCCGCGTTGCTGGTTATTCAGCCTGATTTCGGGGCCACGGTTGTGTTGGTGTCCGCTGCGGCGGGCATGATTTTTTTGAGTGGCGTGCGCCTTAGCCGGTTTGTACCGCTGATCGCAACGCTGGTGGTGCTTGGAGCAATTTTGATACTGACCCAACCCTACCGGCTGAAGCGCGTAGTGAGCTATCTCGATCCGTGGAAGGATCAGTTCGATAGCGGCTACCAGCTAACCCAATCTTTGATTGCATTCGGGCGCGGCGAATGGACCGGTGTTGGCTTGGGCGACTCAATACAGAAACTGTTCTTTTTGCCTGAGGCCCACACAGACTTTATTTTCGCGATTATTGCCGAAGAATTCGGGTTGTTGGGGTCACTGCTTGTGCTGGGGTTGTTCACAATTCTGGTTGTGTCCGGTTTTGTAATTGCCCGTCGCGCCGAGAAGGCCGGCATGCCCTTTGGAGCCTGTTTTGCTTACGGCGTTACCCTGCTGATTGGCCTGCAGGCAGGAATCAATATGGCGGTTAGCACCGGGTTGTTGCCCACCAAAGGATTGACCTTGCCGTTGGTGAGCTACGGCGGATCCAGCTTGATGATCAGCTGCGTGAGTATTGGTATTTTGGCCAGGATTGAAATGGAGCGGCTGGATAAAGAAAAACAGGCGACAGAACAAACCACCCCTCGCAAGCGGGGAGGAGCGCGTTATGAGTGAGTCGCGCCGGTTTTTGATGATGGCCGGAGGTACCGGAGGCCATGTGTTTCCAGCGCTGGCAACGGCTCGGGCGCTTGAAGCACAGGGGCATGAAGTGCACTGGCTGGGTGCCATTGGAGGTATGGAGGAAAGGTTGATTAGCGACACCGGCATTCCGTTGTCGTTGATTCATATCTCTGGGCTTAGGGGCAAGGGCAAGTTGGCATTGATCATGGCGCCGTTCCGATTGATGCGGGCGCTGGGTGAGGCCTTCACCATTATGCGTCGCATTCGCCCCGATTGCGTGGTTGGTATGGGCGGCTTTGTCACTGGCCCTGGCGGTGTGGCCGCCTGGCTTACAAAGACGCCTCTGGTAATCCATGAACAGAATGCCATCGCCGGCATGACCAACCGTATATTGGTTCGCTTTGCAACCGCGGTATTGGAAGCCTTTCCGGACAGTTTTGGTGCGGATGTGGTTACTCGATGCACCGGTAACCCGGTACGCGAAGATTTGGCAAATCTGCCGGCGCCGGAACAAAGACAGGCTGAGCGAGCGGGTGGGCAGAACGAACAGAACGCAGCGCTGCGTGTTCTGGTTGTAGGTGGCAGCCTGGGTGCCCAGGTTTTCAATCAACAGTTGCCAGAAGCTCTGGCCATGTTACCTGAACAGGAGCGGCCGCATGTTCGCCATCAGTGTGGTGAAAAACACATTGAGGATGCACGGGTCTCTTACCAACAAAATGGCATTGAAGCCAATGTTGAGCCGTTTATACAAGACATGGCAGAAGCCTACAGCTGGGCAGACGTTGTGCTATGCCGCGCTGGGGCTCTGACGGTGTCTGAGTTGTGTGCCGCGGGGATTGGTGCTGTTTTGGTACCGTTTCCTCACGCTGTAGATGACCACCAAACGAAAAATGGCCAGCAAATGGTGAGTGCCAAGGCTGCCGTGCTTATACATCAGTCGCAGCTGACACCGGCTGTGCTGGCAGAAACCCTGGGCGATCTCGCCAGGGATCGGGCCCGGGTTATGGATATGGCCAAGGCTGCACGTACGTTGGCTCGCCCCGATGCAACGGAGCGGGTCGTGAATTATTGTCTGGAGGCCGTTAATGGCTGATACAACCAATCCGCCACTTGTTTTTCAAGTACCGGAAATGCGCCGAATTCGCCACATTCATTTTGTGGGTATCGGTGGCGCCGGCATGAGCGGCATTGCAGAAGTCCTTAAAAACCAGGGTTATGACGTATCTGGATCAGACCTGAAAGAAGGTGTGGTCACAGGTCGTCTCAAGGCTATGGGTATTGAGGTTCAGATTGGACACCGGGAAGAGAACAGCGCGCAAGCCGATGTGGTCGTGATTTCTTCCGCTGTGAGCTCTGATAACCCGGAAGTAGCTTCAGCTCGCAGCCGCAGAGTGCCTATTGTGCCCCGGGCAGAGATGCTGGCTGAGGTCATGCGCTACCGCCATGGTATTGCGGTAGCGGGTACCCATGGCAAAACCACAACCACCAGCCTGATTGCTTCGGTGCTGGGTGAGGCAGGGCTTGACCCCACTTTTGTAATCGGCGGCAAGCTCAATAGTGCAGGCACCAATGCCAAGCTAGGTGGCTCACGCTATCTGGTCGCTGAGGCGGACGAGAGCGATGCCTCCTTCTTGCATCTCACGCCAACGATTTCGGTGGTAACCAATATCGAAGCCGACCACATGGATACCTACGGCGGCGACGTTGAAAAACTCAAGCAAACGTTTGTGGATTTCCTCCATAACCTACCGTTTTACGGCCTGGCTGTGATGTGTGTGGATGATGGTTATGTGCAAGAGATTATTCCCCGGATTGCCCGGGCGATTATCACCTACGGCATCGACAACCCGGATGCTGATTATCGGGCCGAGAACATAGTCACCGACGGCCTGAGAACTCACTTTTTAGTCAAGCGTCCAGGTGACCGCAGTGATCTGACGGTAGAACTGAAAATGCCCGGGCGCCACAACGTCCTCAATGCGTTGGCCGCTATTGCCGTAGCAACCGATGACGGCGTTGCGGACGAGGCGATTTGTAAGGGGTTGGCAGTTTTTGCGGGTGTTGGTCGTCGTTTTCAGGTTTATGGCGACTACCAGACACCGAAAGGCATGATCACGCTGGTTGATGATTATGGTCACCACCCCACTGAAGTAGAAGCGGTGATTCGCGCAGCTCACGATGCCTGGCCCGGAAGGCGCCTGGTGATGCTGTACCAGCCTCACAGGTTCTCCAGAACCCGCGATTTGTATGAAGACTTTGTGCGGGTTCTGTCGGAAGTTGATGGTCTGTTATTGATGGATGTTTATTCCGCCGGCGAGGCCGCTATTCCAGGCGCAGATGGCAGGGCGCTGTGCCGCAGCATACGCCAGCGCGGTCAGGTTGAGCCGATATTTATCGAAGATAACCGCGAAATCGAGAGCTTGCTTGAGAGCGTTTTACAGGACGGAGACCTCCTGATGACACAGGGCGCAGGCGACATTGCCGGTGTAGTGACCCGGTTGGCAGCAGCAGGAGTGATTGCAGGTGAGTGATATGCAGCATCCCCAGATTCCAGCGTATCAAGCCGAGCCGGATTTGGTTCGGGCGCTAGGGCGTGTGGCTGTGTTTATGGGCGGAGACTCTGCCGAGCGTGAGGTTTCTCTGAACAGCGGCAAGACAGTTCTTGCGGCCTTGGTATCTGCCGGCGTTGATGCTTTCGCCATGGATGTTCAGGGCTGCCTTCTTAAAACAGTAGAAAACCCTGAGTTTGATCGGGTTTTTATAGCCTTGCATGGCCGTGGTGGTGAAGACGGAATGCTACAGGCGATTTTGTCTCAGGCGGGTATTCCTTACACCGGCAGCGAAGTAATGGCGTCGGCTCTGGCGATGGACAAATTACGCACAAAATATGTGTTTGCGGGCTGTGGCCTGCCAACGCCGAAATTCAGAACCATGTCGGCCGCAGATGAAGCTGAGCAGGTTGCCCGGGATCTGCGTTTGCCGCTGAGTGTGAAGCCGTCTCGCGAAGGTTCCAGCATCGGAATTCGCAAGGTAAACAGTGCCGCTGAGCTGGTTGAAGCCTACGAAGCGGCTGCTGCGCTAGATACCTCAGTACTCATAGAAGAATGGATAGAAGGACCGGAGTTTACCGTTAGCGTGTTGCAAGACAGTGCTCTGCCGGCTATCGGATTGAGCACAGATCATGTGTTCTACGACTATGACGCGAAATACCTGGCAGACGACACCCGCTACCGGATTCCTTGCGGGCTTGCGCCCCAGGATGAAGTGACGTTGCAAAACCTCGCACTGGAAGCCTTTCGGGTAGTGGGCTGTCGTACCTGGGGCCGGGTAGACATCATGCAGGATGCCGTCGGCGAGTTTTGGCTGCTGGAAGTGAACACAGTACCTGGCATGACTGATCACAGCCTGGTGCCCATGGCTGCGAAAGCCGCAGGCATCAGTTTCGAAGAGTTGGTGGTGCGCATACTTCAAGACACATTGGAGGTCGCCAATGCTTGAAACACTGCTGATCCGGAGTGGGGCGGTACCGTCCGACCCTCCCCGGCGCCGGGGAGCAACCTCCCTTGGGCCGGAGAAGGACCGGTTTGGTGTGTTGAAAGCTGTATTGGCGGCGGTGCCCTGGCTGCAAGCGGGTATGGGGATCGCCATTTTGCTGGCGGCAGGTTTGGTGCCTTGGGCAACAGGCAAGGTGCTGGGCGCTATGGATCAGCAAATTTTGGCGATTGATGTCAATGGCGAGTTTATTGGCGACAGCCGCGTTGCGATTGAGCGCCAGGCAGGGAGCTGGATTGGCAAAAGCTACTTCTCAACGGATCTTTCGGACATTAAGGCCGATCTTGAGAAGCGCCCCTGGGTTGAGACGGTCGCTGTGCGTCGGGTATGGCCGGATCGGCTGGAAATAGACATTCGGGAGAAAAAGCCTTTGGCCTACTGGAACGACGGGCGCCTGGTCAGCCGCACAGGCGAGTTGTTTATGCCGCCCAATCCTGAGGTGGCGGGGCGTTTGCCGCAGCTTGCAGGGCCAGATGAGCGGGTGCGCGATGTGATTGGCATGGCGCGCACCATGAGTGACAAGTTAGTAGGGCGCGGCCTGGGATTTTCAGGGCTTTCATTAGAGCGCCGAGGGGCCTGGACCCTTCGCCTGTCAAACGGAATTGAAGTTGTGCTCGGCCGGGATCAGGTCGCGAAGCGCTTTGAGCGTTTTATCACAGTGTATGAAAACCGGCTGATATCACGGTCGGACGAAGTTAGCCGGGTAGATGCCCGCTACACCAACGGCGTAGCGGTTCAATGGAAGCAGGCGAATGTCGCTTCCGGCCCGAAAACATAGAAACAGTAAATTCAGACCTACGGTTTGGTGGAATACATGTCATCGGTTGAAACGGAAAACATGATTGTCGGCTTGGATATCGGAACCTCGAAAGTGGTTGCGATCGTCGGCAAACGCAAAATGGACGGAACCATTGAGGTGGTGGGTATTGGTTCTCACCCGTCCCGGGGACTGAAGCGGGGCGTGGTGGTCAATATAGAAACCACGGTTCAGGCGATCCAGCGCGCGGTTGAAGAGGCTGAATTGATGGCCGGTTGCCGTATCCACTCTGTGTATGCCGGGATCGCAGGCAGCCATATAAAAAGCCTTAACTCCCACGGCATTGTCGCCATTCGCGACCGGGAAGTGACTCAGGCGGATATTGATCGCGTGATAGACGCGGCCCAGGCGGTTGCCATTCCTGCCGATCAGAAAATTCTGCACATTTTGCCCCAGGAATTTGTGATCGATAACCAGGAAGGCATTAAGGAGCCCATGGGCATGTCCGGTGTACGTCTGGAAGCCAAGGTCCATCTTGTGACCTGTGCTGTCAACGCTGCCCAGAACATCGAAAAGTGCATTCGCCGCTGCGGCCTTGAGGCAGACGATGTCATTTTGGAGCAGCTGGCTTCCAGCCACGCAATCCTCACCGAAGACGAAAAAGAGCTGGGTGTTTGCGTTGTGGATATGGGGGGCGGCACCACAGACATCGCTGTGTTTACGGGCGGTGCTATACGCCATACAGCCGTTATTCCCATTGCCGGCGACCAGGTAACGAATGACATAGCCATGGCGCTACGCACACCCACGCAAAACGCCGAAGAGATCAAAATCAAATACGCCTGTGCCCTGACACAACTGGCTGGCGCTGATGAAACCATCAAGGTGCCCAGCGTAGGCGACCGCGCACCCCGTGATCTCTCACGCCAGGCGCTGGCGGAGGTTGTAGAGCCGCGTTACGAAGAACTGTTTGCCCTGGTGCAATCAGAATTGCGCCGTTCAGGTTTCGAGGATCTCATTCCGGCCGGCATCGTGATTACAGGCGGCTCTTCCACCATGGAGGGTGTGGTGGAACTGGCGGAAGAAATTTTCCACATGCCGGTAAGGCTGGCCTGTCCGCAGGCGGTGTCTGGCATGACGGAAGTTGTTGATAACCCGATATACGCCACCGGCGTTGGGTTGTTGATTCATGGTTTTCGGCAGATGGATCTTGGCCGAACACCGGTGCTCAAGGGCGAAGATGCACCTTCGCTGGTTGAGCGCATGAAGGCCTGGTTCACCGGTCATTTCTGACGGTTCCGGGAAAGTAGAAAACGATATCTCGAAAATAAAATCTCGAATAAACAGCCTGGAACAAGGCTGACACAGCACGAAGGAGAAGGGGAATGTTTGAACTTGTCGATAATGTCCAACAAAACGCTGTCATAAAAGTAGTCGGTGTCGGTGGTGGCGGTGGTAACGCCGTGCGACACATGCTTAATAGTGACATTGAAGGTGTAGAGTTTATCTGCGCCAATACAGATGCTCAGGCATTGACCGATATGGATGCGCGTCAAATCATCCAGCTTGGCGGTAACATTACAAAGGGTCTGGGCGCAGGGGCGAACCCGGAAATCGGTCGTCAATCTGCCCTGGAAGATCGCGATCGCATTGCCGAAGCCATCAAGGGCGCGGATATGGTGTTTATTACCGCTGGCATGGGTGGTGGTACGGGCACAGGCGCTGCACCTGTGGTTGCCGAGGTTGCCCGGGAAATGGGCATTCTAACGGTTGCCGTGGTCACCAAGCCTTTCAGTTTTGAAGGCGGCAAGCGGATGAGCTTGGCAGATGAGGGCCTCCGGGAACTGGAAGACAGCGTTGATTCGCTGATCACCATTCCTAACGAAAAATTGCTCGCAGTGTTGGGCAAGAAAACCAGCCTGCTAGACGCATTTGCTGCAGCGAACGATGTATTGCTCGGCGCGGTTCAGGGTATCGCAGACCTTATTACTCGCAACGGCATGATTAACGTCGACTTTGCCGATGTGAAGACGGTGATGTCTGAAATGGGCATGGCAATGATGGGAACGGCACGCGCCACCGGCGAGAACCGTGCTCGGGAAGCGGCCGAAGCCGCTATCAAGAGCCCGCTTCTGGAGGATGTTAACCTACAGGGCGCCAAGGGTATTCTTGTCAATATTACCGCTGGCATGGATCTCAACCTGGGTGAATTCTCTGAAGTTGGCGATATTGTGCGTGAGTTTGCATCCGATTCAGCGACGGTTGTCGTAGGTACCGTTATTGACCCCGATATGACAGAAGAGCTGAAGGTCACGGTTGTTGCCACTGGCTTGGGTGGAGATCGCGAAAAACCAACCAAAGTAGTGGATAACACCCGCACTCTGGACGGTAAAACCGATTACAACCAGCTGGATCGTCCGGCAATTCTGCGTCGCCGTGCAGTATCACACGGCAATGTGGCGGTTGATCAGAGCAAAGAAAGCGAAGAGCAGGGAGTAGACTATCTCGATATTCCCGCATTCCTTCGCAGGCAGGCAGACTGATAGTCTGGGGCGACTGATGTTTAAAGTGGGGCTGTGCCTGTGCAGACGCGCCACCAGTTCGAACCACGATGCGCTGATTGCCGATGGTCGTATTGCGTGAAATTTAAGCAATATCGAATTGTGCAAATGGTACTCAGTCGTATTTTTTGATATTCTGACCAGAAGTTTTTGTTTGGAATATTGCCATTTTTTACGGAATAACGAACCGATGATCAGACAGCGGACACTTAAAAACACGATCCGTGCTACCGGCGTCGGGCTGCATTCGGGGGAAAAGGTTTACCTTACCCTGAAGCCAGCTCCGGTAGATTCGGGAATCATTTTCCGGCGCACAGATCTCGACCCTGCGGTCGAGATCAAAGCCTGCGCCGAAAATGTGGGTGAGACCATGCTGTCCACGACGCTGGTAAAAGACGGTGTCCGTGTGGCGACAGTTGAGCATCTACTGTCAGCTATGGCTGGTCTCGGTATCGATAATTGCTTTGTTGAGCTGAGCGCTTCGGAAGTACCGATCATGGACGGCTCCGCCGGTCCGTTCGTTTTTCTGTTGCAGTCAGCGGGCATTGCCGAGCAAGAAGCTGCCAAGCGATTCATTCGTATAAAGCGTGAAGTGACCCTTGAAGAAGACGACAAGAAGGCAACCTTCCTGCCGTTTGAAGGTTTCAAGGTCAGTTTTGGTATCGACTTTGATCACCCTGTGTTCAAAGGTCGTGCCCAGACCGCAACCGTTGATTTTTCCAGCACATCTTTCGTTAAGGAAGTGAGCCGCGCGCGAACGTTTGGGTTTATGCGTGACATTGAAAAACTGCGGGCGATGAACCTGGCACTAGGTGGCAGTGTAGATAACGCCATTGTGGTAGACGACTACAAGATCCTGAACGAAGACGGTCTTCGTTATGATGACGAGTTCGTCAAGCACAAAGTACTGGATGCAATCGGGGACCTATACCTGTTAGGCAATAGCCTGATTGGTGAGTTCCGTGGCATTAAATCCGGTCATGATCTGAATAATAAGCTGCTGCGCAAGCTAAGGGCGGAAGAGGACGCATGGGAAGTGGTTACCTTCGATAACGAAGAAACGGCACCCATCTCCTACATGAAACCTGTGCTGGCGGTGCCGGTTTAAGGCGGGAAGCCTTAATCCCGGACGTGGCTTGCGAGTTTTTCGAGAATCTCGCGTAGTTTTGTATCCTTCGTGTGCCCGGCTTCTTCTTTGAGGAGCTGGGCATTTTCTTTACTTAGAGGGATTTTTTTTGCTGGCGGTTTGTGATCAAACCGTGGCGGTACTACTTTCACCTTTAATTTCCACACAAATCGGAACAGTTCGTTCTCACGCAGCTTTTCCATGATTTCGTGTTGACGGAAGCGAATTTGGCTGGCTTTTCCAGCACTTTCTGCTGACAACGTTAGTTCGCCCTCCATGCAGCAAACAAAGCGAGTACCCAACACCAACGCTGGTGGGAGCGAGGCCATAACCTGCTCTTCTGCCAGGCTATGAGTGTTGGCTTTTGCTATCAGTTCGCGCAGCACTGGAGTTCGTCCCAGGTTGTCGAAGGTCATTTTTTGCTCATTTTTTCGTTTCATAAGGCGTTTTCCGCTCGACGGCCACGATAACGATTGGTTACACTTCGGCACCTTTTGTACGTGGTGCCAGCGCTGCTCTTGTTTTACCGTGTTGTAAATGAGTATGTCTACCGGGCGCTGCGATTTATCAGTACGTAGTTGTTGCTAAGGATGGCAGACCCACTCGGATGATCCCGGGCTGCGACACTACAGGAAATGGTTGCGGCTCATCTATGAAACCAGAAGACACTATGAATATCATTCTTGTTGGCAAAAGCCACGGACAATCCCGTGTGCTGGCGCTTAACGGCACGGTTGCCTTTGTTTTGGCGTTTGCAGGGGCAGCATTGATTGCTGCTGCAGGCTGGGCAGGATATAGCGTGGCGGTAAATCAGGCAGATGCCCGTGAGCCTTCGGATTCGCAGTTAATTGCTGAATGGCAGAGTAAACTCAGTGAACAAAAAACAGAGTTGGCCGGAGTGCAGCAGAACGTCCAGGATCAGGTAGACGCGCTTACGTTGCGCCTTGGTGAGATTCAGGGCCGCCTATTGCGGCTCGATGCTTTGGGTCAACGTTTTGTCGAATCCGGTTTGGTTGCCAGTGATGAGTTTGATTTCAACCAGCCGGCAGCGGTTGGTGGTCCTGAGGATGGACTCCCTGCTGATTCCTTTTCGGCGCCAGAGCTCACTCGAATGATCGATGAACTAGAGCACAAAATGCAGGACCGTGAACAGCAGCTGCGGCTACTGGACCAGGTGTCTTCCCGCCAAAAGCTGGAAGACGAACTGTACCTTGAAGGCCGCCCTATTACCTGGGGCTGGCTGTCTTCACGTTACGGCTATCGCTCTGACCCGTTTAATGGAAAGCGCACCTGGCACGCAGGTGTGGATCTGGCTGGTAAAGACGGCAGCGATATTATTTCTGTAGCCGGTGGCGTAGTAACTTATGCTGATGATCGGTATGGTTATGGCAACCTGGTGGAGGTTGACCATGGTGATGGTTTGGTTACCCGTTACGCGCACTGCAAGACATTAAAGGTTAAGACGGGTGACGTTGTGCAAAAGGGACAGGTACTGGCGCTTATGGGAAGCACCGGCCGCTCTACTGGCCCCCATGTGCATTTTGAGGTTATCCGCAACGGTAAAACCGAGAATCCCGAAACCTACATTAAAAGAGCAAGTCGTTAATTTTTGGGTTTCGCGCCTGACGCTTGAGCAACCTCCCACAGTCCCATTAGGCACATTTTTCCCCGGTATTTGGCACAGGATAGCCCCTGAACTACGGCTATGTGAGCTCTATCTTTTGTCCTGTCATGAAATAAGGTTAGAATGCCGGCTTCCTCCGTTTAATCAAAGAAGCAGTGGTCTATGTTCTCAAAGTTTGCAACCAAGATGTTCGGCAGTAAAAATGCCAGAGAAATCAAGAGAATGCGCAAGCTGGCTTTGCGTGTTAATGGGCTTGAAGAGCAGTTTGGCAATCTGGCGGACAGCGAGTTGCAGGGCAAAACGGCCGAATTCCGTCGCCGGGTCGACGAAGGCGAGAGCCTGGATGCACTGCTGCCCGAGGCGTTTGCCACGGTTCGTGAAGCCGGGCGCCGGGTTATGGGCATGCGCCACTACGATGTGCAGTTGATTGGCGGTATTACGTTACACGAGGGTCGGATTGCGGAGATGAAGACCGGTGAGGGTAAAACACTGGTTGCCACTGCTGCTGTGTACCTCAACGCTATTCCGGGCAAGGGCGTACACGTAATAACCGTGAACGATTACCTGGCCAGCCGTGATGCGGAATGGATGGGCAAGCTTTACGGCTTCCTCGGGCTACAGGTAGGCGTGGTTGTTGCCGGCCAGTCGCCTGAAGACAAGCGTGCTGCGTATCAAGCCGATATCACCTATGGCACCAACAACGAGTTCGGCTTTGATTACCTGCGGGATAACATGGCATTCAGCACCGAAGACAAGGTGCAGCGTGGTCTTAACTACGCCATTGTGGACGAAGTTGACTCCATTCTTATCGATGAAGCGCGCACGCCACTCATTATTTCCGGTGCTGCGGAAGACAGTTCCAAGGCTTATCTGGCGATCAATGAACTGATCCCGAACTTGGAGCTAGGTGAGGAGAATGAGGAGGGGGAACCCTCTGGCGATTTCACCATTGATGAAAAATCACGTCAGGTTGAATTGACAGAAGCAGGCCACGAAAGGGTTGAGGAGCTGCTGCTGAGCCGCGAGCTGCTGCAGGAAGGCGAAAGCCTTTACTCTGCTGCGAATCTTAGTCTGCTGCACCACGTACACTCAGCACTTCGTGCCCATCATCTGTTCCAAAAAGATGTGGATTACATTGTTCAGGGCGGACAGGTTGTCATCGTTGACGAACACACTGGCCGTACCATGCCAGGTCGTCGCTGGAGTGAAGGCCTGCACCAGGCAATGGAAGCAAAGGAAGGCCTGAAAATTCAGGCTGAGAGCCAGACTCTGGCCTCAACTACGTTCCAGAATTACTTCCGTCTGTATAACAAACTTGGCGGCATGACAGGAACGGCTGATACCGAAGCCTTTGAGTTTCGCCAGATATACGGTCTTGATGTGGTGGTAATACCGCCCAACAAACCTATCCAGCGTACAGATTACAACGACCTTGTTTACCTGACTCAGGATGAGAAGTTCCACGCCATCATTGATGAGATCAAGGATGTGACGGGCGAGGGCAGGCCTATTCTTGTGGGTACGGCTTCTATCGAGGCCTCTGAGGTGCTCTCTATGCTGCTGAAAAAAGCCCGCATTGAGCACAAAATTCTCAACGCCAAGCAGCACGAATCAGAGGCACAAATTATTGCCCAGGCAGGTCGCCCGGGTGCGGTAACCATTGCTACCAACATGGCTGGCCGGGGCACAGATATTGTATTGGGTGGTAATTGGGAGCACGAAGCGGCCGCCATAGGCGACGCGACAGAAGAAGAGGTTGCGCGCCTTAAAGCTGAGTGGACAGAGCGCCATAACCAGGTGCTGGATGCCGGCGGCCTGCACATTGTGGGTACCGAGCGCCATGAGTCCCGCCGGATAGACAACCAGTTGCGCGGCCGTGCTGGCCGACAGGGTGACCCGGGGTCATCCCGCTTCTTCCTCTCCCTTGAAGATAATCTGATGCGTATTTTTGCGCCAGACAAGGTTAAGAGCCTGATGCAGGCGATGGGTATGAAGCAGGGCGAGGCCATTGAGCATCGTATGGTTACCAACGCTATTGAGAAGTCCCAGCGCAAGGTTGAAGGCCGCAACTTCGATATGCGTAAAACGCTGCTGGAGTACGACGACGTTGCCAATGATCAGCGTACGGTTATCTACGATCAGCGTAATGAGGTTATGTCTTCTGAAGATGTCTCCGAAATGGTCGACACCATTCGTGAAGACGTTGTGGATGTGCTGATTAGCGAGCATATTCCGCCCCAGAGCATGCCCGAACAGTGGGATATCGCTGGCCTTGAGAGCCAGTTGCAATCGGAAATGTCCATTGACCTGCCTGTTCAGGCTTGGCTGGAAGAAGACAGCAAACTTTTCGAAGAGAACCTGCGCCAGAAAATTCTCGACGAAATCGTGGCCGCTTACCGAGCTAAGGAAGAGGTGGCCGGGTCTGAATCCATGCGCAAGTTTGAGAAACAGGTGTTCCTGCAGGTTTTGGATACACTGTGGAAAGAGCACCTCTCAAACATGGATCACCTGCGCCGTGGTATCCATCTGCGCGGCTATGCCCAGAAAAACCCCAAGCAGGAATACAAGCGTGAAGCGTTCAACATGTTTGAAGCCATGCTTGAGACCATGAAGCGTGATGTAGCCCGTGTGCTTTGTCATGTTCGGGTTCAAAGCCGGGAAGAGCTGGAAGAAGTTGAGCGTCGCCGCAAAGAGGAACTTGAGCAGGAGTTGGCCAAGGCGCGTCTGCGCCACGATGAGACCAGTGCTACCGCGCAAGGTGAGGGCGAAAGAAGGGATGATGGTGCTGCCGGCGATTCTCGGCAAACAACGCCTGAAACCTTCGTGCGACAGGAGCGCAAGGTTGGCCGAAATGAGCCCTGCCCATGCGGATCCGGCAAAAAATACAAGCAGTGTTGTGGCAAGGTAAGCTAACCGCACCACACAGACACAAAGCAAAGAACGGAGCCCGCAATCAACCAGGTGCCTGGTAGACTGCGGGTTTTTCGTTTTAAGAGATGTTCATTTCAGAAGGAGTGGCAGGATGGCGGTTGGACCAGGAACCTTACCCGAGTTTTTTCCAGTGGCTGGTGTCAGGCTTGGTATTGCCAGCGCCGGCATTAAAACACCTGGGCGTAACGATATCGTGGTGTTTGACTTGGCCCCGGGTAGCCGGGTAGCTGGTCTGTTTACTGGCAATCAGTTTTGCGCCGCGCCGGTCATAGTTAGCCGTCGACACCTGGCGGAAAAAGCGCCGCGCTATCTTTTGATCAATACAGGAAATGCCAACGCGGGCACGGGCGCGCGTGGTATGGAAGACGCTCTTGCCTGCTGCCAGGCCCTGGCACAGGAAGCCGGCGTCAGTGCCAGTGAAGTGCTGCCATTCTCAACAGGTGTGATTGGTGAACCTTTGCAGGTTCAAAAAATTGTAAGTGCACTGCCAGAAGCACTATCCGGTGCCGCTGACAACCGTTGGGAAGAAGCTGCCAGCGGCATTATGACCACCGACACACGCCCAAAAGGCGCATCGGCGCAGATTGAATTGGATGGTCATAAGGTGGCCATTTCTGGTATCAGTAAAGGCGCTGGTATGATTCGCCCCAACATGGCTACTATGCTCGGATTTATTGCTACTGACGCCTGTATCTCGCCAGACGCGTTGCAAGCACTCGCCTCGGAGCTGGGCGAGCAAACGTTTAACCGCATCACTATCGATGGGGACACCTCCACCAACGATGCCTGCACATTGATAGCCAGTGGCCGGTACGATGGTCCGGAAATTACGTTAGACAGCCCGCACCTACCGGTGCTTCGTGATGCATTGAAAGCGATTTATCTGACTCTTGCTCACGCTATTGTGCGTGACGGCGAAGGTGCAACCAAGTTTGTCACCATTCATGTCAGTGGCGCTGCAACACAGCAGGAGGCGCTGGATGTAGCTTATACGGTAGCGCACTCGCCGTTGGTGAAAACAGCACTGTTTGCATCGGATGCCAACTGGGGCCGGATCCTGGCAGCTGTGGGGCGGGCTGGGGTAGAGAATCTGAACATTAACGCCCTGGAAATTTATCTCGGGGATGTCTGCCTGGTACGCGATGGCGGTCGAGCGGCAGATTATTCCGAAGAGCGCGGCCAAGCAGTCATGGACCAGGACGAAATCACCATCGCTATTGACCTCAAACGAGGTGAGGTCAGCGAAACCGTTTGGACCTGTGACTTTTCACATGATTATGTAAGCATCAACGCAGACTACCGTAGCTAGATATGACAACAGAGAAAGCGAATGTTCGGGAAATCCATGTAGCGGTCGGTGTGATTGTCCGAGGGGAGCAGGTGCTTATTGCCCGCCGGCCGGACCATGCTCACCAGGGTGGCCTGCTGGAGTTTCCCGGTGGCAAGGTTGAGCCGGAAGAAACCGTGCAGGCAGCGCTGGCTCGTGAAATTGCCGAGGAAACCGGATTACAAATACCGCCTGACTCCCTGCAACCAGTGATTGGCATTCGCCATGATTATGGCGACAAGCGGGTGTTTCTGGATGTCTGGAGAACAGAGCAGGCCCAGGGTGAGGCTAATGGCTGTGAAGGGCAGACCGTGCAGTGGATGAGCCCGGACAGCCTGCGAGATAAAGATTTTCCCGCGGCTAACCGACCTATTATCCGGGCACTGAAGTTGCCTTCTTTGTTGGCGATAACCGGCAGCATTCGCACCGGGGAGGCTGGCGTTAAGCATCTGCAAAAAGCGATTTCCAAAGCACCGGTTGGCGGTGGTGCCAGGTTGGTGCTGCTACGAGCGCCGGGTATGGCCAAAGAAGATTATGATTTTCTGGCGAAGGCCGGATTAGATGTTTGCGAGGCGGCGGCTGCTCAGCTTCTGGTTCACGGGGCGCTTGAGGTGTTTGATGACAACCCGGATGCGGCAGGACTGCACTTGCCCTGGCATGAGGCCGAGAAGCTTGAGGCGAGACCAGTGCCCGAGGGTGTCTGGTTAGGTGTTTCCTGCCACAATGCCCGCGAGATATATCACGCGGTGGCTATTGGCGCAGATTATGTAACCCTGGGCCCGGTAAAACCGACAGCTACCCACCCAGGAGCTGCGGGTATCGGGTGGGAGCAGTTTCGAGAACTGGTTGCCCGGGCGCCAATTGTGGTTTTTGGGTTGGGCGGGTTGGAGCCAGCGGACCTCGGCAAAGTGCAGCAGGCGGGTGGCCAGGGCGTGGCCGGAATTGGCTACTGGTGGCCACAAAGCTGATTATGATCAGCTGGGCAGGTGGGCATCTCTGTTACGCCCGGCTGCCCGGATTGTTATACATATCACTAACTTTAAACATTTATTGAATCTGATTCCCGGGAGATGCCGTGAGTAAATTAACCCATCTTGATGAGAAGGGCGAAGCCCGCATGGTGGACGTTACAGAAAAATCTGTAACGGAGCGCGAAGCCCGTGCTGAAGCACGGATTTTCATGAATGGGGAAACCCTCCGAATGATCACCGAAGGGGAGCATCCAAAGGGTGACGTGCTGGCTGTTGCCCGGATTGCGGGCATTATGGCGGCGAAAAAAACGCACGACCTGATCCCGTTGTGTCATTCGTTGAACCTTACCTCGGTGAAGGTAGAGCTTACTCCGGGCGATGATGGTGCGTCGGTGCACATATCGACTCGCTGCAAGCTTTCGGGCCAGACAGGTGTCGAAATGGAAGCACTGACTGCGGCCAGTGTAGCGGCACTCACGCTGTACGATATGTGTAAGGCCGTTGACAAGGGCATGGAAATCGGTGGCGTGCGCCTGCTGGAGAAAAAAGGTGGTCGCAGCGGACACTGGACAGCGAGCGAACATTAATATCGTCTCTGCATAGCGCCTCGGCCCGTGGTAGAATACGCGCCCCCGATTTATTGAACCACGAGGAAAGACTGTGGCTGTTCGTTACATCGAGACCTGCCGGTTGCCCACCCCATTCGGGGTATTTGATATGCACGGCTTTGAAGAACCGGACACGGGCAAGGAGCATATTGCCCTGACCCTGGGGTCGCTGAACGGTGACGAACCCATGCTGGCCCGAACCCACTCCGAGTGTTTGACTGGCGATGCGCTATACAGCATGCGCTGCGATTGTGGTTACCAGCTTGAGGAGGCAATGCGCAGCATTGCCCGTGAAGGGCGAGGCGTTTTGATGTACCTGCGCCAGGAAGGTCGCGGTATTGGTTTGCTCAATAAGATCCGTGCATACAATCTGCAGGATCAGGGAGCAGATACGGTAGAAGCCAACGAGCGCCTTGGGTTTGCGGCAGACCTGCGTGATTACAGCATGTGCAAAGACATGCTGGAGCACTTGGGCATTAAAAGCCTGCGTCTGATGACGAACAACCCGCGCAAGGTGAAGGCTCTGACCTCTTACGGTATCCAGATCACCGAGCGTGTTCCTCTAGCGGTTGGCCGCAACCCCCATAATGAGCATTATCTGAATACCAAGCAGAGTAAGCTTGGACACTGGCTGGAGAACCATCAGGACGACGATCCTCAAGGTTAAGTTTTAGCGCAAGGCACAAAAAAGCCCGCTTCAGGCGGGCTTTTTGCTATGCAGTCGTTTTATTTAGCCGCTTTCAATCGCTGGTTTTGCAGTCGCTCCATGCGGTTGTTGATGGTTGTGAATATGCCCTCTGCATCCAGCCCGCAGTCTTTGAGTAATTCTTCGTGTTTGCCGTGATCAATGAACGTGTCTGGTAGCCCGATCTGCAGCACGGGCATGGACACTTCCTGTTTATTCAAACATTCGGTCACAGCGCTGCCAGCGCCTCCGGCAATGGCGCCCTCTTCCAGTGTTACAATCAGTTCGTGCTGCTCTGCAAGCTCAAGAATCAAGGCCTCATCAAGCGGCTTAACAAAGCGCATGTCAGCCACGGTTGCGCCCAGTTTTTCTGCTGCTTCCAGAGCAGGGGCCAGCAGGGTGCCAAAGTTGAGAATGGCGATGCTGTTGCCTTCGCGAACTTTGTGCCCTTTGCCGATCTCCAGAGCTTTCAGCTCTTGCTGAATGTCTGCGCCTGGCCCGGTTCCTCTTGGGTATCGCACGGCAGCTGGGCCTTCAAACAACATGCCGGTATGGAGTAGCTGGCGTGTCTCGTTTTCATCGGAGGGCGTCATCAGCACCATATTTGGAATGCAGCGCAAATAGCTGATATCGAAGGCGCCCGCGTGGGTGGGGCCGTCTTCACCCACCAGGCCGGCGCGATCGATTGCGAACAGTACATCCAGGTTCTGAATGGCCACATCGTGGATTAATTGATCGTAGCCACGCTGTAAAAATGTGGAGTAAATGGCAACCACGGGTTTTGCACCATCACAGGCCATGCCCGCAGCAAGTGTTACGGCATGCTGTTCGGCAATGGCCACATCAAAGTAGCGTTCCGGGAAGCGTTTGGAGAATGCCAGCAGGTCGGACCCTTCGCACATAGCGGGTGTGATGCCGCTTACGCGCTCATCCTGCTCTGCGGCATCGCACAGCCATTGCCCGAACACATTCGCGTATTTTTGCTTGCTTGGCGCAGATTTGACTGGCTCAGGCTTGCTGGCGGGCACTGGTTCAATCTTGTTGATGGCATGGTAGCCGATAGGGTCGGCTTCGGCCGGAGCAAAACCTTTGCCTTTGGTGGTCACCACATGGAGAAACTGCGGGCCTTCCAATTCACGGAGGTTCTCAAGGGTTTCAACCAGCAGCGGCAGGTCATGGCCATCAATGGGGCCGATATAATTGAAACCCAGCTCTTCAAACAAAGTGCCGGGTGCAATCATGCCCTTGAAGTGTTCTTCGGTTTTTTTAGCCAACGCCATAAGGTTGGGTGTGCCCTGAAGCACTTTTTTGCTGCTATCACGCACCTGATTATAGGTGCGGCTAGAAAGCAGTTTGGCAAAATAGTTGGACAAACCGCCGACGTTGCGAGAAATCGACATGTCGTTGTCGTTCAAAATCACCAGCATGTTGGCATCCAGATGACCGGCGTGGTTTAGCGCCTCAAAAGCCATGCCGGCTGTCATGGCGCCGTCACCTATAACGGCAATACTCTTACGACCGGTGTTCTGTTGGCGAGCCGCTACGGCCATGCCTAGCGCCGCACTGATAGAGGTACTGGAATGACCCACGCCAAAGGTGTCGTATTCGCTTTCAGCGCGTTTCGGGAAACCGGCCAGGCCACCCTTACGCCTAATGCTGCCCATTTGTTTACGGCGGCCTGTGAGAATCTTGTGGGGATATGCTTGGTGGCCAACATCCCACACCAAACGGTCTTGTGGTGTATTGAACACATAGTGCAGTGCTACGGTTAATTCGAGCACGCCGAGCCCGGCACCAAAGTGACCGCCGGTCTGCCCAACAGACCACAACAAGAAAGCCCGTAGCTCTCGGGCAAACTGAACAAGCTGGTCAGACGGCAACTCCCGCAACTGGGCGGGTACGTCAACCCTGTCCAGCAGCGGGGTGTTTGGCTGCTGTGCGGGGATTTCGTTAAAAATATACGTGTCCTGCATCTGCTAGGGTCTTTTCCGGTCTGTTCGATAACTGGCTGGCATTATAGGGGAACAAGGGCATCTGTTTCACACATGCAAAGCCATAGGTTACCAAAATGTATGTGTTCAGTGTGCGCTCTGGGGGTGCCGGGCTTCAATGGCAGATTCAATATGTTCTTGCCACCACATAATCTGCCATGGCTCTTAAAGGGTCTGCCTCTGGCCCAAAGCCCCGTAAGCTTTCAAGCGCACTGTCGAGCAGAGCAGCAAGGTGTTCTCTTGCGCCAGTAAGCCCAAGCAAGGCGGGATAGGTCGGTTTTGCGCGGGCTGCATCAGACCCCTGAGGTTTGCCGATGGTTTCTGTATCGCCCTCAATGTCGAGTAGATCATCCTGAACCTGGAATGCCAATCCAAGAGCCTGGGCATAACGGGTCAAGGAGGTTAGCGATTGTTCACTAACTCCGGTAGCCGACAGTGCTCCAATGCGCACACTGGCTTCGATCAGCGCGCCGGTTTTGTGCCGGTGCATGCGTTCTAGCTGAGCCAGAGACAGGTTTTGGCCGACAGATTCCAGGTCAATTGCCTGGCCACCCACCATGCCGCTATGACCGCTGGCCCAGGCCAGTTCTTGAATCATCGCAAGCCGGGCAGGTGCGTCAATGTGGGGAGTTTCTGCCAGCCACTCGAAAGCCATCGCCTGTAAGGCATCCCCGGCCAGAATAGCAGAGGCTTCGTCGAACGCTATGTGTGTGGTTGGCCGGCCCCGGCGCAGTTCGTCATTATCCATCGCCGGAAGGTCGTCATGCACAAGCGAATAGGCGTGAATCAGTTCTATGGCACAGGCTGGCACCAGCGCAGCATCAATACTCTGCCCCAGGGCGCTTGCGGCTGCCAGACATAGTGCAGGGCGGATACGTTTACCCCCACCCAAAACGCTATAGCGTATGGCTTCCTGAAGCCGCTCAGAAGTAGACCCGGATGTAATGCGACGATCCAGTTCGGCATCCACATGGCTGCGACAGGTTTCGAGAAAATCCATGGTAGACGGGGTTCCGTTATGCATTAGCTGGCGTCATCCGGTGAAAGCGGTCGGGCTTCCAGCGTGCCATCGCCGTTCTGAACCAGTTGCTCAACTCGTTGCTCAGCGCTTTTCAGAGTCTGCTGGCAGGCGCGGGTTAGCTTTACACCGCGCTCGAAAGCAGACAAGGACTGTTCAAGAGAAAGCTCCCCCTGCTCCAGGTTGCGAACCAGGGTTTCCAGCTCATCAAGAGACTTCTCAAAGTCGGCAATGGATGTGGCGTCTTGTTGACCGGCCATCGGTGGCCCTCCGATCGGGTGGACGAGTTTTTCGGATTATATCAGAGGCTGAGCGCTATCGCTGCCAGTGGAACTCCCGTAATTTCTCCGGGCGGCCTTCTGGTGCCCAGCTCTGCTCAGTTACATGGATTTCCCCGGCACCGGAAACGCTCACAATTGTGGTCGCACGAGTGCCGTATTCAGCACCGGTTATAAACGGCGACGAAAGAAATCGCTCGGTATCACGATGCATGCCAGTGTCAGGAAGCAGGTGATCTGGCGCCGGCGTTGTGTCCTGCAGCAACTGGATAAGATCTTGGTGCAGGGCGCTCGCATTGCTTTTGGCCGATGTGACAGTACGACCGACGGCTTCTCTCAGGCGTAAAAGCTTGGGCCATGGAGTTTGCAGTAGATGATTGCTCAAACCATACATGCCACGGTGGATGCGACGGCCCGGACGCGCGTCACGGTTGCTGAAGTACCAGCCATTCGTATCGCTAAGGCTGACAAGGTTAAAGCCGGCATACCGGGTAGACGTGTTCGCCAGACTTTTCTGCAGTTGCGATTCTGGCTCCCGCAGGGCCCTCAGGGGTAGCTCACCCCGGCTCGCATAGCCCGCCTCTGGTGTGCCCTCGCGAACATTTGTGACGGCGGTAACCCGGCCTTCTGGCGATATGGCCAGCCAGGTGCCTCCGGATTGCAAATCCCTGCCCGACAATACCCGGTTGCCGGTATCCGTTGTCCACCAGCCTAGCGGTTCCGTCGGCCGGCGAAAAAACTCATCCCGGTTGGCAGCAACCACGAGAGGAAAGCGGGCGCTTTGGCCAAGAGAAAAAGCGATCAGACACATACGACGTTGCTCTTTTACGCGTGATAGGAACATGGCTTGTTGGTGAAGTTGCCACGGTCGATGTGTATCATACCAGCCTTGTTTTCGCGGGTGGGTGAGTGGCTATGTCCATGGTAGCGGTATTTGCAATTTATCTGGCGCTTGGGGCGTTTGCAGGCACTCTTGCCGGGTTGTTTGGTATTGGCGGCGGCCTCATTATCGTTTCGGTATTGATCTTCAGCTTTGGCTTGCAGGGTTTCAGCCCTGATGTGGCAGCTCATATGGCAGTTGGCACCTCGCTGGCGACCATTGTGTTCACCTCCCTGAGCTCTATCAAAGCGCATCAGGGGCATGGCGCTATCCGTTGGGATATCTTTCGACCTATGACCCTGGGTATTGTTCTGGGCGCATTTTTGGGGGCCTGGACAGCCGCTTTGTTGAGTGGTGCGGTACTGGAGCTGGTTATAGGCGTGTTCATCATACTGATCGGCCTCAAAATGCTGTTTGACGTAAAACCCTCTCCAGGGCGCAGTGTTCCGGGTAAACCAGGCCTGGGCATTGCCGGTACTGGCATCGGCTGGGCTTCAGCGATTTTTGGTATTGGCGGTGGCTCTCTTACTGTGCCTTTTCTCAGTTGGTGCAATGTCCGCATGCAGCAGGCCGTGGGCACGTCGGCGGCCTGTGGTTTGCCCATTGCGGTGGCCGGAGCTATTGGCAATATCTGGGCTGGCTGGAACCATGCTGACGTACCTGAATACAGTCTGGGTTTTGTCTATATTCCGGCCGTGGTAGGCATCATTCTTACCAGCGTGCTGTTTGCCCGGGTAGGTGCCAATCTGGCACATCGACTCAACGCCAAGGTGCTGAAGCAGATTTTCGCCATCATGCTTCTTTTGGTGGGTCTCAATTTTCTTTTGAACTAAGGGGTTATTGATGCTTCAGCATCCTCAGATAGACCCGGTTGCCATTTCAATCGGGCCGCTTAAAATTCACTGGTACGGACTGACCTATCTGGTGGGTTTTTTGGCTGGCTGGTGGCTGGGGCGGCTGCGCGCACGCAAACCCTGGTCTCCGATTACCGAAGAGCAGATGGGCGACGTTCTGTTTTATCTCGCGCTTGGGGTGATACTGGGCGGACGCTTCGGTTACGTTATCTTCTACAATTTTGACGCCTTTTTGGCAGATCCGCTTTGGCTCTTGCGAGTATGGGAAGGCGGAATGTCCTTCCACGGTGGGCTGCTGGGTGTCATCTTTGCCATGTGGTGGTACGGCCGTAAACTTGGCACTGGGTTCTGGCGCCTTGCCGATTTTGTGGCGCCTTTGGTGCCAGTTGGCCTCGGAGCAGGGCGAATTGGTAACTTTATCAATGGCGAACTGTGGGGTAAGCCTACCGATTTACCTTGGGGTATGGTGTTCCGTCAGGCACCGGATGCACTGGCTCGACACCCGTCTCAGATCTACCAGTTTGCCCTCGAGGGCGTACTGTTTTTCATCATTCTCTGGTGGTTCTCTGCCAAACCACGTCCAAGAATGGCGGTGTCTGGTTTGTTTCTGGTTTGCTATGGGGTTTTCCGCTTTTTGGTGGAGTTTGTGCGTGAGCCTGATGCGCAGCTGGGTTACTTGGCGTTTGACTGGGTCACCATGGGGCAGGTGCTTTCCTTGCCAATGATTCTGGGCGGGGCGGCTCTGATGTTTATTGCTTACCGGAGGAACGCTGAATGAAAGCCTATCTCGATTTGATGCATGATGTAGTAGATAACGGGTTTGATAAGGGTGATCGCACTGGCGTAGGTACGCGTTCTGTTTTTGGCCGTCAGATCCGTTTTAATTTGCAGGATGGTTTCCCTCTGGTGACCACTAAAAAAGTGCATCTGCGCAGTATTATTTATGAGTTGCTCTGGTTTCTGAAGGGCTCCACGGACAATAATTGGCTAAAAGAGCGAAAAGTGTCTATCTGGAATGCCTGGGCGCTGGAAAACGGCGATCTTGGACCTATTTACGGCAAGCAATGGCGAAGCTGGCAATGCCCGGATGGCCGCGTGGTGGACCAGATCAGCGAGGTTATCGAACAGATTCGCAACAAACCCAATTCCCGTCGCCTGATTGTCTCCGCCTGGAACCCCGCCGAGCTCCCGGACGAATCGATAGGCCCTCAGGAAAACGCTGAGAAGGGCCTGATGGCGTTGGCGCCCTGCCACTGTTTGTTCCAGTTCTATGTGCTCGACGGCAAACTTTCCTGCCAGCTGTATCAGCGCAGCGCAGATTTGATGCTCGGTGTGCCGTTCAACATCGCATCCTATGCATTACTAACCCACATGATCGCCCAGCAGTGTGATCTGGACGTTGGAGAGTTTGTACATACCTTCGGTGATTGCCATCTTTACCAGAACCACCTCACCGACGACATAGTGTTCGAGCAGCTAAAGCGTAAACCAAGAGCGTTGCCAACACTGGCTATCCAGCGTAAGCCAGACTCAATCTTTGACTATGAATTGGAAGATTTCGAATTTGAGGGTTATGACCCTTATCCCGCTATTAAAGCGCCTATCGCTATTTAGTACTTGCAGGCCTATATCACAATTTGATCGCAAGGATGCGGGAAGGACTCTCCAAAAATGTGCGGCGCCAAGCGTACACGGACGTATTTACAGCGGTTTTTGGAGAGTCCTTCCCGCATCCTTGTAGCCTCCGAATCAAAGGAATCCCAGCATGCGTAAAGCCCTCATAGTCGCCATGTCCCGAAACCGGGTTATTGGCAAAAATAACAACTTGCCCTGGTACCTTCCGGGCGATTTGAAGTACTTCAAGCAAGCCACCATGGGTAAACCCATCATCATGGGCCGGAAAACCTGGGATTCCATTGGCAGACCGCTGCCGGGCCGGATGAATTTAGTGATTTCCCGGGATGCTGGCCGTGAGGCGCCTGCAGGAACCGTTGGCGTGCAGTCATTGAGTGAAGCGCTGGTAAAGGCGGAGGCACAAGCCGAGCTGGATGGTGGTGACGAGGTAATGATTATCGGCGGGGGCCAAATCTATACTGAAGCGCTACCCATGGTAGATCGCATTTACATCACTCAGGTGCACGCCGAGGTGGATGGCGATGCGTATTTCCCGGAAGTGAACTGGGATGAGTGGGACGAAATCGGACGGGAGGATTTCTCCGCGTCCGATAACAATCCTTACGACTACAGCTTCGTGGTTTATCAGCGCTTGGCGTCTGACTGACGGGGAGGCCGCTTACCGGCTGGCTTGCCACCTTTGCCAGGCGGCTTGCCGCGTGGGTTAGAGCCTTTAGGTCCGCCACGTCCCTTGTAGCCACCTTTTGGCGGCCCCTTGCGGAACTCACCTCGGCCGCCTTTGCGGTCGCGGCGCGGGGGGGCAGTTGCAGATACAGTCGGCAGAGCTTCTGGCTGTTCCAGAGGCATCACACCTGGCTGCGCTGCTTCCATCCAACATGCCAAAGCGCCGGCAACCATGGCAATGTCCATTTCGTTGCGTTCGGCAATTTCGTCCAGAAGCCCCATGGCCTTGGCCAGTTTTTTGTCTTCAGCAAAACCTAAAAGCTGGCTTTCAAATTGCTCTTCGCGCATTTTTTTCAGTTCGACGGGCGTCGGCAGTTCATAGGCCTCCATAGGCGAGTTGGTGGCACGCTCAAGCGTACGCAGCCAACTCCGCTCACGTGGGGTAACGAGCAGAATAGCCTTGCCTGTGCGCCCTGCACGGCCGGTGCGACCTACACGGTGAATATAGGCTTCAGTGTCGTAGGGCACGTCGTAGTTAATAACGTGAGAAATTCTGGGTACGTCTAGGCCACGTGCAGCTACGTCAGTGGCCACGATGATGTCTTTTTTGCCGCGCTTGAGGTCTTCAACCGTTTGCTCGCGTTGACGCTGATTGAGATCGCCGTTCAGAGGGGCTACTGCGTGCCCGCGGGCACTGAGCTTTTCGGCCAGCAGCGTGGTTTCAGCCTTGGTTCGCACAAAGACAATGGCAGCCTCTACCGGCTCCACTTCCAGGATACGGGTTAGGGCGTCTAGTTTGCGTTCTGCATAAACGGGCAGAACAAACTGAGAAATACGCTCAACCGTGCGAGTTTCGCTCTGGATTTTTACTTCAGTCGCGTCGTTGAGATAGGTTTGTGCAACTTTTTTGATCTGCGGCGGCATGGTGGCAGAGAAGAGTGCGCGCTGGCAGTCGGCCGGCGTTTTGGCAAGAATAGCCTCTACGTCGTCAATGAAGCCCATGCGCAGCATTTCATCTGCTTCGTCCAGGACCAGTGCCTTCAGACTGCCCAGCTTTAGCGTGCCTTTACGAAGGTGATCGAGCATGCGGCCGGGGGTGCCGACAATAACCTGGGCGCCACGCTTAAGGCCTTTTATCTGCGGGTAAAAATCCTGTCCACCGTAGATTGGTAATACGTGAAAGTGACGGAATTTTGCAGCGTAGGAGGTAAATGCTTCCGCAACCTGAATAGCCAGCTCCCGCGTAGGGGCCAGAACCAGAATTTGAGGCTCACTTACCGTTGCATCAATTCGGCTCAATAGTGGTAGAGCAAAGGCCGCGGTTTTACCCGTGCCGGTCTGGGCAACGCCCAGTAAATGTTTGCCAGCGAGCAGCGCAGGAATGCACTGGGCCTGGATGGGCGTTGGGGTTTCGTAGCCAATAGCGGAAACAGCTTCCAGTACGGCTGGATCAAGCCCCAGTTCGGCAAAGGACAATTCAGACATTGATTTACTCGGAATTCGGAAGGTAGAGCATTGCTCGGGCAATGCATTATGTGGCCATATTATAACCGCTTTTTGCTTGCTTTAATACGTAAAATCTTTAGTGCCCTGTAGGTAATTGCCGGCGAGCTGCCATTGCGTTGCTCGGGTATTTTGGGCAATCTTTCTGTTTTCTCCGATAGGTTGCTAACAGGAACGTAGTATGACCTTTGATGAACTGATTACCGCTGGCCGTGCCAGCAACGAACTGACAATGCCGGCGGCCTGGTCACAGGGGCGTGCGACGTTTGGCGGCTTGGTAACGGCACTGTTGTTTGATCGCATGGAGCGTATGGTTGCCGAAAATAGACCCATGCGCTCCATGCATGTGTCGTTTGTGGGGCCGGTAGAGCCTGATGAGCCGGCTGTTTTTGATGCGCAGGTTCTTCGGGAAGGGCGATCGGTTAGTCAGCTGGAAGGTCGGATTATGCAAAAGGGAGAGCCCAGGCTGGTATGTTTAGCAGGGTTTGCCGGCGACCGGGAGTCAACGGTAAAGATTGAAGGGGTATCTGCACCAGAAGCAAAGCCTGTGGACCAGTGCCAGGGGCTGCCCTTTATCGAAGGGCTAACTCCAGGTTTTATAAACTATATTGAGATGCGCTGGGCATATGGCAACCTGCCTTTTACCGGTGGGGCTGAACGCGAAATGGGCGGATGGATGCGCTTTCGGGAAGTGCCAGAGTCGTTAACCGACGCCCATATTTTAGCGCTGGTGGATGCGTGGCCGGCGCCGATTCTCCAGCATTTTAAATCTGCTGTGCCTGCCAGTTCACTCACCTGGATGTTGGATATTGTGCATCCAAGGCCGGCACTGGAGGCCGATGATTGGCTATTGTATAAGTCCAGGATTGATCAGGCAGGAAATGGCTATTGCCATTATGATGCAGAAATCTGGACGCCTCGGGGTGAGTTACTGGCAATCAGCCGCCAGACTGTGACGGTATTCGGTTGATGCAATCAAAGAAGCCGTAAGGGAAAAAACTCAAAAAAAATGGCGGCCTAGGCCGCCATTTCTGCTTTTAATGCATCAATGATGATTTGTGCGAAATCTTCAGGGGAGTCTTCCTGCAGAAAATGCCCTCCGCGCAGAATGATGTGCGGCTGCCCCAGCGCGCCGGGAATGCGGCGCTGCATGTAGCGATCACCACCGCGAGTTAGGGGGTCGCCGTTGCTGAAGCAGGTGATGAATGGTTTGCGCCACTGCCCTAAGACCTTCCATGCTGTTTTGTTGGCGCTGCTTGCCGGATCATCCGGAGATGTGGGCACCAATTTTGGAAAGGCGCGGGCGCCTGCCTTGTATTCCGTAGTAGGGAAGGGCGCCTCGTAGGCTGCCAGTTCCTGCTTGTTCAGAGTTCGCTGAGTGCCCAGTTGCACGAGGCGGCCCACGGGAAACCAGGGGCTGTGAGTGGCAAAAGCCTTCCATACGCTGAAAGCTGCCGGTGCACGGCTTTCACCTGTTGGCAACATGCCGTTGCCAACAATGATCCGCTGGAAACGGTCGGGATGTTCTGCCGCAAGCCTCAGGCCCAGAAGCGATCCCCAGTTTTGGCAGACCAGTGTTATATTTCGGAGGTCCAGGGTTTCCAGCCAGTGGGCAAGCCACGTAATGTGACGATCGTAGCTGTAATCGTCTACCGATGCAGGCTTATCGGATTTTCCGAAACCCACAAGATCTGGTGCCAGCACTCGGTGTCCCGCATTGGCGACAAGGGGAATCATGTGGCGGTACAGATACGACCACGAAGGTTCGCCGTGGAGCATTAAAACGGGCGATGCATCGGTTGGACCTTCGTCAACATAATGCATCCGAAGGTCTGGCTCGACATCTAGATAATGAGGTGCAAAAGGGTAGTCCGGAAGACCCGCGAAGCGGTCATCGTCGGTTCTCAGAATACGCATGCCATCGACTGTCCTAACTGATTGGTTGCGTGATTGTTACGGGTTTGCCGTTTCCGGAACCGTTACAACAATCTTCAACGACTAGGATAAGTCAGTTCGCAGCTTAATTTGTTTGAGTTGCGTAACAGAGCGTAGTGGCTTTGAATCAGGAATTGCCTAAGTCGCCAATGGGTTTGCGGTTGGAACGCTTGTCTTCCCAGTCGAGATTTTTAGGGTCGTACCAACCGATGGCGCTTAGAACCTTTTCCCGGGTTGCTTCAGACAGCGTTGGCCAGAGCTCCTGAAAATCATCCAACCCTTGGTCCCGCAACCGCTGCTGCTTATTTTGGAGGCGGTTAATAATTTGTGGCAGTTGCAAGGCCTCTCCCAGTTGCCCCGGCACCCACACATCCTGGCCCAGGACTTTTCGGCGATGGGTTCTGGCGGCCAGTACCCGGCCCAGTTCTGCCGCAGCGTCCAGAGCAGTTTCTGTTGTAAAGGTTTCCAGTTCCAACGCCATGACCTGTTTAATAGTTGATCAACAGCCGCCCACTATAACCTGAAACATGCGCCAGTGGCCATTCGGGCGTGTTAGGCTGTTGCGCGACTGATTTCAACTTGGATACACGGAATTATGTACGCAAAACTTGAGACACGAACCTTTCTTGCCATGTTGGTCGGAGTATCTCTGGCTTTCGTGCTTCTCATGAAGCCTTTTTTCGGCCCCATCTTCTGGGCCATTGCTATTGCACTGATTTTTCATCCATTTCAGATGTTTTTGGTGCAGAGGCTGGGTGAGCGCCCAAACGTGAACGCGCTGATCACCCTAACAGTCTGTATGCTCATTGTGGTGATACCGGTGCTGGTGCTGGTAACCTCGCTGGCCGCCGAGGGGGTGGGTATCTATCAACAGATTCAGGATGGAGAAATAAAGCCGGGAGAGTATATAGATCAGGTGAATAAATCTTTCCCCGCCATACAGTCCTTCCTGGCGCAGTTTGATATCAATTTTACTGAAATCCGTGATCGGGTGGTCAACCTGTTTGTGGGTGGCAGTCAGTTCCTTGCCAAACAAGCGATTGGTGTTGGCCAAAACACCTTCCAGTTTTTTCTTGGGCTGGCCCTTATGGTGTACTTGGCGTTTTTCCTGTTGCGTGATGGCAATAAATTGATTGATTTGATGATTCGTGCGCTCCCCCTCGGAGATGAACGCGAACGCCTATTGTTTGCCAAGTTTGCCGAAGTGACCCGTGCAACGGTAAAAGGCAACCTGCTGATTGCTATTATTCAGGGCGCCTTGGGTGGCGCCATTTTCTGGATTCTTGGTATTGGTGGGGCGTTATTGTGGGGCGTGGTTATGGCCATTTTTTCGCTGCTGCCAGCCATAGGTGCAGCGCTGGTTTGGGTGCCCGCCGCGATTTACCTGGCTGCCGTGGGCAATGTGGTTCAGGCCATAGTGCTTACTATATTCGGTGTTGTGGTAATAGGACTTGCAGATAACTTACTGCGCCCGATTCTCGTTGGCCGGGATACCAAGCTTCCTGATTATATTGTCCTGTTGTCCACTCTGGGCGGCATTGCAATGTTTGGTATTAATGGTTTTGTAATGGGCCCGTTAGTAGCGGCTTTGTTCATGTCATTCTGGGGTATTTTTATTCGGGAGTTTAGCGAAGAATCTCAAAAAGCCGTCAACAAAGATGTTGATGTCGATTGAGGCGATATCAGACAAAAGTATGCTAGGCTTTTACCGGATTGCCCCAGCCTGTGGAGATGGGCACCACACAACAAGAAAGAAACGGATATCGCAGAGATATCAGGAGTAGAACAGGTGAGCATCATGAAAAACGCGATCACTCGTATGGGCCGCTTAGCACTCGCAGTCGGCACTGTAGCTGTTATGGGTTTCGCGCCCGCCGCGTTCGCCGATGAATCGGTTGCGCTTAAGAATGCCTTGTATGGCGCCGGGTATAACATTACCAGTGTTAGCTCCGGCATGGACGATGCCACCCGCTCGGAATTGTCTCGTTTTCAGAAAGACAACGGGCTTCAAGCTAATGGAATTTTGGACGAATCAACCAAAAAGGCTCTGGGCATGATCAGTGTTCAGGTTGCGGCCAGCGCCCCTGTCTCCAAGCCTAAAAAAGCCCAGGCGGCGACCAGCAAACCCGAGCCTGTTGAAGAAGCTGCTGAAGAAGAAGAGGATGACGGCGGTTGGTCGTTTTTCTAACGTCCAGTTTTGCATCCCGCTGCGTCTTCTGGTGAGGCGCAGCTAATAGAAAGTCCGTAGGCCCGGCTCTGAGCTGACAAAGGAGATTGCCTATGGCTGGCCAAGAAAGCCTGTCTTTACGCCGCTTGAAGGCGTTTCAGCCGCTGAACCGATTAACCGATGATCAGTTGGTCGTGCTTGCCAGTCGTGCTGAGCGCAAAACCCATGGTCCTGGCCAGCGTGTGCTGGAACGAGGTGTGCGTGATGGGTTGGACTATTTTCTGGTAACCGGGAGGGTAGAGCTGGAATCGTTGGACGGTCGCACGTCCGTTATTGAAGCCGAAACCGACAAAGCGCTGAACCCCATTGCCAGACTGCAGCCAAGAATGTACGACGTTACTGCGGTAAAACCCTGTGAGTTTTTGGTGATTGAGCAGGATGTGCTCAACCAGCTTCTGCGGGCTGCGCCAGTTGCCCAAGTAGAGATGGACTCTGGCGAAGGCCATGATGAAGAGAGTGAAGAGCACCATTTGTTAATGGAGTTCTACGCTGAGCTTCGCTCTAACCAGCTTAAGTTGCCCAGTGTTCCCGATGTCGCGTGGAAAGTGCGGCGTATAGTAGATAAAGACGACTCTACTGCCGAGCAGGTGGCCAGTGCTGTGGCCGCTGATCCCGCCATAGCCGTTAAGTTGGTGCGGGCCTGTAATAGCCCGCTTTACCGAGGGTTCAGCGATGTGCGTAATGTCCGTGAGTCGGTAATTAGGCTGGGCATGAGAACAACTCGGCAACTGGTTACCGTGTTCTCCCTGCGTGAAGTGTTCAAAAGTCGTCATCCATCGCTGCAAAAAGAGATGGAAAAGCTTTGGCGGCATTCGCGGGAAGTGGCAGCGCTTTGCTGGGTATTGGCAGACCATGCTACCCGTCTGAACCCGGAAGAAGCATTGCTGGCGGGGCTGCTTCACGATATAGGTGTAGTACCTGTTTTGGTGCAGGCAGAACATCACGTGAACCTGTTTGCTGATGACACTAACTTACAGAATGCCATTCGCGACCTCCGCGCAGATGTCGGCACCGCTGTGTTGGAAAGCTGGACGTTTCCGCCAACCTTTGTTGAGGCCGTAAGACACGCAGAAAATTGGAGTTTTGAGAGTCGGGAGATTGAACCACAGCTGGCAGA
>JAKDUK010000126.1 GCA_030457765.1 Marinobacter sp. | reverse complement strand
TCCTCCGGGCAATAGCCAAGCTTGCCCACATGGGCAATTTTATGGGTGGGCAGGTTGATGACTTCGGTGCCGTGGATTTTGATGGAACCGGTTCGCTTGCTGACTAACCCGAGAATGGCCTTCAGGGTAGTCGTTCTGCCGGAGCCGTTTCTGCCAAGCAAGGTAATAACTTCCCCTTCCTGCAGAGTGAGGTTTACGCCGTGGAGTATGTGGGACTCACCGTACCAGGCGTGCAGGTTTTCAATTCGCAGTAATTCGGGGTTCTGCTCACGCTGCATCTGTGGTTCCCATATAAGCTTCCATCACGTCGGGGTTGCTGGAAACCTCGTCGTAGTTTCCTTCTGCGAGGATTTCGCCCCGGTTCAGTACGGTGATCTGATCGGCTAGCGTAGACACTACACTTAGATTGTGCTCAACCATGACAATGGTTCTGCCTTCAACCACCCGCTTGATCAGGTCGGTTACTGTGCCTACATCCTCCGCACTCATGCCCTGGGTAGGTTCATCCAGCAGCATCAGCCTTGGCTTCAGAGCAATGGTCGTGGCTATTTCCAGCGCCCGTTTTTGACCGTAGGGCAGCTCAATAGCTTTCACATTTGCAAACTTGCCAAGGCCAACCTGCTCCAGTGTTGCCTGGGCCTCTTCATTGAGCTGGTTGAGAATTCCCAGCGGGCGCCAGAATTGATAGGACACCTTCAGCTCCCTCTGTAGCGCAATGCGAACGTTTTCTCTGGCTGTCAGGTGGGGGAATACGGCGGAAATCTGAAATGAGCGAATGAGCCCGCGCTGGGCTATATCTGCGGGTCTGCCATTGGTTATGTCCGCGCCGTCATAGATGATCCTGCCGGATGATGGCTTCAGGAATTTGGTCAACAGATTGAAAAATGTGGTTTTTCCTGCACCGTTTGGGCCAATCAGGGCGTGAATTGAACCGGTTTGGACGCTCAAGTTGATGTCCTTTACGGCGGTAAAACCCTTGAAGTCTTTGGTGAGGCCCCGGGTTTCCAAAATAGCGTCGTGTTCCTGAGCGTGACCTGTCACAGCAAGCACCCCTGTCTGGCCAGTTGCTAAGGTACTGGCGATCACTGTTTGTTGTTATTGTCGTCCAATGGGGAAATGGCCGTTGGAGCTCAATCTCGATATTCTGAGTACTGGTCTTAGTAAAGATGGTGAACCGGGATTTTGTCAAGGTAGGCCACAAGATAAAGAAATATCCGGGCAGAGGTCGGAGCCATTCAAATCTGGCCTGTCTATCAAGACGGATCTTAACGACAGGCGCAGACTGGCCATGTGATTTATTCAGGGGCGGGTCTTTCAACGACTTTGCGCTTGCCCTTGGCGCATCGGGACAAGGCTTTCAGGCCTTCCTCGTCAAACGCGTCCACCCGGATAACGTCGTACAGGGCGGTCAGTGCCTCCTCAAGCTTGTCGCATTCATCGGCCTTGACAATACCCTCGGCGCAGGCCCAATCCACCAGCTTTTTGCGCTCATGGCCCATCAGTAACGCAATGCCGTCCAGGTCGTCTTCATCACGATTACGAATGGCATCGTGCAGGCGGCCGCGCATGTCGGCGGTTTCGTTTGCCAGTTGATAGGCATTCAACACCCGGCCCAGGGGGTCGTCCGTATCCGTGGTGGCGTAGGCACCCCGGCTAATGCGCTGACGTAGTGGCGTGTCGTCAACAATGCTGGCAGCCACGCGGGTGCCCAGCTTGTCATCCGGGCCGTTGAGACCGGTTGCCCCCAGCGGGAAGACCAGCAGGCGTAAAGGCCAGCGAAGGGCGGGTACGGGGAAGTTGATGATGGCTTCGCGCATGGAATGCTGCAAATCCCGCAAACAGGATTGCAGGCACCAATCGACCAGCGGGCGCTGGTCGTCCGGGTAGCCTTCTTCGTGCCATTGTTTGATCACGGCTGAGGCATAATACAGCTGCACCAGACTGTCTGCCATGCGGCCGGATAGCCGTTGCCTGGCTTTAAGCCCACCGCCAACAGAGAGCAGGGTTACGTCGGTCATCAGAGCAAACCCGGCCGAGAAACGGGCAAGCTGACGATAAGCAGACTGAATGTTGCCCTGTCTTGGGACGGGTTCCAGCAAGCCGCCCGTCAGGCCCAGAACCAGTGAGCGCAGGGCGTTTCGTGTGGTATGTGCAATGTGCTTGTAGAAAATGCCATCGAATTTTTTCGTGGCCTGATCTTCGTCTTCCATGCCAGCGGCGGCAATTTCGTCAACAATAAACGGATGGCAGCGAATAGCGCCCTGGCCAAAGACCATCAGGCTTCGGGTCAGTATATTTGCGCCTTCCACCGTAATGCCAATGGGCACCGCGTTGTAGGCACGGGCCATAAAGTTGCGGGGGCCGGTAATGACGCCACGGCCAGCGACCACATCCATAGCGTGGTTAATGACGTTTCGCATCAGTTCGGTATTGCGGTACTTCAGCAACGCCGAGGGCACGGCGGGCCGAACCCCCCGGTCCAGCATGCCGGAGGTTAGCAGGCGCGCGGCGTCCATCATGTAGGTATAGCCTGCGATGGGTTCCAGTGCCTCCTGCACGCCTTCGAACTGACTGATAGAGCGACCAAACTGTTCGCGGGTATAGGCATAGGAGCCAGTGGCCAGGCTGGCAACCTTGCCCGCGCCGGTTGCCAGTCCAGGCAAGGAGATAGAGCGGCCGATGGAGAGACATTCCAGCAGCATGGTCCAGCCCTTGCCAAGCATATCCTGGCCACCAATGACTTGTTCCATGGGGATGAACACTTCGGTACCCCAGGTGGGCCCGTTCATGAATACGGTATTCATGGGCAAGTGCCGCGCACCGGCGTTTACACCTTCAGTGTCGCGGGGAACCAGAACGCAGGTTACGCCAATTTCGCCGTTGTCACCCAGCAGGCTATCCGGGTCGTAAACCTTGATAGCCAAGCCAATTAGCGTAGCGACCGGCGCCAGGGTGATGTAGCGTTTGTTCCAGGTCACTTTCAAGCCCAGCACTTCTTCGCCGTTCCACTGGCCTTTACACACAATGCCTTTGTCGGGAATAGCGCCGGCATCCGAGCCAGCAATGGGAGAGGTCAGGGCAAAGCAGGGAATGTCTTCGCCACCGGCCAGACGGGGTAAGTAATGCTGCTTTTGCTCGTCTGTGCCGTAGTGCATCAACAACTCGCCGGGGCCGAGGGAGTTGGGCACCATCACAGTGACGGCTGCAGACACGCTGCGGGTGGAAATCTTCATCACGATTTCTGAATGGGCGGTGTTCGAGAAACCCATACCGCCATCTTCTTTGGGGATTACCAGGCCGAAAAAACCCTTCTCACGGATGAACTTCCAGGCTTTGTTGGGCAGGTCGTAATGCTCGTGAGTGATTTTCCAGTCATCCAGCATGGCACAGAGCTTTTCTACCGGACCATCCAGAAATGCCTGCTCTTCGCTGGAAAGGTGCGCAGGCCGTGCATCCAAAAGCTTTGACCATTGCGGTTGGCCGGAGAACAACTCGCCATCCCAGTCTACGGAGCCCGACTTCAAGGCTTCTTCTTCGGTGTCTGAAAGTTTAGGGAGACGGCCACGAACCCAGCTCAGAAGCGGGCGGCTGAACTTGTCGAGGCGCAGGTCGCTGGGGATAACCAAAATCAGAGCCAGGGCCAGAAAAAGACCGCCAAACAGAATGCTGGCAATGTGCCATTCATCAAGGAACAGCCCGACTATTGTGGCGACGGACATGACCAGAGCAGCGGTGGTACCGCCAACAGCCAGATAAATCAAAACCAGAGCACTGATGAGCAGAAGAAGCACACTCATGGGCAGACCTCCATATCGTGGGTGAAATTAAACAATTTCAGCTTTAACTTTCGGCCAAAGTTTCCACACATGCAAGGGCAGCGCTGG
>JAKDUK010000051.1 GCA_030457765.1 Marinobacter sp. | reverse complement strand
GGTTGTCATGTGTGGTGCCCGGGTTCCAGGTTTGTACACTGGCCCGGCGACCGGCTTCCATGATCGGGCGATAGCCGGTGCAGCGGCAAAGGTTGCCCGACAAGGCTTCGAGCAGTTCGTTATCGCTGGTGCTCGCACCGGCCGCTGCTTTCTCTGTGTGCAGGGCGAACAGCGACATGATGATGCCGGGCGTGCAATAGCCGCACTGGGCGCCGTGGCAGTCGATCATCTCTTTCTGCACGGGATGGCCCGGCTCCGTCTGTAGCGCCTCGACAGTGACCAGGTGCTTGCCGTGCAGACTGCCTACGGGAGCGATACAGCTGTTAACGCTGTCATAGCGCAACTGCCCCGAGCGGTTTTCGTCTGGTGTGCCAATGGCAACTGTGCAGGCGCCGCAGTCACCCGAGGCACAGCCTTCTTTGGTGCCGGGCAGGCGTTTACTCATGCGAAGCCAATCGAGAATGCTGAGGTTCGGGTCGGCTCGGTCGAGGGTTTGTTGTTGGCCGTTCAAGTAGAATTCGATCACAAGGTTCACCGCGAATGGTTAAGTTGTTATTTATGGATCGCCACTCCAGAGTTTCTGCGTTTCTGGATAAAAGTTTTGTTCAGGCTACTTTTCGTTTTACATATTCCTGACCAAATAGTCCAGTTTTTTGCGCAAGAAATAAACACCAATTTTATATTGTTTCGAGGCGATTCATTTCTTTGAATGCTGTCGGGATATCAGTTATCTTCGCCCATCGCCCCCCAAAGTGTAGCGGCTTTATGACCGAGCAAAACAAATCCGATCCTTCCCGGCAGCAGCTGTCGCCTCCGCCTTCTGGTCAACCCAAGGTTAAAGTGCGCCCAGGACGCATTCGCCAGCGCAATCGCGAGCAGATTCTTGCAGCGGCCGAGAAAGAGTTTTCCAGCAAGGGGTTTGGCGCAACAACGGTGCAGCAAATTGCCGACAGGGCCGGGCTGCCGAAATCCAACGTGCTCTATTATTTCAGCAATAAAAAGCGCATGTATTACGCCTTGATGGACGGCATCATGGGGCGTTGGAATGATGTTTTCTCAAACGTCAGGCCGGAGGACGACCCGGCCACAACCCTTGCGGGTTTTATCCAGGTAAAAATGGAAATGTCCCGAACTCATCCCCTGGCCTCCCGGCTGTTTGCCATGGAAATCATTCAGGGCGCACCCGTACTGAAAGAGTACCTCTCGACCAGTATGAAAGATTGGGTGCGTGAGCGGGCAATGGTGATTCAGCAGTGGATTGATACCGGACGTATGGGGAATGTCGATCCGGTTCAGTTGATTCATCTGATCTGGTCGTCAACCCAGCATTACGCCGATTTTCAGGTTCAGATTCTGGCGATTGAAGAGAAAGAGGCCTACACCAAAAAGGACTTCAAGCATGCGGCAGAGTTCCTGACTCAAGTTATCCTTCGTGGTTGTGGGCTTGAGGTTCCCGAGTAGTATTTTCCTGACTTATTGGTCAGCTTATCGTTGACCGGCACTCTCAACCCGTTTAAATTGCCGTTGCAGTCAATCGCCAAACGTCGCAGAAAAATAAACGAGAGTGATCATGTCCCAATGCAAAGCCTACCGGGCTTCTATTCTTCACAGTATTGCAAACCCCTACGACGTAGGTGCAGAGAACTCCTATGAATATTTCGAGGACGGCCTGCTCGTAGTCGAAAGCGGGGCTGTTGTCAGTGTTGTTGATGCAGAGGGTCTGCTGCCCTCTCTTCCGGCAGACGTTGAGGTTATCCATTATCAGGACGCATTGATAACCCCGGGGTTTATCGACACCCACATCCACTACCCCCAGACCGGAATCGTTGGCTCATACGGAGCCCAGTTGCTGGATTGGTTGGAAATATATGTATTCCCGTGCGAGGGGAAATTTGGCGACGCTGATATTGCCAGTGCCCAGGCTGACATGTTCCTGCAGGAATTACTGCGCAATGGCACCACCACCGCTCTGGTGTTCGGGACGGTTCACAAAGAGTCTGTCGATGCATTTTTTGAACAAGCCTCAAAGCTTAACCTGCGAATGATTGCCGGCAAGGTGTTGATGGACCGCAATGCGCCGGAGTATCTGTTGGACACCGCAGATACCGGCTACGCAGACAGCAAGGAATTAATCGAGCGCTGGCACGGCAAAGGGCGTCTGTCTTATGCGGTAACACCCAGGTTTGCACCAACAAGCAGCCCGGAGCAACTGGAGCTTGCCGGCAAGCTCTTTAACGAGTTTCCGGATTTGTATATGCACACGCACATTTCCGAGAACAAAAAGGAAATTGAGTGGGTTAGCGAGCTATTTCCGGAGCGGAGCGGCTACCTTGATGTGTATGATCACCATGGGTTAATTGGCGAAAGAGCGGTATTTGCCCACGGTGTTCATCTGCATGACGATGAGTGTAAACGGTTGAGTGATACTGGCTCTGCCGTGGCGTTTTGCCCGACATCAAACCTGTTTCTGGGGAGCGGGCTTCTGGACCTGGAGCGCCTGGAAAAACAGGGTGTACGGGTTGGGCTGGGTACAGATATCGGCGGCGGCACCAGTTTTTCTCAGCTTCAAAGCCTGAATGAAGCTTACAAGGTACTGCAATTGCAAGGGCAGAAGCTGGATCCTTTCAAAGCGTTGTATCTTGCGACCCTGGGCGGAGCAAAATCTCTTTATCTTGATGAAAAAATTGGTAATTTTGAGCGAGGTAAAGAGGCGGATTTTGTTGTACTCGACTATAATGCTACGCCGTTGATCAGCCATCGCTTGAATCGTGCCAGCAGTCTTCAGGAAAAACTGTTTGCACTCATCATGCTTGGTGATGACAGGGCCGTTAAGGAAACATTCAGTGCTGGCAAGTCGTTGCATCAGAAGCAGTTTGCAAAATCTCAAAAAAAAGCAAATCAGTGATTGTAATTATTGTATACAAAGCCATAATCGTGATTGCTGGCCCTGACTTGATGGTCAAGAAATAGACCGGCTCAATCATTCGTCGCCTTTCCCAAGAGTTCTGCTCGAGGTGATTGAAAATAAAAATTATGAGGGAAATCTTATGGCAAACGCTGGGCAGGAAAGTACACACATAGAGCCGGCGAACACAGGGTTGCTGGAAAGGCTTTTCAAAATTGAGAAGCACGGAAGTTCAGTCAAGACTGAGCTGGTTGCAGGCCTGACTACGTTCGTAACCATGGCCTACATTATCTTTGTGAACCCCGCGATTATGGCTGATGCTGGCCTGGATTATGGCGCTGCTTTTGTTGCAACCTGCATTGGTGCCGCTTTGGGCTGCTTCCTTATGGGATTGTATGCCAACTGGCCTGTAGGGCTGGCGCCTGGCATGGGCCTGAACGCCTTCTTTACCTATACCGTTGTTGGCGATATGGGTTATGCCTGGGAAATTGCACTGGGTGCAGTGTTCCTTTCCGGCGTTCTCTTCATGATCATGAGCTTGTCCAAGATTCGGGAGTGGCTGCTCGACAGCATACCTATGAGTCTCAGGTACGCCATGGGTGCCGGGGTGGGTCTGTTTCTCGGGATTATTGGTCTTAAATCAGCCGGAATTGTTGTTGCCAATCCGGCGACGCTGCTGACTATTGGCTCCTTTACCGAACCTGCCGCATTGCTTGGTGGAATCTGCTTTTTGATGATTGCAGTGCTCAGCTATCGTAATGTGTTTGGTGCTATTTTGCTGAGCATCCTGACGGTGACCGCCATTGGTTGGGGTCTTGGAATTGTCGAGTACGGTGGCTTGGTGTCTGCGCCACCCAGCCTTGCGCCGACCTTTATGGCTCTGGATATAGCGGGTGCGTTCCAGGTGAGCATGATCAGCGTTATTCTGGCATTCCTGTTCGTGAATATCTTCGATACCGCCGGGACCTTAATGGGGGTCGCTCACCGCGCCCACCTGGTTGATCAAGACGGCAAAATCGAAAACCTTCCTCGTGCCCTGAAAGCAGACAGTACCTCCAGTGTTGTTGGTTCGTTTGTGGGTTGTACCCCAGTGACCAGTTACGTAGAGAGTGCCTCCGGCGTTGCAGCGGGTGGTCGTACCGGTCTGACTGCGGTAACCGTGGGCGTTTTGTTTTGCCTGGCGGTGTTCTTTGCGCCGTTAGCTGGAATGATTCCTGCCTATGCAACGGCAGGCGCTCTGATTTATGTGGCCATGCTGATGATGAGTGGTTTGGCCCACATCGAGTGGGACGATCTCAGTGACACCATTCCGGCTATTATGACTGTGATCATGATGCCGCTGACATACTCAATCACCAACGGTATCGCGATTGGCTTCATAACCTATGGTGTGATGAAGCTGCTCACCGGACAGCATAAAGAAGTGTCCATCAGCATGTACTTGCTGTGTGTGATCTTTATCGCCAATTTTGCCTTCATGTGAGCGGCCTGGCTAAAGACCGGCGTTACCTTGCTTTACAACTATAACAAGACAGGAAGTGTTATGAAGTTTTTAAAAACATCCTTAATGGTGGCTTGCGCCTGCGCGGCGCTCGCTTCTACTAACGCCTACGCAGAAAAGTTCTACGGCGATTCCAGCATTTCGCTTCTGTATAGCGATCATTATGAAACCTTTGGCGGTACACGTGACACGGCTTCTGTATTTACCTTTGAAAATGCGACGGGACATGATTGGGGCGATACCTTCCTCTTTTTTGATCGTACGATGTGGCACGGATCTTCCCAAGAACGATACGGCAACGCCTTCTCAGATGGCGGTGATCAGTTTTACGGCGAGTTTGCACCGAACCTGAGTCTGAGCTGGCTGACAGGTCAGGATCTGAGCTTCGGGCCGATCAAAGATATTCGCTTGTCCGGTCAGTATGAATATGGCGGTGGCACGAGTGCTAATAACCTGATGTACGGGGTAGGTTTGAGCTGGGATGTTCCCGGGCTAGTGTACTTCAATACCAACTTTTACTACGTCAATAACAACCAATCTGGTGGAGCCGGTGGGCAGAAGGATGATCTGCAGGCAACGGTTAGCTGGAAGGCGCCTATCGAGTCGGGCAGTGCACTGTTCGTGTTTGATGGGTACATCGATTACTCCTCAGCTGTCGGTGGTGATCACGGAGCAGATTTTCACTTTAACCCGCAGCTGAAGCTTGATATTGGTAACTTTGCCGGTAATCCGGGCGTTTTGTATGCCGGTTTTGAGTATTCGTACTGGCGCAACAAATTTGGCAGTAAGGCGATTGATACCGAAAACGCCATCAGCGCACTGGTTAAGTTCCACTTTTGATGCGGCCGGGTCGGGCTGAGCTATTGCCGCCCGACCCGCACAGAAAGAAGTCGTATTCCAGTCCTGTCAGGAACCGCTGGCAGGGCGCCCTGGTTTTCTCCTTTCCCTCTTCAGATATCTATCCTATTCTTCTCGCCACAGTGGTTTAAAAATACGATCCTGTTTGTGGCAAAGAATGTATACACAATTATACTATCAGTGTATTCTTTATCTTTCACAACGGGTCGTTTTAGTATGGCGTTTTTTGTATATAAACGGCCATTGCGTCATAGGAGAGTTTTATGGGATATCTAACTACACATGTGCTGGATACTTCTCAGGGTCTTCCCGGTAAGGGTATTCGAATTGAGGTGTATCGCCTTGAGGGTGAGACTCGCACATTAATCAAAGAAGTGGTCACCAATTCTGATGGGCGGTGCGATGAGCCGATTATGGAGGGTGATGCCTTTACCGTTGGGCAGTACGAGCTGGTTTTTCATGCCGGGGATTATTTTCGGGCTCAGGGGAGTGACATGAGCGAGCCGGCATTTCTGGATGTTATCCCGCTGCGGTTCGGGGTTGCTGATGCATCTCAGCACTACCATGTACCGCTGTTGGCGACTCCTTACAGCTACTCCACCTATCGGGGCAGCTGATGCTGGAGAGGGGGCTTTCTCCCTTGGACCAGAATCACAACAAAACGCAATAAGAGAGCGGCCTCATGCAAGCTTTTATTCTCGACTTTGTAAACTTCATGCTTCGATGGCTCCACGTGATCGCAGCCATCGCGTGGATTGGCGAATCAATCTACTTTGTGATGCTGGATAACAGCCTCAGAAAGCCCAAGAGTGCAAACTGCATAAAAAAGGGCGTTGCGGGGGAAATGTGGGCCGTGCACGGCGGTGGTTTTTACCACAACCAAAAGTACGCCTCTAGCCCGGAGGATTTGCCAGAAGACCTGCATTGGTCGTTCTGGAAGGCATACACCACCTGGTTGTCGGGCTTTGCGCTGTTCATTATTCTCTACATGGCGCAGCCAAGTTTCTATCTGGTTAACCCTAACAGCAGCTGGGCGTGGGCCGCAGAGTTAACGGGCTGGCAGGCTAATGGTCTGGCTCTCATCTTCCTGTTAATGGGTTGGGTTATTTACAACGAGTTGTGTAAACGCATCAGCCCCAACATGGACCGGGATGGCCTGTTAAGTATCGCGGTTGGGGTGCTTGTTGTCGCCGTTGCCTATCTCAGCACACAGCTTTTTGCTGGCCGGGCGGCGTTTCTTCTGACCGGTGCGGTGATGGCTACCGCCATGAGTGCGAACGTTTTCTTCTGGATTATTCCCGGCCAGCGGCGAATTGTTAAGGCAATGAAGGCAGGTGAGGCACCTAACCCGCTCGATGGTAAGCGTGGCAAGCAACGCTCGGTGCATAACACCTATTTTACGCTTCCCGTTGTGCTTCTGATGATTAGCAACCATTACGCCTTCTCTTATACTCATGATCAGGCGTGGATCATTATGGCCTTGCTGATCTTTGGCGGGGCGGTTATTCGTCAGTTTTTCGTGTTGATGCACGCTGGAAAAACCCAGCCAGGCTATCTGGTTGCTGGTGCGGTCTTCATTTTGGCGGCTTTCTGGGTGTCAGCGCCTCCCTTTGACGAAGCAGATAGCTCAGGCTCCGCACAGGCCGTAGAAGCCGGGCCGGGAGCCGCTACGCTGGCAGACGTGAGTGCGGTTATGAGCCAGCATTGCGTGGTATGTCATGCGGAAGAGCCTACGTACCCGGGTATTACAGCGGCCCCGGCCGGGCAGATGTTTGAAACAGATGCCCAGATTACCGGCCAGGCGGCCAAGATAAAGGAGGTTGTGGCAAGCAAATATATGCCCTTGGGTAACGTGACCCAAATGACTGAGGCGGAGCGTGAAATCATAGCCAACTGGGATGAGTAACCTTTACTCTCAGTCAGCCCCAGGCTGACAACCGCTCAACCTGAATACCCCCTCGGGCTCTCTGTGCCCGGGGGTGTGCCTCCCTTTTTCTCCTCCCGTTTTTCTTTTTCTTTTTCTTTTTTTCTCTCTTGTCCTGATTGCGAGCCATTACCGGTGTTTTTGTGCAATATTTGTTCTATCCATTATTTCTGGACAAACAATCGCTTGGCTGTAGCGATGTGCTTTCAGGGCGACTATTTTTAAATATTATGCAGTCTTTATTAATTTAGATGTAGAAATTGCCAAAATCATGGACACAATGTATTGTAAGTTACGTATACAAAAATACATCAAGATTAGGTTGGTAAGCCTCATCTGTTCAGTAAAACAAGAGAAGGAATTGAGTTGATGACTGCGACGACGCCGGATAACTACCCACGAGATCTTAAAGGTTACGGCTCGTCGGTGCCCTACGCGGACTGGCCGGGGCGGGCGCGTATTGCTGTGCAGTTTGTGCTGAATTATGAAGAAGGCGGAGAAAACTGCGTCTTGCATGGCGATACCCATTCAGAGCAGTTTCTGTCAGAAATTGCCGGCGCCGAGGCTTATCCGGCCCGCCACATGAGTATGGAGTCGATCTACGAATACGGTTCCCGGGCGGGCGTCTGGCGGATATTGAACGAATTTAAACGCCGTGGCATGCCCCTCACGGTCTTCGGAGTAGCCATGGCGCTTGAGCGTCACCCGGAACTTGCCCATGCCTTTAAAGAGTTGGGGCACGAGATTGCCTGCCATGGCTGGCGCTGGATTCACTATCAGGATGTACCTGAACAGGTAGAGCGCGAGCATATGCGTCGCGCCATTGAAATTTTCCAGAACCTGTATGGTGAAAAGCCCCAGGGTTGGTACACCGGTCGCGATAGCGAGAATACTCGCCGCCTGGTGGTTGATGAAGGCACCTTTACATACGACAGCGACTATTACGGCGATGACCTCCCGTTCTGGACAACGCAGCAGAACAGCCAGGGAGAAGATCGGCCTCACCTGATTGTGCCTTACACACTTGACACCAACGATATGCGTTTTGCCTCGCCGTATGGTTTTGCCAACGGCGACGACTTTTACACCTATCTTCGGGATGCCTTCGATGTGCTTTATGCAGAAGGCGACGAAACACCGAAGATGCTTTCTGTTGGCCTTCACTGCCGCATGGTCGGCAGGCCAGGGCGCTTCCGTGGTTTGCAGAGGTTTCTCGATCACATCGAGGCCCATGATCGTGTCTGGGTTACGAGACGCATAGATATTGCCAACCACTGGGCTGAACGCCACCCGTTTTCATCCAAGGAGATGTCATGACTAATAAATCTTCACAGAAGCCTACTTATTACGCGCCCACTGGTGGCCATCCGCCCCAGACACAGCTGCTAACGGATCGCGCTGTATTTACCGACGCCTACGCTGTTATTCCAAAGGGTGTCATGCGGGACATAGTTGCCAGCTTGTTGCCGTTCTGGGACAAAACCCGTCTGTGGGTTCTGTCGCGCCCATTGTCTGGTTTTGCGGAGACGTTTTCGCAATACATCATGGAGGTGTCACCTGGTGGTGGCAGTTCACGGCCTGAGCTGGATGCTGGCGCCGAGGGCGTTCTGTTTGTTGTGGAAGGTGAGATGACTCTGACTCTCGAGGGTCAGAAACATCACATGGTTGAAGGTGGGTATGCCTTTATTCCACCCGGAGCCAACTGGCAGCTACACAACGAATCCGACGGCATGCTTCGTTTTCACTGGATACGTAAAGCTTACGAGTTTGTAGACGGTATTGAAGTGCCAGAAGCCTTTGTAACCAGCGATAGCGAAGTGGTACCTAACGAAATGCCGGGCACAGACGGGCGTTGGACAACGTCGCGTTTTGCAGACCCTTCAGACATCCGCCACGACATGCATGTAAACATCGTGAATTTCCAGCCGGGCGGCGTGATTCCGTTTGCTGAAACCCACGTTATGGAGCACGGGCTGTATGTACTGGAAGGCAAGGCTGTTTATCGCCTGAATCAGGATTGGGTTGAAGTGGAGGCTGGTGACTACATGTGGCTCCGTGCTTTCTGCCCACAAGCATGTTACGCCGGAGGCCCAGGCCCTTTCCGTTATCTGCTTTACAAAGACGTTAACCGGCACATGAAATTCAATGGATTCGGCTCACGCTAAGCCGAAACGAGGAATCGTTATGCTGGAACTTCAAGCACAACCGTTAAGCGCCGAGGCGTTTGCCGACTTTGGCGATGTGATTGAGCGGAACGACTCAAAATCGTTCCCCATCAACTCTGGCCGTACCCAGCGTCACCATGATTTGGCGACGGTAGAAGCTTTGGGTGAAGAGGCCAGGGTGCTGGTGAGCATGTTTGTTAGCCAGCCTGTAACACTGCCGCTGGAACTCACGTTCCTGGAGCGGCATCCGCAGGGCAGTCAGGCATTTATGCCGCTGCACGAGGAGCGTTTTGTGATTGTGGTGGCACCGCGGGGTGAGACCATAAACCCAGGCGACGTCCGTGCGTTTGTAACCAACGGCCTGCAAGGCGTGAATTACAAGGCCGGAACCTGGCACGCCATTCAGTCTGTTCTTAACGTTGAAGGAGAGTTTTTAGTTGTTGATCGCGGTGGCGCGGGCAATAACTGTGAAGAGTACGCACTCGATATTCGCGTAAATTGTGGAGAACCCGAGTAGCCGATCATTCTATCCGAAAACAAAAACAATTTTCTGGAGGAACTAGTATGGCTCGTATGACAGCAGCAGAAGCAGCCGTTGAAGTATTAAAGAAAGAAGGCGTTGATGTAACCTTCGGTGTACCCGGAGCAGCCATCAACCCGTTTTATGCCGCTATGCGCAAAGTGGGCGGTGTTGATCATGTACTGGCACGCCATGTTGAGGGCGCGTCGCACATGGCCGAAGGCTACACCCGTACCAAGCCTGGCAATGTGGGTGTGTGCATAGGTACATCCGGCCCCGCCGGTACTGACATGATCACCGGTTTGTACTCATCTATCGGTGATTCCATTCCCATTCTGTGCATCACCGGCCAGGCGCCGCGCGGCAAGCTTCACAAAGAAGACTTCCAGGCGGTTGATATCCAGTCTATAGCCGGCCCCGTAACCAAGTGGGCTATCACCGTGCTTGAGCCAGCTCAGGTACCCCGCGCGTTCCAGAAAGCTTTTCAGCTGATGCGCAGCTCTCGTCCGGGCCCGGTTCTGCTCGATCTGCCCATCGACGTGCAGATTACCGAGATTGAATTTGACATAGACACCTACGAGCCGCTACCCGCCTACAAGCCGGCAGCTACTCGTGCTCAGGTGGAAAAAGCAATAACCATGCTGAACGAGGCTGAAAAACCCCTGCTGGTATCCGGTGGTGGTGTGATCAGCGCCGATGCATCAGATCTTCTGGTTGAATTTGCAGAAGTGACCGGAGTACCCGTGATCCCCACATTGATGGGTTGGGGCACCATTGCCGATGACCATCCGTTGATGGCGGGCATGGTCGGCCTGCAGACGTCGCATCGCTACGGCAACGCCACCATGCTGGCCTCTGACTTTGTAACGGGTATTGGTAACCGTTGGGCCAATCGCCACACAGGTAATGTTGAGACCTACACCAGGGGCCGGACGTTCGTTCACATTGATATTGAGCCGACCCAGATCGGCAAAATTTTCGGACCGGACTACGGCATTGTCTCCGACGCCAAGGCGGCATTGGAACAGTTGGTTGAGGTGGCCAGGGAAATGTCGGCCGCCGGCAAACTGAAAGATCGCAGCACCTGGGTAGAGGAATGTCAGGAACGTAAGCGCACACTGCTGCGCAAGACGGACTTCCCCAACAACCCGGTGAAGCCGCAGCGCGTTTACCAGGAAATGAACCGGGCGTTTGGCAAGAACACCCGCTACGTGACAGCCATTGGCCTGTCCCAGATCGCCGGTGCCCAGTTCCTGCACGTGTACAAGCCGCGCCACTGGATCAACTGTGGCCAGGCCGGCCCGCTGGGCTGGACCATCCCGGCCGCTCTGGGTGTGTGCCGGGCAGATCGTGACGCCGAGGTTGTAGCGCTTTCCGGCGACTATGATTTCCAGTTCATGATCGAAGAACTGGCCGCCGGTGCGCAGTTCAACCTGCCGTATATTCACGTGCTGGTGAATAACTCCTACCTGGGGCTTATTCGTCAGTCCCAGCGCGGCTTTGACATGGATTACTGCGTGCAGTTGTCGTTCGAGAACGTGAACTGCCCGGACATCGCCGAGTACGGCGTTGATCACAAGTCTGTGGTTGAAGGCCTGGGCTGTAAGGCTATTCGCGTAACCAAGGCCGAGGACATTGCGCCGGCGTTCGAAGAAGCGAAAAAGCTGAAAGAAGAGTTCCGTGTGCCGGTAGTGGTTGAGATCATGCTTGAGCGCATAACCAACATCTCCATGGGAACCGACCTGGACGGTGTGAACGAGTTTGAGGACTTGATCGAGAACGTCACCGATGCCCCAACCTCCATCGCCAGCCTGACTTAATAGAGGCACGAATGCTGCCGGTTGTCTGAAGGGGCAACCGGCAGACTCTCAAAGAACAATAAATCGACAAGCAGGAGACTGACTATGCCTAAGTTTGCCGCAAACCTTAGTATGCTGTTTACCGAAGTGGATTTCCTTGACCGTTTTGAGGCCGCCGCGTCTGCCGGTTTCAAGGGCGTCGAATACCTCTTTCCTTACGACTTTCCGGCACAGGACATCAAGAAGCAACTGGACGACAACAACCTCACCCAGGTTCTGCACAACCTCCCGGCCGGGGATTGGGCCGGTGGTGAGCGCGGCATTGCCTGTCACCCTGATCGCGTGGAAGAGTTTCGCGCAGGCGTCGCCCAGGCTATCGAATACGCAACCGTACTGGGTTGCAAGCAGGTGAACTGCCTGGCAGGAATCCAGCCGGAAGGTGTTAGCGAGGACCAGGCCCACACTACGTTTGTGGAAAACCTGCGCTTTGCTGCGGCCGAGCTTGAGAAGGCCGGCATTTTGCTACTCGTAGAAGCCATCAACACCCGCGACATTCCCGGCTTTTTCCTGAGCCGCACAGATCAGGGTGTAAAGTTGTTGGAAGAGGTTGGCAGTGGCAACCTGAAGCTGCAGTACGACATCTATCACATGCAGATCATGGAAGGCGATTTGGCCCCGACCATTGAGGCCAATCTCTCAAAGATTGGACATGTGCAGTTGGCCGATAATCCGGGTCGTCACGAACCAGGTACCGGGGAAATCAATTACCCGTTCCTGTTTGCTCATCTTGAAAAACTGGGGTACCAGGGATGGATTGGCTGTGAATACAAGCCCGCAGCCTCTACGACCGAAGGGCTCGGTTGGCTGAGCCAGGTAAAATAAAAACATCGCGGAACGAACCAGAAGGGGAAAATTATGAGTAAGATCGGATTTATTGGTCTCGGAATAATGGGCCGGCCTATGGCGGGGCACTTGATGGACGCAGGTCACGAACTGGTTACCTTCGTTAAAAGAGGCTCTTTGCACGAGGATATGGCCTCCAAGGGCATGAAGCAGGTAGAGAGCGCCAAGGCTGTGGCCGAACAGTCTGACATTATTATTACCATGGTTCCGGATACGCCGGATGTTGAAGAGGTATTGCTGGGAGAAGGCGGTGTTATAGAAGGCCTGAAGCCGGGCACTCTGGTTATTGACATGAGTTCCATCGCACCGATCCCTACCCAGGAGATGGCCAAACGCATCACCGACGCCGGTGGTGAGTTTGTTGACGCTCCGGTTTCCGGCGGCGAAGGTGGTGCCATTAATGCTGCGCTGACCATCATGGTTGGTGGGCCGGAAGAGAGCTTCAAGCGCGCGTTGCCTGTGCTGGAAGTTATGGGTAAGACAATCACCCATATTGGCGACCATGGTTCTGGCCAAATTTGCAAAGTTGCCAACCAAATTGTAGTTGCCCTGACAATCGAGGCTACTGCCGAAGGCCTGCTTTTCGCCTCAAAAGCCGGCGCAGATGTCGCAAAAGTACGTGAGGCGCTGCTGGGTGGCTTGGCGCAGTCGAAAATACTCGATGTGCACGGCGATCGCATGATCAATCGCACGTTTGACCCTGGCTTCCGTATTCGCTTGCACCAGAAAGACCTGAACCTGGCATTAGAAAGCGCACGCAGCCTCAACCTGTCGCTGCCAGGCACCGCCAATGCACAGCAGCTTTTCCAGGCTTGTGCCGCTAATAACGGGGCAGATTGGGACCACGCGGGTATTGTGAGAGCATTGGAGAAGTTGGCTGATCACGAAATAGGAAGCTAACGCAAACGCTAATGATTTTTGCGCCATATTGGTGCTTCCGAGGACAACATGAAAAACATAAAGAACACGATCCGACGCACAAAGATCGTTGCCACGCTGGGGCCGGCAAGTGACCGCCCCGGCGTTTTGGAGGCCATGATTGAGGCAGGCGTAGATGTTGTGCGTCTGAACTTTTCACACGGCACTACCGAAGATCACCAGCGCCGGCTGATCGCCGTTCGCGAGGTTGCGGACCGGTTGGGCAAAACCGTGGCCGCCCTGGGCGACCTGCAGGGCCCCAAGATACGCATTGCATGTTTCAAGGATGGCGCTGTTACCCTTGGCAAGGGGCAGCCGTTTGTTATTGATATGGCAATGGAGGCTGATGCAGGCGACGCCCAGCGAGTTGGGTGCGATTACAAGTCGTTGGCAAGCGATGTGGCCACAGGCGATCTGTTGCTGCTTGATGACGGTCGCCTGGTGCTTGAAGTTGAGCATGTCAGTGCCTCGGAGGTTAGCACCAAGGTGGTTGTGGGAGGCAAGCTTTCCAACAACAAGGGCATCAACAAGCAGGGCGGTGGTTTATCGGCCGCCGCGCTTACTGATAAAGACCGGGCCGATCTCAAAGCAGCTGTGAGCATGGGGGTAGACTACCTGGCGGTGTCCTTCCCCCGTAGCGCTGAAGATATGCACGAGGCCCGCCAGCTTCTTGGCGAGGCCGGCAAGGATATTGGCCTGGTGGCCAAGGTTGAGCGTGCAGAAGCTGTGGCCGATGATGAAACCCTGGATGGCATCATTCAGGCGTCGGAAGCCGTCATGGTAGCCCGTGGTGATCTTGGGGTGGAAATCGGCGACGCTCAGCTCATTGGCGTGCAGAAGCGTATGATTACGCGGGCGCGACAATTGAACCGGGCGGTGATTACCGCAACCCAGATGCTTGAGACCATGATCAGCGCCTCTTTGCCCACCAGGGCCGAAGTGTTTGATGTGGCCAACGCCGTTCTCGATGGCACCGATGCCGTTATGCTATCTGCAGAAACGGCGGCTGGTGAGTATCCGGTCGAAGCGGTAGAGGCCATGAATCGCTTGTGCCTGGGAGCCGAGCGGGAGAAAAGCACTCAGGAATCTGGCCACCGCATGCACCAGGGCTTTACGCGTATTGACGACGCAGTCGCGCTGTCTGCCATGTACGCTGCCAATCACCTTGAAGGCGTTGCCGCCATCGCTTGCATGACAACAACCGGTCGTACACCGTTGATTGCCTCGCGCATTCGTTCAGGGTTGCCGATTGTCGGGTTGGCCAGCAACCAGGTGGCACAACGCAGGATGGCACTTTACCGGGGTGTGGTATCTGTGCATTTTGATAACACCAGGATACCGGCGCACGAGTTAAACGACCGGGCCATTGAGTTGTTGGTGTCCAAGGGAATTGCAGCGCAGGGCGATGACGTTATATTGACCTGGGGCGACAAAATGAATACAGACGCCAGTACCAATACAATCAAATTCATCGAGGTCAACACAGGTAGTTAAGCGACCGAACTCGGTTTTGACAGGCGGGCGGGCTCACCCACGCACATGTGAAAAAATAGCGTGCAGGTCGTCCGTTGCGCCTTCATCATCAAAGTTCAGCTTCTCATCAATGTGATCCATGTGGCGCATCATCAAAGAGATTGCCTTTTCCGTATCTTTGGCAGCGACCGCATCCAGCAACTGGTTGTGTTCATCGAAGGAGCAGTGGGAGCGGGTAACCTTCTCGTACTGCGCGATGATCAGGGATGTTTGTGATACCAGGCTGCGCTGAAAGCCGGTAAGAGGGGCGTTGCCCGCCACTTCAGCCAGTTTCAGGTGGAATTCGCCTGATAAGCGGATGCCTGTGCCCATCTCTCCGCGGGTAAAGCAGTTTTGCTCGTCTACCACCATTTTTCTGAGTTCGGCCAGTTGCTTTTCTGTTGCGTTCTGAACCACCAATTCCGTAATGGTTCGCTCAACCAGGCGTCGTGCGTAAAGAATCTGGCGGGCCTCCTCTACGCTTGGGTTAGCGACCATGGCACCCCGGTTAGGGCGAATAGAAACCACGCCCTCGTGCGCCAGTTGCAATAATTCCCGCCGGATTATGGTGCGGCTAACACCAAAGATTTCACCCAGAGCTTCTTCGCTTAATTTGGTTCCGGGACTCAGACGGTGCTCCAGAATGGCGTCGAAAATGTGAGCGTAGATGGTATCGCTTTTCGATCCAGTTCTTTTTTTGAACGCACGGTTGGTGCTGGTTGCCGAGTCTGCTTGCTTGCTCATAATCTCTCGCGAATGGGTAGTGTGAGGGCGCATTCAGGCGCCATTTCAGCCTGATGTTGGGTTCAGAGTTGTTTGGCTAAGTTGGTAGCTACATATCTAATTTTATTGTATTCACTGACGTATTAACATCTGTTTGTGAAGTAAACAATGGGGAATATCTTACAAACCCTTTTCAATCGCTACAAAGAAAGCGCCCTGCTTTGGCAAGAATCTACACGGTATTGATCTACAGGGCTCCGTGTAGTTTAATAAAATTGTATACATAAATGATACATTATTGTCGAAAATATAAAATCACAAAAAGGAGTAAATATGAGCGATTTTCAAACTTTGACCCCCTCCACCCTAGATCGCGCCGCCTTTGTGGAGGCTTTTGCGGACATCTACGAGCATTCTGCGTGGGTAGCTGAGCAAGTTTACGATTCCGGTGTAGATGAGTCTATGGATCAGGTTGAAGCCATGCATGAGCGTATGTCCCAAGTGCTTCTCAGCGCGGATCGAGAAACCCAGTTGGCTCTGATCAATGATCACCCGGATCTGGCGGGTAAAGCGGCCTTGCAGGGGGAATTGACGGCTTCAAGCACGTCGGAGCAAGCAGGTGCGGGAATTCAGGAGTGCACACCAGAGGAATTTGAGCGTTTTGTGCGGCTAAACGAGGCATACAAAGCCAAGTTTGGTTTTATCTTTATCATGGCAGTGAAGGGCAGCGATAGGCACAAGATTCTGGCGTCATTTGAGGAGCGTATGGGTAACTCCCAGGAGCAGGAGTTTCAGCGTGCGGTTGCTGAGATCAACAAAATCGCGTTGTTCCGTTTGCAGGCCATGTAATGGCAAAGATGTAGGAGGAACGCAAGGGGGCAGTGAAGCGCCAACTGTCCCGGCGACAATAATGGGCGGCGTGATGATGCCAGCGATCGCCGCAAGAAAGTGCTGTAGTCCCAGAGGCAGAGCCTTTAAGAAAGGCGGTCGGCTATTATATTCAAAGAGGGATGTGCTGACCCCCTCTGTATGCTTCCCTTGGTCCGGAGATGCATTAGATTCGCTCATTGGAGTTCTGTCCTCTCGTTTGTTGTTGTATGCATTAAAAGGTCGAGTTGTTCCATTTCTTTTTGGTTATTGTACATAAGATGATCACAAAGAGAACGCGTATGGTGTTTTTATTTGGATTTCTGAGCATTCTTGTACAGCTATGATGTTTGGCCGTGCATGAGGCGGCACTACCATGTTATTGACCGAGCGTAAGAAAATGGTTGAGTCGCCGTTTCTGAAGTGCCGATAAATTTTATTGCTGTGTTTTTCTGCGGGTATTGGTTGTATACAGTTTTGGTCCGACAGTCTGATTATGTGGTTCTCGAATTAGGGGGTGGTGCATGTTTGTTAAGCTGTAGCAAAACATGACACTTTGGTGACAATCCAATCATATTATTTAGGTTTTGGCATGGGCATCATGGAGCGGAGGCCATATCTCGCGCTGGATATTTCTAGATTGACTGAACTTGTTAGTGCGAGCAAGCAGGACAAATCCCTTCTTAAAGCAGTCCTCTTCGAGCTGAAATTTCGAAAAACGAATGCAGCCAAAAAGCTCAAACGCCGGGTTGAGCAGCTTTTGGTTGCTAATGATGATGTTCCAAATGCTCAAGCCGAGGTGCGCCATCCAAGAGCTGGCTTGGCTGGATTACATGAGCAAAAACCCAAGGTTTCGAAAAGGATAATGAAATTGAGCGAACTGAAGACTAAAGAACAAGGCCACCACGAAACAGGGGAAAGCTTCCTTGGCGCGGCAGACCCTTTCGTGCTTGAGTCGTTAGAGCTCATGCGTAAAAAGCTTCTGGATCTTACGGCCCGAAACAGGTTGTTGAACTTTCCCATACAGCAGAAGGGGGCAGCGCTACGGATCATTGATGAAGTACCTAATCAGCTATGCGCCGAACTTCTTGCTGACAGAGAGCTCAAGTTTAAACCTGTTCCTCCGCCTACTCGGGAGCAGTTGATCGAGAATGGCTACCTTGAGGTCGACGAGAACAGTGGTGAGGAGCGAAAGTTAAAGCCCAGCCCCGATGCGAGAGAGTGGGCCAAAGTACTCGGCTTTGATATTGGCTATGAATTGCCACGCGAAGAGGATGCCTCGGGTGATGATAAGCACCAGGATGATGCGATCCAGGTTTTACTTTATCCACCAGAAATGGAATCCAGACTGCGTGCGATAAGGAGCAAAGCACAGACAGCTATAGAAGAGATGGGTGCCAGTATCCTTTACCTGTCGCTAGGTTTTTTGGAGTGGACGGAGAGCGATGATGCCTCAAAAACCAGGCTTGCGCCGTTGTTCACGATTCCGGTCCATCTAAGTCGTGGGAAACTGGATCACAACAGTGGAACCTATCAGTACACCGTAAGTTATACCGGTGAAGATATTCTTCCGAACCTGTCTCTTAAAGAAAAACTCGCTCTTGATTTTGGACTTGCACTGCCAGAAGTAGGGGAAGGAGAGTCGCCAGAAAACTATCTCGATCATGTTGCTACGCTGATAAAGACGACGAAACCTAACTGGTCTGTCCGGCGCTATGGTGCGCTTGCTCTTCTGAATTTCGGTAAGATGCTGATGTACCTGGATTTGGATCCAGAGCGCTGGCCGC
>JAKDUK010000125.1 GCA_030457765.1 Marinobacter sp. | reverse complement strand
ACGGTGTTCCGCAAAAACAAACGGTTCATGAATCAGGTTCCTTTAACTGAAAGATCAGAATTGGTAGTTAATTGCCAGGCTGCCATGCCACTGGTTGGCATCGCCTACGGTGCTAACAATCGGGCTGTCGGCAGTATCGCCAAGCAACCGGCTGTACCGGGCCACGGTGGATACGCTCAGCTGGCGGGTAACCAGATAGGTTAGCCGACCATTCATACTGGCGCGAAGATAGTCGTTGTCTGCAGTGTAGGTGCTTAGACCAGAGCGAGCGGCATCCCGGGCAGATACATCGAACAGTGCCTGATTCCAGCGGTCATTGCCCCAGGAGGCGCCGGGGCCTGTGGCAAACAACAGGCGCTTGGTAATCTGGCCCCGGTAACGCAAATAGCCTCGTGCCCGTACACCCTCGATATCGCCACTTACCGGCGCCGCAATATCGCCATTCAGTTGCCAGTGATTGCTGGTCCAGTTAAGCATCACACCAGCCATCAGGCCGCCGTGCACATCTTCGAAATTCGCCAATGCGCCGGTATTTTCCCGGCCTTTGGCGTAAGAAATGGTGGGTGCCAGAGTCCAGCGTTCACTGGCCAGCAGGTCGTAGCTCAGCCCGGTCACCGGGTTGACAGACAACCTTCCCTTTTCCACCTGCACCCAGGGTAATCCTTCGGCTGAGTAACTGTCGGCACCCCGGTATTCCGGTGACCAGCCGCCACCAAGACCAAGACCCACTGACCACTCGGAGCCGTTACTTGCCGCCATAGCCGGGACAGCAAACATAGCGGCCAGGATCGGGACCCCCATAAGGCCTGCCATCGAATGCTTGAATTTCATGCGTTTCACTCTGCTCTCCAACTGCGGAATTTAAGGACTCGCACTATACATACACCAGTGAATGTATAAAAGTGATATCATGGCGTAAAAATACCTACAAGGAGAATTCCGGCATGGCGCGCCGAACCAAAGAGGAAGCCCGGCAAACCCGAGAGCAGCTGATTGATGCCGCGGAAATTGTGTTTCATCGTAAAGGCGTGGCGCAGACGTCACTGAATGACATTGCCAAAGAAGCCAAGCTTACTCGCGGAGCTATTTACTGGCATTTCAAGAACAAACAGGACATTTTTAAAGCAATGCTTGATCGTCAGACATTGACCTTCGAGCAGATAAACCCGGCACTGGAAGCCTCCGGTGAAGAGGATTCCCTTGCCCGCCTGCAGCAGTCCATTTTGCACGTAATTCACGATATAGAGCACAACCCACATCGTCGCCTGGTGTATGAAATTATCTTTCAAAAGTGCGAGATCACCGCTCAGAACGAGCCGATCGGCTCTTTGTTGAAAGAGAACGCCCTGATTGGCTCGGAGCGAATGCGCGAAGCGTTCAACACAGCGGTGCAAAATCGGAAACTGCCCCAGAACCTGGATACAGACAGCGCCATTACGCATTTGCAGGTGCAGGTGACCGGGATGGTCTACCTGTGGCTTCTGATGCCGGAAAAATTCCACCTGCAGCGTGAAGCATCACATTCCATTCAGTTGTTCTTTGAGCAACTGCCGACGCAGTTTTTGCGAAGTGCAGAATAACGAACCAGATTAGCGAATAAACTCACCGGAACCGGGGTTAGCCCGGTCCGGCGGTTTGCGACGGGTTGAGCCAGCTCACAGTCAGTGGGCCGCAACCGGAGCCCTATGTTCGTCCAGTTCTGCCTCCGGGCGCCGTTCGGGCATACTGATGCTGGTTACCGGCAAGATCTCTCCGCCCTCCTCCCGGATAATACGAGCGATACTCAAAGACACCTCTTCTTTTAGCACCATGTAATCCACATACCCGGTGGCCAGCGGGAACACATAAAGGAACAGCTCCAGAGAACGCTCGCCATAGTTGTCAAAGCGGAAGACAAAGAACTCCTGGTCAATGCCCGGGTGGGCCGTGATCAACTCGTTGCCACGGCGGATAACCGCTTCAACCTTGTCGATGTCCTGATAACGCATATGAATAGTCTGCTCAACACAGCGACGCTCCATTCGAGAGTGATTAATAATCGTACTGGAGTTGAACAATGCATTGGGAATGTAAAAAGGCTTGCGATCGAACCCCATGACCAGCGTCGAGCGCCAGCCAATGTGTCTCACCTCACCCATCAAATCCGTGCCCGGGATAATAATATACTCGCCTATCTTGAAAATCCGGCTGGCGAACACGGTGAGACCGCCGAACAGGTTGGACACCAGGTTCTGGGCGGCGAAACCCACCGCAATACCGGCAGCGCCACCAAACGCCAGCAAGCCGGCGATGGAAATGCCCAGTGTTTGCATAATCACCAGAACGGCACTGGCAATAATTACCACCCAAGCCAGCTTGCTGACGGCCTCGGCGGCGGTTTGGTCAAGATCACCGCCACGACTTGCCAACTGGGACTGCATATTTTTGCGTACGTTGTTGACCAGACGCAGCAAAAACCAGGTCATCAGCAAGGTGCACACCACCTGGAACAACGACGGCAAAGCGGAATCAACCTGCGCATTATTGCCCACCGGATAAAATGCTCTGGCTGCGAGGGTCAGCACTGATACCCAAATGAAACCATTCAACGGCGCACTTAACGACACCAACAGCGCGTTCCGCCAGACATGTTGTGACGGTTTGGCTTTGCTTGCCAGGGCCCTCAGTACGACATGCACAATACGGGTTGCCACCAGCAGAACAACCATCAGGCAGGCAATAAATATCCAGGGCGACCAACCACCCCCCTTAATCCAGAGAGCTTCAAGAGCGTCCATATACAAGCATCCTTAACGAGTGATCCAAAATCGGGAAAGCTATCGCAGCATAGCCACTTACGAACTGCAAACGCATTGGATTACTTCTTGCAAAATTAATCAGGCCCTGTAACAGCATGCTGAACTCACAATTCGGCTCATGCTAAGGTTAAACACTTACCGGCCACTACAACGTGATAGCGAGGCGAATATGCAAGGTGAATACAAGGTTCCCGGCGGCAAGCTGGTGGTGGCGAACGTTGACGTTGAGCAAGGCCAACTGGCGCGGGTGAGTATCTCCGGCGATTTTTTCCTGGAGCCGGATTCGACCCTGGAGCACATCAACCAGGCTCTTGTTGGCCTTGACGAAAATGCTGCCCCAGAGCAAATTATCCAGGCCATCGAGACTGTAGTGGATGAAAACACCGTAATGGTGGGATTCTCGCCCAAAGCCATTGCCATCGCCTTGCGCCGGGCGTTGGGTAAAGCCAGCACCTGGTACAACCATGTATTCGAGGTTATCCCGGCGCTGAGCTTACCGGCGGCCCAGCATGTTGCTATGGATGAAGTGATTGTTAACGCTGTAGCCACTGGCCATAGAGGGCCCACTCTGCGGTTTTGGGACTGGCCGGATTCGGTTGTGGTGATAGGTTCGTTCCAGTCACTCAGGAACGAAGTCGATTCGGAACAGGCCGAGCGCCATGGCATAGAGGTCGTTCGCCGGGTAACCGGCGGCGGCGCCATGTTCATGGAACCGGGCAACTGCATTACCTACTCAATGGTGGTGCCTCAGTCACTGGTGGATGGTATGAGCTTCGAGCAATCCTACGCCTTTCTGGATGATTGGGTGTTAGGCGCCCTGGCTGATGTCGGCATCAACGCCCATTATGTGCCAATAAACGACATAGTGTCGGACCAAGGCAAAATCGGCGGTGCCGCTCAAAAGCGCTTCTCCAATGGCATGGTGTTACACCATGCGACCATGGCCTATAACATTGACGCAGAGCGCATGCTGGAAGTTTTACGAATTGGTCGTGAAAAGCTGTCTGACAAAGGCAAGACCAGCGCCAATAAACGGGTTGATCCGATGCGCAGCCAGACAGGTATGGAACGCGAAGCGATTATCCAGGCGTTCATCAACCACTTCCAGCAGAGATACGACACCCGGCTCAGCCAATATGCGGCTCAGGAACTGGCGG
>JAKDUK010000050.1 GCA_030457765.1 Marinobacter sp. | reverse complement strand
TCTGGTGGTTCAGCAAACTTCACCGGCGTCGGGGCGTTTGCTCAGAATGCGGGTAATGGCAGCGTTACACAGGCTAACGTCAGTGTGATGTCTAACCTGTCCACTGGTGGTGGCGGCACCAAATAAGGAGTCCAGGCCGTACCTTGGCTGTTGTGGGGTACGGCCGGATGATTCCGGGAGAGTTGCCATGGATCGTGTCATCAGCTGGAAATTGAAGGCTGCCATACTGGTGTTAATGTTTGGGACAACAGGATGTTTATCGGCTGAGGAGTGGATGGACGTCACACCGTTAACGGTAGAGCAATTGGCGGACTCTAGCGGTCGCCAGGGAGTCCCACTGCAATGGCAGTTCAACGACAACCAGCAGAACGCGGATGTTACGGGAAACACCTTGTCGGGCAATTCGATGACTGGAAACAATCAGATTTCCGATCACGCGTTTGAAAACATGAGCGGTATTGCCACGGTTATCCAGAACACCGGTAACCAGGTGGTGATTCAGGACAGCACTCAGGTAAACATTCTTATCAATCGCTGACAGGAGGTGGGCCATGGTGAGTCGTAGGCTTGTTGTATCCGCAGTGGGCGCTGCGATGCTGTGGTCCACTGCTTTTGCGGGCACGGTCATGTTGCCGGGAATGGGCAGCGAATTGCAATTGGGCGTTCGCAGCTTTAAAGAACAGCGCTTCAGCTCGGTGTTGCAGCAGCAATATGATTTTAGTTGTGGTTCTGCGGCAATCGCCTCTTTGCTTTCCTACCACTACGATGAAGTGGTGACTGAGCAAGACGTTTTTTCCGGGATGTTCTCCCTGGCCGATGCGGAGAAGGTTCGCGTTGAAGGCTTTTCTATGCTCGACATGAAGCGATTCCTGGAATCCAAAGGTTATCAGGCTGATGGCTTCCGCATGCCGCTATCGGGGCTGCGAGCTAAGGTTCGCTTGCCGGTCATTGCGCTTGTGAATATGAATGGGTTTCGGCACTTTGTCGTGATTAAAGGAATCAGTGAAAGCGAAGTCTTTGTGGGCGACCCGGCTCGCGGCCTGAAGGTCTACCCCAGAGCAGAATTTGAAAATTATTGGAATGGCGCGGCGTTTGTCATTCGCAGCCATATCCAGCAGGGGCGTAACACGTTCCTGACAAGTGGCGACTGGCCACAGATTGTTCGGGCGCCGCTGTCCAAGGGCCAGCAAGAACCGTCCCTTGGTCATACCTTGCCATATTGGCCATCTTCGAGGGAGTGGTAGCGCCATGGTTACCTTTCAGCCGAGCGCCGTTGCCATAGCAGCACTGGCTTTTGCTCTTGGAAGCGCAGCAACACCTGCGGTAGCCGATGGAATATTGTGGGCCTCAACCATGAGTGATAAAGAGCTTGCTTCACAAAGGGGTGGGTTCAGCCTGGACAACCTGGAAATTTCGATTGGGTTGGAACAAGTGGTTTCGGTAAACGGAGAGACTCTGGCAGTCAACCGCCTGACCATCCCCAACCTGAATCAGGTAATGAGCACACAGGCTATGCCGCACCAGGTAGAGACGGTGTTCGGTCTTATTAGCACCGGGCAAAACGGTAGAGCATTGGTTTCAAGTGCTTCGGGTGCTGGCGGATGGATGACGTTGATTCAGAATGACCTGAATGGATCCGTTATCCAGAATGCGCGACAATTGAACATTGAGTTGAATAACCTGGGCGCAGGTTATCGTATTCCCGATAACCTGCGTGAGCCTATCCTTCAGCTTCTCGGTCGCTAACCTTCTATTTGTAAATGCACGTGATTTCCTAAAGACTGATGGGCAGTTTTAGTGTTATTTCACTGTTCGGCGCATTTTCCGTTACACCAACACTCACAGTAAGGCTTAGGGCTACGTTGGATGACAGCCTTTGAGACAGGCCAAATGACAATGAACCGATCTGAATACTGTCGAAGTTAGCGGCAAAGAGGTCAATGTCGCGTTCATAGGTTGACTTACGAATAACCGAGTGATCATAACCAAGACTGAATGAGGTGCGCTGGTTGAAGGCAAACCCCATACCAAAACCAAACCGAATGACATCACCCGGGTTGATGGTGTTGCCATTTTCATAACCTTTGTCGTCTTTCAGTGTATAAACATAGCTCAGGTTGCCATAGAGGACAGCGGGATCTGAAGGGTAGATAAACGACACCCCAGGTTCAAAAGACCAGAATCCGGAGCCAGTTGGCCGCTCTTCAAGTTCAATTCCTATAGGGTTGCCGCTGCTGTCTTTAATCACTCGCTGACCCACATCATAAGGGCTATCGCCGGTGGGGGCTTTTGCCCGGAATGAGCCAATAATATAAGGCCAGCCATCCAGACCATCGTTCAGTTGATAACGCATGGACAGTTCTACATCGCCTAACCCCTCACCTGAAGATTCTCGAAGCGTATCAACCGGCGTACCTTTAAAAGCCCGGCGTTCTCTGAGATCTTCCTGAATGTTCAGATATGGCGCGCGAACGGCTGCCTCGAACCGGCTTGTAAACCCGTATTTGAGCGATAGAGCGCCGACAAAAATATCCCGCTGAACCTCTGAGATATTAATGAGACCGACCAATAGGGCTGGAATCACGGTATAGCCCTCTACCGCGACCTGAGTTGCGTTGCTATGGGCGAGAGACACAGAAGGCTCAATGGTGAAGCGCCCGGGATGGGTAACTATGCCTCGGTCGGAAGTGATAGAAGCAATATCAGAGGCCTGCTCTTGGGATTTTTCGGTTCGAATAAGTGCTGTCTCTGTTTCTTTGTGTTCGGGTTTTGCAGCGCTGAGCGCGGGAATCATGCATGCGCTGACGGTGAATAACAGGTGAGTTCGGATGTTCATGGTAAATCTCCCTTGCTGACAGGGCGGTGGCGGCTGCTTAGGTTTTGTTCGCTTGGGTTGTACTTGTTCATGAGCCTGTACAGGGAGACTCGCGATATGTTCAGTAGTCTTGCTGCCTCAGACATGTTGTTGTTTGCCAATCGAAGGCTGCATAACAGCGCCTGTCGATCGGCTTTGGCACGGAATTCTTTGAGACTGAAGTTGGGGGCAGGCACCTGCGAGCCTGACCCCGAATGAGTCAGGCCAAGATCGGAAGCCTCAATGACCGGCCTGTCGCTGAGCAACCATCCCTGTTGTAGACAATTCTGTAATTCTCGAAAATTGCCTGGCCATGGATGGCTAACGAGGCTCTCAACAGCCTTATTACTAAGGCGCTTTTTTGTTGCTCCTGAGGAGGCCGCTTCAAGTAGCGATTTAGCAAGGATTGGTATGTCTTCGAGTCTGTTTTTCAGTGCCGGAAGCTTCACCTCCAGGCCGCCAAGCCGATAATAGACATCGCGGCGGAAGTGTCCGAGTGCAATCAGGTCTGGTAATGGCTGGCTGGTGGTGGTGATCAACCTGCAGTCGATTGATATCGGGGTGGAGCCACCAACTCTCTCAATAAAGCCTTCTTGAAGAAATCTCAGGATGACAGATTGTTGTTCCAGCCTAAGCTCGTCGATGCCAGAGAGTACCAGCGTACCGCCATCTGCCTGCTCAAGCCGCCCTTGTCGAGAGCTCAGGGCGTGGGTAAAAGCGCCTTTTTCATAACCAAAGAGCTCACTCTGGATGAGTGTAGCGGGGAGGGCTGCACAGTTAATGGTCACCAGTGGGCCGCAGGCCCGTGAGGAATGCGAATGAATGAACCTGGCGGCAGCCTCCTTGCCGGTGCTGCTTTCCCCGGTAATCAGTACCGGCTCCAGTGTTGCTGAAAAACGCCGCAGCAGGCTACGAACCTGTTGAATGCAATGAGAATCTCCCTGCAATGCCAAGGCCTGGTAGCGGTCGTGCGAAAGATCTTTAGCTGGTTCCAGAATGGTAGCCATGCCCCACAGGTGGCCAAGAACAGTATTCATGCGCCCAGACTCTACAGGGACTGTGTGGAAGTCAGAGCAGTAGTGGGTGATTAGTCTTGCTGTGCGTGTTCCAAAGGCAGGCCAGAAAGGAGCAATAGCAACCCAATATTTTAAATCAAGGGTCTCGAGCCAGCTTTCTGGATGTGATGTATCCTCTGCTGAAAATTCTGGTAATTCCAGCACTCCTACCCTGGTTTCATCGGGTATAGCAGCCAGTAGAGGCGCTGGCTTATCAAAATTGAAATCGATCAAATTCCAGTGTGCTTCGAACTCCTTACGCACATCGGTATTGCTGCTTGTCGCTGACAACCAGACAAGCGGTCTTTTTCCCATCATGGCAAGTCTCCACATTAGTGGTGCCTTGGAAATAGGACTGCCAGTCGTTCAGGATTACGTTGCTTAACCGGTACGGCCGAGGCTCCGGTCACCGCCCTGGATGACCCGCATTGACTGCTGTATGCAGCCATGAATATTGCTTTACACTTCAACTTATGGTGCAGATTGTGTGCCAAAAAATATATTGGTAAACCGATACAGCAGGTTGCGAACGGCGGGTGCTTGGCGTGATATTAAGTTGTAAAATTGGTGGACGTTTCCGCGGCGCCTATCTTCATCTTTGCATGGATGGGAAACTCACTTGGCAGCCATTATGTGCGTTTGGGTGCTAATCGTATGAAAGCGAATCAAGCGTAAGGACATAGGATGAAAGCAGAGCAGATACAAAAGGCTGAGTTGCTAGCGGAGCTTGCTTTAACACGCAAGCGCACGCGGCAGCTCATCACTTCTTTAAGCGAGCAACAGCTTGATGTTCCTTATCACCCGGGGGTTAATCCGCCGCTCTGGGAAATGGGACACGCAGCTTTTTTCTATGAAGTGTTTGTATTCAATCTTCTGGATGGCGATGTCAGTTTTGACCCCTCCATGGATGACCTGTGGGATTCGTTCCACATTGATCACCAAGACCGCTGGCGCAGAGACTTGTTTCCGGGTCTTGAAAAGACGCTGGCCTACTTTGACCACACGTATGACAAAGTAGCGGGCCGTATCGAGCGAGAGCCACTGACAGATCGTGAGCTGTATTTGTATCGCTATGCCATTTATCACCAGAACATGCACATTGAGTCTCTGGTGTGGTGCCGACAAACTGCTGGTTTCGCACCCCCGCCGGGGGCTCGCTGTGAGCGTCCTGCGCCCGCCGAGGCTCAGGACAGTTGGTTAGATGGCGATGCTTTTGTTCCCGCAGGCGACTGGCTGATTGGCATGCCGGGCAGCTCGGATCAGTATGCAACAGAAGACTTTGCGTTTGATGCTGAGAAGCCCCGCCATGCTGTGAAACTGGATGAGTTTGCGATTTCCCCGTACTTGGTCAGTAACCGTCAGTTTATGGCTTTTGTGGAAGACGGCGGTTATCAAAAACCGGAGCTATGGTCGTTTGGTGGTCAGAAATGGCTGAGAACAATGTCCCCCCAACATCCTCCTTACTGGCGGCAGAAAAATGGTCAATGGCAGGAGAGGCTATTTGATCAGTGGCAGACAATGAACCCGGATGCACCTGTCACCCACGTTAGTTTTTGGGAAGCCGAGGCATATTGCCATTGGGCCGGACGGCGCCTGCCCACCGAGCAAGAATGGGAGGTGGCTGCACTTGGTAACAGACCTGGGGAGCCTTTTCAGAGATATCCGTGGGGTAACGAGCAGCCAAGCGTTATTCAGGCAGACATGAGCGCTACAGGTATGGCGCAGAATCCTGTGTTTGATTACCCGGCGGGAGACAGCCCTTTCGGCTGCCGACAAATGATTGGCACCGTGTGGGAATGGACCAATAGCCAGTTTTTCCCTTACGACGGCTTTTGCAAAGACATGTATCCGTTTATGTCTACCTTACAGTTTGGCGATCATAAAGTCAGCCGCGGGGGCAGCTGTGCTACCTCCTCCAGCCTGATTCGTGGCACCTATCGCCAGGCATATCTGCCGCAGCGAAACGATGTTTACACTGGCTTTCGAACATGCGCTTTGCCCGCAGAGTAGTCTGAAAATATAGGCTGCTCTGCGCTGTGCCGCCTATGAAGTCGGTTCCGGTTTGGTCGCTATGGGCCTGTCCAGCAAGTGGCTGGCCAGTGCAACGCCTGTCTCGCTCATTGTCAGGTAGGCATCATCTGCGCCTGCTTCCTGAATGTACCTGGCTTCGTCCGGGTACATTGTGTGCGCAACGATATAGCCGGTAAAACCCAGTTTTCGCAGCATGCGCGCAGCAATCAGTTTGGCTTCGATATCACTCATGGCCAGAATGACGGCCTCCAGTGCCGGCATGTGAAGGCTCTCCCAGAAGGTGTTGTCTTCTGCGTCTGCATAGATCACGGTTCTTCCCTCACGCTGGTGTCTTGCGACTTTTGCGGGGTCAGAGTCTAACGCCATCAGGTGTGGCTCTGTTGCCTGCAGCCAATCGTAGGCAGACGTGCCGGTACGCCCCATGCCCATTACCAGAACCCGCGTCTCACCCAGGGAAATCGGCTGTTCATCCGGGTGCCTTTGCTTGCTCTCGAAGGGGGCGAGACGATGGCTAAGCCATTCATAGAGGGGGTGAGCAAACCGGTTCAAGGGCGCGGAAATCAGAAATGACAGTGCAACCGTGATCGCCAGAGGAACCAGCCATTCAGGCAGAGCAATGCTTGCGACAATTAACCCGAACTCACTGTAGTTGGTGAGCGAAAGCGCAGTCAAAAAGCCACTGCGGGCCCGCAGGCGGAACAGCAGCATCAGGAAGAAGAACAAAATGCCTTTCAGCGGTAGCACCAGCGCCGCAACTATCGCAAAAACAATGGCGCTGGTATCCGGCAGGCCGCCTATGCCGATTTGCAAAAAGAAGCCAACCAGAAAGATCTCTTTTACACTCCACAGGGATTTTGCCAGCTCCTGGCTTCGGGGATGGTTTGCCAGAATGGCACCAAAGATCAGAGCGCCCAACTCTGAGCTCAGCCCTACCGTTTCAAAACCCATACCGCCAAGTACCAGAGCTAATAGCAGGCCCAGAAGTACCAGTAGTTCATCGTGGCCACTGGCATCCAGCAGCTTGAACAACAGTGGTCGTAGCAGGGGCAGGCCAAAGATAATCAATGCCCACTCTGAAGGTGTCTGGCCCGCAGCTAAACTCATCACCACCAGGGCAATCAAGTCCTGCATAATCAGGATGCCAATGGACACCCGGCCGTGGAACGCTCTCAGTTCGCGCTTGTTTTCCAGTACCTTGGCAGCAAGCACCGTGGATGAGAAGGAAAGGGCCACCGCCAGCATAAAGGCGACATACCAGGTAATATCCAGCAGCAGGTAAATCCCCGGCGTAAACACAAAGCAGGTAATGGCAAAGTGGAGAAGACTGCCGCCGATGACTTCGGGGCTGATAACCGACTTGAGCTTGAGTTTCAGGCCCACAGTAAACAGCATCAACAGCACGCCCAGATGCGCGATGTGCGCCAGCACCGAGGTGGGTTCAGCCGAAATACCGATAGACGGGACAGCGGCAAGGCCGCTGAGCACAAAGCCCGCCGCCAGGTAGCCAATGAGTGGTGGCAGACCGACGGCCTTGATTAAAAGGCCTAGACCGAATGCAAAGGAAATCCAGATAGCTTCAGGCATGAGAGGTTCTTTCAGGGAAAACGGATAATATTCCGTGTAAGGCTACCTTGTTTTCCCCGGTCGTTGAAGCTGATAACAGGGAGTACCTCTCAGCCAGCCTGCGTTATCCCGCGTTTGACGTGCGGGGTTTGGCAAACTCCCGGAACAGCCGGGCTGACTCTTCTGGCGTTTCTATCATGGGAGCATGGCCAATGCCGGGCAATATTTCCAGCTGTGAGCCGGGGATGGCTTTGCGGAATGCTTCGCCGTTGCGGTAATCGAGTATGCGATCTTCCTTTCCCCAGACGATGAGCACCGGAGCTTTTATGTGTTTAACGGTGTTGCGAAAATATGACTCGAAACCGGCTTCCTTGATAGCGTCAAAAATAACTTCATTTACTTCCTGATTGGCCAGAGCCTGTTCCTCCATAACCCCCATAATTGGCCAGGGAACAAACGGCTTTTCCTCCAGTGCAAAATCCATCAGGCGCTCGAAATCGCCAGGCTTTGACGGTATGAGTGGGTTGTCTCCGGCGAGCACCATATCAACCATTTCGTTTTCATACTCGAGAATACCGGCAGGATCGAACAACACAGCGGTTTTTACCTGTTCCGGGTAGGTGGCTGCGTAAAGGGCCGTAATACCGCCGCCCATGGAGTTGCCCATCAGGTGCATTTCGCTGATATTCAAAGCCGAAAGAATACGGGCTACATGGTTGGTCTGTTCTTGCAGTGTGTAGCCCAGGTCCAGCGGCTTGCTGCTTTGGCCGTGGCCCGGGAGGTCTATGGCATAAATGTTGAAATCATCGGTAAGCTCTCGGGCGATGCGGGTCCAGTTATCTTTGTTGGCACCAAAGCCATGAATCAGCACGATGGTATCGCCGTCGTTTGCTTCGGAATTTCTCAGATAGGCAATGTCCAGCTCGCCGACGGTAATGCTGTCAGCCTCCAGCCCGGCCATGGATCTTTCCCAATCCATCGCGGCTTCGTATAGGCCGTGGCGGGAGCAGGCGCTTACAAGAAAAATGGACACGAGAAGCAAAACGACAGTAAAGCGGGATGTCTTGAGCATTTTTAATGGCTCCTGGCAGTTCGGGTAACACTCAAATTGGGCGAATCTGACCAGATTACCGCAAAAAAAAGCCCGGTCATTGGCCGGGCTGTAACTTGCAGGGCGGCGCTACGACCTTTCCCGGGCAATGGCCCGGTAAGCAATGTCGTTCCGGTAGAATATGCCCTCCCACTGGATTTTTTCGGCCAGCCGGTAAGCCCGGTGCTGTGCCTCAGTTACGGTGTTGCCAAGCGCCGTTGCACAAAGCACCCGGCCACCGTTGGTAACGGCCTTGCCATTATCAAGTCTGGTGCCGGCATGGAATGCTTTCTCGCCGTCTGTGTCTGCTTCCGGCAGGCCTGAGATAACATCGCCTTTACTGTAGCTGCCCGGGTAGCCTCCAGCAGCCAGTACAATGCCCACGGCTGCGCGCTCGTCCCACTCAGAGCTGCACTGATCCAGCTTGCCATCAATGGCAGCCTGGCAGAGCTCTACAATATCGGATTGCATGCGCAGCAGGATAGGCTGGGTTTCCGGGTCGCCAAAACGGCAGTTGAATTCGATAACCTTGGGCGCACCAGCGGTGTCGATCATCAAGCCGGCATACAGGAAACCTTTGTATGGCAAGCCTTCGGCAGCCATACCGCGCACGGTTGGGTAGATGACTTCCTCCATGATGCGCTGGTTCACCTCGGCGGTGACCACTGGCGCTGGAGAATAGGCTCCCATGCCGCCGGTGTTGGGGCCGGTATCGCCATCTCCTACCCGCTTATGATCCTGGGAGGTGGCCATGGGCAGAACATTATCGCCGTCCACCATGACAATAAAGCTGGCTTCCTCGCCGTCGAGAAATTCTTCAACCACCACGCGGCTGCCGGCATCGCCAAAAGTATTGCCGGCAAGCATGTCACGTATGGCGTCTTCGGCTTCTGCAAGAGTCATGGCAACAATCACGCCTTTGCCGGCGGCCAGGCCGTCAGCTTTCACAACAATGGGTGCGCCTTGCTTGCGAACATACGCCAGGGCTTCGTCTACGTCTGTGAAGTTGCCGTAGCTGGCAGAGGGAATATTCTGGCGGGCCAGGAAATCCTTGGTAAACGCTTTAGAGCCTTCCAGTTGTGCTGCGCTGGCGCTAGGGCCGAATACGCGCAGGCCGCGTTCTTCGAAGAGATCTACAATACCGGCTACCAACGGCGCTTCTGGCCCTACAATGGTTAAGCCAACGTTGTTGTTGGCGGCAAATGTGGCCAAACCCTCCAAATCAAGCACATCAATGTCAACGTTTTTTACGCCCGGTTCATGGGCGGTACCGGCGTTGCCGGGTGCGACAAAAACCGTATCTGCATCCGGAGACTGGGCCGCTTTCCAGGCCAAAGCGTGCTCGCGTCCACCGCTGCCGATTACCAGAATATTCATATCTCGTTGCCCTGTACTTTAATAAGGTGTTGTCTCAGTGCCGGAAGTGGCGCATACCGGTGAATACCATGGCTATGCCATGCTCATTGGCGGCATCAATTACTTCCTGGTCCCGCATGGAGCCACCTGGCTGGATAACGGCGGTGATACCGGCTTCGGCTGCTGCATCCATGCCATCCCGGAACGGGAAGAAGGCATCAGAGGCCATAACTGATCCTTTTACTTCGAGATCTTCATCGGCGGCTTTGATGCCGGCGATTCTGGCGCTGTATACGCGGCTCATCTGACCTGCGCCAACACCAATAGTACGGCCTGATCTGGCATAAACGATGGCGTTGGATTTGACGTATTTTGCTACTTCCCACGCAAATAACAGATCGTTCAGTTCGTGCTCCGTTGGCTGGCGGGTCGTCACGACTTTTACGTCGTCCATGGCTACCATGCCCAGGTCGCGATCCTGAACCAGCAGCCCTCCGGTGACTCGCTTGTAGTCCATGCTCTGGGCGCGTTCGCCAGCCAGATTGCCGCAGGCCAACAGACGTACGTTCTTTTTGGCGCTGACAAGCTCGATGGCTTCAGGGGCGATGGTGGGCGCAATAATCACCTCTACAAACTGGCGGTCAATTATGGACTTGGCTGTTGCGGCGTCCAGTTCGCGGTTGAAGGCAATAATGCCACCAAACGAAGATGTGGGGTCGGTGGCAAAGGCCAGATCATAAGCCTGGAGGATATCGGCACCTATCGCAACGCCGCAGGGGTTCGCGTGCTTAACGATCACGCAGGCCGGGTCTGCAAACGGCTTCACACATTCCAGCGCCGCGTCTGTATCTGCCACGTTGTTGTAAGACAACTCTTTACCCTGAAGCTGTTTTGCTGTGGCAACACTGGCTTCTTTCGGGTTGCGCTCCGCATAAAAAGCGGCGCGTTGGTGCGGGTTTTCGCCGTAACGCATGTCCTGCACTTTCACGTATTGGCTATTGAAGGTGCGTGGGAAATCAGCGTTTTCGTTACCGGCTGTGCGACCGCCCAGGTAGTTGGCAATAGCACCGTCATACCCTGCCGTATGCTCAAAAGCCTTTACGGCCAGATCAAAACGCGTGCTGTGGGTTAGCTGGCTGTCGTTATCGTCCAGCTCTTTCAGCACCCGGCTGTAATCTGAGGCATTAACCACTATGGCCACGTCGTTATGATTCTTGGCCGCCGCGCGAACCATGGTGGGGCCGCCGATATCGATGTTTTCGATGGCGGTGGCGAGATCGCAGTCGGGGTTGGCAACGGTGGATTCAAAGGGATAAAGGTTGACCACTACCATATCAATGGGGTCGATACCGTGTTCGCCCATAACGGTATCGTCGGTACCCCGACGGCCCAGAATGCCACCATGAATTTTTGGGTGCAGGGTTTTCACACGACCGTCCATCATTTCCGGAAACCCGGTGTAATCAGACACTTCGGTAACAGGAACCCTGTTTTCTTTCAGAAGGCGAAATGTACCTCCGGTGGAGAGTAGTTCGATGCCGCGGTCGGTGAGAGCGCGCCCGAAGTCGACGATGCCGGATTTATCACTCACGCTGATCAGCGCGCGACGGACGGGGGTGTTAGCCTGGTTTGCCATGGGTCACATTCTTCACTTGGGATGAACGAACAAGGGCCTCGCGGAGGGTATCCGGGAGGCCCTCTTAAAATCAGGGTGTCTCGATTATAGCAGGCCGTACTGCTTCAGTTTTTTGCGCAGGGTTCCGCGGTTCAGGCCGAGCATGGTAGATGCCTTGGTCTGGTTGTTGCGGGTGTACTTCATTACCTGCTCAAGCAGTGGTGCTTCCACCTCAGAAAGCACCAGTTGGTATACCTCTGTAACAGGTGCGCCATCAAGCTGGGCGATGTAGTTTTTCAGGGCCACCTCAACGTGATCGCGCAGGGTAACGGTGGTGCCGCTGCTGTTCACCGTTTGTAGCTGGTGATTATCATCGTTGGCCGGTGTGTTAGCCGTGTTGTTTGCCAAAGTCTCAGCGGTCATGCTGCGAATACCTCTCCATTTCGTAAGCCTGAAAAATACTGTTGAATGCTGTCTTTTTGCTCCCGCGCATCATTGAGCGCATTGAAGCAATTACGGAACTGTTTGTCCGGGTCGTGAGACTGTAAATACCAACCCACGTGTTTTCTGGCAATGCGTACACCCATGCGTTCTCCGTAAAAGCTGTGCAGGGCGCTTAGGTGCTCGCCTAAAATGTCTTCCACTTCGCTCAGTGGCGGCGCCGGCAGGTGCTCACCGGTTTCGAGAAAATGCAGAATTTCCCGGAAGATCCATGGGCGGCCTTGTGCCGCGCGGCCGATAAGCAGGCCGTCGGCTCCAGTATGTTTCAGAACCCAGCGGGCCTTATCCGGTGATGCAACATCACCGTTGGCGAATACCGGGATACCCACGCGGGATTTTACGTCGGCAATGGTGTCGTACTCTGCATCGCCATTGTACTTATCCGCACGGGTGCGGCCATGAATCGCCAGTGCCTGAATGCCGAGGTCTTCTGCCATACGCGCAATGGTAAGTGCGTTGCGGTTGTCCTGATCCCAGCCAGTGCGCATTTTTAGCGTAACGGGGATATTAACCGCACCAACCACGGCTTCCAGTATGTCGTGAACCAGGCTTTCATCTTTCATCAGCGCCGAACCCGCCGCCTTGTTGCACACCTTTTTTGCTGGGCAGCCCATGTTGATGTCGACAATTTGAGCGCCAGAGTCCGCATTAAGCCGGGCCGCGTTGGCCAGCATGTCCGGATCGCCGCCGGCAATCTGTACGGATCTTGGCTCTGGCTCTCCGGCGTGATCCATGCGGGTTTTAGATTTGCGTGTGTGCCAGAGTTTGCTGTCTGCTGTGACCATTTCTGACACGGCCAGTCCTGCGCCCATTCTGCGACAGAGCAGCCGAAAAGGGCGGTCTGTCACACCGGCCATGGGTGCAACAATCAGCGGGTTGGGCAAAGTGTACGGCCCGATTTTTGCCGTTGGCAACATGGTTTGAATCCGTATCACAGCAGGTTACGCAAAAGTCGGACGAGAACAGTTGTTTAATAAATAACCGATACCCGTTCCGAGGGGCGCTAATGATACCGCTGAGGGCATCGTGATTGAAGGGGCAAGGAGGCGAAAAACCTGATTATTTTTCGCCCTTTTTGGTTGACTTTTGTTCTATGAGGTGTGGTGGGGCCTGGTTGCCGGGTAGGCGCCGGTAACCAGTATCAGGGCGTGTAGGGTCGAAAGATTATGTTGTAATTAACAGCGTCTCGGCCCGGATCACGGATGTTTATAGCAATGCGCACGGGAGTTTCCACAGGCATAATATCGAGTTCATCGGCCTCGCCGGCAAGGTATTCCGACGGTGTGAAAACACTCTGGGCAACAACGTCGCCATTGAGATTGGAGAAGGTTAGGGCAATGGCCGGGAAAGGTTGCTGAAAGTCCGCTCGGTTAATGATGACCGCATCAACAACTAGCTGGTTGCGATTTTTCGGGTCTGTGCGAACCACCAGCTTGCGGCTCTGAATGGCTTTGACGTCAATCAGTGGTGTTAGCTCACAGCCTGCCAGCTCGCAGCCTTTTTCATAAAAGGGCCGAAGTTCCGGCACAGCAGACAGCCGGTCAAACTGAAACCAGGTAACTTGCGCAACCAGTGCGCCTATGAGTCCAAGTACAATGATTGACCACACCAGGGTGCGCAGCCAGCTTTTGTTGCCACTACCAACGGATACGGGTTCGTGTCTGAGGTCACCAAACGGAGGGCTTGCCGAGAAGGGTTCTTCTTTTTGTGGTTCTAAAGGGTCTTCTTCGTCTGCAGCCGCGTTTGAATTTTCAGGTTCAGGTTCAGGTTCAGGTTCGGCTTCAAAGGGCGCTTTTTGTATTGTTTCTGCCTCTGGAGTTATTTTTTCGGACGCGCTGTCTTCCCGGAGAATCGCTTCGGCCCAGCTTTCATCGATGCTCTGTGCGTGCTCTTCGTCAGTCTCACTTTGCGTGGATAGATCTTTGTCATCGAAGCTGCGAAAGCTGTCGCTCAGTTCGTCATCGGAGAATGTCAGTTTTGTGCCAGCGTAGCGGCCTTCTTCGGCGTCTTCTTCAGGGTTGTCTGCAAAAAGAAATTCGTCTTCTGTGGTGTCACTGGTAAAGCTGGCGGCCGGGCTCTCGGGGGGAGTGCTCTGCGCTGGCGCTTTGCTGTCTGCACCAGAGGGCGTTTTCAGTGAGCCAGCCGTAGTTACTTGGTGTTCGACGGCATTGAAAACATCCATGCAGTGACCGCAGCGCACCTTGCCCTTGGCAATACCAAGCTGTTCATCGGTCACCCGAAAGCGGGTACGACATTTGGGGCACTGGGTCTGCAGACTACTCTGGGGCATGCTTCGTTCCTGAAAGCGACTAAACTACGAGTTACGCAGTTTAGTTGTTAAGACAGTTTTCGTCATCTGTCGTTACGTCGTCCTGTGAGGCGTATCCATTCTTCACGCTGTTCCGGCTCATCCATAATAAACCAGGGCTCGTAGGCGGCCATCACCTCGCGAGCCTGGTTAGACAAGATGCCTGAAAGCACCAGGTCACCTCCCGGCTTTGTTAACGATGCCAAATGCGACGCCAAGCCTATCAGGGGCTGTGCGAGAATATTTGCCAGCATGATATCGGATTTGGTGTTGGGCTCGTCTTTGGGCAGATAGAGGTCCAGTTTAGTCTGATCCACCTCGTTACGGCGAGCGTTCTCGCGGCTAGCTTCCAGTGCCTGGGGATCGGTGTCTACGCCCACCACGTGCTCTGCCCCAAGTAACAGGGCCGCCAAGCCAAGAATACCGGAGCCGCAGCCGTAGTCGGTTATTTGCTTACCGGTCACGTTTTTTCCGTCCAGCCACTCCAGGCACAAAGCGGTGGTGGCGTGTGTGCCGGTCCCGAAAGCTAAGCCTGGGTCGAGCATCAAGTTTGCCGCGTCCGGGTTGGGCGCGTCGGCCCAGCTGGGTACTATCCACAGGCGTTCACCGAACTGCAGCGGATGAAAATCGTCCATCCAGGCTCGTTCCCAGTCTTTGTCTTCAATTAGTGTGACGTCTATGTCTGCGAGGTCTTGCTGAGTTTGCTGGTGCCAGGCGTTACGTACATCGCTGCACAGCTGGTCTATATCCCGGTCTGACTGAAACAGCCCGGTAACCGTTGTCTGGCTCCATAGGGGAGTAGTGCCAGGGTCTGGCTCGTAAAGCGGCTGATCTGCCGCATCTTCCATGGAGACGGCATCAGAGCCCATCTCCATAAGTAGATCCTCAAGCTGATCCGCGGTATCGGGATCAGCCGGGATCTGAAGTTGTATCCAGGGCATAGGTCTTCCTGCAGTGTGATGCAGGACACTAGTCCCGCATCAGTTTCTCAAGATGGTGAATGGTGAAGTCTACCGTTTTAAACCCGCCATCGCGCACCAGCTTTCGGTGCAGGGGCTGATTGGTCTTAATACCTTCTACCAGCATCTCGTCCAGAGCAATTTTCATGCGTCGGCGAGCAACTTGGCGATCGTCGCCCCAGGTGATCAGTTTTGCAATGAGTGAGTCATAATAAGGAGGTACCGTATAGCCACTGTACAAGTGTGAGTCTACCCGCACGCCGTTACCACCTGGCGGATGGAAGTGTGTCACTTTTCCGGGGCTGGGTACAAAGGTTGCCGGGTCTTCCGCGTTTATACGGCACTCCATGGCATGGCCTGAAATGTGGACTTCGTCTTGTGTGTATTGCAATGGCAGTCCGCTGGCAATGCGAAGCTGTTCGCGAACGATATCCACACCGGTCACCATCTCGGAAACGGGATGCTCTACCTGTACACGGGTGTTCATCTCAATGAAAAAGAACTCGCCGTCCTGGTATAGGAACTCGAACGTGCCGGCACCTACATAGCCAATTTCTTTACAGGCATCCACACAAGCTTTAAGCGTGCGTTTGCGGGCCTCTGGCTCGATGTTGGGAGCCGGGGCTTCTTCAATGACCTTCTGATTACGACGCTGCATAGAGCAGTCACGGTCACCCAGGTGGATACAGTTGCCATGCATGTCTGCCAGTATCTGAATCTCCACATGGCGTGGTGTTTCGAGAAATTTTTCCAGATACACCGTTGGGTCGCCAAACGCATTTTTGGCCTCTGTCTGGGTAATTTGTACAGCCTTGAGCAGTGCGGCCTCGGAATGAACCACCTGCATGCCACGACCGCCGCCTCCGGATGCGGCCTTGATCATTACCGGATAGCCAATTCTGCGGGCTATTTGCAGGGTGCGCTCGTCGTCATCCGTTAGCGGGCCGTCTGAGCCGGGTACCGTAGGGACACCCGCACGAATCATGGCGTTAATGGCAGAGACCTTGTTACCCATCAAGCGAATAGTCTCGGCCTTGGGACCTATAAAGCGGAAGCCGCTTCTTTCGACTTGCTCGGCAAAGTCGGCATTCTCGGCAAGGAACCCGTAACCTGGGTGAATACCCACGGAATCCGTTACTTCCGCCGCGCTGATAATGGTCGGAATATTGAGGTAACTTTCCAGCGGGCTGTTGGGGCCGATACAAACGGATTCATCAGCCAGGCGCACGTGCATCAGGTCGCGGTCAACCTGTGAGTGAACCGCAACAGTCTTAATGCCGAGCTCTCTACATGCACGCAGGATCCGAAGGGCTATTTCACCCCGGTTTGCGATCAGAACTTTTTCTAACATGGCCATGAGTAGCTATCACCGGGTTCAGGAAATGATTAACAGCGGCTGGTCAAACTCCACGGGTTGACCGTTCTCAACCAGAACTTCTGTCACCGTACCGCTCTTGTCGGCTTCAATCTGGTTCATCATCTTCATAGCTTCTACAATGCAGACAACCTCGCCGGCTTTAACCGACTGGCCTACTTCTACAAACATCTCGGCGGTGGGAGAAGGTGCCCGGTAAAAGGTTCCGACCATGGGAGAAAGCAGAGCGTGTCCATTTCGGATAGCCTGCTGTGTGCTGTCTTCCTGGACTGGCCCCGGGGTTTCTGGCGCCTGAGCGGATTGAGGCACAGGTGGTTGCGCATAGTGGCTGATGTATTGGGCGCCGGCTGTTTGTTCACGACGGCGGGAGATGCGCACAGAGTCGTCTCCTTCGTGAATCTCAAGCTCTTCGACGTCAGACTCCTCGAGCAGTTCAATCAGTTTTTTAACTTTGCGAATATCCATAGTCAATTCAATCCCGTGTTGTCAGGTCTATCGGTGAATTCGTTTTATGGCTGCCTGAAGTGCGAATTCGTACCCCTGGCTGCCTAATCCGCAAATAACGCCCTCGGCGATATCGGAAAAATACGAGTGATGGCGGAAGGCTTCCCGCGCATGCACGTTGGAAAGATGTACTTCTATAAAAGGAATTTCTGAAGCCAGTATCGCGTCCCGTAGGGCAACACTGGTGTGCGTGAACGCTGCAGGGTTGATGATAATGAAATCTACGCCTTCGGCCCGGGCTTCGTGTATCCGGTCAATCAGTTCATATTCTGCGTTTGATTGCAGGTGCAACAGGTGATGGCCGTGTTTTGCTGCACTCTCCTGTAGCTGCTTATCAATATCTGTCAGCGTCTCGTGGCCATAAACCTCGGGCTCGCGGGTTCCGAGCATGTTCAGGTTGGGGCCATGGAGCACCAGGATTGTAGACATGATTGCGTCTGCCTTTATAACTTTAATAACAGGATCGCCGAAAATAACGGCATTTTCTACCCATGGTGTGTGCTTTTTTTCTTCAGATCAACACTTTTTGACAATGTTGTCTGCTGCCCGTTGGTTGCGACGAAATGGCCAGCACAATAGAAATGAGATCTTTTCACTGAAAGCAATCATTGTCGTGAACGACGGAGATGACTTCTATACGACAATGGTTTCATACGGGCAGCTCGGGAGAACTGCCCCACGGGCTATGTGTGCTTGCTAGGTGTCGGCAAGTGTGACGCGGTTTCGGCCATGTTCTTTAGAGATATACAGGGCGCGATCGGCATTTTCACACAGGGTTTGGGAGGAGTTGTTATCCCAGGCAGCCACGCCGCAGCTAAAGGTAACGTTAAACTCTCTACCGCCCGCAGGTTGCTGGAGCTCGGAGAAGCGTTCACGGATTTCGTTGAGAACATTGCGGGCATCGAGGGGTCGGGTGTCGGGGAGAATAATGGCAAACTCCTCGCCACCATAACGGCCTATATGATCGGTTTTGCGCAGGCGCTGTTTGAGAAACATCGAGAGGCTGCGAATCACGCGGTCGCCAATGGGATGGCCAAAGGTGTCGTTTACCTTCTTGAAGTAATCGATATCGAGCATCGCAAAACACAAGGGCTGATTTTTTTGCCGGGCCCTGACAATTTCCTGATCCAGCAAATGCAGTGTGTGGGTATGGTTATACAACCCTGTGAGGCTGTCACGAATCATCAGTGCCAACAGAGAGCGGGCACGACGGCCCCGGTTGTGGAGTGTTGCAATCAGGTGTTTCGGGTCGATTGGCTTGGTTAAAAAGTCATCGCCACCCAGGCTCATGGCATGTAGTTGTTTGGTGACATCGTCTTCTGCCGATAAGTAAATGATCGGCACACTGTGGAACTTGTCCTGCTGGCGGATCACTCTGGCGATCTCCATGCCGGTGCAGCCTGGCATGTACATGTCGAGAATGATGATTTCGGGGGAAAACATGTCCAGTGCGTGGATGATGTCCATGGGGTCGGTAATGATGTGTGCGGTCATGCCCGC
>JAKDUK010000124.1 GCA_030457765.1 Marinobacter sp. | reverse complement strand
ATGGCAGCAATACTTGTCTTATTCGGCTGGCGCGCTTTCAGCTCAAACGGGATGCCGCCTCGATTAATAACCGCTTTTACGAACAATTGGATCGCCTGGGAATGACTAAGCCCCACTTCGTCGATGCCCTCGTTATCCAACTAACAAGCCTCTGTTCTGATGGTATGCCTGATCCAGCTGCTGCTGAATGAGACGAATAGTCTGCGCACTGACACCAAGCCCCTTTGCGACTGCTGAAAACTCCGCCAGAGCCTCCAGCACACCCTGAAAATCTTCGCGCGCTTGCGGCCATGACGCATACCCTGCCGCGGCAGCCAGCTTCTGCAACGCCCTCAAGGGCGGTTGTTTGTCAAACCCCGCGTAGGCTGTCGCATGCTCGCCAAAACGCCCAGGACTAAACGTGACATCATAAAACGGCGCCGGCTGCCACTGACCGTCGTCGCCCTGCAAAAACGCCCAGTTTTTGCTGTGATCATCCTGATGGACCAAAATGCGCGACAAGCCCGCACTAAAGGACGGGGAGGGTGTCAATGCAGAGCTTAGCTATCCTATTACCAGATCGGTATGGTGCGCAGGTGCCGCTCGATGGCCGCGATCATGGATTGGGTCAGCGGCAAGTGTGCTTTTTCTTTCGCCCATAGCTCATGGAAGCCTGCGACAGTTTCCCTGGCGATATCCAACACCCACTTTTCCGGGAGCATCGCTTTAGCGGCCAAGTGAGACAATTCATCCAGCGTGAAATCGCTGAACTTTTTGCTGCGACTGACCTTTAGCGCCGCACTATCGTCGGGGAGATAGGGAACGGTCGAAACAAAGTCATACGCGGGGGCAATCGATGCTGTGCGCCTGTCTTTGTAGATCACGGACCAATTTTTCAGGTGCATATCCGCATTGCCTATCAGTGTATTGAAGACCAATCGTCGGGTAAATTCAGCAATGTCCTGGTCCTGACCTTCTATGGCCAACACCTGGGCAATGTTACGCATACTGGCTTTTTTGTATTTATCGTGAGGGTATACGCCAAACACCTGGGCAAAGTCCTCAATGTGTATGGCGTGCCCATCCGCACGGTCAAAACGCTTGATCACGAAGGCACTATCACCAAACTGCCCAATCCCTTCCGGGATATTGGCAATCTGGTTGATCGGCAGTAACTGAGTCTCTGGCACATCCATTCCCAGCATGCGCGCCAATTCCATCATCGCATATTCATTTTCGGGTACGGCCTCGAATCGAGACGACGGCAACTTCACAATCCATGAGCCACCCTGCCCTGTCGCCGGGATCGTTAAACCACCCTTTGCCTGTTGCACGGCGGAAAATTTCAACTGCACACCCGCCAATGAAAAGCGCATGGGCGCCTCGCGTCTCGGATCATCCGGGTTTTCGTGATGACCATTCGGCGGGAACGCTTCACCATCGGCCGGTTCAACCGTGACCGCGCCTGGCAAGTCTTGTCCGAGTACCCACAATAGAAAAAATTCCCGCGCCGGATTTACGCCTGCACGCGCTGCCAGATAGTGGCGCATTCTTTCTTCTGGCAGTAGATTGGAGAAAAACGGAAGCAACTGATTTTGCGTCGGTTTGAAATCAGTCAGCAAGCCGCCCAGCGAATCTTTAAAGCCAAGCCCTAACACCGACCGCGATTCATCACTGATGTACGGATCTGTAAAAGCAAATAGCGATCTGTCATGACCCACGTTGGTGATCGTGCCGATCGGTTTTCCGTGCAGCAAAACATTCAGGGTAGAAACGCGGTTAGGCATCGTTGTCTTCCTCTAAACGGTAAGCAGGCGACACGTGCTCCCCTTCAGCGTGAGTACCGTTACTGCTTCGAATGATCGACTGTATCGCAGGAACAGACTTTTTAGGCACAACCAATAGCTCCAGGTCGAGCACGCGAGCGAGTGCAATCAAACTGGACACGCGCAGGTCAACACTACCTGATTCGATTTTCGAGATATGGCTTTGTGGTACACCCGAGCGCGCGCTCAGCTCCCGTTGGCTAAATCCTTTACGTATCCGCGCGTCTCGTAGGTTGTCCAGTATCTGCTCTGTGATGTAGCTCATTTTGATATGCCATAATGCATCATACTGATCATATTATATGTAATAGCAGTTCAATGCGATCCCGAAATCTCAATGCCGAGCGGGCAACAGTGATGCGGTACTTGAGGGCTTGGGAGTTTTGAGCAGATGAAATCACTCTTACCCTCCGGGGTCAACGCAATCCCGGTCGTAACTTTGTGCCGGTTTCCAATTAAATCTCAGCATCTTCATGAGCGCTTTCCGGTGCTCTACTCTAGCTCGTAGAACACCGACTCGCTGGCGATGGTCGACGTTGAAAGGAAATCAAGGTGGCCATCCGGCACGCCGGCGTTGGCAAAGACCTGTCGCCAGTTGCCTTCAACTATCTCAACCATCTCACGGATAATCTCATCCGCCTCACCCACCAACAAACCAAACCGCTCACAATCGCTGATGGCGTTTTGAAGATTCGATTTTCGGCCCCATTCGCCAACTTCCATGGCCTGGTCCGCAGACAGACCGGCCCGGGGCTGGGGACAAACGTCGTAGGCTGGCGTTAGATCCAGGAACTCTCCATCCCAGAAGCAGGCGTGGTTCCTGGCATGGTCGTCTGTATTGCCAATCAGAATGTTAAATACCATTCTTCGGAAGAGCTCGGCACCATCATCCCCAAAATTACGGGCGTATTTGCGCAGCAAATCCGCTAGGTCGAGGTAGCTGGAGTAGCCCCGCCGGACTTCGTATTCATCCAGGTTCAGGAGCGTCATGGCGCTGATCATGTGGCGACGGTACACAGACGTCTTACTAACCACCCGATCGAATCGCTTTACCAGGATGACCTTTTTGTTCAGCGGTGACGCGAGCTGAGCCTGGACCCGGGCTAGGCCTATTAAAACAATTGCGTTATAGTTGTACGGAAACTCCGTACATATTGGTACAAACATGGACATCATCAGCGTCAACAAATTCAGAGACAATCTGAAAAGTGTTGTGGAACAAGTCATTAACAGGCACGAACCTCTCAAGGTGACACGTCGTGCCGGAGAGGCCTTCGTAGTTATGAGCGCTGAGGATTGGGAAAGAGAGCAAGAGACTTTGCATGTTCTTCAGAACCGGGACCTTATGCAACAAATTGCAGCCTCTCTTGAAACCCACAACCGTGGCCAAGGATACACACCGGATGACGAGCAGATGAATGAGATCACTGGTATTTGAGGGCAACACCTGGAATGCCTATGAACAGATGCGCGAGAGGGATCAGAAACTGCACAAAGCACTCCGCAAGCTGCTCAAAGAAATGCTCCGGTCTGAAGACCCATCCGTTGGCATCGGCAAACCTGAGCCACTGAAGCATAATTTATCAGAGTTGTGGTCGAGACGAGTCTCACAAAAAGACAGGCTGATATACCGCTTTGACGACAACGCCATTTATATTTTCGCCATTGGCGGGCACTACGACCAGCCGTAATAAAACGGCCCTGAGATTGAGCTAACACCGGGCCTCCACCAGATGCCTCATCGAGCCACGAGCCATAAACTCTACAGCTGAGGTACCTGAGAACGGAACGTCCCTGCTTTTCAGCCGAATCCGACGATTTGCCCGCTTGCGGATCACCAACTCGGCGTTTCGATCCGCGTTGTCCGCATGGCCGCAATGTACGCACCGGAATTTCGCCTGAGTCTGGCGATTGTCCGGCCACGGGCGCAGCCCGCTTGGTCATGTTGGCCAGTTTCAGGTCTTCCATGACAATGACCTTGGCCGAATCCACCACCGACCGACTGGTTTGATGAAGAAAATCCTCCCGCACGTTGGCCGTTTTCCGGTGCAACCGAGCGATCCGCGCCCGAGTCTTCTTGCGCTGATTCGACCCTTTCTTCTGTCGGGCCAGCTTGCGCTGGCAGCTCCTGCTCTACGAGAGTTTTCACGATGCCCATCGGCAGATACAGACT
>JAKDUK010000123.1 GCA_030457765.1 Marinobacter sp. | reverse complement strand
CTTACCGAGGAGGTAGTCCGGGGCAAACACGTCTGGGAAAACAACAACTGTGTTGGTTGTCACTCCATCATGGGTGAAGGCGCTTACTTTGCACCAGAGCTCGCCAACGTGTTCGACCGCCGCGGCGCAGGCAATAGCGACGTATTCAAGGCTTACATGAACGCCTGGATGAACGCCATGCCCACCAACGTGCCTGGCCGCAGGCAAATGCCGCAATTCAACCTGACCGACCAGGAAATCAACGATCTGGCTTCATTCCTCGAATGGACATCGAAGATCGACGATAACGACTGGCCGCCCAACATTGAAGGCTAAGGAAGTAAACATGAAATACGAGTCTCAACGGGTCGCGATGCCCTACTTTGTCTTTGCCCTGATTCTGTTTGCCGGTCAGATCGTGTTCGGCCTGATTCTGGGCTTGCAGTACGTGGTGGGTGACTTTCTGTTCCCAGAAATCCCCTTCAACGTTGCGCGTATGGTTCATACCAACCTGCTGATCGTGTGGCTATTGTTCGGCTTTATGGGGGCAACCTACTACCTGGTGCCAGAAGAAGCGCAAACCGAGCTCTACAGCCCGCTACTTGCGTGGATACTGTTCTGGGTCTTTGCCGCTGCCGGCACACTCACCATTCTTGGCTATCTGTTTGTGGATTACGCCACTCTGGCGGATATCACCATGAATAAACTGCTGCCCACCATGGGCCGGGAGTTTCTGGAACAACCCACTATTACCAAAATAGGCTTGGCCCTGGTGTTTGTCGGGTTCATATTCAACATCATGATGACCGCCCTCAGAGGCCGCAAAACCGTGGTCAATATTATATTGATTACCGGTTTGATCGGTTTGGCAGCGCTGTGGATGTTCTCCTTCTACAACCCCAGTAACCTGGCCACCGACAAATACTACTGGTGGTTCGTCATACACCTGTGGGTTGAAGGTGTATGGGAACTGATCATGGGCGCCATCCTGGCCTTCGTATTGATCAAAATCACCGGTGTAGACAGAGAAGTCATTGAGAAGTGGCTGTACGTCATTATTGCCATGGCGCTGATTACCGGCATCATCGGCACCGGGCACCACTACTTCTGGATTGGGCCATCGGAGTACTGGCTGTGGCTGGGCTCTGTGTTCGGGGCACTGGAACCCCTGCCGTTTTTCATGATGGTGCTGTTTGCCTTCACCATGATCAACCGGCGCAAGCGTAACCACCCCAACAAGGCTGCCACGCTCTGGGCTATGGGCACAGCGGTGATGGCCTTCCTGGGCGCAGGCGTGTGGGGCTTTCTGCATACGTTGGCACCGATAAACTACTATACCCATGGCAGCCAGATCACTGCGGCCCACGGCCATATGGCGTTCTTCGGAGCCTATGTGATGATCGTGCTTACTATTATTTCCTACGCCATGCCTATCATGCGTGGCCGACCCTACGGCAACAGCAATACGGCCCAGGTGGTGGAAATGTGGGGCTTCTGGCTGATGACCATTTCCATGGTGTTTATCACTCTGTTCCTGACTGGCGCGGGCATACTGCAAATCTGGCTGCAACGTATTCCGGAGAGCGGTGAAGCGCTGTCGTTCATGGCCACCCAGGACAACATCGCACTGTTTTACTGGGCGCGCATGATTGCCGGCTGCTTCTTTATGGCCGGGCTTGTGATTTATCTCTGCAGCTTCTTTATCAAGGGGCAAGCCTCCTTTGACGAAGAGGTTCACAGCGGCCCCGCACTTAAGGACGCGTAACCCGCCATCCTTTAAACCCATAGGGCCGGAACAGGTTTCCGGCCCTGCTTATCCGGAATTAAATCGTGACCGTGCAGCAAGCGAACCCAAAAGACACACTCCAAAGCAAGCGGCTAAGCACACGCGCCGCTTTTTTTGGGCTGTTCCTGCTGGCACCGGTCTTGAATATTTTTCGCTATGACTTAACAGAAACCCAGTTTGTCTTATTCGGGTTTCCGCTTTCGTTCAACCTGAATCTCGACTGGGTGGTGCAAAGTTCTCCTATGGACGTCGCCAGCCAGGTTTTGCTGTGGTTTATTCTTCCCATTCTGGTGCTGGTTCCCCTTGTATTATGGGTTGCCTGGAAATGGGGGCGAATTTATTGCGGCTGGCTGTGTCCGCACTTCTCTGTGGTAGAAACCATCAACAACCTGATGACACGCATTACCGGCCGCCCCACCCTCTGGGAAGCCCTGAAAAAAGGTCGTCGTGGCAAGGTTATACACTGGGCCGGTTTGACGCTGGTTTGCGCGTTGATCGGCTTTTCCTGGGCTCTGGCGCTGCTTTCGTATTTGCTGCCGCCTATTCCACTATATGCCGATTTGGTCACGGGCAATCTGAACTTTTATCCGGCCATTTTTCTCGCTATAGCAACCACGATTTTTACGCTGGACTTTCTGTTTGCGCGCCACCTTTTTTGCAAATACGGCTGCGTATTTGGCGTTGTACAGAGCATTGCCTGGATGACCCATGGCCGCGGACAATTGGTCACCTTTGACACCACTCGCGCAGCGGCCTGCCGCGACTGCACAAAAGCCTGCGACGCCGCCTGCCCCATGCGGCTACCAACCCGCAGCCATAAACGCGCAAAATTTTCCTGCACCCAATGCCTGCAATGCGTGAGCGCTTGCCGTGAGGTGCAAAAAGACAATCCCGAAGGCAGTCTGCTGCACTGGCAGCCAGGCGAGCCAAGCCGGCAGACTGTTTTGATCCCTATACACCAACTTGATAGCCAGCCTGCCAAGCAGCGGGCTTAACAGCGCTTGAAATGAAAGGAGCCTGAGATGGAAGAGTGGGTCGGCTACAAATGGCATGAGTACATTACCCGCCAGGCTCTGGGTGAATTTCCCGAGCACGCCGTTTACCTGAAAGATGAGGCCCGCAGTCTGGGCATTGTGTTCCGCGCCTTTGGGGGCGATCCTGCCCTCAGTTTGGTGACAGCAGAACCCAGACACTTTCGCCTGCGTCGCCGGTTTTTGCACAAACTTGCAGGTACCCACCGGAAATTTGAACTGGCATGGCGGGATGAGCAGAACCTGCGTCTACCTGAAAGAGTGGCCAAATTTCCATCCAAAAGCTTAAACCGGGATCTCTATATCTGGCTGGCCGCACTCGCGGCTTCGCCTGCGACCACCGATCGCGACTGGTTTACCGGTAATCAGTCGCTGGTTCAGGACGTCATCGTGCGTTGGCCGGGGCTGGAAACCGTTTATCAGCGCCTGGTTAAGTACGTTTTGCACTGGCGCCCCGAGCCAGAGAACCTGTCTGAAGCCGAAGCCAGCCGCGAACAAGCTATCCGACAAGCACTTATCCACCCGGGCAGCGTACCTGCCCTACCCGTTGCCGACACCGACCCCTGGCCGGTCATCCTCTGGTTATACCCGGCGCTGGAACAAGGCAAAGCCAGCGGATCCGTAACCGGCGATGAAGACACTCAATCCAGCCCCGGAGGACTGACCAAGAAGAACAAGCGCCGGCAGGCAGAGCGGGTAGACGCTTTCGATCGCGATCAGGGGTTGATGATCTTTCGCCTGGAAAGCCTGTTCTCCTGGACAGACTTCATTCCGGTTGACCGTGCAGGCGATGATACAGACGAAGAAGATGCCGAATCGGTGGCGGATGATATGGATATGATCTCCGTTTCTAATGATCGCAAGGAAACATCATCGGCTATCAAATTCGATCTTGACCTACCCTCGGAGGAACACGACGATCTGCAGCTTGGTCCGGGCATTCACTTGCCGGAGTGGGATTGGCGCAGCCAGAGCTATCGGCAGGCCTTTTGCTGCCTGCAACCCATGCTGGCAAAAGACGCCGTGCCCGCAGACCTCCCGGAGGCACTGCGCCGGCCGGCAAAACGCTTGCAACGACAGTTCAGTGCACTAAAGCCACTCAAACAATGGCAAAAACGGCAACTGGACGGAGATGAGCTGGATCTGGATGCTTGCCTGGAACGAGAAGTTCAGAACCGGCGCGG
>JAKDUK010000122.1 GCA_030457765.1 Marinobacter sp. | reverse complement strand
GGTCAGCTGTGCTCGTTGGTCAACCTCCCGGAGGCCACTCTGACCCGTAAGCGCGCGTGCAACACCTCTTCCGACTTGCTGCGCTGTTGTGGCGTTCGTTGAATGGCCTCTTTACTCCCGTAATTCAAACGCCTCCGAATGGAGCGCCAACAGTTGCCTGAGTTCTTTAACATCCTGTGCCGAGATACCGCTATTCCCTAACTTTGGATTAAGCATTTGCTCGCTCCGGGCTACTTGCACGCAAAACAGGAGCTTAACTTCCGGAAAGCTGCCGAACGATTGCATATTACTCAGCCGCCGCTGAGCCAAAGCATCAAAAAGCTGGAAGACACACTGGACGTTACACTTTTTGAGCGAAACACCCGGGGCGTGCACCTCACGAAGGCAGGCGAAGCCTTTCTTGAGGAAAGCCTGAAAATACTCAGTGCAGCCCACCGAAGCGTCAATGTTGCGCGGCAAGCTGCACACGGTGAGGCAGGAACGTTGCGGCTCGGTTATTCAGCAAGCGCCATCTTCTACAAAACCCTCACTTCAGCCTTGGCTGATTTACTCGCAGATCGCCCAATGCTCAATCTGGAGTTACACGAAGGAAATGCCCTCTTTCATATCGCATCTCTGAAAGCTGGCAAGCTTGATGCTGCGATTCTCCGCGCAGATCTGGATGAAGACGCCCTGTCTGGCTTATCAGTTTCCAGGTTAGGGAATGAGCCGCTCTTTGTGATTCTGAACCCGGCCCATAGGTTACAGGAAAGATCATCAATCGATTTCAGGGAGCTGGCAGGAGAGCGGTTTTTGCTTCAGCCGGCTCCCCTCAGAATCAGTGAGGATGCGTACGTTCGTTACCTCAATGAACGCGGTTATGCGGCAGGGACCGTTAAGGGATATGTCAACTGCGTTGCGCATTTCGGGCACTGGCTGAAGACGTAGGAGGCCAATCTTACCGATATTAACAATGCACTGTTAAAGCGCTTCATCAATGAGCATCTACCGGTTTGTCGATGCGCTGCGCGGTGCCGTCGTGCTCGTCATGAGCTGCAAGCTGCACTTGGGCATCTGCTTGCAATGCTCTACGCCAAGGAACACCGCATTCAGGCAGGCAGCGTGCCGGTTCCCACAGCTGTTGCAGCGGAACTTGAGCGCTTCGACCGTCATCTTGAAGAGGTGCATGGCTTGGCGCTGAGCACCCGTTCAGCTCGGTTCCGCCATTTATGCGATTTCCTTATCCATTGTTTTGGCCCCAGTGCCATTGATCTGAAGGTGCTTGGCGCTATGGATGTGATGCGTTTCATCAACCGCTACACAGTGGGTTGGGTACCGGCCTCAATTCGTGCCGTCACCATCTCGTTGCGAAGTTGCTTCGTTTTCCGTGCAAGCCAGGGTGAGTATACCTCAGCACTGATCGCCGCCTTGCCTCAAGTAGCTCAGTGGCGTCTTGCGACACTGCCTCCAGTGCTCTCCAGCACCGAGATCGCACAGCTGCTCAGCGCCTTTGATCATCAACATGCGACCGGCAAGCGCGATTACGCAATCGTGCGATGCCTGCTTGATCTGGGGTTGCGCCGAACCGAAGTGGCCCGTCTTTGCTTAGACGATGTGGATTGGCATGCCGGAACGCTGACTATCCGAAGCAAAGGCAAGCGCATTGATGTTATGCCGTTGCCCGAGAGCACCGGGTACGCCATTGCCCAGTACTTGTTGGATGGTCGACCAAACACCTCTCGTCGAGAGCTTTTTGTTCGGCACCGGCCACCGGTCAATGCGTCAGCGGATCCGGACATTGTGCGCAACGCCGATCTGCTCCGCCATCGTCATCTGGATACGACTACCATCTACGCCAAGGTCGATCTCAAGGCACTGGCCCAGGTGGCTTTGCCATGGCCCGGGAGGTTGTCATGAATACACACGAGACATTTGCTGCCCGGGTCAATGCCTATTTGGATTATCGCCGGCAGGCGGGATTTGCATTAAAGATCGAGGGCGAGCAGTTAGAGCGTTTCGCGCGCTTCGCCGATCACTTGGGTCATCAAGGACCGCTGACAAATTCCCCTGCATGATGCGCTCGTACCCATTCCGGATATGGGTCGAGAGATCTCCAGTGGCCAGGTTTCTTCCAACATAACCCTGACGCAGTATGATCGAGATCTTGGATTCCAACTCTACGTGTCGCGCTAACGGCTGAAAGAAGCCATCCAGAAGATGAGAGATAATATGTATTCTGGTCTCGCCATCGAGATAGATGTCAGCCGGTCGGAGTTCTATGGTTCCGCCAAGTCCGTCTCTAAGCTGCTTGCGCTCAAGGATAGGAGGCAACGCCTCGATGAACGGATTTCCCTGGTAGCTCGGAACGCCCGTCTCCCGGTAAACAGCACTCACCATGCCTGAGGGTAGAGTCATTCGTCGTCTCCAAACAGCTCGTCGATAAAGTCAGGGAAAGCGCCGTCATCCGGCTTACCCTGTAGGTAGGTTACCTCAGACTTTGGTTTGGTCTTGTCAGGCTGCCGTCTTCGGGAAAAAGATAGATATTGTCAGCGACTGCTGGATCATAGGCGGCATGCAAGTTGGTTACCCTGCGTTCTCCGTTGCGATGCAGCCAACCGGATGCCAATAACTCCTTGGATGTGTAGTAAGCACCAAAACAGCTCACACCCAAATCGGACAAATAGGCCTTTTTGCCTCGGCAGCAAAGCAATTCGTAGAGCTTCTTCAGAAGCAGTCCTCAATCGCCCAGTCCGATTTTGTATTCCCCAATTCCAGATGTTGAGGGGTGTTAATGCCATATCATTGGGCATATCCGCATCACGATCATACTTCGGCAGCACTGCGTACTGATTCCGGTGCAGAATGGAGGCCAACATGATGCGGGTAAAGTCATCCAGGGTCAGCGTTGCGTCCAAACGATAGTCTTTACCGCCCCGTTTTCGGACTCTGGTACCGGTAACTACACCCGGTGCAAACGGTTTAAATTCGGCTTGCAACGTGCGGAAATAACGCTCGACTATCCCTTTTGCGTCGCCGCGGTATGGCGGGGTATTTTCGATACGGACGCCGAAAGCCTTTTCCAGTGACTCTATTTGATGGCCAAGCAACTCCCCACGATCTGCCAGGATTGCATCGGGTATCCCGACGGTGGGCCACTGGTCAGCAATAATCTCCAGTCCGTATCGACCACACAGCTGGGTCTTGTCAGACATGGAGGTCGTCAGCGCACTCATCGCCGTCACATAGGATGGGTTTTCCAGCCCCACATAAAAACCAGCCACCATACGGCTGAATACATCGACCACCACGTATAACGTCGGGCGGCCAATCACACTTTGGCGGTCTGCGGATAACAGGTAAATGTCGGCAATCGTCGCGTCGATCTCATACCGAGACCCTGGTCCAAGAACACCCGCTGTGGCGGTACCTGTCAGAGGGCGAATGTCTTTCTGGTAGGAAATTCTGTTGGCTCGCAAGCGAATCCGATCCGCTTTTTTGTACTCGCGTTCGTAGAAGTACCGGAGTTGAACAACCGTTGGATAATCTTCTTGACGCACTTCGGGATTTGCCGTCTCGAACATATCTGTAAATCGTCTGTGGACATAGGGCATCGTGTGCCCCTTATCGTTAACGTAGTGTCGATCAATCACGATTCGGAACATCCGCTCAATGGCCGAATCAACGGTTGTTCCGGTCCCCGGGGAGGTTTTTCGAGGGCGACCCAGTTTCTTGCTGGAATTTTTCTTCTGGCCTTTAGCGCCGGACTTGCTGTAATCAGGGAGCAGAGCGTTGGGTATCGATCCTCGCTGCCAGTACTGTCGCAGATGCTTATAAAGCGTTTTTTTCGGTGTGCTGGTTTGCTCACTTCGGGCTTGAACCAACGGACCTCTGCCATTGCGATAATAGATATCCTCGTTGACAAGCAATGGCGCGATCAGTTGGTGTCTGTTGTCGCGTATTTCCTGCGCTTTTGTCCCTTGCTGAACAACAACAGACGCAAGATACGAAAAAGTATCG
>JAKDUK010000049.1 GCA_030457765.1 Marinobacter sp. | reverse complement strand
GATGTGGTAGAAGACGTGCGCCGTATTACGGCTGCAACCGAACTGCCGTTGTTGGTGGATATAGATACCGGCTGGGGTGGCGCATTCAATATCGCCCGTACCATTCGCGAAATGGAGCGGGCTGGTGCCGCCGCTGTCCATATTGAGGATCAAGTAGCCCAGAAACGGTGTGGGCACCGCCCGAATAAAGAAATTGTTTCCAAAGAGGAAATGGTTGATCGCATCAAAGCAGCTGCAGATGCCCGGGTCGATAAAGACTTCTTTATCATGGCCCGTACCGATTCGTTCCAGAAAGAAGGGCTGGAAGCGGCTATCGACCGTGCAAAAGCCTGCATCGAAGCAGGCGCTGATGGTATTTTCGCCGAAGCGGTTACCGAACTTGAGCACTACGAAGCGTTCTCCAAAGCACTCGGCGACGTGCCCATTCTGGCTAATATTACTGAGTTTGGCGCAACGCCACTTTATAACCGAAAAGAGCTGGGCGAGGCTGGCGCAGCCATGGTGCTGTATCCCTTGAGTGCTTTCCGCGCCATGAATAAAGCCGCGGTAACCGTGTATCAGAACATTCTTGAGAAGGGCGACCAGAAAGATGTGGTTGATCTGATGCAGACTCGTATGGAACTGTACGACTACCTTAATTACCACGAATTCGAACAGAAGCTGGATCAGTTATTCCAGCAGTCCAAATAATCAGAGGAGAGCGATCATGGCGGAATCAAAAAAAACAGGTGGCGCAGGTCTTCGCGGGCAAGTTGCTGGAGAAACGTCGCTGTGTACCGTTGGTAAAACCGGAACCGGTCTGGCGTATCGCGGTTACGACGTTAGTGATCTGGCGGATAACGCCCAGTTTGAAGAAGTGGCTTACCTGCTACTGCGCGGCAAGCTCCCAAACCAGCAAGAGCTGGATGCCTACAAGAAAAAATTGCAAGGCCTTCGTGATTTACCTGATGCCCTGAAAACAGTGCTTGAAAACATACCAAAAGATGCCCACCCCATGGACGTGATGCGCACTGGCGCCTCTATGCTGGGCAACCTCGAAACCGAGCAGGACTTCAGCGAGCAGGACGATAAAATTGACCGACTGCTGGCCGTGTTCCCCTCCATTATCACCTACTGGTACCGTTTCGCCCATGAAGGCGTTCGCATTGAAACCAGCAGCGATGTGGATTCTATTGGCGGGCACTTTCTGGAGTTGCTGCACGGTAAAAAACCAAGCGAGCTTCACGAGCGCGTTATGAACGTGTCGTTGATCCTGTACGCCGAGCATGAGTTCAACGCTTCCACATTTACGGCCAGGGTGTGCGCTTCTACGCTATCCGATATTCACAGTTGCGTAACCGGTGCTGTGGGTACTCTGCGTGGCCCACTGCATGGTGGTGCTAACGAAGCAGCCATGGAACTGATTCAGAAGTTCAAGAGCCCTGATGAAGCGGAAGACGGCTTGATGGGCATGCTGGCCCGTAAAGAAAAGATCATGGGTTTTGGTCACGCGGTTTACACCGAGTCGGATCCGCGAAACGTGATCATCAAAAAATGGTCTGAAAAACTGTCCGAAGATGTGGGTGACAAGGTTCTTTACCCGGTATCGGTGCGGTGCGAAGAAGTCATGTGGCGCGAGAAGAAGCTGTTCTGTAACGCCGACTTTTTCCATGCCTCGACTTACCACTTCATGGGCATCCCGACCGAGCTGTTCACACCTATTTTTGTGATGTCTCGCGTCTCTGGCTGGACCGCACACGTGAAAGAGCAGCGGGCGAATAACCGGATTATTCGGCCAAGTGCTGATTACACGGGCCCTGAAAGTGCTGAATGGCTACCGATTGAGAAGCGGGCCTAAAAAAACGATCCCCCCCCTCTCCCTAACCCTCTCCCACAAGGGGAGAGGGAATAATGATTTTACTCCCCCCGCCCCTTGCGGGAGAGGGAATAATGATTTTACTCCCCTCGCCCCTTGCGGAAGAGGGAATAATGATTTTACTCCCCTCGCCCCTTGCGGGAGAGGGGCTGGGGGAGAGGGGGAAACACAACAGATTCAGAGTACCGCCCATGAACACCAATTACCGCAAACCCCTTCCAGGCACCGACCTGGAATATTTTGACACCCGCCAGGCCGTGGAAGACATTCAGGCCGGCGCATACAACAAGCTGCCATACACCTCCAGGATCCTGGCAGAGCAACTCGTTCGCCGTTGCGATCCGGCAGCGCTTACAGATTCCCTGAAGCAGCTCATTGAGCGCAAGCGCGATCTCGACTTCCCCTGGTATCCGGCTCGCGTAGTGTGCCACGACATTCTGGGCCAAACCGCACTGGTGGATCTGGCAGGCCTGCGTGACGCCATTGCAGCCAAAGGCGGCGACCCGGCCAAAGTAAATCCGGTTGTCCCCACACAGCTCATCGTTGATCATTCCCTGGCCGTAGAGCACGCAGGCTTCGAAGAAGACGCGTTCGAGAAAAACCGGGCCATTGAAGACCGTCGCAACGACGACCGCTTCCACTTCATTGACTGGACTAAAACTGCGTTTGAAAACGTGGATGTAATTCCCCCGGGCAACGGCATCATGCACCAGATTAACCTGGAGAAAATGTCTCCGGTGGTGCAGGCACGTACCGATGGTGAAGGCAAAAAAGTGGCCTTCCCGGATACCTGCGTAGGTACAGACAGCCACACCCCAATGGTGGATGCACTTGGGGTTATCTCCGTAGGTGTAGGCGGTTTGGAGGCAGAAAGCGTAATGCTAGGCCGCGCTTCCATGATGCGTTTGCCGGATATTGTCGGTGTTGAGCTGACTGGCAAGTTGCAGCCAGGCATTACCAGCACAGATATGGTACTGGCGTTGACCGAGTTCCTGCGCACCGAGCGTGTGGTAGGTGCTTACCTGGAATTCTATGGCGAAGGCGCAGACAGCCTCACCGTAGGAGACCGTGCCACCATCTCCAACATGACTCCGGAGTACGGCGCAACGGCGGCCATGTTCTACATTGATGGCCAAACCATCGATTATTTGAAGTTGACTGGCCGTGAAGACGAGCAGGTGGCTTTGGTAGAAACCTTCGCCAAGCACACTGGCCTGTGGGCCGATGAGCTGAAGCAAGCGGAATACGAGCGGGTTCTTACGTTTGATCTTTCTTCGGTTCACCGCACACTGGCTGGCCCATCCAACCCGCACGCACACCTGCCGACATCAGAGTTGGCAGAACGCGGTATTGCCGGTGAATGGGTAGAGGAAGAAGGCAAAATGCCAGACGGCGCGGTGATTATCGCGGCCATCACAAGCTGCACTAACACCAGTAACCCACGCAACATGGTGTCTGCCGGCCTGATTGCCCGTAACGCTAATAAGCTGGGTCTGACCCGCAAGCCCTGGGTGAAATCCTCTCTGGCGCCGGGCTCCAAAACCGTGCAAATGTACCTGGAAGACGCTGAGTTGTTGCCAGAGCTGGAAAATCTGGGCTTTGGCGTGGTCGGTTTTGCATGCACAAGCTGTAACGGCATGAGTGGTGCGCTGGACCCGAAAATCCAGAAAGAAGTGGTTGAGCGCGATTTGTACTCTACCGCCGTGCTTTCTGGTAACCGTAACTTCGACGGCCGGATTCACCCTTTCGCCAAGCAAGCGTTTCTTGCGTCACCGCCTTTGGTTGTGGCTTACGCGATTGCGGGAACCATCCGTTTCGATATCGAAAAAGATGCACTGGGTTACGACCAGGACGGCAACCCCGTCACCCTGAAAGACATCTGGCCAGACGATGCGGAAATAGACGCCATCGTGAAGCAGTCGGTGAAGCCGGAGCAGTTCCGCAGCACCTACATTCCGATGTTTGATGTCACCCGTGATGCCCAAGCCAAGATCAACCCACTGTATGACTGGCGCGAAATGAGTACCTACATTCGCAGACCGCCTTACTGGGAAGGCGGTATGGTTGGCGAGAAGTCACTCAAAGGCATGCGCCCGCTGGCGGTATTGCCAGATAACATCACTACCGATCACTTGTCGCCATCCAACGCCATTATGATGGATAGCGCCGCTGGTGAATATCTGCACAAAATGGGTGTGCCGGAAGTAGACTTCAACTCCTACGCCACCCACCGTGGCGATCACCTGACCGCTCAGCGCGCCACCTTCGCCAACCCCAAACTGTTCAACGAAATGGTTCTGGATGAAAACGGCAAGGTGAAGCAGGGGTCATACGCGCGCATCGAGCCAGAAGGCAAGGTTACCCGCATGTGGGAAGCCATAGAAACCTATATGGAGCGCAAGCAGCCACTGATCATCATTGCCGGTGCCGATTACGGCCAGGGCTCGTCCCGCGACTGGGCCGCCAAGGGTGTCGCATTGGCGGGTGTGGAAGCGATTGCTGCGGAAGGGTTTGAGCGGATTCACCGTACAAACCTGGTGGGCATGGGTGTGATGCCTTTGCAGTTTGAGGAGGGCACAACCCGCAAAACTCTGAATATTGATGGCACGGAAACCTACGATGTTGAGGGTGCTGCGGCGCCGGGAGCGAAGCTTACCCTGGTCATTCACCGTAAGGCTGGCGACTCTGAGCGAGTGCCGGTGATTTGTCGGCTGGATACCGCTGAGGAGCAGTCAATTTACTCTGCCGGCGGTGTGTTGCAGCGATTTGCCCAGGACTTTTTGGAGTCTGAAGGGGCGGCTTGAGGTAGGGCTAAAGCCCTGCTTCAACACCCCCTCTCCCTAACCCTCTCCCACAAGGGGAGAGGGAATAATAACTTTACTCCCCTCTCCCACGAGGGGAGAGGGAATAATGACTTTACTCCCCTCGCCCCTTGCGGGAGAGGGGCTTAACTGCACTGCTCTCAAGCTTGAGGTAAAGCACTCTTTACTCTAGGGGTATCGCTGTGTATCCCCTCTCCCCTGGTGGGAGAGGGCTAGGGAGAGGGGGAGAGAGGCCCATACTCAAGCTCTAACAAACCAAAAAGGACTCCAAAATGCCAAGCGCTCCCCAAATCAAAATTCCCGCCACCTACATGCGTGGCGGCACCAGCAAAGGCGTGTTCTTCTGCCTGAGCGACCTTCCCGAAAAAGCCCAGGCACCTGGCCCAGCTCGGGACAACATGCTGCTGCGGGTTATTGGCAGCCCAGACCCCTACCAAAAGCAAACCGACGGTATGGGCGGCGCCACATCCAGCACCAGCAAAACCGTTATTCTGAGCAAAAGCACTCAGCCAGATCACGATGTGGATTACCTGTTCGGGCAGGTAAGCATCGATAAACCCTTCGTAGACTGGAGCGGAAACTGCGGCAACCTGACAGCCGCCGTAGGCGCGTTTGCCATCAACAGTGGCTATGTTCCAAGCGACCGTATTCCCGAAAACGGCACTGCAATCGTGCGTATCTGGCAGGCCAATATCCGCAAAACCATTATTGCCAATGTGCCCATCACCAACGGCGAAGTGCAGGAAACCGGTGACTTTGAACTGGACGGTGTTACGTTCCCCGCAGCCGAGGTACGGGTGGAATTCATGGACCCTGCCGATGGCGAAGGTGCCATGTTCCCAACGGGCAATCTGGTGGATAAGCTAAATGTGCCCGGCGTGGGCACTTTGCAGGCCACCATGATCAACGCCGGCATTCCCACGGTGTTCATTAATGCAGAGGCAATCGGTTATAAAGGCACAGAGCTTCAGGACGACATCAACAGTGATCCCAAGGCCCTGGCGATGTTTGAAACCATTCGTGCCCACGGTGCGTTAAAAATGGGGTTGATTCAGAACATCGAAGAAGCAGCGTCCCGGCAACACACACCCAAAGTGGCCTTCGTAGCGCCACCGACAGGCTACACTGCATCCAGTGGCAAGCAGATAGCTGCGGGAGATATTGATGTGCTGGTGCGGGCGCTTTCCATGGGCAAGTTACACCACGCCATGATGGGAACCGCGGCCGTTGCTATTGCAATTGCAGCAGCCATTCCCGGAACCCTGGTCAACCTGGCGGCTGGCGGTGGTGACCGCACTTCAGTCACCTTTGGCCACCCATCGGGCACTCTGCAGGTTGGGGCCGAAGCCAAAGAGGTGGATGGCCAGTGGACAGCTACTAAAGCCATTATGAGCCGTAGTGCCCGCATTTTGATGGAAGGGTGGGTGCGTACACCAGACGAAACTTGAACCTGACACTGTGAACCCTGAAAGGAGGAGCCACTATGACTGCAACATTCGACCTTAATGAGCGACCCGATTATGACGACGTTCTGCAGCGAATCGCCGATTACGTTCTGACTTATCGGGTAACGAGCAAAGAAGCCTGGAACACGGCGCGCAACTGCCTGATGGATACTCTCGGTTGCGGCTTGCTGGCCCTGCGTTTTCCGGAATGCACCAAACACCTTGGGCCAATTGTAGAAGGCACAGTTGTTCCCCACGGCGCCCGTGTTCCGGGTACCCAGTTCCGCCTCGATCCCGTTAAGGCGGCTTGGGATATCGGGTGTATTGTACGTTGGCTGGATTACAACGACACCTGGCTGGCGGCTGAATGGGGGCACCCTTCGGACAACTTAGGTGGCATTCTTGCCGTGGCCGATCACCTGTCTCAGAAGCGCGTGGCTGAAGGCAAAGAACCGCTTACTATGCGCACGGTTTTGGAGGCCATGATCATGGCCCACGAAATCCAGGGGGTATTGGCGCTGGAAAATTCCTTTAATCGGGTAGGGCTGGATCACGTTTTATTGGTGAAGGTTGCTTCCACAGCAGTCACCGCAAAACTCATGGGCGCCACCCGTGAACAACTGCTTTCGGCTCTCTCCCATGCATGGGTAGACGGCCAGGCACTGCGAACCTACCGCCATGCCCCTAACGCGGGTTCTCGTAAATCCTGGGCGGCTGGTGATGCTACTTCCCGCGCTGTTCGCCTTGCCGATATTGCCATGCGGGGCGAAATGGGTATCCCCAGCGCCTTAACCGCGCCACAGTGGGGCTTCTACGACGTACTGTTTAGCAAAACCAATAAAGATCAGACCATCAAACCTGAAGACGAACGCCAGTTTTCTTTACCTCAGCCGTTCGACTCCTACGTGATGGAAAACATACTGTTCAAGATTTCCTTTCCGGCCGAATTTCATGCCCAAACGGCAGCGGAAGCGGCCGTTATCCTCCACCCACAGGTAAAAGACCGGCTTGATGATATAGACAAAATTGTGATCACCACTCATGAATCCGCTATACGGATTATTTCGAAAGTGGGCAAACTGGCCAACGCGGCAGATCGAGATCACTGCCTGCAATATATGGCTGCTGTGCCACTCATTTTTGGTGAGCTGAAGGCTGAGCATTACGAAGACGACTTTCATAATGCCCATCCGGCCATCGATGTGTTGCGTGAAAAGATGGATATTATCGAAGATGCGCGCTTCACCAGAGAATACCTGGAGGAAAGCAAGCGTTCTATCGCCAATGCGATTCAGGTATTTTTCAAAGATGGCTCAAGCACCGAGCAGATTACCGTGGAGTATCCTATAGGGCATCGCCGGCGCCGGGCAGAAGGTCTTCCATTACTGGAAGACAAGTTCCGGGACAATCTTGCTACTCGCTTTCCGGCACAGCAATGTCAGCAGATTGTGGATGTATGCCAGAATCAAGAGAAACTGGAGCAAGCCGCGGTTCAGGATTTTGTGGAGCTGTTTGTTATCTGAGCCAACCAGTTTGGCGCCTATTTGCGGCCCGGTGACAAAGGTTTTACGTTATCGGGCGCGCTCCTGCTCGCCCGCAGAGGCGGCTCTTCATCCGGGAATATATTTGCCAGGCGACTATCAATTCGCTCCAAGGCTTCTGCCATACGCAGAAGAGCCTTGGCCGTGCCAGCTAACTCGCTCGTGTTACGCCCGCTTTTTCCCACAACAGGAGGCTCTGGTTTTCGCGATTCAGCCGACTTGGGAGTGTCATCAGTGACTATATCCCCAAGTATGTCCTTGCGTATGGAACTTAAATCGTGGGGATCTATAAACGGCCGATCCTCGGCATAGGCGCACATCATCATGCCGTCGCACAGTTTGTTTATCAGCCGTGGAATGCCTTTGCTCAGCTTGTGGATTTCCTGCACTGTATCGCTATCAAACAACTTGTTGCCACCGTGACCAGACACTAACAGCCGGTAATCGATATACTCGGCGGTTTCAGCATAGGTGAGCCCCTCCAGATGGAAGAAAAGCTTTACCCTTTGAGCAAGCTGGGGAATATCTAAAACGGCCTGTTTTAACTCAGGCTGACCAAGCAGAATAACCCGCATAGAAGGCCCACCCATGCTCTCCATTCCAGCCAGCATACGGATGTCTTCAAGGTTTTCCCGGGTAAGGTTCTGGGCCTCATCAATAGTCAGCACCACAGGCGTGCCTGCCGCCGCCATGCTCTCCAGGTAATCTGAAATCTGGAACAGCATGGAAACCTTACCGTCGTCGTTAGCCTCCTTTCCGGCTTTGCGAAGAATCAGCCCAAATAAATCCTTGGATTCCAGATTGGTGTAGGAGATGTTGAGCAGCTTCAGGTCGGCGTCGAGGTTGCGTATGGTTTTTTTCAGCAGAGTTGTTTTACCAGAGCCAATTTCACCACTGATAACCACAAAGCCTTCCGAGCTCCAAATCGCCGAAGACATGTACACATAAGCCCGGGAATGTTGCTGGCTCATGTAGATAAAATCGTCTTCCGGCGTAATGCGGAAAGGGTGTCTGTGAAGGCCAAAAAAATCCAAATACATAAGCAGTTCCTATTCCTGAATCAGGCGAGACGAATCAATTGATCGCTGCGCAGCAGGGTTTTTTCTGGTTCATAGGCGTTATAGCTTTCGCTTACAGTACCGAATCGAAAATCGCCCAGTAAACGATCAAGACGGCTGTAACACTTGTTGAGGTTGGTGTAGTGCCGGAAGCGCGAAAACCAGCTTGCTTCATTAAAACGGGGTTGTTCCGGGTCTATTTCCCAGGGGTGCAAATAAAATACTTGCGGCCTGGCCCCAAAGCCAGAGGCATTGCGAAACAAGTAGCGGAACAATGGGTAGGGGAACTGTCGAAAATAACCGCCCCCTGCTGCCGGCACCGAAAGCCCAAGTATGTGCGCCGTGGTTAGCGGAAACTCCTGGATAATGGCGCCGCTGGCGGTTTCGATGGAGTAGGGCGCAGAAGGGGAATCGGGAATGCCGTAGTTATCGTGACGAATCGGGAAAATACTCGAATCCCAAGTGAAACCTGCCTCGCTCAGAATATCCAGGGCCCAGAGAGAATCCCGGGTTATGGAATAACTGGCTGCGCGGTAACCTTCTACCGTTTGGCCGGTAATGTCCTCAAGAAGTGCTTTAGATCGAATAGTCTCTTCCCGGAACACCTCCTGCGATTGTTTATAAATCAGCTGATGACTGTACCCGTGAGAGGCGATTTCGTGGCCTTGGTCGGATAGCTTGCGAATAAGAGCAGGAAATCTTTCGGCAACCCAGCCAAGCACGAAAAACGTGACTTTCACCTGATGTTTTTCGAATAACTCTAGCAGCCGTTCCGTATTTTGCTCCACGCGGGAGGGTAGCGAATCCCATTGGTCCGGGTTAACAACGCCAGATAGAGCCGCAACGTGAAAATAATCTTCTACGTCTATACTCATAGCGTGTAATGGCGACGGATTGTCCGAGGTTGGCATGGATGCTCCTTTCCAGTAATACCATCAGTCAATAGCGCTGATGGCCAGATTTTCACCTACTGGTCACACAAATACAATTTTTGTTGAGAATAATTCCCGAAAGGGAAGAAATTAATGTAAAGGTATGTTACATAAAGATACAATGAGTTGAGATTACATCTTGGTCAGAGCTACATTGACGATAAGAAAATAAAAGGAACCGGTGGTACAGTGAGCACTCTCTGAATTATTGAGCGTGTGCTATCGGAGAATCAGCCGTTAGCCTGTTATAAATTGTTGTTCAGACGACAAGGAAGTTCGGTGTGTCGTATATACGATTTAGAAAGCATTATCTTCATATTCCATATTTAGTGCTCGCTGCACTGGAAATTGCTGCGTTGTACGTGATTTTTACCTTCCTTGCGTCACTGCTTTCAGTCGCCGGCGTTGGTTATCCCTCTGTAGAAACAGATATATTGTCGGCGAGCGTCTTTGCCCTGGTGCTTAGCTGTGGAACGCTTGCCATGGGCGGTTATCTTGCCATGGTTCACGAGAATGTATCCGCGCTGTTTTTTCGCACGCTGGTCGCCTACTGCTTTGTGGGCGGAATAGGGCTGAAACTGCTCTACCTGGTGTTACCGTCGGCTAACCCTGGCAGCACTAATTTGTTCTGGGCCGTTATTTTAGCCTCGCTTGTCGTGATTTTGCTGCGCCTTATATTTCTCCGGATTGTTGATTCAGAACAGCTTGTGCGCCGAGTTGTCATCTTTGGCACGGGTGATTTTGCGGCCAACCTGCTCGATGAATACAAACACAACATGCGCGCGCTTGGTGTACGAATTATTGGTTGCATTGGAGAAAACCCTGGCGCGGCTGTGGGTGCCGACAACCTGCTCCCCACGCCTCACGACTTTTATAAGTTTTGCCGGCAAAATCGAGTGTCGGAAATCGTAATTGCCCAGCAAGAGCGGCGCCGTAATGAGGGCGGTTGGCTGGCAGTGCCCGATCTGATGGAGTGCAAGCTTCGCGGCATAGCGATAACCAACGGTGTAGACTTTTATGAGCGGGAACTGAAAAAAGCCAAGCTCGACATGGTTCATCCCTCCTGGATTGTGTTTTCCGAAGGGTTTCAGGCCTCAAAAACCCGGGATTTTGCCAAGCGATCTCTGGATTTATTGATCAGCATTTCCCTTCTCGTGGTCATGATGCCGTTTATTATTCTAACGGCCTGTGCCGTGTTTATCGAAACCGGGCGGCCCATCCTCTATAGCCAAACCCGTGTTGGAATGTTCGGTAAAGAGTTTCGTATCTACAAGTTTCGCAGCATGCGCCAAGACGCAGAAAAAGACGGAAAAGCCCGCTGGGCCTCCAGCAACGACAATCGAGTAACCCGGGTGGGCGCCTTTATACGCAACACTCGCCTGGATGAGTTGCCACAAATCTACAATGTGATTAAAGGCGAGATGAGCATTGTAGGGCCGCGCCCCGAAAGGCCAGAGTTTGTCTCTGAGCTGAAAGAAAAAATTCCGTTTTATGATACCCGTCACTATGTAAAACCTGGCTTAATGGGCTGGGCGCAACTTAAATATCCCTATGGCGCATCGGTTGAAGATGCCAAGGGTAAGCTGGAGTACGATCTTTACTACTCCAAAAATCACAGCCTTTTGATGGATTTTCTGATCATGATCCAAACCGTGGAAGTGATCCTCCTGGGCAAAGGCGTTCGTTAATACACTGGCTAAGAATAATACGGATTTGGAGAGTGCTTATGACTATTTACACCTTAATACGGGCGAGCTTGATAGCGACTCTTGGGCTGTTCATTTCGGCCTGTTCTGGCCTGCCGTCGTCTGCCGAGATGCCCCCGGCCTCTGAACTGGAAACCGAGCCTTACGAGATCGGAGTGGGGGATACAGTGGCTATTCATGTATGGCGTAACCCCGAGCTGGGTCAGTCCATCGTGGTTCGCCCAGATGGCTTTATTTCCATGCCTTTGATGGGTGATGTAAAAGCAGAAGGCAAGCAGCCCGAGCAATTGGCGTCTGAAATCAGCGAAACTCTGGGCGAGTTTATCCGTACGCCCGAAGTAGCCGTGATGGTTACCAACCCCATGAGTAAAGAGTTTCGTAACCGGATACGGGTGACCGGCCAGGTTGTTGCACCTCAGTCTGTTGCTTTTCAGCCGGGCATGACCGTACTCGATGTTGTTTTGATGGCTGGCGGGGTTACCGATTTTTCTGCGGATAGTCGCGCGGTTTTACACCGCAAAATAGATGGCGAGTACCAAAGTTTTGGCTTGAACCTTGGCGCGATCCTCACCGACGGCGACATGCGCACTAACCACAGTCTGCAGCCAGGTGATGTGATCAGTGTTCCGCGTAAACAGCTATTTCGAGGCGAGCTCTAATGGGCCCACAGTTCATTCTCGATATCATCCGAGCAGTAAAGCTTGAGCTTTACCAACACAGATTGGCAGCGGTCATTATTTTCATGGCCGTGACAGTAGGGGTATTGGGCGTAGGCTATATCATACCGAAAAGCTATACCTCCCAGGCTCTTTTGCATGCAGATCAGTCCAACATCCTGCAGCCGCTACTCAAGGGTAAGGCTGAACTGACTCAGGTTGATCGTATCAACGAAACCCGTGAGATGATGCAAAGCCGGTCTTTTCTCGAACAGGTCGCCATGGATACCGGAATCATCAGAGGCGGCGAAACCGATGCTGTTCGTAACGAAAAGATCAACAACCTGCGCGGCCAGGTGGAAATACGAGAATCAAACAAGAACTTCCTTGAGTTGTCTTACACTAGCGGAAGTGCAGACAAATCGTTCCAAGTTCTCAGTGCGGTACTGGACCGCTTTGTGGAGCGCACTGTGCGTAAAAAGCGTTCTGAGAGCCAGGGCGCATTTGAGTTTATTGATTCGCAGGTGAAAACCTACCAACGCCAGCTTGAAGAAGCTGAACAGCGTTTAAAGGAATTCAAATTCGAAAATCAGGACGGTACCGAATCCAGTGCGCTATCAAGAATAGAAAACCTGCGGCGGGATATTGAAAATCTGAAGCTGGAAATTCAGCAAACAGAGTCTGAAGTTAAGCTTTCCCGCCAACAGCTTCAAGACGAGAAGCCTGTAAGGCGCGTGTTAGTTAATGCGGGACAGTCATCAGCTGAGCGGCGACTCGTTACCATGCGCCAGGAGCTCGACTCACTGTTGCTGCGCTACCACGAACGCCATCCGGATGTAGTAAGCGTTCAGAGCCAGATTGCAGACCTCGAAGAACAGGTGGCCACCCAGACCGACGAAGATCGGCAAGGTGGCGTTACCGAGGTAATGGACAATCCGGCCTACGAAAACCTGAAAATTCAGCTCTCCGACAGCACCACGCGACTGGCCGTGCAAAAAAACCGCTTGGACTCACTTAAGCGTCTTCTTGAGGAAGCGTTTGAACGCTCCAACCGGGTTGCAGAGAATCAGGCCGAGCTTTCAGAGCTCACGCGGGACTACAAAGTGACTCGGAACGTATACGAAGACATGCTTCAGAGCCGCGAAAAAGCAAGATTGTCGATGACTCTTGACGTTCAGGGCGAGGGCGTAAGTTACAAAATTCAGGAGCCGGCCTCTTATCCCACACAGTGGGACGGCTTACAGCTTTATCAGGTTGGCCTCGCTGGCCCCTTCCTGGGCAGTGCTGTAGTACTGGGCTTACTGGTTATGTTGGTTATGCTGGATCAACGAGTACGATCGCCTCGTGCGCTGCAGCTGGCTTTGCCGGAATCCATTCCGGTGCTAACCACTATTCCGCATTACCGCAGCACCTGGAGAGACCGTCTGCTACGTAAAGATGTGCTTACCATTTTGCTTGTGCTGGCGGTTTTCATGATAGCTTATCTTGCCGTTCTGGTTTTCAGTGTAATGGGTATGACCCCGGAACAACTGATCGAAAAAGCCGGCGAATTAACGGAGCTCGTGTTTGGGCTAGAGCCTGAGCTTGAGAGTAGGAGCAATTGATGGAAGACAACAAACTCTACAATGCGCTTCTGAAAAGCCAGGACGAGCGTCGCCGGATCGAACACGACCGTGGAGAGGCAAAACCCGAAGAAGGCTATCGCAAAGAGCGGCCCTACGCTACCGCAGAGCGCGAGAACCCTAATTGGACTCGTTTGGAAACAGATGACAATGAACATCCTCCAACGGTTTATGATTCAGCGGTGTCTCTGTCGTTAATTGGCAATCCAAAGCCCTGGAGTCGGGAACAGCTACGGGAGCGTAAAATAATCTATTCCGGCATGCCGGATAAAGAAGTAATGGACGCCTATCGCGAGCTTCGCATTCAGCTACGTAATCGTGCCAGTGAAGGTAATTTCGCAGTTATGTTCAGCAGCCTGGGTAATAACTCTGGTGGATTACTGACCGCGTTTAACCTCGCTGCTTCTTTTGCGCTGGATTCGCACACCTCAGCTTTGTTTGTTGATTGTGATCCATACAACCGTGAACTGGCAAACCTGGTGTCCAGCCGGATGCATGCCGGTGTTACAGATTTCGTGAACGATCAATCAATGCCTATCAAGTCAATTCTCTACCCCAGTGGTGTTGATCGTTTGTCGGTAATACCGGCGGGTACACAGGCATCCTCGGCGGTTGAGTTGTTCTCTTCTGTGCGCATGCGGGAACTAATTGACGAGCTCAAGTCTCGTTATCCAGATCGTTGCATTGTGTTGAATGCGCCGCCTTTCAGGGAAAACACGGAAGCACGGATTATTGAACGCTTTGCCGACCAGATTGTCTTTGGTGTCCCCTTTGGGGAGGTGACCGGGGAAGAGATTGAAGATGCTGTAGATGCACTAGGGTCTGATAAATTTTCTGGCCTGATTTTTCAGGAGTAGCCCATGCAACCTCAAGCAGGGAACGCAAGTATATACAAACTCGGCGGTCTTTATGTTGGCGTCTTCTGCCTGGCCTGGTCTTGTACCGCAACAGCGCAGGGCCTTAGCGATAATGTCAGCAGACTTTCGGGTTCGGGTTCAGTGTTTACGGGGGTTTCGCATACCCGGACAGATCGAGGAACCACAACCAGCACTAATACAGAGCCACTCGCGGGTGTGTCTGGGCAAGTAGGTGGAAACCTGGAAAGTGGTGCCAATGCCGTTACTCTGCGATACGGCGGAACCCTGCAAACCAATCAGGACGCAATCGACGGTGGCGATACAGGAAACACATCGTTCACCGGCGCCTCCCGCTACACGTACTTTGATCCCGGCAGCCGTGTAGATTTTAACCTCGGGCATACCATCAACTCCGTGCGCGATAACTCGGGGTTTGAGGTTAACTCTTCAAGTTACGACACCCGAAACACCTTAAGTGCGGGCGCAGGGCTGCGCTTCTACCCTGGAAAGCTGACAACCTTAAGATTTTCTGGCCAGGCCGGTCGCAGTTTTGGTAACAACGATCTCAATGATGAAGAGTCCCTCACTGCATCCAGTGAGCTTTCACGCAGGCTGAGCGATCGTTCCACTGGTAGTCTCAACGTTAGCCGAAGCTGGTCTGAAGAGCGCGGTACAGACGTCACCATCGATAGCGCGCAACTGGTTTATAGCCAGCAACTGGAAAGTGGGTATTTCAGCATAGGTGCAGGTGGCAGCCGAGCGGAATCGGAATACACCAATGGAACCACCAGCGAAAACGAAGCCGTGACTGGTTTTTTGGAGCGCACCTGGGTTACCACGAATTGGCGTACATCGGTAAAGTTTGACCGCAGTATGTCTGACAGTGCCACAGATCTTTCTATGAACATAACGCCTGATTTCTCGTTTCTTCCCGAGACCGTCCGTTTACGGGATCTTGTTGTTAAAGACTCACTTTCGGTTACCCACAATAACCAACGATTATGTGATGTCTGTGATCTTGGCTTATACGCATCAGGGGCCATACTCGAATCGCAGAATTCCGGCGCCACACGGCATGAGTATAATGCCGGTGTAAATCTGGGCTTCCAGATAACATCGCTGCAGCGGCTAACCTTCGGCTACACCTGGGAAGGCGATGCAGGCGAAGATGCCGACATTATTGTTGACCAGATCCATCGTTTTAACACGGGTTGGACGCGCCAAATTGCAAAACACACCAGCTTCGGCGTTGAGCTTAACCAGGCATATCTGCGTTCAAAGTTAGCCAAAAATGATCAGGAGCAGTTTCAGGTGCGGTTGGTGTTCAGTCATGGCTTTTCGTTGGTTGGGGCAAGGCAGTAGTGGCTAAGTTGTCCACCAAATCGCAGCTTGAAGAATTGAAAGCTCTAAAAGGAAGCCTGAGCCGTCAGATTGGCCAGGCCAAGAAAGCAGGAGAAAATGCGGATACGCTGATCCACAAACTGAAAACTGTCTCGGATGAAGCTAAAGCTTTACAAAAGGCCCAGAAGCACGAGCTAAACAAGACCAAGCAGTCTCCGGATTCTGCGGAGTTGACGCTTTCAGACCTTGCTTCCACTCTTGCTAACCCCGTCCACAATCTTTCGTCCAAATCGGTTCATCAAATAGTGACAGTTGTTCGCGGCATGGAAGCAGAAGCAGCCTGGGACCAGTTTGTTAAAAGTCACCCGGCAGCGACACCTTATCATTTGATCAGCATTCGCACTTTTATTGAGCAGACCTACGGACACACTACCCATTACTGTTATGCATTATCTGCCGATGGTGAAATATTAGGAGTTTTGCCACTCGTACAGTTGCGCAGCAAGATGTTTGGGAACTTTCTGGTCTCCGTGCCTTATTTTAACTACGGCGGGTTGCTGGCCAGCAACCAGGAAGCGGCTACCAAACTGGTTGCGGCAGCAAATGAATGGCGACAAAGGTTGGGTGCCAGCCATATGGAGTTGCGCCATCTCCAGAATAGTGAGCTTGAACTGCAACAACGGGGCGATAAAGTTACGTTCTTGCTGCCTTTGCCGACAACCTCCGAACGGCTCTGGCAGAGTTTCCGCCCTAAGCTTCGCGCCCAGATACGACGGCCCGAGCGAGAGGATCCGGAGTTAATGATTGGCGGTACCGAGTTGCTTGATGCCTTCTATGAGGTGTTTGCCAGTAACATGAGAGACCTTGGCACCCCCGTTTACGGCAAATATTTCTTCCTCAATCTGCTCCAGCATCTGGGCGAATCAGCTCGGCTGGTGGTCGTGAAACTGAATGGCAAACCTGCTGGCTGTGCATTCCTAATTGGTTATGCAGAGCAAATGGAAATCCCCTGGGCATCCACACTGCGGGAGTTCAACAATACAGGCATCAACATGTTTATGTACTGGAAGGTGCTTGAATTTGCCATATCCGAAGGCTACAAAGTGTTTGATTTCGGCCGTTGCAGTACAGATGCAGGCACTTATAAGTTCAAACAGCAGTGGGGCGCCCAGCCCATTCCCATGCACTGGGATTATTGTTTGCCCCCCGGAGAAAGTTTGCCGGAGCTGAACCCGAATAATCCGAAATTCAAACTGTTGATAGCTGTATGGCAGCGCTTGCCAGTATGGCTCACACGGGTTATTGGGCCGCACATTGTGAAGAGCCTGCCCTGATATGAGTCTCTTTCAAACCGACGCGTGGCAAAGTGCTTGGTGGGATACGTGGGGAGTGGAAAACGGGCTGGAGCTGGTAAGAGGTTGGAGTGGCGAAAGGTCAGGCATATACGCCTCAACCTACCGTACAAAAAACCTGTTGCCCGTGCGTTCTATTGAGTTTGTAGGGTGCAGTTATCGAAAAATACGATCCACAAGAACAGAATACAACACGTTCTCAATCGCCAAAGGTTCCCCCGCAAGTGCCGTTAATCAGCTTGAGCAATTGTTGGGTAAGCATCCGTGGGCAGAAGCTATTTTCAGTGATTTGCTTGCCTGCTCGACAGAGGTGGCCGAGCTTCGCGCATTAGCGCGTAAAAAACGATGGCTGGCAAGAGTAGTGGCCTCGGATACAGCCTGGTTGGTTCGCACAGAACATTCTTTTGAAGCCTACCTGAAAGCACTTGGCCGAAATACCCGCCTGCGCCTCTATAATCGCCGTAAGGTTTTGGAGTCCTTAGGTGAGATCTCCCATGAGGACATGTATGAGAAAAATCGCGATCCTCGTGAATTTTTTCGGCACCTGAACGCGTTTCACCAGAGCCGCTGGGGAAAGCCGGTCTACAACGACAAAGCTTTGGCTTTTAACACCGCTTTTCTCAACAGGGTTATAAAAGAGGGCGGCAAACCTCAACTGCTGGGGCTGCGAAGCAATGGGAAGCTGATATCTGTGCTGTATAACGTGCAATACCAGGGGTGTGTCTATAACCTTCAAAGTGGCTTTGAAGAGAACTTCCACCCTAAGCTAGCTATCGGCACCTTGCATCTCGGTTACGCTATCGAAAAAGCCTTTCAGGAAGAGGGCACCCATAGCTTCGATATGTTGGCCGGTTCGGGGAAGAAAGAAAACTATAAACAGCGGCTTGCAAATAGCAGCAACCCGCTGGTATCGCTAATGTTTGTAAAAAATCCTGTTCTGAAATTACTATACGGGCTGAAAAACCTAAAGAACGAAGTTCTTTAGGTAATGGTCTGGACAAAAAGCCTACCGGTGTGAAAATCGCTCCTTGGCGTACTCCAGCCAGCTGCAATACTGCTTGAAGTGAGCCATATTATCCGGGAAGCTGAACCGCTTGAGGGCATACAGGTTGTTGTTCGGCTCTTTCAGATGAACGTAACCAGGGTCTGCCGATAGCGCTCCAATTAACCCAGCCTGTTTCACAATCTCCTGTTCTCTGGAGCCGAAATCAACACCCTCGCGACCGCTCGGGTAACAAAAAACCGGGACAGGGTTGGTTATATTAGCCTGAAGCGCTCGCCAGCTGCCGAGGATTTCATTTTTTGCTTTTTCAATGCTGACCTGTGCCAGAATCGGATGGCTCTGGGTGTGTGGACCAAATTCAACGTAGCGCGACTCCAGACGGCGGGCCTGTTCCCAGGTAATCGGCTGGTACTCGTCAGGCGCTTCGGCAGGAACAGTCACTTCAAGCCTTTCCGAGAAATCCTTAACCGCCAATTCAGCTTCGCAGTTTGGTAACCGCTTGTTGGCGTTACGCAGGGTTCGTACCAGATCACGCCTATTTTCCCGGGTTGCTAGCGATATGGATTTTGAACCGTCGCCGAGATTGATTTCCAGGCTCTGGTGGTGAGTGCGTGTTAGCAAGTATTCGAGCTTGTAGTCCCAGGACCAGTAACGCTGGTCTTGCATGTCCGTTGCCAGAAACAATGATACCGGCGCCTGATAACTTTCGAATACAGGCAGTGCCAGGTTAGCCTG
>JAKDUK010000121.1 GCA_030457765.1 Marinobacter sp. | reverse complement strand
AAAGCCAAAGAGCAAAACGCACAGCCACTCAAAGTCACCGGCTTTGAAGCCCTGAACGGTAAAGGTGTAGCCGGCGAGTATGACGGCGATACCATCCGCTTGGGCAATCGTCGCTGGCTGGAAGCCGAAGGGCTGTCGCTGAACAATCTTGGCGACGCCGAAAAAACCATTACCAAAGAAGCCGGCACGCCTCTGTTTCTTGCCCGGGGCAACGATGTGCTTGGCGTAATCGGCGTTGCTGATGCGATCAAAGCCGACTCCCAAGCGGCCATCCGGCGGCTGCACGATGCCGGCATCAAGGTAATGATGGTTACCGGTGATATCGACGCCACCGCCAAAGCTATATCTGCCAAAACCGGCATAGACGACTACCGCGCCGACGTTCTGCCTGAAGACAAAGCAGATGTGGTGAATGAAATGCGCGGCAAAGGCTACACCGTGGCTATGGTGGGGGACGGCATAAACGACGCACCCGCACTGGCCGCCGCCGATGTGGGCTTCGCCATAGGCACAGGCACAGACGTCGCCATCGAAAGCGCCGCCATTACCTTGATGCGCGGCTCTCTGCACGGCGTGCCCGATGCCATCGAAATCTCCCGGGCCACGGTGAAGAACATTCACCAGAACCTTTTCGGTGCCTTTGCCTACAACAGCATGGGCATTCCCATCGCCGCCGGCCTGCTGTACCCGATCTGGGGCATACTAATGAGCCCAATCCTGGCCGGTGCAGCCATGTCGCTGTCCTCAGTAACAGTTGTTACCAACGCCAACCGGCTGCGCCTGTTCAAAACCAGCCACAAAACAGACCGGGATCATGCCCACAACCAAAAACCAAACGAGGAGCGGAACTGATGCAAGCGTTACTGGTCAATGCAGGCGGCCTGGCACTAATGGCCGCCGTCGTCTGGTGGTTCTGGCTTTCATCGTCAGATACCGATGCCCCGGAACAAGATCACAGCCATCACTGAACGCAGCATAGAGAGCACAAAACCATGAAAAAACAGATTCTCGGATTAGCCGTTACCGCTACACTCGGCCTCAGCACCCCTCTATTGGCGGCAGGCGCGGCCCAGAGTATCCACGTGTACAAATCGCCCACGTGTGGCTGCTGCACAGCCTGGATCGATCATCTGGAAGACAATGGCTTTGATGTAAAAGCCACCGACTCTCAGAATATGAACCGCATTAAAATCGACGCCGGTCTCACCCGCAACCTGGCCAGCTGCCACACCGCGTTTATAGGCGACTACGTTATAGAAGGCCATGTGCCAGCTGAAGACATCCATCAGCTGATTGCCAACGCCCCGAACGCCCGCGGCCTGGCAGTTCCCGGCATGCCCGCTGGTTCACCCGGCATGGAAATGGGTGGCCGCAAAGATCACTACCAAGTACTCATGTTCAACGCGCAAGGCCAGACCAAAGTGTTTGCCGAACACAATTAACCCATGAGGCCAGCTCGGCATAAATCCGGGCTGGCCTCAAAATCCGCCCCCTGCTAGCATCGCTGCATATTTTTCACCCAACGGCGAGCACCCACCCATGACAGAAACCTATATCCCGGGCAAAGACGAAGCTCTGGAAAAATCCATCGAGAAAATCGGCGGTGCCATCCGCGACCTGGGATACAACATAATCGAAGCCCGCTGGCTCAACCCAGCGCCCTACATCTGGTCTGTGCACATCCGCGACGAAGACTGCCCCCAGGTATTTTCCAATGGCAAAGGCGCCAGCCGCAACGCCGCCCTGGCCAGCGCCTACGGCGAACTCATCGAGCGTTTATCTACCCGCTACCTGTTTGCCGACTTCATGCTCGACCCGGTACTGGAAGAGTACGGCTACGTACACCAGCCAGACGAAAAATGGTTTGAGCTGGATGACGAAAACTGGCCAGAAGGCCTGCTGGATGAACGCTGGAAAGAGCTGTACGTAAACGACCAGGACTTAGTGCCCGCTCAACTGGCCGACATGAACGGCGGTGGCACCGGCAAAGGCCTGTGCGCCCTGCCCTATGTACGCCAGAGCGACGGCGAAACCGTGTACATACCCATGAGTATGATCGCCAACCTGTTCGTATCCAACGGCATGAGTGCCGGCAACAACCGCGAAGAGGCGATTGTTCAAAGCCTGTCGGAACTGTTTGAACGGGCGATCAAAACCCGCATTATCGCCGAGCCTATCGCCCTGCCGGAAGTACCCGCCGAGGTGTTGGCCCGCTTCCCGCATATTGTGGAAGGCATTGAAGCCCTGCAAGAAGCCGGCTTTGGCCTGCGCGTGCTGGACGCCTCCCTGGGCGGCAACTACCCGGTTATGTGCATTATACTGATGCACCCCGACGGTGGCGCCTACGCCTGTTTTGGCGGCCACCCCACCTTTGAAGTAGCGCTTGAGCGCACGCTTACCGAATTGGTTCAGGGCCGGGCACTGGATGAACTGGAAGGCTTCCCCGCGCCCACCACCGACATGGACATGGTAGACGAGCCCCACAACCTGGAGCTGCACTTTATCGACGCCAGCGGCTACGTGAGCTGGGCGTTTCTCAGTGACGAGCCGGATATGGACTTTGTCGACTGGGATACCAACAGCCCCTGGTCCAAAGACAATAAAACCGCCTGCGCGCAATTAATGGAACTGATCCACAGCGAAGGCCACGAAATCTATATTGCCGAACATACAGACCTGGGCGCCTTTGCCTGCCGCATACTGATTCCCGGCTTCTCCGACATTTACCTGCCAGACGAACTGATTCTGAACAATAACAACGCCAGCCTGCCCATACGGCCCGTGCTTTATGACCTGCACAACGCTGGCGAACCTGGCTGGCAACACCTGCTGGAAACCCTCGAAGGCAACCACATTAACGACCAGATGAAGGTGCTTGAATGGACCGGCATTGTCGGCGATAGCAGCCGCTGGAACCGTTTGCGGGTGGGCGAATTCAAAATATGGCTATTGCTGGCGCTGAATGACCTGGAAGGTGCTTTTGAATTATTGCCACCGGTACTGGCTTCTGGCGACCTGACCGAAGACGACCGCCGCGAGTATGCCGCGCTGCATGCGGTTCTGGAACTTTACCTGGCCACAGACGATATCACGCCTTACCGCCGCGGGCTTGAGTATTACCACAGCAGAGCCAGGGTAGATCAAGCACTCGGTTTTATTACCGGCGCGCAACGCTTCCCGGGGTTGTCTGCCCTGGCACCTGAAGCCCCCACCGAAGGCCACCGCAAGCTTTTGGAAGGCTACCGTAAGGTACTGGATGGCCAAAACAGAGCCGTCTCTATCTGACCCTCAGACGACACCGGTACCTTTATGGCGCCGGTGTTGCTTTTAACCACACTCAGGGGTCTGACTCATGCCGCGTAAACCGTTATACTTTGCTCCATCATTCATTTTTTCAGCTAGGTCCACCCATGTTCAATGCCGACGCTCTCAACCAGTTGCGCCAGCTAAAAACTGATATTGAGGAAAACAAAGTCGTTTTCCCAGGGAAGGTTAAAGCCACTAATGGCCGCTTCGGGTTCGTCACACTGGATGAAGGCCGGGACGTGTTTCTACCACCGGAAGAAATGCAGAGAGTGCTTCCGGGCGATAGGGTTAACGTTACCGAACACGAAGTAGACAAAGGCAAAACTCAAGGCGTTGTGGACGAGCTTCTAGAAAGCCGGCTAAGCACCTTTGTCGGTCGTTATCTGGTGAAGGGTAAAGGGCATTTTGTAGTGCCGGAAACGCCTGGCATCAACCGGTGGATTTTTATTCCGCCCAAAGAACGCATGAACGCGCAGCCCGATGATTACCTGTACTGTTGCATACACAAACACCCCATCAAAGACGGTAAAGGTCAGGCCAAGGTTCTTCGAGTTATTGGCAAAGCCGGCGAGCCGGGGATAGAGCGCGCCCTTACTCTGGCCACCTTTGACCTGTCAGATAGCTGGCCCACCCCGGTTTTAGAGCAGGCAGAAAACCTCAACGAAGCCGCGATTGAAGCCCTTGAAGCTGGCCGTGAAGATCGCACAGATCGCGCTTACGTGACTATAGACAGCCCTGCCACGCAGGATATGGACGACGCCCTTCTGGCAGAACCCAATGCAACCGGCTGGTCGTTGTCCATTGCCATTGC
>JAKDUK010000120.1 GCA_030457765.1 Marinobacter sp. | reverse complement strand
AGCTTGCCCACTTTCACTTTGCTGCGGCCTTTGCCCATTCGCGCTTCTACAAAAAACAGCAGCTCGGATATGGCAAACAGACCCACAATCGCCAAAATGAAGTCGATGCCCTCATACAGCTCCAGCACACCGCCGGTGTATCGCTGGGTGCCGGTGGATATGTCGATCCCTACGGTGGAAATCATGATGCCCAGCGTTGCAGCAATGACCGTTTTCATCGGATTTTTGCCGGTAATACCACCCAGGGTGGCGAAGGCCAGCAAAAACAGCGCGAAATATTCCGCCGGCCCGAACGTCAGCGCAAAACGCGCCAACACGGGCGCCAGCATAATCAGCCCTATGGTGCCAATCAGGCTGCCCGCGAAAGACGCAATCGCCGAAATGGCCAAAGCATCTGCGGCACGGCCTTTTTGTGCCATGGGATAGCCGTCGAGGCAGGTCATCATGGCCGGCTCGTCGCCCGGAATATTCAGCAAAATCGACGAAATCCGGCCGCCGTACATGGCGCCGGCGTATACCGATGTGAGCAAGATCATCGCGGTTTCAGGCGGCAGCCCCAAGGTAAAGGCAAGCGGAATAAGAATGGCAACGCCATTCGCTGGGCCCAGGCCCGGCAGGCAGCCAATCAAGGTACCCACAAAGGCACCGAACAGCGCAAACATCAAGTTGTACGGTGTCAACGCCACCGCAAACCCTTCCATCAGAAAGCCTATGGTTTCCATGATTAAAAGCCCCCCAACAAGCCATTGGGCAAGCTTAAGGACAGCCCATAATTAAACAGTCCAAACACCACAACAGCGCTGATCAGGCCAGTTACAAACGAGTTGGTTACCGGTGCACCCATACGCCAACTCAAAGCACCAACGGCCAGGGTGGTAGAAATAATAAAGCCCAGAGGCTCCAGCAGAAGTGCATAAACCACCAGCACAACGATTGATATCAGCAGTTCAAGAGCCGATTTCCCTACTGGCCACTGAGCGTCTGCATCTGGCTTTATCATCAGGTACAAGCTACCCACCACCAGTACGACCGCCAACATGGTCGGAAAGGTTTCTGGCCCCACCCCCTCGGTACCGCCGAAGGGCTCTGGCCATTGTTGAGCTACCCAGCCGTAGGCAACCGCCAACACCAGCAGGAATAGCCCCAGAATACGATCACCCATACCAGTCATTTCAGAAGCCCTATTTCCCGGGACAGGTCTTCGATCTCCTGCACCTGATTGGTCACGAAGGCCTCAAACTCACCAGCTTTGGGATGGAACGGAATCAGACCGTTACTTTTCATGACGGCTTTCCACTCTTCACTGGCGTAGAGGGTGTCGATTGCCTTCACCCAATACTGCTGAGCGTCTGCTGAAGTGTCTTTTGGCATGTAAAAACCACGCCAGTTAGGGCCAAGCGCATCAATACCCTGCTCACGGGCAGTAGGGATATCGCCGAATTTACCCGGCAGGCGCTCCTCTGACAGTACCGCCAGCACGCGCAAATCGCCGGATTCCATAAAGCCGGTAGCCTCTGACACATCACCGGTAAAGGCGTCCACCTGGCCGCCCACGACCTGGGTCATGGCTTCGCCGCCGTTGTTGTACGACAGGTAAGGAATGGATGGCAGTTTTTCAGCGCCTGCAGCCTTTGCGGCAATAAGGACTTTGAGGTGATCCCAGCCGCCACGGGCACTGCCGCCGGCGAATTTGACCGAACGCGGGTTCGCTTTCAGCGCGTCCATCAGTTGATTCAGGTTTTCATATTTGGAGTCTTTGCCTACAGCAATGATGCCGTAGTCTGCACCCAGTGCACCGATCCACTTCACCATGGAGGCGTCCATACCGGGAAACTGCTTCTGCGCCAACCGCGTGGTGGTTGCGGTAGACGCCGCGACGATCAGCTTATCGTCGTTTTTACGCTTGCTGACCGTGTGAGCATATGCCACACCGCCGCCTGCGCCGGCCATGTTAACGGTTTGCACCGTTCCATCGACCAGATCAAGGGTTTGCATCACGTTGCCGACACTGCGGCAGGTAAAATCCCAACCGCCGCCCGGATCGGCAGGTGCCAGGCACTCAACTTTTCCGCTGGGCTGCCAGGCCATGGCCGACATGCTGAAGGTGGCTGCAGCCACAAATGCTATTGTTGTTTTGATAAACATATAAATTGCCTCTTTGTTGTTTCAGCAAACAGCGTAAAAGGCAATGCGTAGTTGCTGAAGCTTGCGGGCGTAACGCGCTTAAAAAAACTACTGCGCATTTTGTTCATAAAGTTCACGGGCAAACCTGCCGGCGGTGTCATACCCTTTATCCAACCTGTTGATGAGCAAACCTGACTGAAGACTATGCCTGTAAAACGACGCACCAAACTCAAAACCCGCATGATTCTCACCCTGGGTCTGGTGAGCGCACTGCAAGCGGCGTTGATCGGCGTATTTGCCGGCTATTACCTTAGCGAGTCCCTCTACAACGAAATTGGCCAGCGCGCGCTGATGGTAGCCAAAACCGTTGCAGCCAGCCCGGCCATTATCCGCGGCATACAGCAACGGGACACTGATGCCCTCAACGCCCTTACCCGCACAATGGCCACCACAAACGAAGCCCTGTTTATCGTTATTGGTGACCACAACTCTATTCGCCTGGCTCACCCATCGGCTGAACGCATCGGCTACTCGATGGCAGACGATGACGGCGATGATGGCCGCCGTGCATTGGTAGACGGAGAGGGCTACGTAGCCCTTGCGCTGGGCAATCTGGGCGAATCCATGCGTGGCAAAGCGCCTGTGTTCGCGCCTGACAGCGGTGAGATTATTGGCATTGTGTCGGTGGGTTATAGCCTGCGCCAGATAGAAGCAACGGTGCAGCGCTATAATTTTGTACTGTACGGCGTTCTGGGCGTGGTATTGCTGGTCAGCATTCTGGCAGCGGTATTTATCGCCGGCCATTTCAAGCGGGCTATTTTTGGTCTGGAACCGGAAGAAATCGCCGGTCTGTTCCAGGAGCGCGACGCCACACTGCAATCGGTACGTGAGGGTATTATTGCCATCAACCGCCACGGCATTATTACCACCGTAAACCGCGCCGCTCTGACCACTCTGGACCTGAGTGCAGACCGCGAGATTGCAGGGCGCCCTATTCTCGAAGTGCTGCCGGAAAGCGACCTTATGTCGGTTCTCACCACCGGCACCCCGGATTTCGACCGCGAGGTGTGGCTGCGCAACCGTCAGATGGTGGTCAACCGGCTGCCCATGCGCCAGGGCAAAGACATTATCGGCGTGGTGGCCAGTTTTCGGCTACGCAACGAGCTGGATCAGGTCAGCCAGCAACTGACTCACATCCAGCAATACGCTGACACTCTGCGCAGCCAGACCCATGAATACTCCAACAAATTGCACACCATTGCCGGGCTGATCCAGCTCGGTGCCTACAAGGACGCGCTGAAGCTCATCGGCAATGAAGTCAGCAGCCATCAGGCGCTGATTCACCTGTTGCTCGAAGCGGTACCAGACCCCATCATTGCCGGCTGCCTGCTCGGCAAGCACAACCGGGCCCGGGAAATGGGCCTTCATCTGGACATAGACCCTGGCAGCCAAATGGTCGACCTGCCCGATAACCTGCCGCGGGATCAGCTGGTAAGCGTGCTGGGCAACCTCATTGATAACGCATTGGAAGCCACCCGCCGCCACACCGGTGCAAACGGCCACGTACAACTGTCGATGACCGATCTTGGCCAGGAACTGATTTTCGAAGTGGAAGATCAGGGCCCGGGTGTGGCACCAGAGCTGCAGAACCGGATTTTCGAAAAAGGCGTAACCAGCAAGTCCGGCCACGAACACGGGTTCGGGCTACATCTCGTGCGCCAGTTTCTGGACAGCTGGGGTGGCTCAATAACAGTGGAAAATCTGGGCGAGGCAGGCGGCAGCCGCTTTACTTTATACTTACCGAAAAAACCCACAGGCAGGAGCCAACCGTGCCCCCCATCCGACTGATGATCGCCGAAGACGACCGCCAGATTGCGGAAATCCAGCGCCGCTTTATCCAGCGCCTGGACCAGGTGGAACTTTGCGGCATTGCACACACCCTGGCCGACGCCCGGGAACAGGCCGAGGTACTGCAACCGGATCTTATCCTGCTGGATGTCTATTTCCCCGACGGCAGCGGCCTGGATTTATTGCGCGAGCTGCGAGCCGGCAACAACAGCAGCGACGTGATTCTGATTACCGCCGCCAAAGAAGTGGAAACGCTACGCACCGCGCTGCGCGGAGGAGTGTTTGACTACATTCTGAAACCGCTGGTGTTCGAGCGTCTGGAAGAAGCCATCAACCGCTACAGTGATCACCTTGCGCGCCTGTCAGCACTCAAACATCTGGGACAGGACGAAGTAGACGCCCTGCTCCCACG
>JAKDUK010000048.1 GCA_030457765.1 Marinobacter sp. | reverse complement strand
GCAGCAATCGCCGCTCCCCGTGATTCCATAATCATAGCCATGGATTGAACATTTTCATTGGTGTGGCAGCCGACAATGCCTAAGGTCATGCTCACAGTTTGTGAGGCCATGCCGTTGGTTGTTGCTGCCAATACGTGTGGCGCAATACCGGATTGTCCTTTCCAGATCATGGCGCCTACGCCACAGCCCGGTTGTGCAAAAGCCATGGATGAGGCGCCTAGTAGAATTGCACCGGCGATCAGTTTTTTCATCATGCTCTCCTTAACGTGTTTTGGTCGCTATTTAGTACCGTTCTGGTCATCGTTTTGGGTAGAACCCTTGCGGTTTTACGTGGAGTAAGGATGACCACTGAGCTGAGTATAGTTCAATATCATTAAATGCCAGATTTGTTGCCTATTTTTCATGCAGTCTAAGACGAATTATGCACGTGCTTTTTCGCTCATATTATTCAAAGGGGTCAGGCCTCGCATTGAATGATTTTCTTGTTATGCGGAGGTAGCTTACGTATTATGTGCTCGGCCATGAAGGCCTAGAAACAACACATGGAGACACGATTTTGAAAAAAGTTCTAATTGCATCATCTTTGGTATTGGCTGGCGCGCTGTCAGGCTGTAGTTCCCTGAACGTAAGCTCTAACTCTATGCCGGTTACTGCTCCTCTGCAGACCGACATCAAGGCTGATGTTGAAGTTGGTGAGAAAATCACTGGTAAGGCTTCCGTAACGAAGATTCTGTTCTTTACTATCGGTAGTGACAAGCAGTTTGCTGACGGTGTTTCATACGGTGGTTCTGCCGCTGGTGGTGGTCTACCTTTCGGAAATCCGGTTTCTAAGGCGAAAGCTGCAGCAGCGTACAAGGCTGTTACCGCTTCTGGCGCAGACATCATTGTAGCTCCACGTTACACTGTTGAAGCCGAAGACTTCTTGGTTTTCGGAACCATCAACGTAACTGTTGAAGGCTACAAAGGCACTATCAAAAGCATCAAGTAATTCGCTTTTGATTTGCTGTTTGAAAAAAAAGCCGGCGTACCCAGGTACCCCGGCTTTTTTGTGCCTTCCAGTTTTGATTCAACCGCCCAAATAAGCGTTCTGCACATCTGGATTGGCTAGCAGGTTCTTGCCCGTGTCGTGCAAGCGAATTTTGCCCGTTTCCAGCACATAACCCCGATCCGCCAGATGCAGTGCCTGGTGCGCGTTCTGCTCCACCAAAAACACCGTAATCCCCTCATCTCGCAGGTGTCCAATAATCTCAAATATCTGCTTGATGACCAGCGGCGCCAGCCCCAATGAGGGTTCATCCAGGATAATCATCGTTGGCCGGCTCATCAGGGCCCGCCCGATTGCCAACATTTGCTGTTCGCCACCAGACATGGTGCCCGCACGCTGAAGTTCGCGCTCTTTCAGCCGTGGGAAAAGCTCATACACATGGGCTTGGGTTTCTCGGATCTCAGCTTTGGTATTAAAGAAGCCACCCATGTGAAGGTTTTCTTCAACCGTTAGGCCAGAAAATATTCTGCGCCCTTCCGGCACTATCGCCAGCCCCGAGCGCATAATCTGCGCTGTAGGCATGTTGGTTATATCGCGGTCTTGCAAAATGATGCGACCGGAAGTGGCCTGTGGGGTGCCGCACACGGTCATTAGCAGCGTGGTTTTTCCTGCACCGTTGGCGCCAATCAGCGAGACGATTTCGCCCCGGTTAACCTCAACAGACACCCCGTGCAGGGCTTCAATCTTCCCGTAATGGGTGTGGACATCTTCTAGTACAAGCATGCTCATGTTTAGGCCTCGCCCAGGTAAGCTTTGATCACGTCGTCGTTCTGGCGGATTTCTTCTGGCGTACCACTGGCCAGGGGGCGGCCCTGGTTAATGACGTTGATCCGATCTGAAATATCCATCACCAGGCTCATGTCGTGTTCAATCAATACCACGGAAACGTTGTAGTCCTCTTTCAAGCTAATGATTAGCTGGTTGAGTTCTTTGGTTTCCGCCGGGTTCAGGCCGGCTGCCGGCTCGTCGAGCATTAGCAATTTTGGCTCGGTCACCATGCAACGTGCTATTTCTAACCGCCGCTGCTGGCCGTATGCCAGGTTACCTGCATCCCGGTTGGCGAGCTCCAGTAGCCCAACACGTTCCAGCCAGTAGGCAGCGCGATCAAGAGCCTTCTGTTCACGCTCCTTATAGTTTGGGGTGCCCAGAAGGCCGGCGAGCATGTTGGTGTTGAGGTGGCGGTGCTGGGCCACAAGCAGGTTTTCCACCACAGACATCTGAGTGAACAGGCGAACGTGTTGGAAGGTTCGTACCATGCCCAGCTTGGAAATCTTGTGGTCCGGTTTTCCCTGTACTTCTTTGCCTTCAAAGAGAATCTTGCCACCACTGGGCTTGTAAAAGCCGCTCATGCAGTTGAAAACGGTGGTTTTACCGGCACCGTTAGGGCCGATGATGGAAACGATTTCCCGTTCCTGAACGTCCAGTGTCACTTGGTCTACTGCCAGCAGGCCGCCAAAGCGCATGGACAGATTTTGTACTTCAAGCATTGTCTGTCACTCCTGCTTTTTCAGTTTGATGTGAATGCGACGCATGGGCAGCATGCCCTGTGGTCGCCAAACCATCATTAACACCATGGCAGCACCGAAAATCAGCATTCGGTATTCGGAAAATTCCCGTGCCAATTCCGGCAAAATGGTCACCGCAATGGCTGCCAGTATTACGCCAAGCTGCGACCCCATGCCGCCCAAAACCACAATGGCCAGAATGATGGCAGATTCCAGGAACACGAAGGATTCGGGGCTGATAAACCCTTGCTTGGAGGCAAATACGGTGCCTGCAAAGCCGGCAAAAAACGCGCCAATGGTAAATGCAGAGAGCTTTACAGCGGTACGGCTAAGGCCCAGCGAGCGGGCTGCAATTTCGTCTTCTCGCAGCGCTTCCCAGGCTCGGCCTACCGGCATGCGCATAAAGCGCCGAATGACCAGTGCGGTTATTACCGCAAGCACTAAGGCGATCAGGTACAGGAAAATCACCTTGTGTTCACCGCTGTAGGCAATGCCAAAGGTTTCGTGAAACGAGGTGTTGCCCTCTTCCTTTACACGCCGGCCAAACTCCATGCCGAACAGCGTCGGGTCGGGGATACCGCCAATACCATTTGGGCCACCTGTTAAATTGGTCCAGTTGTTAAGCAAAATGCGGATAATCTCGCCAAAACCCAAGGTCACAATTGCCAGGTAATCCCCTCGAAGTCGCAGTACTGGAAAACCCAGTACCAACCCAAACAGGGCTGCCAACAATGCACCAGCGGGTAACGCCACCCAGAATGAGGCGCCCAGATACTCGGACAATAAAGCAAAGGTGTATGCGCCCACAGCGTAGAAAGCCACATAGCCAAGATCTAGCAGGCCAGCGAGGCCAACTACCACGTTAAGGCCCAGCGCCAGCATAATGTAAATCAGCACCAAAGTAGCTAGATCTACAGAGCCCCGTGAGACAAAAAATGGCCAGAACAGCGCAAGAACCACAAGCCCGGTCATGATCCAGGATTCCAGCTTTACCCGCTTGGACTGCTCCATGGGCTTTTTATTTACCAGGGGGTTAAGCTTGGGTAGTTTGCCTAATGCGCCCATGAACGAATCACGAAATGCCTGGAACACAAAGACCACAACGGCAGCCAGCAAAATGGCTATGTGCGTTGAAGTTTCAGCGCCAGTGACCGTGATCTTTACACCTTCGGCTTCCAGGTTAAGCCCAAGAATAGGGAAAGAAATAATCAGCGTGACAATTGCGCAAAACAGCGCGTGTTTGTAGTTGTTAGCAGCCATCAGATCTTCTCAACCTCCGGTTTGCCAAGCAGGCCGGTGGGTTTAAATAGCAAAATGAGGATCAACAAGCCGAAGGAAACGACGTCTTTATACTCACCGCTGAGGTAGCCCGAGGTCATGCTTTCAGACACGCCAAGGATAAGCCCGCCAAGCATGGCACCGGGAATGCTGCCAATACCGCCAAGTACGGCTGCCGTAAAGGCCTTGAGGCCCGCAATAAAGCCAAACAGCGGATCAATTGAACCGTAATACATGCCTAGTAGCAGGCCGGCAACAGCGGCCAGTGCGGCGCCAATAATAAAAGTAGCCGAGATAATACGGTTGGTGTCGATACCCAGCAAACTGGCCATGCCCAGGTCTTGCGAAACAGCCCGACAGGCCCGCCCCGTGCGTGAGCGGGAAATGAACAGCGAGAGTGCTGTCATGCAAATCAGCGTGGTGATAAAAATCGTAATCTGCATGTAAGACAATGACATCTGAAATGCATCGTCCGAACCAAACTGGAAACCACCTTCAATAAGATCAGGAAAACCTATATTGCGAGAACCCTGGGCGAGGTGAACATAGTTCTGCAGGAAGATAGACATGCCGATGGCAGAAATTAGCGGGATCAGGCGATGACGGCCGCGTACAGGCCGATAGGCCACTCTCTCAACCGCCCAGCCCATAGAGCTGGAAACGATCATGGCGCATACCAGAGCAACGATTAAAATCAGAGGGAGCCAGGCCGCACCGAGAGCGGTTAGGCCGGTAATGGCGATTAGCGCTGTATAAGCGCCGATCATATAAATCTCACCATGGGCAAAGTTGATCATGCCAATGATGCCGTAAACCATCGTATAACCAATGGCGATTAGAGCGTAAGCACTCCCAATCGTGAGCCCGTTAATGAGCTGTTGAGAGAAGTAGAGGAGGTCTTGCATTATTATTTGACTCCGGAGGCCTGCTCCCTCCGCTGCATCACCCCGGGCACGGGATAGCCGCGCTGGGTATGAGACAGAGTCAACAGGAGCCTAGAAAAACACCTTCTCCCGGATCGCGGTGAGAAGGTGCTCTCATGATTACCGTTAATTAACGATTCGGCTTAGTTTACCGGAGTTTTGCTGCCATCTGAATGCCATTCGAACACAACAAACTCAAATGACTTCATATCGCCTGCTTCGTCGTATTCAACTGTGCCGATTGGTGTCTCAAAGGTACCGCTGCGCAGGGCGGCTGCGACGTCGAACGGGTCTTTAGAGTCTGCGGCTTCAATACCATCTGCAATTAGCTTAACCGCTGAGTAAGAGGTAAGCACGAATGGGCCTGAAGGGTCTTCATTTGCGGCCTCAAAGTCTTTTACTAGCTCTTGGTTTTCCTCTTTCTCGTCAAAGCTTGGTGGCAAGGTTACCAGAAGTCCCTCGGCCGCTTCGCCGGCAATGGTGTTAATGTCGTTGTTACCAACACCTTCAGGGCCCATGAACACGGCATCGAGGTTAGCTTGCTCTGCCTGGCGCAAAATCAGGCCCAGCTCAGGGTGGTAGCCGCCAAAGTACACATAATCCACATCGGCCTGTTTAAGCTTGGTGATCAAGGATGAAAAGTCCTTGTTGCCAGCGGTAACGCCTTCAAACATGGCAACTTCAATGCCTTTGTCCTTCAGGGTGTCACGAACCGCCGTTGCGATACCTTCACCGTACTGCTGCTTATCGTGAATAACTGCAACTTTCTCGGGGTTCTGGCTAGCAATGTAGTCGCCGGCAACAGGGCCTTGCATGCTATCAAGCCCGATGGTGCGGAAAATCAGCTCATAGCCGCGCGATGTAACCTCCGGGCTGGTAGAAGCCGGCGTTATCATGAGTATGCCTTCGTCCTCATAGATGTCTGAGGCTGGCTGGGTTGAGCTAGAGCACAGGTGGCCAACAACATAGCGAACGCCGTCGTTAACCAGTCGGTTAGCAACCGTAACGGCCTGTTTGGGGTCGCACACATCATCGTATTCTACTGCGACCAGTTTTTCGCCCATCACGCCACCGGCTTCGTTAATCCGCTTAATGGCCATACGCGTGCCGGAGAATTGCATGTCTCCATACTGGGCTACGGGACCGGTTATAGGCCCGGCGACGCCAATTTTGATCTCTGCAGCAGCGTGGCCTGCAGCCATAAGAGCAACGGAAGCACTTACGGCGGTTACGAGTTTCTTTACTGAAATTGTCATTGGGGTTGTCCTGTGTTTTCAGGGTTATTCTTATAGACTCAGTAGCTAAACAAACACCACCGGTGCAACCTTGTCAAGCTGACCGGTAGCTTTGCTCGTTATTTAACATTCTGCACGTAAAAACCGCTACTTGCATTCGTGGGTACGAAGACCTCTAATACTTAGTGGTGTAAATAAAAGGCAGAAGCCTCTTTGGAGCAGTAACACAGTGAGCAACTACGAGCACGTACTGGTAGCACTTCGTCGAGTTATCCGGGCAACAGATCTACATTCCAAGCGTCTTAGCAAGAACGCCGGGCTTACCGGCCCGCAACTGTTAATCATGCGGACCATTCGGGAGCTAGGCGAGGTTACGATTGGCACCATTGCCGACAAAGTCAGCCTCAGCCAGGCCACGGTGACAACCATTCTGGATCGTCTGGAGCACCGGCAGCTGGTTTACCGAGTGCGCAGCACCCAAGACAAGCGCAAGGTACACGCGCACCTTACAGTCAGTGGCGCAGATATACTTTCGCGCGCGCCCAGCCCACTGCAGGAAGAGTTCATTAAAAAGTTCCAAAACCTTCACGAGTGGGAGCAGAACATGATTCTGGCGTCACTTCAGCGTGTCGCGAACATGATGGATGCTGATGATATTGATGCCTCACCCGTATTGGATGTGGGCCCTGTGCTGAAAGACGACGGTTGGAAGGAAAGGGCGTAAGCCTTTTCCTTCCAACGGCTTAGTGCACCGACGAGTCTGCGCGGGATTTGTTGCCAAAACACACCTGAAACACATCGTTGTAATGTTTGGCGAAGTTCACCGTCAGGCCTTCCCGAAGGTAATCGGGCAGTTCCTCATAATCTCCGCGGTTCGCCTCTGGCAGAATCAAATTGCTGATTTTTTGTCTGCGTGCCGCAATAACTTTCTCGCGAATGCCACCCACAGGAAGTACCTGGCCGGTGAGTGTTAGCTCGCCGGTCATCGCTGTGTATGGCTGTGGAGCTTCTTTGCGAGCAATTGAGAGCAGGGCGGTTGCCATGGTGACCCCAGCGCTGGGGCCGTCTTTTGGAGTGGCGCCTTCTGGCACATGAAGGTGTACGAAAGACTTGTCAAAAAATCCCGGGTCGCCTTTGAACCGCTTCAGGTTTGAGCAAACGTAGCTATATGCTATTTCTGCCGATTCCGTCATTACCTCCCCAAGCTGGCCGGTCAATTTGAAATTACGCTGGCTGCTGTGAATCCGTGACGCTTCGATGCTCAGGGTTGCACCGCCCATGGCTGTCCAGGCCAGCCCGGTTACCACGCCAATGCCTTTAAGTGATTTCTCTTTCCGGAATGCGGGCTGGCCGAGATACTCCTGCAAATCGGATACACCTACCCTTACTGGCTTATCCGGGGATTTCAGCAGTTTTACAATGCCCTTGCGCATAACCTTGTGCAGGAGCTTCTCCAGATTCCGAACACCGGCCTCGCGGGCATAGCCCTCGATTATCTGACGGATGGCGGCATCGGTGATATTGAATTGCTTTTTAAGTAGCCCGGCACGCTTCAGCAGTCGCGGCAGCAAATGATGCTTGGCAATAGCCAGCTTTTCTTCGCCTATATAGCCAGACAGGCGGATGACATCCATCCTGTCCAGCAGCGGCCGGGGAATGGTATCGAGCTGGTTTGCCGTGCAAATGAACAGCACCTTGGACAGGTCCATGCGGACATCCAGGTAATGATCCAGAAAATCCTTGTTCTGCTCCGGGTCCAGAGTCTCCAGAAGGGCAGAGGCTGGATCGCCTTGGAAAGAGGCACCGATTTTGTCGACTTCATCCAGCATGATCACGGGGTTGGCCACGGCAGTATCTTTAAGTGCTTGCACGAACTTGCCTGGCATAGCGCCGATATAGGTGCGCCTATGGCCTTTGATTTCCGCCTCGTCGCGCATGCCGCCAACGCTAAATCGATAAAATTCGCGTCCAAGCGCATCGGCTACCGAGTGGCCAATGGAGGTTTTGCCAACCCCGGGCGGGCCAACAAGTAGCAAGATTGATCCGCTGACTTCGTTTTTGAAGGTGCCCTCTGCAAGGAACTCGATAATCCGGTCTTTTACATCATCAAGGCCATCGTGATCCCGGTCCAGAATGCGGCGGCCTTCTGTCAGGTCAAATTGATCTTCAGAGTATTGCCCCCAGGGCACCTGAGTTAACCAATCCAGATAATTACGGGTAACACCGTATTCCGGCGAGCCCTGCTCCAGAATCTGCAGCTTTTGTAATTCGTCGTTAAAGCGCTCCTGTACGGCTTCGGGCGGGTTCAGCTCCGCCATTCGGGCTTCGAAGCGCTCGGCATCTGCGGTTTTGTCGTCTTTCGACATGCCCAACTCGCGCTGGATAACCTTCAGTTGTTCTTTCAGGAAAAAATCGCGTTGATGTTTCTGTACCTTTTCGTTCACCTCTTCGCTGATTTCAGACTGCAGGCGGGCTACCTCCAGCTCTTTGTGCATCAACAGAAGTACTTTTTCCATGCGCCGGAGCAAAGGCACCGTGTTCAAGATAGCCTGCAGTTCGTGGCCGGGAGCGCTTGTCATCGATGCGCCAAAATCGGTCAGTGGCGAGCTGTCCTCCGGGCCGAAGCGCGACAGATATTGCTTTACCTCCTCGCCATACAGCGGGTTGGTGCGCAACAACTCTTTTATAGCGCTGATGATGGCCAGCGTGTAAGCCTTGGTTTCATCCGCATCCTCTTGTGGTTCTTGCGGGTATTCCACTTCTGCCAGATAAGGCGCTTTACGGCGCAGCCATCGCACAATACGAAAGCGTTGCAGGCCCTGGGCAATAAACTGAACGTTGCCGTCCTTGTTTTGAGCGTGATGAACGCGCACAGCGCAGCCAACCTCTGCTAACTCATCGCTTTGCGGAACACTCTGGTCTGATTGAAGGTCATCAACAAAACAAATGCCCATCAGCTTGTGGTCGGTTTCGCTAACGCGCTTAAGTGTCTCTTGCCAGTGGTTCTGGTTAACCATAACTGGCTGTACCTGCGCGGGGAAAAAGGGTCGATTTGATACCGGCAGCACATACATTTGTTTGGGGAGAGATTGTTGGGGCAGGGCAAGATCCTTACTTTGCTTATTCTCGCCAATGTAATTAGTTGGATCTTCCTCGAATTCTTCCAGCGAGTGGTCGTCGTGATTCATACCGTATCTGCTTCCTGATCAGAGGAGTGTCTTCCTACTAACTAGAGCCTAAAGTCATATTTTCAAGCTTGACTGTATTTATGCGCAGTTTCTGCGCTCTTGAAATCCGGTGTCGGGCACCCCATCTAGGCCTTAATCAATAAAGAACATTAATGAACTTTTCAGGTGCCTAACATGAGCAGCTCTCCCCATATATTTGAAGCCACCATGGATAACTTCCAGCAGGAAGTGATGGAAGCTTCTTCCACTGTGCCTGTACTTGTGGACGTTTGGGCCGAATGGTGCGCGCCGTGCAAACAACTTATGCCCTTGTTAGAAAAGCTTGTAGATGAATACCAGGGCGCATTCAGGCTTGCCAAAGTGAATGCCGATGAGCAGGAGCAGCTCACCGGTAGCTTGGGTGTTCGCAGCCTGCCTACGGTTATTCTGGTAAAGGATGGCCAGGCAGTGGATGGCTTTAACTCCGCCTTGCCAGAGAGCGAAATCCGCAAGGTGCTGGAGAAATATATAGAGCTGCCGGAAGAAGACCCTTACGAGAAAGCCCATCGCATCTGGAACGAGGGCGATATCAACGGCGCGATGGACATTCTTTCTGATATGAACCAGAAAGACCCGGAAAACCTGACCGTGCTGATTGACCTGGCTCAGCTGAAAGCCGAAACCGGTGACCTGGAAACCGCCGAACAGGTTCTTGAAAGCTTGCCGCCGGAGGAAAAACTACAGCGCCAGGCAAAGCAGTTGGCCGCGAGAATCAAGTTTTTGAAGCAGTCTGCTGAGCTGCCGCCTGTGAAGGATCTGGAAATGGCGCTGGAGCAAGATCCAAAAGATCCAAACGCCTTGCATCTGCTGGCGCTGCACAACGTTTTGCAGGATAAAAACGCGGAAGCAATGGAATTGCTGATTCAACTGATGCAGGTAGATAGCAAATACAAAGACGAAGTGGCTAAGACCACTTTGGTGGAGCTGTTTGAAAAGCTGGGGAACAGCAATCCGGATGTGCGGGCTTATCGGCGCAGGCTTTATACGTTAATGCATTAATGATGGCTTTGAATGTAGTGTCCTGAAAAAAGCCACTAAATGCCCGCTGGGCTGCATTTGGCAGTCCAGCGGATTGAGAGCAAAGCGACCGGGATAGACTGCCCCTTTGCCGGATTTATGAGTGGGTATCAGGCTTCTTCGCCCGCGTGTTCGTCGTGTTCATCTTCTTCGTCTGATTCCTCATCCGTATCTACTTCATCGCCGGCGTGCTCATCTCCACTGCTGTCCTCAACAGCTTCACCACCGTGCTCGTCCTGAGCGACAGCAAGGCCACCGAGTGAGAGAGAGGCGAGCAGAAACATCAGATACATAAAAGATTGGAGCGTTTTCATTGAACTTCTCCTTTGGTTGTCGGTAATACTTGTTGTTATTGCGTTCGATTATACGGGCAATACTCTAGGGTGGATTATCTGGTGCCTGATTCCGTGATCGGAATGGCTCGGTTAGCCAGGTACTGAACGACAAATAATCATCCCGACCTTCCGAAAGCCCCAGGTGGGTCATTTCCTGCTGGTCTGGCTCGGCGTAGGTGCCAAAAAGGCGATCCCAGACTATAAAAATAGTAGCAAAGTTTGCATCCCCGGTGCGGCGGGAAACCGTATGGTGGCTGGTATGGAACCGTGGCGTTACAATGAAGCGTCTTAATCTGCGTTCCCAGCGCTCTGGCAGATCGATGTTGGAGTGATGGAACTGGCTGGCAAGGCTTACAGCTATTTCGAAGGCCACAAAACCCGCAATGGAGGGCCCCCAAAGCGCAATCCAGCTGAGTTTCACGAAGAATGAAATGAATAGCTCGCCCGGATGAAATCTCAAGGCTGTGGTGATATCAACGTGCGTATCCACATGGTGCACCTTGTGGAAGCGCCAGAGCGTACCTACGCGATGATTAAATCTGTGCCACCAGTAATCCAGCATGTCCAGCACAATAATAGTGGCTATGATTCCACCCAGCCCGCTGTAACCAAGCATCGGCGCCAACCCCCAGCCTTGCTCCAGCACATACTCGGTCCAGAACAGGAACGGTGCGAGTATGACCAGCTTCAGAATCACTGTGTTGAAGATGGCCATGGACGCGTGAGTTTTCAGGCGCATACTGCGAGCCTCCTGCCAGGGGCGGTTTGAATAAACCGTTTCCACGCCATAAAGCAGCGCAAAACCGAGCAGAAAAATAATGAGCTTTGCGTCGTCCATAGCTGTCAGCCTGCCTATCGGAGAAGGTTGATCCGGTCGTTCACAAAGTTATAGCGAGGTTGCTGCGCCCACTGGTTATTGGAGCGTATGGGCAGCTTGTGTACGTTTTCCTCGTAAACCACCAACTCACCGTCCAGTTCCTGCAGCCAGAAATCGAGATCGTAGGTTTTATCCGGGTCGTTGATGGCGGCGAAATTGGTGCAGGCAAAGTAGAACTGACCGTCTATCACGCGAACCGGGTCGTGAATGATCTGAAAACGCAGTTCCAGGTTCTGGCTGGTACGGGGGTCGGTGATTTCGAAAACACCGGGATTGCCGAGTGCCGTGCGCTGGCTGATGTGCTCGCGCATGGCGGCCTTGATGTCGCTAACCGAAAAGCTTTTATTGCCGGCTGGTTTATCTGTTGTCTCTGATGCAGCCAGGGTTTTGGGCTCATCGCTGGTTTGGGTGTCGACTTGTTTTTGCGAGTTGGTGGTTTGGTCAGCGTCACCACTGTCGCTGCTACAGCGGGCAAGTACGAGAATCAGAATCACAGGCAGCGCAATCCAGGCCTTTCGGGTGAACCACGATTTTTCAGTTGCTTGCATGCTTCGCTCCCGCAGGGTGGGTTAGGCACGGTTTTTATTAATGATAGTCTTTACGCCGTTTGGTGCAATTTGGATGGGCTAGTAGTATGAATGGCTTTGTGAAAAGTGTGTTGAAATTACTAAAGCGCAAGGGCGCGCCTGCGCACAGCAAAGGAAAACGACCATGCACCCTCCTGGCGATCCGTACGAGTTGTTGTGGGATGAATACAAATATCGCCACGACCATATCTGGAAAAAACTATTTCAAATTACCATTGCGATTGTGTTGCTGGGCTCAGTGCCCTACCTGAAGCCAGAAGTGACCCAGGTCCTGCAGAACTGGATACTGATTGCGCCTTTGCTGGGGTGTATTCTGGTGCTTATATCCTTGCTGCTGATGCATTTTGAGCTCACGCTCTTTGCCAAAATAGCGGCGGCTCACCGTGCGCATCAAGAAGAGTCAGGGCTGATAAAACACAATGCACGTAATTATTTCCGCTACCTGGTGATGACGTATTTGAGCTTCCTGCTGCTTGTCAGTGTGATGAATATGGCGGTTGTGCAGTTGGTTTGGTTGTGAGCTGTGCTAGTGCACGTTTTCTTCGTAAACGACGAGTTCGCCATCCATCTCCTGTAGCCAGAAATCGAGATCGTGGGTTTGTCCGGGTCGGTGATTTTGTCAGTTTCACCACTGTCGCTGCTAGAGTGGGCGAGTATGAGTATCAGAATAACAGGCAGAGCTACCCAGGCTTTTCAGAAGCTTGCATCATTCGCTCCCGTAAAGTGGGATAGGCAAGGTTTCTATTAATGATAGTTTTTACGCTGTTTGGTGCAATTTGGATGATGGCTCAGATGTGTATCTTTGAGCTATATGAACATTGGTGGGTTAAGGCTTTTATAACAATTTCGTAGCTGCAAACTATTGTTAAATATCATCTTGCAGTTTTTATGAGGTTCGGAAAGTCAATATAAATAAAGGGCGATTGTCAGAGAGCCAGGCAATTAAACCGGCCAATAAAAAAGCCAGATGAATCTCTTCACCTGGCCCTTGTCGGCTAATTGCCGGGCAATAATTGTCAGCCATTCCCCAACTTCATCGCCTCAAACTCATCCTCAAAGAAGAACTTATCCTCACCAAACGCCGGCTCCAACTCATGCAGCCAGGTGGCTGTTTCGCTGTACTTGGCAAAGAACGGGCGCTGAACCCAGTCCGGGTTGCGGCCTTGCAGGAAGCGCAATACGAACACCTTCTCACCGTGAATCTCGGCAATGCCCTGAATTTCCACCTTACCCGGGCCGGCACTCATGCTGGGGCCGCGGGCGGTGCGGGCCAGGCCGCTGACTTTTTTCATGGCTTCGCGGTATATGTGGAAAGCGTCTGCCAAAGGCACTTCAAAGTAGTTCTTGGCGCCAGTGTCCCGCTCTACAAACATGTAGTAGGGGATGATGCCCAGTTGCACCTCTTTCTTCCACAGCTTCGCCCAGGCCTCGGCATCGTCGTTTACATGCTTGATCAGCGGGCCTTGCGCGCGGATTTCAGCACCGGTCGAGCGAATACGGCGAATGGCTTCTTCAGCTATGTCGGTAGTGATTTCTTGCCAGTGATTATAGTGCGCCATGATAGCCACGTGCTTGCCGGCATCCACAAGGCGGGCAAACAGATCAATCAACTCGTCCGCATCCTTGTCGGTTACAAAGCGGTATGGCCAGAAGGTTAAAGCCTTGGTGCCGATGCGGATGGTCTGGAGGTGATCAAACTCTGGCTGCAACAAAGGCTCAAGATACTGAACCAGGCTCTTGGTTTTCATCACCATGGGGTCGCCCCCGGTCACCAGCAGGTCGGTTACTTCAGTGTGCTCCTGTAGATAGCCGTGCAGCTTTTCCGCCTCGGTGCTCGACATTTTCAGGTCTTTATCACCCACAAACTGTGCCCAGCGGAAACAGAAGGTGCAATAAGAGTGGCAGGTTTGCCCCTGGGCCGGGAAGAACAACACGGTTTCGCGGTACTTGTGTTGCACGCCGTCCAGCACCTCGCCTTCCAGCTCCGGCATGTTCATTTCCATCTGGCCGGCTGGGTGAGGGTTCAGGTCGTCGCGGATCTCTTTTGCGACCGCCTGAATCTCTTTTTTCTCGGCACCGTTGCGGTGCATTTCGGCCATGCGGTCAAAGTGCTCGTCTGTCAGCATGCCTTTTTGTGGGAAAACCAGCTGATAGATGGGGTCGTTGGGTACTTTGTCCCAGTTGATCAGTTCGTTGATTACATACTCGTTTACCCTGAAGGGCAGCACGCTGGCTACTACCTTCATTTCAAACAGTGTCTCTTCGGGGAGGCTCTGAATGATTTCAATCTTGTCTAGCTGGCGGTCGGTATAAACCTTGAAGCGCCGCTCTTCGAATTCTGTGGTAGGAATCCGGTTAGGAAAGGTGACGATTGAATTCATAATTCGCCCTCGCTGGTTAGGTGTGTGGAACCACAGAAGGGCAAATTAAGCGCCGCTCCGGTGGTCAAAAAATGGGCAGGCGAGTATACATAAATAGCTGTTTAGTTTCAGGACTAATCAAAAAGTCGTAAGAAAAATATCAAATTCTTGATGATGATTTTTCAAGTAACTGAAATTTAAAGATTAATTTGAAGGCTGGGTTTGAGGGTTTAGCGTTCATTTCGTTTAGCACGATAATGAAAAAAACGCGCGCTAATGACTACGACGATAGTCTGAGCCTGGTTGTTTGATGCACAAAAAAAAGGCATTATTACGTAACCAATATAAATTATTGTTAGAGTTTTCCACTGATGATCAGTTTTGGTCCCTTTTTTTGGGGAATCCGTAGTAAAAATACTACAAAAAATTTATTCAACTGAGCAGTATGTTCGGGCTTGGCCGGAGTTGGATTGTTCGGCGCGACTGAACGGTAAAAATACAAAAGCTGTTCTATGCTAGGTAGATGCCAGTTCTGGCACCTGCTGATCTTTTGATGTGAGGGGGAGGTTTAATGCACCACGATGATGATCCCATTGAAACGAGCGAATGGCTTGACGCGCTTGAATCATTAATAGAGAACGAAGGTATTGACCGGGTAAAGTACATTCTGGAGCGGCTTTCTGAGCGCGCCAGCCGGGATGGCACAGAACTGCCATATTCTATTACTACGCCGTTCCGGAACACGATTCCCGCAGCCCAGGAAGCCCGCATGCCGGGTGATTTATTTATGGAGCGCCGGATTCGTTCGCTGATTCGTTGGAACGCCATGGCCATGGTTGTTCGGGCCGGTAAGCGCCCGGGTGATCTGGGTGGTCACATTTCTACTTTCTCTTCCGCTGCTACTCTTTACGATGTGGGCTTTAACTACTTTTTCCACGGTGGCGACGATAAGCGCGAGTCGGACCTGGTGTATTTTCAGGGTCACGCAGCGCCGGGTAACTATGCACGCTCCTTTCTGGAGGGTCGCTTTACCGAAGAGCAGCTAGATAAATACCGTGAAGAAGTCGATGGCGATGGTCTGTCTTCTTATCCGCACCCGTGGCTGATGCCGGATTACTGGCAGTTCCCCACGGTGTCTATGGGGCTTGGGCCAATCCAGGCTATTTATCAGGCCCACGTAATGAAGTATCTGGATGGCCGCGAGCTCATTGAGATGGGCGATCGTAAAGTCTGGTGCTTTGTGGGCGATGGCGAAACCGACGAGCCTGAAACGCTTGGGTGCATCTCTAAAGCCGGGCGTGAAAACCTCGACAACCTGGTGTTTGTGGTGAACTGCAACCTGCAGCGCCTGGACGGCCCGGTGCGTGGTAACGGCAAAATTATCCAGGAGTTGGAAGGCGCATTCCGTGGCGCTGGCTGGAACGTTATCAAAGTGGTTTGGGGCCGGGTGTGGGACACCCTGTTCGATCAGGATAACAACAGCGTAATGCAGCGAGCCATGGATGAAATCTGCGATGGTGACTTGCAGAACTACACCCATAATGGGCCGGCACACACACGCAAGCATTTCTTCGGCAAATACCCCGAGATGGCCAAGCTGGTTGAAGACTGGTCGGATGAAGACATCAACAAGCTCAACCGTGGCGGGCACGACCCTTACAAGGTTTATGCTGCGTATAAGAAAGCAGCCACAGAGGCCAATGGTAAGCCCACGGTGATTCTGGCCCATACTATTAAAGGCTATGGTTTTGGCTCAGCGGGTGAATCCCAGAATACGGCGCACTCCCTGAAAAAACTGGATATGGACATTCTGAAGGGCTTCCGTGATCGTTTTGCGATCCCGTTGAAAGACGAAGATCTGGAGGAAGTTCCTTATTACCGCCCGGCGCCAGACAGCCCGGAGCTGGTCTATATGAACAAGCGCCGCCAGGAGTTGGGCGGTTTCTACCCTCGCCGGCGTAAAGAGAGCCAGCCGCTGAAGATCCCCGAACTGGATATTTTCAAGCAGGTTCTGGAAGGATCGAACGGCCGGGAAATCTCTACAACCATGGCGTTTGTCCGTCTGCTGAGTGCGCTGGTTAAAGACAAGCGTATTGGCAAGCGTATTGTGCCGATCGTACCTGACGAAGCCCGTACCTTTGGTATGGAAGGCATGTTCCGCCAGCTCGGTATCTATACCGCTGAGGGCCAGAAGTATGTGCCTCAGGATCGTGACCAGATCATGTATTACCGTGAGGACAAAAAAGGCCAGATTCTGCAGGAAGGTATTAATGAGGGTGGTGCCATGGCCGCGTGGATGGCGGCTGCAACCTCTTACAGCACCAACAACTTCCCGCTGATTCCGTTCTATGCCTTCTATTCCATGTTCGGTTTCCAGCGCGTCGGCGATCTGGCCTGGGCATCTGGCGATATGCAGGCGCGAGGCTTTCTGATTGGTGGTACTGCGGGGCGCACAACGCTAAATGGCGAAGGCTTGCAGCACCAGGATGGCCACAGCCACATTCTGGCTAACACCATTCCCAACTGTAAAGCTTATGACCCGTCTTACGGGTATGAAATGGCCGTGGTTATTCACCATGGTTTGAAGGAGATGTTTGAGGAGAACAAAAACGTTTTCTACTACATCACCATGGAGAATGAGAACTACGAACAGCCTGCGATGCCCAAAGGATGTGAAGACGGCATCATCAAGGGTATGTACAAGTTTGAGTCTGTAGAAGTGAAGGGCGGCAAGAAAAAGCAGCGGGTACAACTGCTCAGTGCCGGCGCGATCATGAACGAAGTTCGTGCCGCGGCCCAAATGCTGAAAGACGATTGGGGTGTTGCCTCGGATGTGTGGAGTGTAACCAGCTATAACGAACTGGCCCGTGACGGCCAGCATGTTGAGCGCTGGAATCTCATGCACCCGGACGACAAGGCTCGTAAGGCCTACGTAACCCAGTGCCTGGAAAAGCAGACCGGCCCGGTGGTGTCTTCCACTGATTACATCAAGCTGCACTCCGAGCAATTGCGAGGGTTCATCCCCAAAACCTTCATGACACTGGGAACCGATGGCTTTGGCCGTAGCGATACCCGGGAGAAGCTGCGCAGTTTCTTTGAAATAGACCGGTACCATGTGACAGTAACGGCTCTTTCTGCTCTGGCCAAAGATGGCGAGATCAAGGAAGAGACGGTCTTGGAAGCCATGCGCAAGTACGGAATCGATCGCAACAAAACGAACCCGGCGCACTGCTAAGGAGACCGTCATGAGTGAACAGGAAATAAAAGTTCCCGATCTTGGCGGGGCGGATGAAGTTGAGATTATTGAGCTTCTGGTCAGCGCTGGCGATTCGGTTGAAGAAGAAGATCCGATCTTGACGATTGAGACCGACAAAGCCTCTGTAGAGTTGCCATCCCCCGGCGCCGGTAAGATCACTAAACTCACCGTGAAGGTGGGCGACAAGGTGAAAGAGGGCGACGTTGTAGGCATGATGGAGGCCAGTGGCGAAGCCGACGAATCGGACAGTTCCGGAGATTCTGACGGCTCAGAAAATGAGCCTGAAGAAAAAGCGGAAGACGCGCCAAAAGCTGAATCAAAAGCGGAAGACAGCAAGCCTGCGCCAAAGAAAAAATCTGGCGGCTCTCGCAAGGAAACGGTGCTCGTCCCACCCCTGGATGGCATGGAAAACGTGCCGGTCATCGAGATCAACGTGTCCGAGGGCGACACCATAGAGGCGGACGATGCCCTGGTAACGGTTGAATCTGATAAAGCGACCATGGAAATTCCATCGCCCTATGGCGGTAAGGTCGCGAAGATTCTGGTGTCTGAAGGCGACAAGTTGTCTGAAGGCGACAAGCTTCTTGAGCTCACCGTTGTCGAAGACGGTGATGATGAAGATGAAGACCAGGGTGAACCGCCTGCTGATTCTGGCGAGCAAGCCAAGCCAGAGTCGAAAGCTGATGCGGCGCCACAGAAAGAGCCGGCGACACAGCCACAGGGTTCAACCTACGAGCCGCCATCGCCAGGCGCCAAGGTTCACGCCGGCCCGGCTGTGCGCAAGCTGGCCCGGGAGTTGGGCGCCGACATGACTCGCATCAAAGGGTCTGGTCCAAAAAGCCGGATTCTGAAAGACGATGTGCAAACCTATGTGAAGAGCCAACTGCAGCAATCGCAGCAGGGTGGCTCCGTGGGCACCGGCGCTGGCATTCCAGGTGTGAAACTGCCTGACTTCAGCCAGTTTGGTAACGTTGAGCGCGAAGCCATGTCGCGGATGATGGCGGTTACCGCCACCAACATGCAGCGCAGTTGGCTGAACGTGCCCCACGTAACCCAGTTTGAAGATGCAGACATCACCGACATGGAGGTTTTCCGTAAATCCCAGAAAGCCGCCGGTGAGAAAAAAGGCGTGAAGATGACGCCGCTGCCTTTCATTCTGAAAGCCTGTGCCACGGCCCTGGCGGAGCTGCCGCAGTTTAACGTGTCCCTGGACATGGAACGCAAAGAGGTGGTTCGCAAGCAGTATATTCACATTGGTATTGCCGTGGACACACCCAACGGGTTGATGGTTCCTGTGATTCGCGATGTGGATCAGAAGGGCCTTTGGGAGTTGGCGGCAGAAAGCGCCGAGCTTGCCCAAAAGGCCAGGGACAAGCAGTTGAAGCCGGCAGAGATGCAGGGTGCCTGCTTTACCATCACCAGCTTGGGTGGTATCGGCGGCACGGCGTTTACGCCGATTGTGAACACGCCGGAAGTGGCCATTCTCGGGGTGTCCAAGGCGGCGATGAAGCCGGTTTGGGACGGCAGTGACTTTCAGCCCAGGCTGATGCTGCCACTGTCTTTGTCCTACGACCACCGGGCGGTGAATGGCGCCGACGCGGCCCGATTTACCTCCTTGCTGAGTCAGCTGATGGGGGATATCCGAACCCTGTTGCTGTAAGCCGGTGTGGCCGGTTTTCTGATCTGGCGCAATAGGCGCTGGCGGAAGCCAGGTACACTTGCAGTTCAGATAACACAGAGAATGCAAAAGGGGTGCAGAGCAATCTGTACCCCTTTTTGCTTAGTTGTATATAGATCGGTTTATGCCGCCAGGAGTTTGTATGAGCACAGACTTGAATCTTGCAGCCATTATTTACGACAGCGACGAGCAGCCCGTGGATAAGTTGCTGCACGATATGGCCGCAAAGCTGAACCGCCGTGGTGACCGGGTGGCAGGGCTGGCCATGGCGCTAAATGCGCAAGGGCTGCGGCGAACACCCATGGCGTTGCAAGATGTGGAAACGGGCAAGGAATACTCCATTGCACAGAATCTGGGCAAAGAGTCGCAATCCTGCTGCCTGGACCCTCATGGCCTGGCAGATGCCACCAGCGTGCTGCGCGCGGCTTTGCACAAGCGCCCTGAATTGGCTGTCGTGAACCGGTTCGGGCAGCAGGAGATCGACGGTAAAGGGTGTCGTGACGAACTTCTACAGTTGGTGGATGCGGGCATACCGGTGCTGACGGTGGTAAAGCGTAAGTTTCTTAGGCAATGGCATGAGTTTGCAGGTGAGGGTGCGGTTGATTTGCCGTTTTCTGAGGTGGCTGTGGGGCAGTGGTGTGATGGTGTTTTAGGGAAACACTAGGGCCAGAAACAAA
>JAKDUK010000047.1 GCA_030457765.1 Marinobacter sp. | reverse complement strand
CCATCCACGGTGGTGTGGTCGTTGCTTTTTACGTGGCTGAAGCGGTCATTCTCAACGGTTTGATGGCTGTCGTTGTTGATCACTTCGGTGCGGTTGTTTTCCGTGAGCAGGTCCACACTTGCATTGATTGATAAGCAACTTCCTGAACGACCACATTTAACGGCCTCTCGGGTAGATCAGCTCTGCACTCAGTTCCACGGAAAAGATTCAATCGACTAACGAGAGGGAGTTGCAGAGTTATCACATAATCATCCGGCTGGGGGGGGGAATAATTCCGAGGAGATAGCCGATAGTGCTGGGTCTGGCTCATTTTAAAAACGAATTTTCTGATGACTCGTCATCCGTTAACCTCAGCTCACTTCCCAAGCGAAACGAGCACTAAATTGGCCAGGCATCCCGAGAGCGTTGCTTACGGTATTCCGCCATCGAGATCTTGCCTAACTGTGGCGTGAGTTTGCATTGGCGCTTGTTCCAGGGATACTCGGTTTGTCGCTTCAGCCACTCCGCCCCTTCTCCCTGTTTCCATGCATCCAGATCTAGGTCGCGCCAGAAGCGGGGATTACGACCGGTTTGCTTATCATATTCCGCAGTGACCGCATCCAGGTGACGAAAGGGTTCTAGCCTTGGCACATCGGGTAAAGGCTGGGACACATCCATGTACCTTTGAAGCATATCCCATAGCGCCATCACCTCTTCCTTCGCCGACTCGGCCCGACTGAAGGATGTCTGACTAAATTGCTTGCCAGTGTAGCGATGCACGAACATTAGGCGATAGAAGATACCACCCGCTTCAATCACTCGTTCCACATAGGCATCGAATTCTTCAAAAGGGGTTGTGAGTTTCTTGCCACCGGATACTGCGAAGCTCACCTCGCCCGTTTCGCGACTGAAGAAGCTTTCACCCGCCTCCAAGCCTCGATCCAAAAGCTTGGCGAGGAGCTTGTCGAAGGGTCTTAGTAACAGGGCAAAACCGCCCATGACCCAGAGCATGGTTTTTATGAGGACATAGAAAGAGAAGGGCATCCAAATCAAGACTGCAGAAAGAATCACAACAAACTGCAGAATATGTGCAATGTTGGCTGTAATGAGAATCAAATAATAGACAAAAACGACCCCACCACCTCCAACTAAAACGGTGCCCCAAACGTAAGGAATGAATAGTATCAAAGCGGAAAGCCCAAGAAAGGCTTTACCGTTGAGAAAACGAATTTGGCGGTGATCCCACCACCAATCGCCGGAGGTAAAAGCTTCTGGCTCGCTCTGCTCCTGATGCTGAACGTCACCAACGTCCTCACACACCCGATAATAGGGGGCGATCCCAGCGTAGTCACCAATGGGTTGAAGATCCTGACCCAGCTGTTTTCTGCTTTTTACTGGCTCCGGAAGGCGCGGAACCTGATCCTCACGGAACCCATATTTTTCATGACTGATATTTTCACCACTTTCGCTCACAAGGCGATCTCTTTCAAAGTCCTTCAGAAGCAGCGCCTATCGCCACGCGGGCTCAAGACTCCTATAAGTCTTGAAAAAACCTGACCCGAATTTCCACCTCTCAGATCGGCCATGAACCAGCAGGGCGCTTTTGCCGATACTCGTCCATGGAAATTTTGCCCAGTTGCGGCGTGAGCTTGCAGACTCGACTACCCCAAGGGTATTGGCTCTGTCGCTGATGAACATCTGTCCAACCCTCACCATCCTTCCAAGCTTCCAGATCCAGGTCGCGCCAGTATCTGGGATTGCGTCCTGTATTCCGGTCATGTTCCGCCGTCACCGGATCCAGATGGCGAAAGGGTTCCAGGCGTGGCGTATCAGGTAAGGGTTGGCTCACATCCATGTAGCGCTGGAGCATATCCCAGGTCGCCAACACTTCGTGTTTCTCAGCTTCAATGGTACTAAAGGCGGCCTTGTTGAAGGTTTTCTGAGTGTAGCGATGCACCAACATTAATCGATAGAAGATGCCGCCATGCTGAACCACCCGCTCTACATAGGCATCAAATTCCACAAAAGGGGCTTCAAAAAAGCGCTTTCGCCCGAGCGCAAAACGAACCTGGCCAGTGATGCGATTGAACTCGCTGCAGCCATCTTCAAGTGTGTCGTCCAGTTTCCTATTAATGATTTTTTCGAAGGGTTTGAGAAAAAAACCGATGCCGGTGCTCATGATCCAGTTGGTTGTAACTGGTGTGACCCAAATTGCAAAAGTGATCCACAAGAGAGACAGCACCCCTCCACCAAATACCAATATCTCTGAAGGGATACTCGGATGTTCGTTTAAAACAACAAACCCCCAACCAATTATCGCAACCCCTCCGAACCAGAGAAAAAGCACCCACGAAACTGGAATAACCAGCAACAAGAACTTAAGGCTCAACTTCCCATTCAAAAACCGAAGTCGCTGATGATCAGACCACCAATCTTTATTTTTAAATTCAGGGTCGACCTCCTCATGCTCTTGCAATGATTCAACATCTTGAACCGTCCGAAAATAGGGGGCACCCCCTGCATAAGTACCAATGGGCTGCAGTTCTTCGCCAATACGGGAGCGTTGCGGACTTTCGGGCAAAGGCCCTATAGCTGAAGCCCTGAACGCCGTGCCCGAAAATTCAGACATAGCTTGTGGGCTTTTCATGCGCTTACCTCGGCGAAAAACCAATACGGCGACTTGGACTGAGAATAAGGATCTAAGATAGTTCGCTCCTTAGGTGGTGGAGTGCTGTGGCGAGCTGCACTGTATATCTCGTAGTCTTCATACACCGGTGCGGGAAACACTAGTGGCCCCAGTTCGGTATCCAAAGTAGCCTGAAGCCCAACTCGAACCCGTGTCGTAACCGACTCTTGATAAAGCAGGCTACGATAGTCACTATCTTGAAGCTCACGTTTTACCAGAAAACGAACAGCAGACAGATGTGGCAGGGACTGCCTAGCTATGACTTTCGTCAGCGGTGTGGTTTTGACGAGTTGAGTACTGCTAACAGGTGCTATCGAGCCCGGGGCAACCACACTTGTATTTGAGGATTGATAAGCGATTTCCTGAACCACCAAATTGAAAGGCTGCACAGGTAAATCTGCGCTGCACTCATGCCCACGGTATAGATTCAACCGGCTGACTAGAGGGAATTGCACCGTTATCACATAGTCATCCGGTTCGGGTAAATAACTCGGGTGAGATAACGCTGGATCTGGTTCAATATCTGCGTATTTTTGCGCGGTCATCTCAATCGGCGAAAGCAGAGAAAGCAACTGGCTGTAGTAGGCTTGATCGTCTTGCTTAACCAGCAAGTCGTCAGGATATGCGCCCCAGGGGCCACGCTTTAGTAGTTGTTCGAACGAATCGTCTGTTGCGGCGCCCGCATAGAAGGAGCCTCCAACTACCATCGACATACCGAGTAGAGCCCAGCCCCATCCGGGTATGGCCAACAAAGGACCGATTAGAGGCTGGGCCAAGAAGATTAAACCACCCGCTAACGCTATAGCGTGCCCGGTGGCTGCATCAAAATCTCTGTTGGACAAACTGATCCGCATTTCCCAAGAACTCACCACAACATTGACAGCTCCTGCAGCAAAACTCGCCAAACTTGCAGTTCGGACCAGCGTGGAAGCGTTGATACGCTTTAACCTATCACCAATGAATACCCAGTTCTTCATATCAAATAATGGGCGAGTGGCGAATTTATAAACCTCGGTCTTACGAGCGGCTCTGTTTCCCAAGACAACACTGAGCTTAAGGGATGCTGCGATTAATTCTGCAGCAGCTCCTCCGAAGGATCTTGCAATCCCCAACGGCACATTTCCGTTTCTTGCCTTTGCAGCCCTATTTAAATTATTCAGCTCAACAAAAAAATTAAACGCCGCCAATACCACCAGCCCGCGGGACACAGCAGGGCCATCCACGACTTTCCCGACACGTTTGGCAAAATCCACCTTCAATAGTCCCAGCTTCTGAGCCTCAGGATGTGCGTCAGGTGCGAAGAACACCATGGTTCCACCGGCCACTTTATGAACAGCCTCCTCCACCGCATCAGCAGCTCGTGTGGGGCTGCTTGATGCTATTATTTCATCAGAACTGCCCAGCAGGTCTGCATATAGATAGTCTTTTTTTCGAGTGAGTACGCCTTCTGTGTAATCAAAGTCGTTTAAACCCCGGTCGAGGCCGTTTCCTCTCACACCAATGATGGATCCACTTTTAACAGCACCGGCCCGATCCATTACCTTAACGCCTTTCAACTCAGGGTCAGTCAAAACAAGGTTCGAGGAAACAGCCTGCATGATCTTCTGTATTTCAATTTGCTGAATATCGCCCTCTTCTATCAGGCGTTTGCATACCGCCAATATCGCGGAACTCCACTCAGCCAACGCACCGGATACCAGCCCTCCAACTTTTCCTGCATTGGAAATATCCTTGATAGCGCTACCATTACCTTCTGCTTTCTCTTTAAGCTGCTTTTCCAGATACACTAATGACTGCGTATTCAGTCGGTTCAGCATATTTTCATCAATCTCGGCCGGCTTCTCAGCAAGCGTTTGCATTCGCTCAAAAGGAGACGGGGTTCCGCTACCCTCAAAATTTGAGCCGTTAGTTTTGCGCTGAGGGGCCCACTTAGATAGGAAGCTACCATCCAAGATCCATTTTTTTAACCCGCTTAACACATGGGACTGACCACTCACACCTTGCGCTTTGAGTACGCCGGGGATTTGCTGCATGACATTAAGCTTATCCGCTATCAAAAGATAAGCCTCACAAATCGCATGATCACTGCACGTCCGGTAGTCATCAAAGAATGGATCAAGTCCCCCCACTTTCATTATGTCGGTCAGGCCTTCGACATGCTGCTCAATGATCCGGATAGCATGATTCTTTTCTGAAGCATCCAACACTTCATCCAACTTCTGCCGGTCTATAGCCTCTGCATATTTCGACAATGACGAAGCCTTTCCACCTGCTTGCGGATCAAGCACCGCTTGCCGAATCAACATCGCGGAGTGAACCATTGGATTCTTCTGAATCGATACATCAACCGCATCCAAATAATGCAAAGCCAACTGCAACTGAGCAAGTGAATGGCGCAGTTTGAACAGCGGATCCGGCAAAGCAACACAGGCCAGCCCTTTCTGCCCTCTCAGTTCAGCAAGCTGATCTTCATCGGCATCACAACGAATGTCGAGATCAATAGGGTCCTCACTTTCTTCCTGTGCTTCGCGAAGGCGGGCGGCTAGTTTTGCGCAGAGCTCTGAATCAGATGGCTTTTGGAATTCAGGGTTGAAGTCCCTAGGGCTCTCCAGCATCAACTCAACACCCAGATCCCTTGCACGGAGCTCCGGCAAATCCTCAGCTCTTGAGGCCGGAAAACCAGTCTGAAAACTAAGACCTTCCACCTTGGTTACTGCCCAGGCGTGCCCCACTCCGGTCGTGCGCACATTTCTGGCTTTTTCGTCTGCCTCAAGCTTCTGGATATATCCCCAATCCCACTGCACCTCACTGTAAGCCATGCGGATATCGTGCATGATTGCCTTTCCCTGCAGGAATACCGGCACAAGTACATCATCAAGCCATTCGCCTTCAGCGGGGCGTGCTATCCGTAAATTGCTTTCTGGGCTCTCTATCGCTTTGCGAGTTGCTGACAGATCTACATCACTCACCTTCGAATCTGGCCCGATCTCCAACTCACGCCACAGCCTGTCCCGGCGAAATATATACAGATAACCGGGCCGGAGCATCGCAACAGCTTTACCCTGATAAATCGGGGCTCCATAACCGGTGGAAACGGGAAGTGCGCTTTCAATTTCTGCCAGTGGTTTAATCCTTAACAGGGTATTTTCCTGATCGTCTTCCTGTTCAATGTTCGAACGAGCATTTTTTAGCAGAGGGATCGTCATCTGCCCTCCCCCACGCTTATCTAGCGTGAGGACTAGATCATGTAGGTTTTTGTCATCGTATGCTGCTTTACGGCGAACGGAATGCTCTTTGGACTCGTCTGTAAATGTCACTGAATCTGTCATGCTCCACCCTCTTCTGACGAGCCTTTGACCAAGTCAACTGAACCTTTGCTGGCATTCCCACCGATCACGTCAACTATGAGCTTTCGGTCAGTACCTGGTAGCCCCTCTGTCTGAATAGGAACCGCAGCACCATTCTGACGTGTGCTTACATTCGCAAGATTCGCCGCAGGCGGTGAAGCTGGTTTATCGCCATCCAATACATTTGGCATATCTGCACTTTGAAGACTCGTACCACTCCCACTCCCCGCACTCCCCCCGGAGTTAACCTTAATCCCCGGCCCACTCAGCGTAACCCCGCTTGGGTCTAACTTGATAAAACTACCACCACCGGAGATGGTGATTTCCGCACCGGCATCCAGTACTACCTTTGCACCGGCTTTATGGTGCACTTCACTGCCCGCTTCGCACAGGGTGGCACTGCCGGATTTTTGGTGCAGGGTGCCGCCGATATTTTGGCTGCAGTCCGCGCCGATGGAGGTCCGGCGCTCACCGTCCACGGTGCTGTGGCTGTTGTTTTTTACGTGGCTGAACCGGTCATTCTCAACGGTTTGGTGGCTGTCATTCTTGATGACTTCGGTGCGGTTGTTTTCAGTGAGTAGATCCAGGTCTTTTTGGGCGTGAACGTACACCTGTTGTTTGTCTGCTTCGTCCTCGAATCGGAGTTCGTTGCTGCCCTCGCCTTTGTGGGTTTGGGTTTTCAGGGTGGTGCGGGTTTTATGTTCTGGCAACGCGTAAGGCGGTGTGTTGGTGGCGTGGTAAGTTCGGCCAGTAATGATGGGCTGATCTGGGTCGCCGTCCAAGAAGGAGACGATCACTTCGTTGCCGATTCTCGGTAAGGCCATAAAACCATACTGTCCGCCCGCCCAGCCTTGGCTTACTCGCAACCAGGCGCTGCTGTGCTCGTCATTCTTGCTGTATCTGTCCCAGGGGAATCGTACTTTTACCCGACCAAATTCGTCGCAGTGAATTTCTTCACCTTCGGGGCCGGTCACGATGGCTATCTGGGGGCCGTCCATCAGCGGGCGATGCTCGCACAGGGGTCGCCAGGTTTTATCGGCAGGAACGGCCCTGAACGTGTTGTGGTAAGTGGTCGGGCCAGATCCGCCCTCTTCTTCCATCGCCTGGGGCTGTTTGCCGGTGTGGGTAACAGCCGTGAGCAACCAGTCCCGGTTCAGGTTGGCGTTATCGTGTTCGGTGAGTTCGGCTTTGGCACCACAGGTGAAGTCCGCGCGGTTACTTTCGCCGTTGGCGGTGCTGGCGTCGTTTCTGAGGGCGTCTAGCTTAGCGTCGGTAAACGGCTGGCCGCTGGCGTCGGCTTTGAAACGGCCGGGGTAGTCGAAGTGTTGATAGTCTTGGCGCTGGTTGGGGCTGGCTGCGCTCTGCTCGTGCATCAGGGCGTAAGCCGGGTTTTTGAAGGTGTAATCCTTGGTGGCTACGGAGGCGGCGCGAACTCGTTCTTCGTAACGGAAGCGAAAAACGGCAGGTTGTTTGGTGCTCCCACCTGCTTTGCCATTATATTCCACCGCTTCCAGCCGGGGTGCATCACCGTGATGATCGGCTAGGATTAACCCAGGCTGTTCATCCCCATCTACACTGCCGTGCTGATAGCGGTAATGCCAGCCTTCCTCTGATGCCATTCGCTCAACGAACGCTAGATCACTTTCCCGATGTTGTACGCAGTATTCCCGTTCTTGGGGCGCCCGCTTTAAATCGAACACCGAATTCACAATGCCCCGCTCTTCCAGCAGGGTGCGCACGATGGTGTCTGTGGTTTGGGTTTGGAATATGCGGCTGTTGTGCATCAGCCCTAGGCGCCATAAGGGCGGCTCGACAATCAGCTCGTAGCAGGTGCGGCGGTGGCCGCTGTCACCACAGGCAAACTCGTTCACCACGCCAGTGAAGCGACGAAGGGCTATGCCATCTTGCCAAACCACCAAATCCACCGGCTGCTCCAATACCTCTGAAGCATCAATGCCCGCATCGGTGCTGGCCAGCTCAAGGCAGCCGTGGAATAGTTCGGATAGCCGTTCGGTCAGCGTAAAGCCGACAACGGAAAAAAGATCAGAGGGGAGTTCGCCAACACGGGCGGTAAACTGCAGTCCGCTTGCCTGGGGCATGTCTTCGGTCCCTGAAGAATTAGTGTGTTATTCGTGCTCATCCTGAGCCGGTGCCCGATTATAACCTCCAGATTCGGGAATGTAACCCCAGGGTCCAGAACCGCATAAAACATGAGAGGTTGACCACAACTGCATTCTACTTCACGCTAATCTGGTTTCGTTACGCAACCTAAGGAGCTAACCTGCTCCATACCACCTCACTACAGATAGAGAGGAACACCATGAGCCATCATCAAAATCGCGCCATCGTGCTGAAGCAACGCCCTGATGGAGAAATCCAAGAAGGCGACCTGGTTATGGAAGAGCGCCCGGTGCGCGAGCCCGCAGAGGGCGAAGTTGTTGCCCAGATACTGTGGCTGTCGCTGGATCCGTACATGCGCCCGCGCATGAACGATGCAAAAAGCTATATGGACCCCATCGGCATTGATGAACCCATCGCAGGCGAAACCGTCGCGCGGGTTGTAGAATCCCGGTCAGACAAACTAAAAGTTGGTGATCTGGTCACCTGTTATTCAGGCTGGCAGGAATATGTAACGTTCCCAGCAGATGCGCCAATGGTTTACAAAATTCACCAGAAAGAGGGTGTGCCGCTGCAAACGTACCTCGGCGTTGCTGGTATGCCAGGCCGCACCGGTTACTGTGGCCTAACCTATGTAGGCAAACCCAAAACAGGTGAAACCGTGGTCGTTTCTGCTGCCTCCGGCCCCGTGGGCACGGTTGTTGGCCAAACCGCCAAAACCGACGGTTGCCGCGTAGTGGGCGTGGCCGGTGGCCCGGAAAAATGCAGCTATGTAGTTGATGAACTTGGGTTTGATGCCTGTGTGGATTACAAGGCAGGCAACCTGGAGGCCGATCTGAAAGCCGCCTGCCCAGACGGAATAGATATTTACTACGAGAACGTGGGTGGCGACGTAACCCGCGCTGTTGCGCCGCTACTCAACCCTGGCGCACGGGTGCCCATTTGCGGTTTTGTCTCGGCTTACAATGCCAAGAGCACAGACAAAGTAGAAACCCCGTTTGATATTCTCAAGCGTCTAGATCCGGTTCCAGAGCATCGTTTCTTCCTGGTAACCGAGTGGCAGGATAAACACCAGGAAATCACCGACATTCTCACCAACCGCATTGCTTCAGGCGAAATAAAATACCGTGAAACGGTGGCTGAAGGCCTCGAAAACGCAGTTGAGGCCTTCAAGGGCATGCTGAACGGCAAGAACTTCGGCAAACAGTTGGTGCATATCGCAGATTAAGATAAACAACAGACAGCGCCGGGAAGGTTATTCTGCAATTTTGAGAAGAACTTTCCCGGTGTTTTTGTTGTCTGCCACATAGGCCATGGCTTCTTCAACCTGCTCAATTGGCCAGGTGCTGTCAATCAGCGGCTCAATCTGCCCGGCTACCAGCAATGGCCAAACGTGACGATACAGCTCCTGCAATACCCGCCCTTTATCCGCCACTGAACGGGACCGTAAGGTGGAGCCGATCAATTTATGGCGCTTCACCAGCATAAGCCCCAAATCGGCTTCCGCAAACCGGCCTCCCATCAGGCCTATAAGAACAATCCGCCCATCAACATTTAAAACTCTCTGGTTTTCCTTGATATAGCTGCCGCCCACCGGGTCCAGCACCATGTCTACTCCGCCCCAGCTTTTCACCGCATCTACAAAAGAGCCGTCTTTGCGATTCCAGGTACCTGTTGCCCCCAGCTTGCGACACGCTTCCAGCTTTTCTTCACCACCAGCGGTTGCAAACACCGGATTACCAAAGGCCGTTGCAATCTGAATAACGGCGGTACCCAAGCCACTGGCTGCGGCATGCAATAATACCCTCTCGCCTGGCTGCAGATCAGCTTCTTGATAAAGGTTCAGCCAGGCTGTCGCAAATACCTCCGGGATAGCCGCGGCTGTTTTCAGCGAATAACCCTTGGGTACCGGCAACACCTGAGCAGCAGGCACCGCCACCTTGGTTGCATAGCCACCGCCAGTGAGCAGCGCACACACTTCATCGCCTAGCTCAAAGTCTGTCACTGCTTTACCAATTGCCGCAATACGGCCGCTCACCTCAAGCCCAAGAATCTCAGATGCGCCCGGAGGCGGAGGATAAACGCCAGCCCGCTGCATCAGATCGGCACGATTCACCGCACTCCAGACAATATCAATGGCTACGTGACCTGCTTGCAACTCTTCATAGCTCGCGCAGTCTTCCCATATGAGGGAATCACCGGTTACTTTGATTGCTTTCATCATGTATTAAATCTCGGCACTTTTGGGTGTCCAGTCATGAATCGAGTGTTCAGTCATAAATATCAATTCAGGATACCCCATGTGGCTGGGCGGTTGTAATGAGAATGTTTTCATCATTTGTTGATCGCTTCTGACAGCAACGTTTTATATACCGGGCTCAACACGCCAAGGCTGAAACGCCGTACATCTGGCACTGTTAATCGCTCACCATGGCTGTTAGCCGCCTGTCTTTCAATCAGCGCCGCTGCATAAGCCGCCTCAGTGAGAATATCGTCACCACAATCCGGATATAAGTATTCCGGTGCAAACAACTCCGGATACACCTCCCTTTCGGGCACAATGGGCACGCAGCCAGCAGCCACAGCCTCAAGCACCGCCAGCCCTTGAAATTCATGTAACGCGGTTGAAAGAATTACATCCGCACTGCCCAGCCACTGGTAATATTCTGTGCGGCTTGAGGCATACCCAAACTGAACCAATCGATGAGAAAACTGTTGTTGGATTCTTGTCATGGCTTCGGGTACTTTCTGGAAACTTTCACCAAGAACGCACACTTGGTAGTTTATCGCTTTACGATCAAGCTCCTGCATAATCGCAAGCAGCCTGTCAGGGCCTTTGTCATACTCCCAGCGAGCTGCCCACACAATCCTTAGCGCCGATGAGCCAGGCCTGGATTCAGGGCCGTTACCCCATAAATGCTCGCCCTTATCAATCTTCTGGCCTTCACCTCCGCTGAGAAATACAGCCTCATCGATGGGAACCGGCAGAACTTGGGATTTCCCGGCAATGCGCTCCAGGGTTCCCTCTGGGATGCCATCGGGCAATCGCCGAAAAAGTTTTTCAACGCCCTCAAGAAAGCTCCGGCGATTCCAATCGCTGTTGAACAGAACGGCCTCGGCAGAAATAGCGCTATATAAGTTCACCATTTGCGGGTCAATGCTATTGTGCTGCGCATCGGATGCCGGATAGGCAAACTGGTTTTCATGCATATACAGAAACGCTGGCGTATGGGCCAGGTTAGGATGAAAGCCACGAATCGACGCCAGATCGACCATAGACGTTACAACCAGCAGATCCCAACTCTGCTTCAATAATGGCTCGCTCAGCCACGTCAGCGCGTTGCCTCGAATCCGCCAACGGAAAAACCGTGCAGACAAAACAAGCACATGCCAGTCAAACTCCGGCTGACTGGCCACCAATTGCTCTCTCCAACGTTTATGACTGCCTGCGTCATAGGCGGAGAGAAGAAGTATTCTGGGTTTTAGGGGCGAGATGCTTGGTTTATGCTCACTACTAGACAAATTGAGGTTCCCACCTTTGATGAATTGGTTCGTTAAGCATTCAGCAGAGCTTGTATCAACGGGGAGTATAAGCAATTTATGAGCAGCAACGGTTTTCAAGTAGAGCATCGCTACCTGGAACTCCCACAGAGCTTCTACACCCGCGTACAACCCACGCCCCTTAAAGATGCAAAAATGGTCTGTTTTAATCACAGATTGGCGCAGGACATGGGCTTTCATGCCACCAACGAAGCCGACTGGGCAGGAATTGGCGGCGGCACGGAACTGCTTGAAGGCATGGACCCGGTTGCCATGAAGTACACCGGCCACCAGTTTGGCAACTACAACCCAGAGCTAGGTGATGGACGCGGCCTTTTGCTATGGGAAACCCTGGGCCCAGATGGCCGCCGCTGGGATTGGCACCTAAAAGGCGCCGGCCTAACACCCTATTCCCGCTTTGGCGATGGCCGGGCGGTGTTGCGCTCAACCATTCGCGAGTACCTGTGCAGCGAGGCCATGAACGGGCTTGGCATTCCCACCACCCGGGCTTTGTTTATGGTCAGCGCCAAGGACCCTATTCGCAGAGAATCCATTGAAACCGCTGCCACGTTGATGCGTGTTGCCCAAAGCCATATCCGCTTTGGTCATTTTGAATTTGCAGCACACCACGAAGGGCCAGAAACAGTTAAAAACCTGCTTGAACATGTGATCGCACTTCACTTCCCTCACCTTATCAAGCTGGAGGAGCAAGAACGCCATGCCCGCTGGTTTGAAGAAGTCGTCGAGCGCACTGCCCACCTGATTGCCGATTGGCAAGCCGTAGGCTTTTGCCATGGCGTGATGAACAGCGACAACATGTCGATTATCGGCGACACCTTCGATTACGGGCCTTTCGCGTTTTTGGACGATTTTGATGCCGGATACATCTGCAACCACACAGACCAAGGCGGCCGCTACGCCTATAACCGCCAACCCCAGGCAGGTTTTGAGAATTGCCAGTACCTGGCCAATGCCCTACTACCGATTATGGGTGAAGAAACCATTCGCAACGGCTTGCAACGCTATGAAGCGGCCTATAACGGGCGGTTTTTGCAGAACATGCGAGACAAGCTCGGCCTGGCACAGGAAGACGAGAGTGACATGAGCTTTGTCATGGATACCTTCAGCATGCTCAACAAACACCACACGGATTACACCGCGTTCTTCCGCGCACTCTCCAGCCTGTACGACCACGGCTACGCCCCTTTGCGGGATTTATTTGTGGATCGTGAAGTAGTGGATAAGTGGCTAATGCGTTATAAGAAGCGGCTGGAACAAGAAACCCGTACCCATGAGGAACGAGAGCACCAGATGCGCAGGATAAACCCCAAATACATTTTGCGTAATTACCTCGCTCAGCAGGTTATCCTGGAAGCCCAGAGTGGCGATTATGAGCCTCTGAAGGAACTGATAAGCGTTCTGGAACAGCCGTATGACGAGCAACCAGACTTTGAAAAATACGCAGCACTGCCACCAGACTGGGGCAAGCACCTGAACATCAGTTGCTCAAGCTAGCGAAGAACAAACAGGAAGGGCAAAGCGGGGCCAGAATTAAATTCCTGGCCCCGCTTTCACAGCTTACGTAAACTCAAACAGCCCGGGCAGCAATGATCTTCTCCTGCCATTCTACAGGGCCGGTTTGGTGAACCGATGTGCCTTTGGAATCTACCGCAACCGTGACCGGCATATCCCTCACATCAAACTCGTAAATGGCCTCCATGCCCAGCTCCGGGAAGGCAACCACTTCTGCATTTTTTATGGCCTTGGAGACCAGATAAGCAGAACCGCCCACGGCCATCAAATACACCGCCCCAAACTCCTTTATCGCATCGATGGCTACCTGGCCACGCTCAGCTTTACCAATCATGCCTGTAAGACCGGTCTTTTCCAGCATGGTGTGAGTAAACTTGTCCATGCGGGTTGCCGTAGTGGGGCCTGCGGGACCAACCACTTCCTCCCGTACCGGATCAACCGGCCCCACGTAATAAATGAAGCGACCTTTCAGATTCACCGGCAGTTCTTCGCCGTTACTGATCATATCGACCATTTTCTTGTGAGCAGCATCACGGCCCGTCAGCATCTTGCCAGACAGCAACACCGTTTCGCCCGGCTGCCAGTCTTTTACATCTTCCGGGGTGACCGTATCCAGATTCACCCGGCGCACGTCCTCACCCACTTCCCAGGTGATTTCCGGCCAGTCTTCCAGGCTCGGCGGAGTTTGCAGGGATGGACCAGTACCATCCAGTACGAAATGCGCATGGCGGGTGGCCGCGCAGTTAGGAATAATCGCCACCGGCTTGTTCGCCGCGTGGGTGGGATAATCTTTCACCTTCACATCCAATACAGTTGTCAGACCACCCAAGCCCTGAGCACCAATGCCCAGATCATTCACCTTATCGAAAAGCTCAAGGCGCAGTTCCTCAGAACGGTCAGACGCACCACGCTCTTGCAGATCGTGAATATCGATGGGATCCATCAGCGACTCTTTTGCCAACTGCATCGCCTTCTCAGCGGTACCACCAATGCCAATACCCAGCATACCGGGCGGGCACCAGCCCGCACCCATCTGCGGGACCATTTTAAGAACCCAATCCACAACAGAATCGGATGGGTTCAACATGGCAAATTTGGATTTGGCTTCCGAACCGCCGCCCTTGGCTGCCACGTGTATTTCAACCGTGTCGCCCTGCACCATGTTGTAGTGGATGATTGCCGGTGTGTTGTCTCCGGTGTTCTGACGCTTGCCATCAGGATCTGCCAAAATCGACGCGCGCAGTATGTTATCGGGCTGTTTATAGGCACGGCGCACCCCTTCGTTGATCACATCGTCCAGCGGCAACTCGCAATCCCACTGAACGTTCATGCCAATGTTTACAAATACAGTCACAATACCTGTGTCCTGACATAACGGCCGGTGCCCCTCGGCACACATGCGCGAGTTGATCAGGATTTGCGCCATGGCATCCTTCGCCGCCTGGGATTCTTCCTTCTGGTAAGCCTTGTACACCCCGTCTATAAAATCTTTCGGGTGATAGTAGGAAATAAACTGCAGCGCGTCTGCCACGCTTTCAATCAGGTCATCCTGGCGAATTACAGTGGTCATGGGTGCCTCATCAGGTTGAAATCGTTATAAAGGTATCTTTAAAAACAGGGCACACAGTTTACCAGATATTCGAAAGAACAAGGCACCCGACACAAGACGAAGCTTTACCTTAACAAATACCTGAAAAACGGTATTATCCTAACCAAATGATAAAAAAACACTCAGAAAGAACACCAGGAGAAACCGTGACAGACTTTGTTCATACCGAAATCAACAACCAGATTCTAACCGTTCGAATTAACCGCCCGGAACGCAAAAACGCTCTCACTCACGCCATGTACACGGCCCTGGGCGACGCCATCGAACAAGCGGAAGCGGATGCCAACATTCGCTGCACACTGTTTACCGGCAGCGATGAGTGCTTTACCGCCGGCAACGACCTGAGTGACTTTGCCAGCGGCCTGCCCGGAGACTTCAAAGAAACACCCGTAGGCCGGTTTTTGCTGCTTTTGGCCAATGCCAACAAACCCATTGTGGCTTCTGTGAATGGCCCAGCCGTTGGCATTGGCACCACCATGCTGCTGCACTGCGACATGGTGTTTGCCGGCAGCAACGCTGGTTTCAAAATGCCGTTTGCCAGCCTGGGCCTTTGCCCGGAAGGCGGCTCCAGCCTGCTGCTACCCTCCTGGCTTGGGCGAGTCAGAGCCGCCGAGCTGTTGATGCTAGGCGAAACCTTCAACGCAGACGATGCGCATCGCCTTGGGCTGATTAACCGCGTGTGTGAACCCGCAACCACAGAAGCGGCAGCGCTTGAAGCCTGCCAGAAGCTTGCCAGCCACCGGCAGCTATTCGGGCCACCAAACAGTTACTGAGCAGCCCTACTCACGAAGAGCTTACTGCCACCATGCTGGCCGAAGGCAAGCTGTTTTCAGAACGCTTGAAATCACCAGAAGCCGCTGAAGCTTTCGGGGCATTTCTACAGAAACGAAAGCCGGATTTTTCAAGCTTTAAATAACGCCCCAGCCCGCCAAGAATCCTGTTTTGGCGGGCAATTGATACAGATTGTAAAAACCCCGGTATATCCCCTTGCCAAGGCTCGACAAACGGCCCGGCGCCATCTATTTTGCAATAAGGCCGAACTCCCCTCGTGCGTGGACGTTCTAAACAGCAAGAATCACACTTTTGGCTGATCAACACTGGCGCCAGTGGCGCTATAGTCATAAATACAGAAATTGGCTTGAAGCGCTGGCTATACTTTCAGGCAACAGCTAAAGCACAACATAACGATACAACAACAGGAAAAGGTTCCACCCATGTTCAAGAAAACTCTAATAAGTCTTGCCGTGGCGTCTTCCCTTGGGCTAACAGGCTGCCTGAGTAGCTCTGATGACGGGGGTAATGCTGATCCGGATTATAAGATCGAAGATACGACGATTGATCGAAGCCTCGTAAGGCCTATTTTTGATCCCAACCCGCTTTCCAAGACATTTAGCGTACCTACCCATTTTGATCTTCTGTTGTTGTTAGGTGCAACACAAAGTGCTGACCACGACTTCACTGCCCCTTCTTCCGGGCCCGAACCCGTTGCCAGTGGCCTGGATGCGCTTTCCGGTTTTTCTACTTCTAGCGCATTCAACGTAAGGTTCGATGGAGCCCTCAAAGCCGGCTCGGTAGAAAAGAACAAAAATGTGTTTCTCATTGCCTTAGACACTGATGCGGCAGTCGAGTCGGCCCCTCTCGCTCTCCCAGCTGTCAATCCTGTGGATATTTCTGGACAGGCCGCTCCCGACAGCCAACCAAATTACCGAGTTGACGTTGTGAACGTTGACGGCAAAACAAACAACGCCATAAGAATAACCCCCCTAAAGCCTCTAGAGGAAAAGCGTAAGTATCTCGTCCTGATCGGTGACGGTATTTTAGGGGCCAATGACAAAGGCATTGACCAGTCTGTGCAGGGCCGTGCATTAGGTGAAGGCGCCCTAGGTAACCCAGCGCTAGAGAATGTTAAAGCGATTGTGGGAGGACTGAACGAACTTGGAAACTCAATACTGAAGCCAGTTGGCCAAGAAGTTGCTCTTGCCTATACATTTACAACAAACGGCGACGCAGATGTTCTTAGAGCACTGGCAGGGCCAATCCCTTACCTTCCTGCACTAGGCCAGAAAGTCGGGTTCACAGCTCAACTTAAAGCGGTCAGAGACAACTACCCTAACCTCAACTTTTCTGAGCTGACTGGCAAACTGGGAGAACTCCGTGAAATTGCAAAAGGCCTAGAAAATGGAGAGATTGACCCCTCAAGCCTGACCGCTACTGAGCTCAACACTCTAACTGGTCTAGGCAAAGCACAAAGCATCCAGGAGAATATCGAAGGCGCACTCAAGAAACAAATTGGTGAGACTTTGCATGTTGCGCAACCTCGTCCGTTTGTAGCGCTTAGCAACACTAACGCCTCTGAACTGCCCTTCCTTGCAGCACTTGGTGACAACCCTATTGTAGCCCTCGCTGACACCGTAACTATTACTCAGGGCGCGATGACCGTGCCTTATTACTCGTCCACTCCCGGCGACGATGGCACGGGCTTGACGGAAGGCTACTGGAAAGGAAACACCGCTCTCGAAACAGCGCTTAACGAAGAACTTAGCCCATCGAATGATGATATTTTCAAATTTCTACGCGATGCTGATGGCGAACTGAATGTAAATGGCAACTTCCCGTTTCCACAACTCCAAGCTAATGTAACTGTTCCTATTACAATCGTACGACCAAATCCAAGTGCGCCCCAATGTAGCTCTACCCCGGGTGGCAAAGAAGTCACAATATTCCAGCATGGCATTACAGTGGATCGAAGCACTGCCTTAATTCCAGGCATTGCTCTCGCCGCACTTGACTGCCAGGTAGTTGTGGCAATGGATCAGCCGTTGCACGGCCTGGGCGAGGACGGCGGACAGGTCCCAGGGCTTACGCCGCTTGACGAGACCACCGTAAAAGCCAAAGCTCAAGCACAGCTGCAAGGCTATGCTGCCGCTCTCGCAGATGCCGGATTCACCAATCCCGCAGAACAGTGTGAGGCGGAAAGCCTGCCAGAGACTGCAACATACGCATGCCTGCAAGTAAGCAATATGACCAAAATGCTCAACTCGGACTACATCGGTGAACGCCACTTTGGTTACACCCTTGGCGGCGTTGAGGACAGTAAACTCGTTCCTGTTAAGCCAGAATCGCTGGCAAAGGTAGAGTCTGGATCGCTGTTTCTTAATCCGACAAACATGCTTAACAGCCGAGACAATCTTCGCCAGAATTCTGTGGATCTGCTAAACCTTGCAGCATCTGTCCAGTTCATGGCCATTGCCGATTTGCAAGGGCCTGACGGCTTGAACGACCCGATTATGCTAGGAAAATCTGTAAACTTCGTAGGGCATTCTCTTGGCGGCATCTCAGGTACTGTATTTGCCAGCATCATTAACGACCCAGCGGTACAGTTCATTGGAATAGATGAAGGTACAGGCAACCCGATTCCAAGCCCGACGGCAGAGTTCTTACCGGAATTGAAGTCTGTGGTACTTCATAACACCGGCGGACAGGTTACAAGATTGCTAGAAAATTCGAAGACAAAGTCTGGAACTTTGCTGGACGGACTGGCAAACGCGGAACCACCGGTAACTCAAGGCACTTCTAATTTCGAGAACTTCTTCTATATCTTCCAGTCACTGGTTGATGGTGGAGATGCGGTGAACTTTGCGAAAGATCTCGGGCGCTGGTCCAAGACGGGCACCAATCTTCTTGTTACGGAAGTTGTAGGTGACCGCACAGTTCCGAATGAAGCGAACGTGTCCACACTCTCAGATAAAGCTTACTCATCTCCCCTTGCTGGTACAGAACCACTGTTTGCCCTGATGGATCTTGGAGCTAATGGTGGAGTACTGTCTGACGGGGTTGGATTTAGCTTGCTGACCAACAGCTCCGCTGTGAACGACGGTGAGCTAGCTGCAGCATCATTTTTTGTGAGTGAGAACCCCTGTTCTCAGGCAAACCACAGCACCTTTGTGGGCCCGATCACTGGCCCAGACTCGGATAACATAGCTTGCCCGGGCGGAACTAATACCTCTGCCGCATTCGTTGAGATGATTTCACAGACGATCAATGCTTTCGCAGGGGATCCAATTGCAACGCCCAACCTCGATCCAACAAACGAGCCGATCGGACCGAGCTTCAACACACTTACTAGTAGCGAGACCCTACCCAGTGCGCTGGATCAGAATGCTGACTAACTGAGGATCTGAGCTTCATGAAGAGCCCCGGCAGCGCCGGGGCTTTTTTGTTTCATAAGGAATAGTGTTAAACCAAGCAGGCCAACTCTACTCGTGATTATCAGCTCCGCTCTTGCCGCACTGCGCCTACCTGTTCGCTGACAAGCGGAGCAATTTAATAGAGATACTGGTCTACGATGGCACAGGTGCTTAGCTCTACACCTGCCAACTGAACCGGGACGGTCCCACTGATGGGTGGTTTGGGCATATGGGTTAGCGCCATGCGACTAATGGGCCATTTGAAATAGCTTGCCTAACAGTGAGCCTGCGACTCCACGGAGAATAGAGATGGGGCCTATCCCTGCGCCCACAGACAGTCCTAACAACCAAAAAAAAGCCCCGGTGGCCTATTAATCGAGGCCAACGGGGCTTTTCAAGGTCATGATTTCTTAATTACATCTCCGCTTTCACCACTTGCTCTCCATTTGTCAGCAGGTTCTGTTCAATATCCTGTTCACTGAAGAATAACTGGCGATACTGCTTGTTGCTGTACATCTGGCTCTGGTCCGAGAAGTGCTTGGACCTGGAGTCCGACGACTGACCGTAGCTTACAAGCCCATATGCTTCCGGCCCATTATCAGTAAACTCAAGACCAAAGTGCCAACTCGTTCCTCTGGCAATCAGCCAGCCTTCTCCTTTGTTCGTAGACAGCCCGGCAGCAACCCTGGTTTCGTCAGGCTCGTCAGGGTTACGTTTGTACGCAGGAGTAGATATGCGCGGGAATCGCGTGTCCTCTGCATATACGCTATCGACGACGCCAATAGCGTTAAAGGCTCCATCAACATTGCCGTCGCCGCCATGCCAGGGAATCGGCTCTGAGATAAGAGGCATTGGATCGGTAAGGTTATCGCCCGGCACAACGCCACCAGAGGGCTGATAATATTGAACTTCACCGAGTTTACTATCCAAAGCTATACCCGCATCCGCAAGTATAACTACTGCAGCACCAAGGGATTGCAGCATAGGGTCATTGGCTTTATCAGCAACAATCGATGGGTCGGCCGGTGTATTCACCGGATCCGCTGGGTTAAACGCTGTTGTAAGGTCATCCGGAAAACTAGTCCGATAGATATCAACAAATGTTCTGAACAAATGTGCCCCGGTGCTCTCAAGATCATAAGTGCCGTTCCAGCCAGCCAGTGCGGTACATGCTTCCGTTATATCCTGACTTCCAGGGCTGGTTATCACGGGCTGTTCAGGTA
>JAKDUK010000119.1 GCA_030457765.1 Marinobacter sp. | reverse complement strand
GGCGTCTGCCAGCGCTTCCAATCGGGCTTCACGCCGGGCGATTTCGGCGGGGATAGAGATATTTGAGAAGTGGTGTTCATCCTGCCATGACAGGGGAGATGACTATCCGGGTACCATTGCGTTAGGCGCACGCTACAAGGGGGAGGTTCCGGCTGCTCTGGAGGATCGTACTGATCTGACTGCGTCGACTATTGAATACTTTGTGCGCAATGGTATTTCTGTGATGCCGTTTTTTCGTAAAACGGAGATTAGCGACAGGGAACTACTGAAGCTGAGCACTTACCTCACTGAAAAAGAGCATTAGTGTTGTCGCGGAGAATAGCTTCGGTCCTTACTTTCTGGCACCTGGTCCGGGTGCTTTTTAGATTGTAAGGATTCGAACTTGAGGCCTTCGCTTCCGTAGGGTACTTGCCTTAGATGATTGCAGGTAGCGAGCAATCAACTTAAAGATATGTATTTCAAATGGTTGGGTGTAGTTTCCCCCGATAAGCCGGACACCACCTCATTCGTTTGATGTCAGTTCTGCCCGGTACTCCCAGGGGAATTTCATTTTAAGCCGCTTTTTGCGGCTGGTTGCGATTATAGTCTTTTATCTATTCCGGCATCCCGGCCACGACAGAGGTGCTTGCTCAAAACACGTCTGCCGCGCAGACTCCTAGTCTCTGAGTTTAGCCGCAATTTTGGCGACATATTCGCCTTGGTGGCGGGCAATGCCCAGTTCACGCTCGTCCGGCTGGCGTGAGCCATCACCAGCGGCAATGGTCGACGCACCATAAGGCGTGCCTCCACCTACCTGAGAGATATCAAACAGCTCCGGCGTGGTGTAGCCGATTGGCACAATAACCATGCCGTGGTGCGCCAGAGTTGTCCAGGTGGAGGTGATGGTCATTTCTTGCCCACCGCCGGTGGCGGTCGACGTGAATACACTGGCCACCTTGCCAGCCAGAGCGCCCTTGGCCCAGAGCCCGCCGGTCTGATCGAAAAAGGTGCGCACCTGCCCGGCCATGTTGCCAAAGCGGGTGGGCGTGCCAACGATGATGGCATCGTAATCTGCCAGCTCTGTTGGCGTGGCCACTAGCGCAGCCTGGTCAACTTTGCCTCCTGCACCTTTGAAGGCTTCGGCATCCATGGTTTCCGGTATACGTTTCACGGTGACCTCTACGCCATCGACGCCACGGGCGCCCTCAGCAACTTTGTTCGCCATTGTTTCAATATGGCCGTACATGGAATAGTAAAGAACCAGAATCTTCGTCATTTCGATGTCCTCTTTGGGTTTGGTTTTGTGTTTATGTACACTTCTTTCAGTCTGGGAAGGCAGGTAAAACACACTAAGAAACTGTAAATATGCAACCTACCTCCATCCAGCCAGCTTAGCGGCTTATGCCACATCGACCAGCACGATTTCGCTGTCTTCCAGAGCACTCACTTTCAGCAACTGCTCGTCGCTAACTGCAACACCGTCGCCGGCAGAGACAACCACATCATTAATATCAATCCTGCCGGCTGCCGGCACCAGATAGACCCTGCGCCCGGGGGCGATCTGGTATTCGGCACTCTTACCGGCTTCCAGCGTTGCCGCCGCCAGGCGAGCATCCGTGCGTATTGGCAAAGCCCCATCATCGCCAGGAATACCGCTGGCGAGGGTCACAAAGAAACCACTGCGGTCACCCTTCGGAAATGGCTTGGTTCCCCAGGTAGGTGGCATGCCCACTTCACCGGGCATAATCCAGATCTGGAAGACCTGGGCGGGCTCGTCCTCTTCGTTCATCTCACTGTGAGCAATACCTGTTCCGGCACTCATTACTTGCACATCACCAGCTTCAGTGCGGCCCCGGTTACCCAGACTGTCCTGATGCGTGATGGCGCCCCTGCGCACATAGGTGATGATCTCCATATCCCGGTGTGGGTGGCGGGGAAAGCCCGAGTGTGGTGCGATGGTGTCGTCATTCCACACCCGGAGATTACCCCAGTGCATACGGTTGGGGTCGTAATATTCTGCAAATGAGAAGTGGTGACGGGTATCCAGCCAGCCATGGTGGGCACCGCCAAGTTCACTGTAAGGTCGACGTTCAATCATTTCAAACTCTCCTGTTTCGCATAATCGTGACGGTAAAACCTGTTGCCTCAAGGAATCAGGACGATTTTTTCAGCCCCACCCTCATTCACTCGATGATAGGCTGCAACAGCCTCCGAAAGCGGCAGCTCAGTAAAGCTCTCTGGTATAGGTAACTTGCCCTCAAAGGCCTCGCTTAATTGCTCTAACATTTTTGCGCAGTCTTCCAGGTTGTAGAGCAGCGAGTTAACGCCGATCACCGAGCCGCCGCGACGGTACAGGTTAAGAGCGGACATATTGATCATCCCATCCATCGGCGCTGCAATAACCACAACGCGGCCAAACGCTGCTACCGTGTTAACCGCCGCCGGCAACCAGAAACCAGTGGTATCGAAAATCACCTCGGGCGATTGCTGCGTAAAACTATCCTGCGCCTGCTCTGCCAACTGATCCGCATCGGATAACTGAAACGCGCTGATGCCTTGCGTTTGCAGCTCCTGAACAACCTCGGCACGGCGCACGCCCAGGACAACATTGGCGCCCCTTGCCCTGGCCAGTGCCTGTGCTGCTCTGGCTACAGCTCCAGCTCCGATGACCAGGAACCGGGTACCTGCTTTAACCTTGCTTCGCTCCAGAGCATCCCATGCGGTGATGTAAGGAACGCCGAAGGTGGCGGCCTGTACAAAGGTTAGCGATTCCGGCTTGAGTGCAATCGCATTCGCTGGCACAACCACATACTGAGCGTGGCAGCCATCCTGCGTGAAACTGAACCCCTTACCCGTACCGCCCCAGACCGCCTTGCCTAACAGCTCTTCGGGCCCCTCCACAATCACACCGGAGAAGTCCCTGCCAGGAATGCGCGGCGTTGTGGTGTAAGGAAAGCGCCCGAGAACATTCTTCAGATCGCTGGGGTTCAGGCCGGCAGCCCGCACCTCCACGAGAACCTCGTTGGCACCGGCCACAGGAGTGGGCACATCGTTTAATTGCAATGATTCGAGTGAGCCTGCTGCAGAAAACTGTATGGCTTGCATGGTCAATCTCGCTAAATGAATTTAAAGTTTCGCTTCGCCTAAACGCTTCTGAAGCACTTTATCCAGTGCAAGCTTTCCGCCGTTGGTATTGAACAGTATTTGCGTAAGTTTGGGGTTCATGATGTTTCCTCCCATAGTAATCTGTTAGCGTCCTACTGAAGCTTCGTTCCATGTGATGGGACTACTTTACTAATGCTTGTTCGAATGAATAAGTGGGTCATCATTGCATTACTATCAACACGGCGTTGATAATTTGCAAAATCACAGAATCAGGATGAAGCTATGGATCGTCTCGATGCCATGCGCGCTTTCGTTACGGTAGTGAGTGAAGGTGCTTTCACTCGCGCCGCCGATCGCCTTGATATGTCCCCACAGCTGGTCAGCAAGTATGTCTTTCAACTTGAAGAACACTTGGGTGTACGCCTGCTCAACCGTACCACCCGGCGCCTTCACCTTACGGAGGCGGGAGCCAGCTACCACCAACGGGCACAACAGGTGTTGCATGATATTGAAGACATGGAGTGCCAGATTGGCGATCTGCACACCGAAGCTCGCGGCCTGCTGAGAGTCAGTGCGCCGGTTTCCTTTGCGATCCGCCACATGGCCCCGTTGCTAAGTGAATTCCAGAAAGCCCACCCAGGCGTAGGTATCGACTTGCAGCTGAACGACCGCAAAGTGGACGTGGTTGAAGAGGGGTTTGACGTGGTACTGCGGATCGGCCATCTGAAAAGCTCCTCTCTGATCGCCAAGCGCATTGCTCCGATCCGAATGGCAGTGTGCGCTTCACCAGATTACCTGAAACAAAATGGTACCCCAAAACACCTGGAAGACCTTCAGGGGCACCGCTATCTGCGCTACAGCTACATTGAACTGGATTTCAGCCAACCTCTGCATCGGTGGCTGCAAAACAACGGTCAGAATGACAGCAATGGTATGACCAGCAACAACGGTGATGTACTGGTAGAAGCCGCGATCGCCGGCGCAGGAATTACCTTGCAGCCCACGTTTATTTCAGGCCCGGCTATCAAGGAAGGGAAGCTGCAGGCTATCCTACAGGAGTACGAACCCGAGCCAATGGGACTTTATGCGGTGTACGCACACCGGCAGTTGCTCGCCAGCAAGGTAAGGAGTTTTGTTGATTTTATAGAGGGTTACTTTGGCGATCCGCCCTACTGGGACTGAGCTGGCAATCTATTATGGCTTCGCAGCTTCAAGCGCTTTGTAACGCTCCGCCAACTCAGCACGAATCGCACGACGTTCCTGTTCGGTCGCACTTTCAGCAGTTGTGTAGCCAAGGACCTGCCTTCGCAGTTGAGGTCGATGCTCAGGCTGCTTGACGCTGCCCCTTCGCTCCACCTCTATTACAGAGGCTTCGTTACAACTACGAGCAGCTCCGTCCCAGTATCGTGCCTCGGTACTCTCGGCCTTGTGG
>JAKDUK010000118.1 GCA_030457765.1 Marinobacter sp. | reverse complement strand
TCTTCAATGCACGCAACAGCATACTTGGGTGCCAAGCCTGACAAAGCAGATGCAATACGGGCAATGCCATGACCATAGCCATCAGCTTTTACAACAGCCATCGCTGCAGCAGTACCCGCAAGTTTGCATGCTATTTGGTAGTTGGTACGAAGCGCATCCAGGTCAATGCGGGCCGTTGTGCTGCGCGGCATTAGTATTCACCACCATAATCGCCGTAGTCGCCATGGGCCAAGTCTTCAAACTTGGTAAACTTACCAATAAACGCCAGGCGCAGAGTACCGATAGGACCATTACGCTGCTTACCAATGATAATTTCAGCAATACCTTTATCTGGCGTATCTTCGTTGTACACTTCATCACGATACACAAACATGATGACGTCGGCATCCTGCTCAATCGCACCAGATTCTCGCAGATCCGAGTTAATGGGGCGTTTGTTGGGGCGCTGCTCAAGGCTTCGGTTGAGCTGGGAAAGCGCCACCACAGGGCAGCTGAGCTCCTTGGCGATGCCCTTCAAAGACCGGGAGATCTCGGAGATTTCTGCTGTTCGGCCCTCGGTGTTACCCGGCACCCGCATCAACTGCAGGTAATCCACCATGATCAGACCAATCTTGCCGTCGTTCTCACGGGCCACACGACGCGCGCGGGAGCGCAGTTCAGTTGGACTAAGGCCAGGCGTGTCATCAATATACAACGGCTTGTCTTTAAGCAGACTTACAGCGGACGTCAGCCGGGGCCAGTCGTCTTCCTCAAGCTTACCGCCGCGCACTTTCGTTTGGTCAATGCGTCCAAGAGATGAAAGCATACGCATCGCTAGCGCATCGGCTGGCATCTCCATACTGAACACCAGAACCGGAGTGCCGGTACTTATCAGGGCGTTCTCTACAATATTCATGGCAAACGTGGTCTTACCCATAGAGGGCCGGCCTGCCACAATAATGAGGTCCGACGGCTGCATACCGGAGGTTTGATCATCAAGATCCTTGAAGCCTGTCGTCAAACCTGTTGTTTGATCACCAGATTCAAACAGCTCTTCTATTCGGCTCAGGGTTTTGGTCAGAATCGGATTAATAGACTGAGGCCCGGAACCTTCTTTAACCCGGGACTCTGCAATCTGAAAGACGTTGCGTTCAGCCTCGTCCAAAATCTCGTTACTGTTACGCCCCTCAGGATTGAACGCAGAGTCTGAAATTTTACCGGAAACCTCCACGAGCTGCCGAAGGATAGAGCGCTCACGAACAATTTCGGCATAGGCGCGAATATTCGCAGCGCCTGGTGTTTTCTCCGCCAACTCGGCCAGATAAGACAACCCGCCGGCGTCTTCTATATCGCCTGCGCGCTCTAAAAACTCAGCCAAAGTAACAACGTCTAGCGGCTCGTTTTCATTGGCGAGGCGCTCAACTGCACCAAAAATCAGCCGATGATCCTGGCGATAAAAATCGCCTGCAGAAATTATCTCGGTAATTTCATCAAACCGCCGATTATCCAGCATAAGACCGCCAAGTACTGCCTGCTCCGCTTCTGCGGAATGCGGAGGCACCTTAATGCGGCTGGTTTCCAGATCGGTATTTGCGGGCTTCAGAATAGGCTTGGCCATGAACACATCTTCAATTAAACGTCACGACCACGACAGAATGCCGAAGCCATGGGAGGGGGTTGCTGAATGCTAACAGCATACCAGAAAGCAACAGGCCCGAAAGCCGTATTAAACGGATCGGGCCTGTTGGTATGCCGAGACAAGCCCGGCATTGCTTTCAAAGAAAGCGGGTTACGCGGCAACTACCGCCAGCGTAACGGTTACTTCAACGTCTGAGTGCAAGTGAAGTTCAATCTCGTACTCACCGGTAACCCGCAGAGGGCCTTCCGGCAGACGAACTTCGCTTTTCTCAACGTCGGTGCCTGCAGCAGTGATGACGTCTGCAATATCACGCACACCGATAGAGCCAAACAACTTGCCTTCGTCACCGGCTTTGGAGGTTACTGTGAAGGATGCACCTTCCAGAGCCTCAGCGCGGGTCTTAGCAGTTGCCAGCTTATCCGCTGCAACCTTTTCAAGCTCGGCACGACGCTCTTCGAACGCCTTCAGGTTTGCTTCAGTGGCAGGCACAGCCTTGCCATACGGAAGCAGGAAATTACGGCCGTAACCGGACTTAACTTTTACCTTGTCGCCAAGGGAGCCAAGGTTTGCAACTTTTTCGAGCAGAATAACTTCCATCTCGTTAACCTCTTCGTGCTTTATTCAGCCGGTCCGGCGGGCTTTATTCGCCCCCGGATATCCAGCCAGCTATCCACAAAAGCCAGAACAACTAACAGAATCATCAGGCTTGGGCCCAGAAGCACCAGCGCAACGTAAAACATTGCCAGCCAATGGCCACTCAGTTGTTTACGCCCAACAATGCCATGAATCAGTGCCACTCCCGCCAAAAACATCGGCGTTCCAGCCACCCAGGCCAGCAACATGGCGTTCAGCCCGATAAACGGACCTGCAACCATGGTAGCGGTAAAAACCACAGCAACGGCGGGTGACAGCCTCAGATCGTGAAACTCCTTCCGGAAACCGCCGGGGTTATACAACCCCGACTGCCACGATCTTGCAAGCATTGTCATGCCCACGCCCACTGCCAGATAACTACCGGCCATGCTGGCGTTCATGGTGTCTCGTATAACGGCCTCGAGATCACTCCCAAGCGCACGAGCCACTTCAGCATTGTACTGTTCGTAAAAACTGACCCCGGCGCGAACCAATTCGTCCATTAAGCCGGGATACATCATGGGCAATGTAAGCCCCATAACGATCGCCAGAAAGCTCCCTCCTAAAAGGGTTCTCTCCCAGGACAGCGTTATTCTAAGCAATGACGCCATCAGCATCACTTGCAGCAACACCGCCAAGGCCGTTGGATCGCCTCCAAACACACTCCAGCCCAACGCCGGTAATAATGCCCAAAGACCAATCGTAAGCCCCTGGCTAATGCCAAGCCTGAGAATAACCAGGCCGACAACTGCTGCGCCAATCCAGAACAACAAAGGTACCGCAGTTGTGACTGCCGCTACCCCGCTGGCCTGCAGGGGACCGCGCATTACAAATTGTGCTAGAGCACGCATGGTCCCAAGTCCTGTTTATCTGTTACTTAGTTATCGTGGCTGTCCGAGTACGGCAGCAGTGCCAGGTAGCGGGCGCGCTTGATAGCGGTAGCCAGCTGACGCTGATAGCGTGCTTTTGTGCCGGTAATACGGCTGGGCACGATTTTGCCGGTTTCAGTGACATAACCTTTCAGGGTGTCCAGATCCTTATAATCGATCTCTTTAACACCTTCTGCCGTAAAGCGGCAGAATTTACGACGCCTAAAAAAACGAGCCATAACGTAACTCCTCAACTCCGGTTAATTACTCTTCTTCGTCCTGGGTTTCAGCTTTCTGAGCTTCTTCTTTGGGCTCTTCTTTACGCTCTTCAGCGCGCTCCGAAGACTCAGAAGGTGCAGCAGAAGGTTCAGCTGAACGACGTGGACGATCATCTCCGCCGGAACGACGGTCCTCACGGGACTCGGCTGCTTTCATTGGAGAGAGATCAACAACGGCTTCATCGCGACGCAGAATCAGGTCACGAATAATGGCATCGTTGAACCGGAAGTTGTGAGTAAGCTCGTCCATGGCTGCCTGTGAACATTCTACGTTCATCAGCACATAATGAGCTTTGTGAATCTTGTTGATCGGGTAAGCCATGTGACGACGGCCCCAATCTTCCAAGCGATGTACCTTACCGCCATCTTCAGTGATAACGCCGGTATAACGCTCGATCATTGCGGGCACTTGCTCGCTCTGATCCGGGTGTACCATAAATACGATTTCGTAGTGACGCATGAGTTCTCCCTACGGTTTAAACAGCTTTCATTCATTCGCGGCCTGGCCGGGAAACATGAAAGCAAGGAGGTGGCAGCCTGAGCCGCCGGTTCTTTTTTGCTTTATCAATAAGGCTTTGCCAGAAAGGCTTGATCAAAAGCAAGGCGTTGCGCACCTAATCAAAGGCAATACAAAACCTCCCCCTGAAAAAGGGGTCACGTATTCTAGGCGGACACAGCCCCGCGTGCAAGCGTTAACCAAGGCGCTGACGCAAAGCCTCGTATAAGCAAACACCCGTAGCAACAGACACGTTGAGACTATCCACATGGCCAAGCATGGGGATATTAATAAGCTGATCACAATGCTCACGGGTAAGCCGGCGCATGCCCTTGCCTTCGGCGCCCATAACCAGCGCAACCGGGCCCTTAAAGTCTGCCTGATACACGGTCGCTTTTGCCTCGCCGGCCGCGCCAATCAACCAAACCCCCTGGTCCTGCAAGGTTCGAAGAAAGCGGGCCAGGTTGGTTACACGCACAAACGGCACAGTCTCAGCTGCACCACAGGCAACCTTGCGGGCAACCGGCGTAAGCGTAGCGGACTTATCCTTGGGCACAATAACCGCCTGCACACCCGCCGCATCGCAGGTACGCATACACGCCCCCAGGTTGTGGGGATCGGTTACGCCATCAAGCACCA
>JAKDUK010000046.1 GCA_030457765.1 Marinobacter sp. | reverse complement strand
GCTGTATGCAGCTTTACTTTGGCGTGTTCCGTGATGGCAAAAGCATGGAAGAAGGGCTGACAAAGCTTGAAGCAATTGGTGAGCGTGTTCGCAACACCAAGCTTGCAGACACTAGCAGTGCGTTCAACACCGCGCGAATTGAGGCGCTGGAACTGGATAACCTGTTTGAAGTAGCCCAGGCTACAGCGATTGCGGCCCATGAACGTAAAGAAAGCCGCGGTGCTCACGCTCGTAACGACTTCACCGAGCGTGATGACGAAAACTGGCTGAAGCACTCTCTCTACTTCCCGCTGGATAAGCGTATTGGCAAGCGTGATGTGAACTTTGCGCCGAAGACTGTCGATACATTCCAACCAAAAGTTCGGACTTATTAAGGGAAACGTACACTATGTTGGTAAGCCTTTACCGTTATAACCCGGAGACTGACAGCGCCCCTTATATGCAGGACGTTGATGTTGAACTTCCGGCTGGCAAGGACCTTATGGTTCTTGATGTACTCAATCTGATTAAAGAGAAAGATGAGTCGATGGCCTATCGTCGCTCATGTCGTGAGGGCGTTTGTGGTTCAGACGGCATGAACATGAACGGCAAAAACGGGTTGGCGTGCATTACGCCTATGTCCCAGGTTGTTAAAAACGACAAGCTGGTACTGCGTCCGTTGCCCGGACTGCCGGTTATCCGCGACCTGGTCGTCGACATGAGCCTGTTCTACAAGCAGTACGAAAAAGTGATGCCGTACCTTGTAAACGATCAGCCAGTACCGGCGATGGAACGCTTGCAGTCGCCAGAAGATCGTGAAAAGTTGGATGGGCTGTACGAGTGTATTCTGTGTGCATGCTGCTCTACGGCCTGTCCGTCATTCTGGTGGAATCCGGACAAATTTATCGGGCCAGCCGGCCTGTTGCAGGCTTATCGTTTCTTGGCAGACAGCCGAGATACAGCTCAAGCCGAGCGTCTGGCTAACCTTGATGATCCGTTCAGCGTGTTCCGCTGCAGGGGTATCATGAACTGTGTTAGCGTTTGTCCGAAAGGCCTTAACCCGACAAAGGCTATTGGTCATATACGGAATCTCCTGTTGCACAGGTCTACATAGGTAGCACAGTTGCAAACAGGCGCTATACTGGTCTGAGCAGGTTGAAACCCCGGAAGGCCTCGCATGAATGCGGGGCCTTCAACCAAAGGCTTATAGTCAAAGGTCTTACCCGGGTGCACACTAAGCAGGCCGTGGCGAAACTTGCCTTGTTTACTTACGGCGTTGCTGAATACAAAAAATCATTGGGGAACGGAAAACATCCGTATTGGGTGTGGTGGCCACAGTCGATCCCGTAAAAACCCGTATTGACTGATAGTTACCCCTGGCCGACCATGCTTGGCTCCCCCGCACCAGCCCAAGGTGAGCTATTCAAAATGCAAGAAAGCATCATGGAGCAGTTATGGCAGACGTCCCACTTACAGGGTGGGAATCTGGCCTATGTTGAACAGCTTTTTGAAACCTACCTAACAGATCCGAATGCCGTTTCAGAAGAGTGGCGTAGCTATTTTGATAAGCTTCCCAGCGTTGACGGCTATCAGGGTCGTGACGTTATCCACTCTTCTATCCGGGAGCAGTTTGAACACATTTCCCGCAATCAGCGTTTCCTCGCGACCGGCGGTGTGCCTGCTCGCGCCACGTCTGACGCTGACAAAAAGCAGACCCGTGTTCTACAGCTTATCAATGCTTATCGCTTCCGTGGTCATCAGGAAGCCAAGCTTGACCCCCTCGGTGTTTGGCAACGACCCAAGGTAGAGGATCTTGATCCGTCCTTTCATGGATTGTCAGAATCTGATCGTGATTTGGAGTTCCAGACAGGTTCTCTGAGCTTTGGTTCTGAAGTCATGAAACTTGGCGATATCGTTGATGGCTTGCAGCAAACATACTGCGGCAGCATCGGCGCTGAATACATGCACGTAGTCGACACCCGCATTAAACGCTGGTTTCAGCAGCGCATGGAGCCCGTACGTTCCGACCCTGGTTACGGATCCGAGACCCGCAAACACATTCTTGAGCGCCTCATCGCAGCGGAAGGTCTGGAGAAATATCTTGGCTCCCGCTACCCGGGCGTCAAACGTTTTGGCCTGGAAGGCGGCGAAAGCCTGATTCCTTGCATGGATGAACTGATCCAGCGTGCCGGTCATTACGGCGCCAAGGAAATTGTATTGGGCATGGCCCACCGTGGCCGCCTGAACATATTAGTGAATACTTTAGGGAAGAATCCCACAGAGTTGTTTGACGAATTTGAAGGCAAAAAGCTCGCTGACTCTGGCACAGGCGATGTGAAGTACCATCAGGGCTTCTCATCCAACGTGATGACAGAAGGCGGCGAAGTGCACCTTGCCATGGCGTTTAACCCATCCCACCTGGAGATTGTCTCTCCCGTGGCAGAGGGCTCTGTGCGTGCCCGACAAACCCGCCGTGCCGACACCGTGGGTAACCAGGTTGTTCCGATCATCATGCATGGTGACGCGGCATTTGCCGGCCAGGGTGTGGTGATGGAAACCTTCCAGATGTCCCAGACCCGGGGCTTTGGCGTGGGCGGTACCATCCATATTGTCGTCAACAACCAGGTTGGCTTTACCACCAGCAAGCAGGAAGATGCCCGCTCCACAGAATATTGCACCGACATTGCCAAGATGGTGCAGGCGCCAATACTGCATGTAAACGCCGACGATCCGGATGCCGTTATTTTTGTGACTCAAATGGCGATGGATTATCGCAACGAGTTCAAGCGTGACGTGGTTATCGATCTGGTATGTTACCGCCGCCGCGGGCACAACGAAGCCGATGAGCCCGCTGCAACCCAGCCGATGATGTATGAAAAGATTCGTAAGTTGAAAACGACCCGCAATATTTATGCAGAGACGCTGATTGCTGCAAATGTTGTGACCGAAGACGAAGTTAAACAAATGGAAAACGAATACCGCGACGCGCTAGACAATGGCGAACACGTGGTTAAGTCTTTGGTGAAAGAACCGAATAAAGACCTTTATGTCGACTGGGCACCGTATCTTGGCCATGAGTGGACCGCCAAGTGTAAGTCCAGCGTGCCATTAAAAACGGTCCAGAGCCTTGGCAAGAAGCTGACTCATATTCCTGAAGGGTTCAGTGTTCAGCGTCAGGTTTCCAAAATTGTTACCGATCGCGAGAAAATGACAGCCGGTGCGCTGCCCATTAATTGGGGTTACGGTGAGATCATGGCTTACGCGACTTTGCTCAACGAAGGTCATCCTGTTCGGATAACCGGTCAAGACGTAGGGCGAGGCACCTTCTCGCACCGCCATGCTGTGTTGCACAACCAAAAAGACGGTTCCAGGCATATTGCGCTTGCGCAGCTTTCCGATACACAGCCAAAGTTCGAAATATACGACTCGTTGCTTTCGGAAGAGGCGGTAATGGCGTTTGAATATGGTTACGCAACCACTACACCAGATACTTTGGTGGTGTGGGAGGCCCAGTTTGGCGATTTTGCCAATGGTGCCCAGGTTGTTATTGACCAGTTCCTCACAAGTGGTGAACTCAAGTGGGGACGTTTGTGCGGTCTTACCTTGCTGCTTCCGCATGGTTATGAAGGCCAGGGGCCAGAGCATAGTTCCGCTCGCCTTGAGCGATTCCTTCAGCTATCTGCCCAGCACAATATTCAGGTGTGCGTGCCTACAACGCCGTCTCAGGTCTTCCACATGTTGCGTCGACAGGTGAAGCGTCCTCTGCGTAAGCCGTTGATCGCTATTACGCCCAAGAGTCTGCTGCGCCACAAAGAAGCCACATCAAATCTGGACGATCTCACCTCGGGCACGTTCAAAACAGTGCTGCCCGAGAAGGAAGCGCCAGATACGAAAAAGGTCACCCGGGTTGTTCTTTGCAGCGGTAAGGTTTTTTATGATCTTCTGGAAAAGAAAAAGACCGATGAGCGTGATGATGTTGCTCTTGTGCGCATTGAGCAGCTTTACCCGTTCCCGAACGAAAGTTTGGACGAAGTCTTGGCTCAGTATCCTAAACTGAAGCACGTTGTATGGTGCCAGGAAGAGCCCATGAACCAAGGGGCCTGGTATTGCAGTCAGCACCACATGCGCAATGCGCTGCAACGGCTTAACCCCAAATTGAACCTTCAGTACTCAGGTCGTGAGGCCTCTGCTGCTCCGGCAGCAGGACACATGTCTGTCCATATTGAAGAGCAGAAAAAACTTGTTAACGACGCGTTCGAAATCTGACGAGCTACCGAACTAAGGAACTGTAATGACTACTGAGATTAAAGCCCCCGTTTTCCCGGAGTCGGTCGCAGAGGGTACCGTCGCTACTTGGCATAAACAGCCTGGCGAAGCCTGTTCACGTGACGACCTGATTGTTGATATTGAAACCGATAAAGTAGTTTTGGAAGTGGTTGCGCCGGCTGATGGCGTGATTGAAGAGATTGTAAAAGGTGAAGGCGACACCGTAGAAAGCGGCGAAGTGATTGGTAAATTTAAAGAAGGCGCTGAGGGTAAGTCTGGCGCTTCTGAGAGCAAGGCGGGGACCGAAAAAGCAGAAGCAGAGAATGCCGGCGCTGACAAGGGCGAAGCGAAAGCTCAGCAAAGCCAGGATTCTGGCGATGCGATTCTCAGCCCGGCAGCGCGCAAACTTGCTGATGAAAATAACGTGGACCCAGGTGCCGTTAAAGGTACAGGTAAAGATGGCCGTGTCACTAAAGAAGATGTTCAGAACCATGTAGATAGTGCCAAGTCCTCAGGTGGAACCACAAAGGCTGAAACATCTGGCGCTATGCCAGAAGTAAACGTTGCTGCGGGTGAACGTCCGGAAAAACGCGTACCCATGACTCGCCTGCGGGCCAGTATTGCCAAGCGCCTGGTTAATGCGCAGCAAACCGCAGCCATGCTGACCACCTTTAACGAGGTCGACATGGGTCCGATCATGGATCTGCGCAAGCAATACCAGGACAGCTTTGTAAAGCGCCACGACATCAAGCTGGGCTTTATGTCTTTCTTTGCCAAGGCCGCAACCGAGGCACTCAAGCGTTTTCCTGCCGTTAACGCATCGATCGACGGCAACGATATGGTTTACCACGGCTACCAGGATATCGGCGTAGCTGTCTCCACCGATCGTGGCTTGGTGGTTCCGGTGATTCGCGATGTCGATGCACTGGGGTTGGCCGACATCGAGAAGACAATTGTTGACTACGGCACCAAGGCAAAAGGTGGCAAGCTTTCAATTGACGATATGACCGGTGGTACGTTTACCATTACCAACGGTGGTATTTTTGGCTCGCTTATCTCTACACCGATTCTTAACCCGCCGCAGACGGCTATTCTGGGTATGCATAAGATCCAGGAGCGTCCGATGGCAGTGAATGGCAAGGTGGAGATCCGTCCAATGATGTACCTTGCATTGTCTTATGACCACCGCATGGTTGATGGCAAAGAGGCTGTGCAATTCCTTGTGGCTATCAAGGAAATGCTCGAGGACCCGGCGCGTATTTTGCTGGACGTCTGAGCTGACACTTAACGAATCAGAAAACAGGACTAACTATGTCTGACAAGTACGACGTAATCGTCATTGGCTCTGGCCCAGGGGGCTATGTAGCCGCCATAAAAGCCGCTCAGCTTGGCCTCAAAACCGCATGTGTTGAGTCGTGGAGTTCCGCTGACGGCAAAAGCCAGGTGCTTGGTGGTACCTGCCTGAACGTGGGTTGCATCCCTTCCAAGGCGTTGCTGGAAATTTCTCATAAATTTGAGGAAGCAAATCACGATTATGAGATGCAGGGCATCATCGCCAAGGATGTCAAAATTGACGTCGCTAAAATGATGGAGCGCAAGAGTGGCATCGTTAAGCAGCTAACTGGCGGCATCGCCGGGTTGTTTAAAGCCAACGGCGTTACCTCTATATATGGCCATGGCAAGTTGTTGGCTAAGCGTCAGGTTGAAGTCACCGATAAAGACGGTAAGACAAAAACCTACGAAGCCGATAACGTGATCATTGCAACCGGCTCCAAGCCCATCGATATTCCGCCTGCACCTATGACAGAAGGTTACATTGTCGATTCAGAAGGCGCGTTGGAATTTGATGAAGTTCCCAAACGTCTAGGTGTTATTGGTGCCGGCGTTATCGGGCTTGAGCTTGGCAGCGTTTGGGCGCGGCTAGGCTCTGAGGTGACTGTGCTGGAAGCTCAGGATACGTTCTTGCCTGCAATAGACCAACAGATTGCCAAGGATGCCCTTAAGCAGTTCCGTAAACAGGGTCTTGATATTGTTATGGGCGGCCGTGTAACCGGTGCCGAGATCAAGCGCAAACTGGTCAACGTGAGCTATGAAGACAGCAAGGGCAAGCAGGACCTGAAGGTTGATAAGCTGATTGTTGCGGTGGGCCGTCGGCCATACACCGACAACCTGCTTGCCGCGGATGCCGGCGTTAATCTGGATGAGCGTGGCTTTATCTTTGTTGACGATCAGTGCAAAACGGAAGCGCCGGGTGTTTGGGCAGTGGGCGACGTTGTTCGCGGCCCGATGTTGGCGCACAAAGCTTCCGAAGAGGGTGTTATGGTTGCCGAGCGCATTGCTGGCCAGAAACCCCAAGTGAACTATGACTGCATTCCGAATGTTATCTATACATCACCAGAATTGGCTTGGGTAGGTAAGACGGAAGAGCAACTTAAATCTGAAGGTGAAGCCTACAAGGTTGGTGTTTTCCCGTTTGCGGCCAACGGTCGCGCCATGGCTGCAAACTCGGCCTCTGGCATGGTGAAAATCATTGCTGACGAGAAAACCGACCGGATTCTTGGCTTCCACGTTGTAGGGCCGCAGGCATCGGAAATCGTTGCCCAAGGTGTTATTGCCATGGAATTTGGCTCCAGTGCAGAAGATCTGGCGCTGACTTGTTTTGCACATCCGACTCTTTCCGAGTCTGTGCATGAGGCAGCTCTGGCCGTTAACGATGGCGCGATTCATGTCGCGAACCGTCGCAAAAAGAAATAACGCAAACCAGGAAGCAGGGGCGCCCATGAAGGCGCCCCTTTACCATAAAAATAGCTGATTTCCGGTTGCGATCATGGTGAGCTGAGGTGATCCCCTGCTCATCGAAACGAATTCGCAGTAAAGACTCCTCCTATGGGGAGCAGCGGGTTCACTTCCGTACGTGGTTATCCTCCATCAATAAGCGGGACACTAACTATGAATTTGCATGAATATCAGGGCAAACAGCTTTTTGCTGAATATGGCTTGCCTGTCTCACAGGGAATCGCCTGCGACACGCCAGATGAAGCCGTTGCAGCTGCAGAAAAGATTGGCGGCAACAGCTGGGTTGTTAAAGCTCAGGTTCACGCCGGCGGCCGCGGTAAAGCCGGTGGTGTAAAGCTGGTTAAGAGCACCGACGACATCCGCGCGTTTGCGGAGCAGTGGTTGGGTAAAAAACTGGTTACGTTCCAGACAGACGAGCATGGCCAGCCGGTTAGCAAAATTCTGGTGGAATCTCTGACCGACATCGACCAGGAGTTGTATCTGGGCGCAGTGGTTGACCGTGGCACTCGCCGCATCGTATTCATGGCCTCCACTGAAGGTGGCGTTGAAATTGAAACCGTTGCTGAAGAAACGCCAGAAAAAATCCTGAAGGCAGAAATTGACCCGCTGGTCGGCCCGCAGCCATACCAGGGCCGTGACTTGGCCTTTCAACTTGGCCTGGAAGGCAAACAGATTGGCCAGTTCGCCAAGATTTTTATGGGTCTGGCAAAACTGTTTGAAGACTATGACCTGGCGCTGATGGAAATCAACCCGCTGGTTATTACTCCGGCTGGTGATTTGCACTGTCTGGACGCCAAAATTGGCGCAGACGGTAATGCTCTGTATCGCCAGAAGAAGCTGCAAGACATGCGCGACCCTTCACAGGAAGACGCTCGTGAAGCAGAAGCAGCTGCTTGGGAGCTGAACTATGTTGCGCTTGAAGGCAACATTGGCTGCATGGTGAACGGTGCTGGTCTGGCCATGGGCACCATGGACATTATCAAGCTTTCGGGTGGCCGTCCGGCCAACTTCCTGGACGTTGGCGGCGGTGCGACAAAAGAGCGTGTGTCCGAAGCGTTTAAGATCATCCTGTCTGACGATGCAGTACAAGCCGTACTGGTTAATATCTTCGGCGGTATTGTTCGCTGCGATATGATTGCTGAAGGTATCATCGGCGCAGTGAAAGAAGTGGGCGTTAAAGTGCCCGTGGTTGTTCGCCTTGAAGGTAACAACGCTGAACTGGGCTCCAAGGCACTGGCTGAAAGTGGCCTGAACATCATCGCCGCTAGTAGTTTGGCTGATGCTGCTGAGCAAGTCGTTAAAGCTGCAGGGGGTAAATAATGAGCATCCTGATTAATAAAGACACCAAGGTTATCTGCCAGGGCTTTACCGGCGCACAGGGTACATTCCACTCTGAGCAGGCGATTGAGTATGGTACGAAAATGGTTGGCGGCGTAAGCCCGGGTAAAGGCGGCACAGAGCACCTTGGCCTGCCAGTGTTCAACACCGTACGCGAAGCTGTGGAGAAGACCGGTGCTCAGGCAACCGTTATCTATGTACCCGCTCCGTTCTGCAAAGATGCCATCATTGAAGCAGCAGATGCCGGCCTTGAGCTGATTGTGTGCATCACCGAAGGCATTCCGACCATCGACATGCTATATGCCAAAGAATACGTTGATCGTAAAGGCGTACGCATGATCGGTCCTAACTGCCCAGGTGTTATCACCCCGGGTGAGAGTAAGATCGGCATCATGCCAGGGCATATTCATAAGCCAGGCAAGGTTGGTATCGTATCTCGTTCCGGCACCCTGACTTATGAAGCAGTTAAGCAGACCACAGACTTCGGTTATGGCCAGTCTAGCTGCGTAGGCATTGGTGGCGACCCCATCCCAGGCTCTAACTTCATCGATATTCTTCAGTTGCTGCAGGACGACCCGCAAACTGAAGCCATCGTGATGATTGGTGAAATCGGCGGTACGGCTGAGGAAGAAGCGGCGGCGTTCATCAAAACAAACGTGACTAAGCCAGTGGTCTCTTACATTGCCGGTGTCACGGCGCCTCCGGGCAAGCGTATGGGCCACGCCGGTGCGATTATCTCCGGTGGCAAGGGCACGGCCGATGAAAAGTTTGCGGCGCTGAACGATGCCGGTGTTAAAACCGTGCGTAGTCTGGCCGAAATTGGCAAGGCTCTGAAGGAAGTGACCGGCTGGTAAGCGGCTTTCTTTCGTAAAAACCCCTGTTCTGTCCTGCAGAGCAGGGGTTTTTTATTTATAATACCGGGTCGTCTGATCTACTATGGGCGAATCCTATTCAAAAGAAGGAGTTTGTGCTTTGAGTTCAGTAGATTCCCAGCAAAGGGTTTTGTCAGGTATGCGGCCAACCGGCAAGCTTCACCTTGGCCACTACCATGGTGTGCTAAAAAACTGGGTGAAACTCCAGCACGAATTCGAGTGCTTCTTCTTTATAGCAGACTGGCATGCATTAACCACTCAGTACGATGATCCTTCGGGTATCGAGCAAAGCGTCTGGGACATGGTGATCGACTGGTTGGCCGCTGGGGTCAATCCAGGCTCGTCTACCATGTTTATTCAATCCCAGGTGCCAGAGCATGCAGAATTGCACCTGCTTTTATCTATGATTACGCCACTGGGTTGGTTAGAGCGTATTCCCACTTACAAAGATCAACAGGAAAAATTGCGGGAAAAGGATCTGGCAACCTACGGCTTTCTTGGTTACCCGCTTCTGCAAACCGCCGACATACTGATGTATCGAGCGGGCAGGGTACCGGTGGGAGCAGACCAGGTGTCCCACGTTGAAATTACCCGAGAGATCGCGCGCCGTTTTAACCATATTTATGGGCGTGAAATAGGGTTTGAAGAGCAGGCAGAATCGGCCATCGTTAAGATGGGTAAGAAAAATGCCAAACTTTACCGCACTCTTAAAAAACGCTATCAGGAAGAAGGCGATTTAGAAGCGCTTGATACTGCTCGTGCCCTGCTTAAGGAGCAGCAGAATATTTCCCTTGGCGACCGCGAGCGTCTTTATGGCTATATTGAAGGGGGCGGAAAGATTATTTTGCCAGAACCCCAACCATTGTTGACACCGGAATCCAAAATGCCGGGGCTGGATGGGCAAAAAATGTCCAAATCCTACAATAACTACATTGGCTTAAGAGAAGCGCCAGACAGTGTGGCCCAGAAAATTCGTACCATGCAAACTGACCCCCAGCGCGTTCGACGCACAGATCCGGGCGAGCCCGAGAAGTGCCCGGTTTGGGGCCTGCACAAGGTGTATTCTGATGAGGCCACAAAAGAGTGGGTTGAGGTTGGCTGTCGCAGCGCGGGTATCGGTTGTCTTGAGTGCAAAGCGCCACTGATTGAAGCCATTGTTGAAGAGCAGCGGCCATTACATGAGCGAGCTAAAGAGTACGAAGGCAATCCAGACCTTGTGCACTCGATTCTGCAAGAAGGGCGTGAACATGCCAGAGATGCCGCCCGCGATACGCTAGAGGACGTACGAGCTGCCATGGGCTTAAGCTATCGATAACCCCGAGTCATCGCCGGTGGCACGGGTGTCAGGCAAGCCGCTGGTTGATCTTCCCAGCGACTTGTATATTCCGCCAGATGCCCTGGCCGTGTTTCTTGAGGCCTTTGAAGGCCCTCTTGATCTTTTGCTTTACCTCATTCGACGCCAGAATATGGACATTCTGGATATAGACGTAAGCGATATTACCCGGCAATACATGGAGTACATTGGCGCGTTTGAAGCCATGCGCTTTGACCTTGCGGCAGAATATTTGGTGATGGCCGCTACTCTGGCAGAAATAAAATCCCGCATGCTCCTGCCCAGGCAAGAGAGCGACGAAGACGAGGAAGTGGATCCAAGGGCGGAACTTATTCGTCGGCTGCAGCAATATGAGCGTTTCAAGCAGGCCGCTGAGGATATTGACGCGCTGCCTCGTATGGAGCGAGACACATTGCCTGTATCCGCGACTCTGCCGCAACTCGCGTCAAACCAACCTCATCCAGATGTTGATATGCGGGATTTGTTATTTGCGCTTCAGGGTGTGCTAAAACGGGCCGACCTTTTCACCAGTCATCATGTGGAGCAGGAAAGGTTGTCTACCCGGGAGAGAATGTCTGCCATCTTGGCGGTATTACAAGGCGATCAGTTTGTGGCCTTTCAGAGCCTGTTTACCGCCGAAGAAGGGCGGCTTGGGGTAGTGGTAACGTTTCTGGCTACGCTGGAGCTGGTGAAAGAACAGCTAATTGAATTGGTACAGGCAGACGTCCTGGGCTTTATCCACGTACGTTCGCGGGCTGCCCGGTAGAATACTCCGCACAGGAAGACGGATAGCCATCATGAATGAAGAGCACTTTTCGAGGCTTCAGGCTATTGCCGAAGCCGCACTGCTTGCGGCAGGCAGGCCTTTAACGCTTGATCAGATTCGGGCGTTGTTTACAGAGGAAGATCGCCCAGCCAAGCAAATTATGGAGCATGTCATGATGCTCCTGGGCAATGCCTGTGAGGGGCGCGGTTTCGAGCTACGTAAAGTGGCCAGTGGCTACCGCCTTCAGGTTCGAGAAGAATTTTCTCCCTGGGTGAGCCGTTTGTTTGAAGAAAAACCACAGCGTTATTCCCGGGCTCTGCTGGAAACCCTCGCCCTTATTGCCTACCGTCAGCCTATAACCCGTGGCGAGATCGAAGACGTTCGTGGTGTTACAGTAAGCAGCAATATTATTCGCACCTTACTTGAGCGAGAGTGGGTACGTGTTGTGGGACATCGGGATGTTCCCGGTCGGCCTGCTATGTATGCAACCACCCGGCAGTTTCTTGACTATTTCAATCTTTCCAGCCTGGAACAGTTGCCCCCGCTATCAGAGATACGGGATCTGGAGGAAATAGGCCGGGAGATTGAAAAGAACATTCAGGCCGAGATCAAGTTTGACTCAGCGACGACTGAACACGAAAACGATAGCCCACCAGACCAGACAATTCACTGATACCATTGGGGCATCAGTTAGCGACTAAGGATTATGTTCATGGCGTCAGAACGCCCCGGAAAGAAAACAAAACCGGCTGCAGATACGATTAAGAACGATGGCCCGGAGCGAGTCCAAAAGCTCCTTGCCCGCGCTGGCATTGGCTCGCGCAGGGAAATTGAAGGCTGGATGGAAACCGGTCGCCTTACCGTCAATGGCGACCCCGCGGCACCTGGGCAGAAGGCCACGGTCAGTGATCGTTTTGAGCTTGACGGAAAGCGTCTGGACGTTGCAGCGGCGGCTGTTACGGTGCGCAGGGTTTTAATCTACAACAAACCCGAAGGCGAGTTAACCACTCGCAAAGACCCTGAAGGCAGGCCAACGGTGTTCGACCGCCTACCAAGGCTGAAGGATACCCGCTGGATATCTATTGGCCGGCTGGATATCAATACCACGGGGCTTGTGTTGTTTACGACGGATGGCGAACTGGCTAACCGATTAATGCACCCCTCTAGCCAGATTGACCGGGAATACGCTGTTCGCGTATTCGGCGAGGTTGACGACGCCATGATTGAACGCTTGATGGCCGGTGTGCTGCTTGAAGACGGTATGGCGAAGTTCAGCGATATTAGCCCGGCGGGCGGCAGCGGAATGAACCGTTGGTTTCATGTAACACTTCTGGAAGGCCGTAACCGTGAAGTGCGTAGGTTGTGGGAATCCCAGGGAGTTCGCGTAAGCCGCTTGAAGCGAGTGCGTTATGGGCCCATTTTCCTGCCCAGCCGGCTGACGCTTGGTAAATGGGAGGAGTTAGACCAAAAAGCGGTCGATACACTTAGCCGCACAGTTGGGCTTGCGTCTGTTGATATCCCACAGAAAACGCCAGACGAAAAAGCCGCACACGAGAGACAAAGAAGGAAAAGCCCTGGTGGCGGTGCCAGAAAGGCCGGCACGCGACGTTGGGATGTTAGCGACAGTAAGCCGGCGCGCAGTGGAGGGCCCGATAAACCCCGTGGGGGTGCCGGTAAGCCGCAGAAAGGGTCTGGTAGACCACGTAAAGCTCATTCCAAAAAATAGGGCGCTGTAGTAGCTCCGGGGTTGTTAGCCAATGCTTGCAGATACCCTGGTGCAATTCCGTCCCTGGGCTTTTGCTCTGTATAACGCTTCGTCTGCACGGGCTATCCAATTATTTGCGCTTTCTTCTGGCAGGTGCCGGGCTACTCCGCAACTTATGGTTATGGATAGCTTGGTGTTGCCGCAGTCTATTCTGAGCCTGGCAACGGCGTCGCGTATTCTATCTGCTACGTTCTTTGCTTCTTGCTGCCCTGTATGGGGAAGTAAGATGGCAAACTCTTCGCCCCCAAACCGATAAACGCTGTCTGAGTTTCTGATCGCGTTTTCGATAGCTTCTGCCGTTAGTTGCAGTAGGTGGTCGCCTACCACATGTCCTTGTTGATCGTTTACCGTTTTGAAACGATCCAGATCGCAAAGAATCAGCGAATAGTCCTCCCCGTGTCGGTCACAGAGCCGGCTAGCGCGTTCCAATTGCTCATCCAAGGCACGTTTATTGGGGATAGATGTGAGCGCATCGGTCAGCGCCGCTTGTTCAATCGTAATAAACTGGCAAGCATTGCGCAGCTGGCAGATTGCCGCACTAATGAACATCTCAATACCCTCTAACTCGCCATCTGAAAACTTCTGCCGGCGGTTTAGAGTTAAGGTTCCATAATTTACGCCTTCAAGATTGAGCCGATACTCGCAGCGGTGCGGTCCACCTGTTCCAGTTGCGTATACGAAATCCCGGCGCGCGATTTGGTGACGATAGCTCAAGGCGTCAAACGCAATAATGTGTCCTATTTCTTCCGCCAGAATACCAAGCTGGGTTTCTAAAGAGAGGCTGGTGGAGAGCCGACGGGTTAGCTTTGTGAATGGGTCGGGTGTGTTTGACCATCCTTGATAGGCTTGCCGCAACGCGGCCAGATCTTTGCGTTGTGTGGTGTTTGGCTGTATTGACGTTATGTTTTTCACTACGACTCACTCGCTCGGGGATGTTGTCAGAACTATCGACTATCTGAGCTTTAGCATTGATCGTACCGAATTTCTGTTTAGTGATTTAAAACAGCAATGTATGTGTTTAATCTAAGGTGTTTTGTTTTAACGTGGGCATGAATTTTAACGGAACGTCAAAATGCCGGCATTTTTTTAATGCGAAGAGACACTGGCGCAAAATGCGCGTTTAAGGGGATGGGGATCCAGAGCCCCTGTGGTAAACTCAGCGGCTTATATCCGCACCATTTTCACACGCGAGCAGTATTTCGTATGACGTTTCAGGCCCCAGAAAGTCTCTCCGAGCAGATCGCCCAGCATATAGGGCAGCGGATTGTTACACGGGAACTCAAGCCCGGGAGCCGCATACAGGAGCTTAAGGTTTCTGGTGATCTGAATGTGAGCCGGGGCTCTGTCCGCGAAGCTTTGCTGATCCTTGAACGGAGACACTTGGTTGAGATTTTCCCCCGCAGAGGCGCTGTGGTTTCAAGCCTGACTGTGGCCAGTGTTAACAACCTCTATGACATTTACATCGATTTACTCTGCATGCTTGGGCGCAAGGTTATAGAACGCTGGAGTGGCAATGAATTAGGTGGTGTTATGCGCCGGGTTCGAGAAGTTGATGCTGTTATCCAGGCGATGAACTCAACAGGGCCGGATGCTGCTGAAAAAGTGATTGATGCAGGTTTTGGCGTCATGCGTTATGCCTACGAACTGGTTGAGAATCCGTTCCTTGAAGAAACTCTGGAAAACTTCAGGCCGGCAATCAGTCGCACTTATCTTGCCGCCCTTGAGAATTTCCGCGAAAGTATTGATCAGACTGCGGTATTCTTTCAGCAGCTTGGCGAAGCCGCCTTGAGCGGCGACGCCGATAGACTGCAATCGGCAATACGGGCTTTTGGTGAACATCAGCGCCAGCAGATACTAAGCATTCTCAGGGAGGAGGAGAGCGCGTGACATGCGCCTGAAATCCATCAAGCTGGCCGGGTTCAAATCCTTTGTTGACCCGACAACAGTGCCATTTCCTACCAATATGACCGCGGTGGTTGGCCCCAATGGCTGCGGTAAGTCCAACATTATCGATGCCGTTCGTTGGGTGATGGGCGAGAGCTCTGCCAAGTACCTGCGCGGCGAATCCATGACCGATGTCATCTTCAACGGCTCTAGTGCCCGTAAGCCAGTGGGTCAGGCGACGATAGAGCTGGTTTTTGATAACAGCGATGGATCGGCGCCGGGCGAGTTCGTTCGCTTTAACGAAATTTCAGTGCGTCGCCGGGTCTCTCGAGAAGGTCAGTCTGAGTACTTCCTTAACGGTTCCAAATGTCGTCGCCGGGATATCACGGACCTGTTTCTGGGCACAGGGCTTGGCCCTCGAAGCTATGCCATTATCGAACAAGGCATGATTTCACGGCTGATTGAGGCCAAGCCGGAAGAGCTGCGGGTTTATATTGAAGAAGCCGCTGGCATATCGAAATATAAAGAGCGCCGCCGGGAAACCGAAAACCGTATGCGTCGCACTCAGGAAAACCTGGACCGCCTCACCGATCTACGTGAAGAATTGGGGCGTCAGTTGCAGCACCTTGAGCGCCAGGCGGCAGCTGCAGAAAAATACAAATCCTACAAGCACGATGAACGCCAGAAGAAAGCGGAGCTCACGGTTTTGCGCTGGCAATCTCTGGATAGTGATCTGCAAATCTGGCGCGACAAAATTAGGAACACGGAACTGGAGCTCGAAAAAGAGCTTACCGGTCGTATCAGCCTTGAAACGTCGCTCGAATCCCTTCGCGACAGCCACCAGGAGCGTACGGAACATTTCAACCGTGCTCAGGCCCGTTATTATGAAGCTGGTGCAGATATCGCCCGCATTGAGCAAAGTCTTGAGCATCAGCGCGAGCGCAGTAGGCAAACGGCTGCGGAGCTGGATCAGGCTATGGCTAACCAGCGGGAGCTCACCCGGGAGCTCAGCCAAGACGAAGAAAAACTGGCCAATGTGCACCAGGAACTCGACATGATTGAGCCTGAGCAGGAGGCACTCGCTTTTCGTTCTGAAGAGTCTGGCGAGCAGCTTCAACAGGCTGAAGATACAATGAGCGAGTGGCAGCAGCGCTGGGAAGAATTCAGCTCACGGTCCGCTGACGCTCGTCGTGAAGCTGAACTTGCGCAATCGCAAATCCGCTCTTTAGACGAAGCCATAGAGCAGCTGCTAACGCGCCAGCGCAGGCTTAGTGAGGAGCAAACCCAGCTTGACGGGCAGATGGATCGCGCAGCCCTTGAAGAATTCCTGGATCAGCAGGAAGCGCTGGAGTTGCAACGTGAGGAAGCCATCGAGCGAATCGAAACCGTGCAGGATGAGCTCCACGAGGCCCGCCACAGCCAACGTGGTATCGAGCAGAGCTTGGCCGGCGCCCGGCAACAGGTACAGAGCTTACAGGCCGCACTCGACTCCCAGCAATCTTTGCTTGATGAGCAGCTGGGCGGGCAGGATGACACACTACAGGCATGGCTGGCGGAGCACGAGTTGGGGCATTTGCCTCGGGTTGCGGGCAAGCTGCAAATAAGCGATGGCTGGGAGTTTGCTCTGGAGCAGGTCATTGGTCGATTCAGCCAGGGATTGCTATTGCCCGAGATTGGCCCTCTGTATAAGGCTTTGCAAGTTGCACCAAAGGGCCTTGCCGTTATTCAGCCAGGCTCTGACAGCAGTGAGCCTGCGCAGGGTTTGGCGGCCAAAGTGAACGGCATGGCTTCGGTAACGGCCATGCTAGCGGGTATCGATGTGGCCGAAACGCTCGCAGATGCGCTAACCAAGAGGGCCGAGCTTGCACCAGGCTGCAGCATTATTACCCGTGAGGGTATTTGGATTGCCAGCGACTGGGTGCTAATGCCAGATTCCGACGCCGGCCAGGTTGGTGTAATCGAACGTCAGAAAAAAGTTGAAGAACTGACAGAGCAGCTGGGGCAAGCAGAGCAATCTTTGGAAGACGTCAGTACGCGCTATGAAGCTTTGCAAGAGCGAACTGAAAGGGCAGAAGCCGCAAGAGACGATGCCCAGTCCCGGTTAAATGAAACAGATCGCGAGCTTAACGTGGTTGTTTCCAGAGTTAGCGGGTTGCGGGCCCGTGCTGAACAGATTGATGCGCGCCTCAGACGTATTGATGAAGATGTATCAGATGTCGCCCTTAGCCTGGAAGACAAACAGGAGGCCCTTAGTATTGCCCGCGAGGAATGGCAGCAGGCGTTAGCCCTGACGGAAGATAGCGACGACGAAAAAGAGCGCCTGCTTGAGCAACGTGATCTGCACAGGGAAAAACTCGACAGGCTACGCCAAGAAGCGCGCCACGACCGTGATCATGCCCATCAACTGCAATTGCAGTTGCAATCGCTCAGTAGCCAGCGCGACGGCTTGCGCCAGACTATAGACCGAATGCAGGTGCAAAAAGAACGTCTTGACGAGCGTCTGGAGATACTTAGGGAGTCTCGAGAGAGCGCAGAAGAGCCCATGGAAGATCTGCAGATGCAGCTTGAAGGCCTTCTGGATCGGCGCCTGGCAGAAGAGGAAAAGCTTGGTGCGGCCCGTGATTCTCTCGAAGAAATTGATCGTGAAGTGCGAGAAAAAGAGCAGGGCAGAAGCGGCACAGATCACCGGATTCAGGATATTCGCTCTAAGCTGGAAAAACTGAAAATGGAATCCCAGGCTCTGGAGATCCGCTCGGGTAACCATATCGAACAGCTTGAAGAATTGGATGTAAAACTGCACGACATCCTGCCGCAGTTGCCTGAAGGTGCTAATCAGGACGAATGGGCAGCAGAGCTTGAGAAAATCGCCAACCGGATTCAACGCCTTGGGGCTATAAACCTTGCGGCAATTGACGAATACCAGGTTCAGAGTGAACGTAAAACCTATCTGGACAACCAGAATGACGATTTAATAGAAGCACTGGATATTCTGGACACTGCCATTCGAAAAATAGATCGTGAAACCCGCCAGCGCTTCAAAGAAACGTTTGATCAAGTAAACGGTGGCCTTCAGGCCCTGTTCCCAAAAGTGTTTGGTGGCGGCAACGCCTATCTTGAGCTTACTGGCGAAGATCTTCTGGAGACGGGTGTGGCCATTATGGCGCGTCCTCCGGGCAAGAAAAACAGCACAATTCATCTTCTTTCGGGTGGTGAAAAAGCGCTAACCGCCATCGCTCTGGTGTTTTCTATTTTTCAGCTCAACCCTGCGCCGTTTTGTATGCTGGATGAAGTGGATGCACCTTTAGATGATGCCAACGTTGGCCGCTATGCCAATTTGGTTAAGGAAATGTCGAATCAGGTTCAGTTTATCTACATAACCCACAACAAGATTGCCATGGAAATGGCTGATCAGCTTATGGGCGTAACCATGCACGAACCAGGCTGCTCGCGGCTGGTAACCGTTGATGTGGAAGAGGCGGCGGCGCTGGTGGAAGCTTAAAACAGGGTTGGCCAAAATTCCGCCAAGCATGACAATAAGGCCATGTGGTGTGGCTTTGCGTTGTATTCATTCCACGCTTTTTTTAGAGTAGCAAGCGGAGCACATTATTTGCTCTCGGATTCGATCTGCAAACAGGACAGCAGCACTATGTCACTTAGGGAATGGTTAATTGCCATCGGTACCCTGGTTATCATCGGCATTGTTATCGACGGTTTAAGGCGTATGCATCGTGCACGCAAGGAATCTATTGCGATTTCTTCCGGCATGGGCGCCGATGACCTGAAAGAATCTCCGCTGGATGACAATCACAATCCTGAGCTCCCAAACGGGGGCGCAAGGGCTATTTCAAACGATACGCTGGAGGAGCGAGGCTACGTTCGGCGCGAAAAGCCTTCACGCCCCAAGACTCCGAAGCAAAAGCCGACACGGCCTGTTCGCGAAACATTGAGGGACAATACCTCTGGCGCACATCAAAGCCCTTCGCCCACAGAGCCAGCTCAAGATACAGCGGAAAACCAGTCGCAGAACAACGAGGAACCGTCGGGTTTTTCATCTATTGAACAAGAAGAGTCAGCTGAGAATACGGGGTGGGGAGCGGTCGACGATGACTCGACAGAGCCTGAACCAGAGCTGTCTGAAAGTACCGCAACCGATGTGGAAGAGGATACTGCGAGCCGTGAGCCTGCAAGCCCGGATCCAGATCCAGACCAGCCTCTTGCCGGTGCCAACCGTCCGGAAGCCCGCGAGGTTATCGTTATCAACGTGCTTGCGGCACAGGGAGAGGACTTCAGCGGAGCGGCCTTGCAGAAACTGTTTGAGGCCTGTGGCTTGGTACATGGTGATATGAATATCTATCACCGCCATGAAGCAGAAGATACCGTCAGCCCTGTACAGTTCAGTGTTGCCAATGCGGTAGAGCCAGGTACATTTACACCCAACAACGTCGAAGCCATGACGACACCTGGTATCAGCTTTTTCATGAGCATGCCAGGGCCGACCAGTGCGTTGCAGGCCTTTGATTTTATGTTGGAAACCGCACAGTGCGTGGTTCGTAACCTTGGTGGCGAGCTGAAAGATGAGCGTCGGAGTGTGATGACAGCCCAAACAATTGAGCACTGCCGTCAACGTATTCGTGAGTACGAGCGCAAACAGCGGTCGCCGCTTCACTGAGCCGAACCCCGGCTCAGAATGAACATAACAATGCCCGGAATATCCGGGCATTTTTTTGACAGCCAAGAGCACGAATGTATGAGCAAACCTTCACCGGATGATATCAAGCGGGCCGAGGAACTGCGATCTGCCCTTGATGAACACAATTACCGGTATTATGTGCTGGACGATCCTGGTATTTCGGATGCGGAGTACGATCGCCTGTTTCGAGAGTTGCAGAAGCTTGAAACCGACTACACCGAACTGGCATCGGCCGATTCGCCCACCCAGCGGGTAGGGAACAAAACCGAGACCAGTTTTGAGGAAGTGGTTCATCGTTTGCCCATGCTGTCGCTTGATAACGCATTCAATGAAGGCGAACTTCGTGATTTTGATCGTCGGGTGCGAGAGCGACTCAGTAGCGATGAAGACGTTGAATACGTCTGTGAACCAAAGTTGGATGGGCTGGCTGTTAGTCTCCATTACGAGCAAGGTTCTCTTATTCGCGCCGCGACTCGCGGTGATGGCTATGCCGGGGAAGATATCACTGCCAATATTCGCACTATTCCTTCTGTACCTCTTCGCCTGAGAGGCGACGGAGTTCCGGATCTGGTGGAGATTCGGGGCGAGGTATACATGCCGAAAGCCGGCTTTGAGGCATTAAACAGACGGCTGGCGGGCCAGGGTGACAAAACCTTCGTAAACCCCCGCAACGCTGCCGCCGGGAGCCTGCGGCAGAAAAAATCTACGATCACCGCAAAGCGACCGTTGGAAATGTGTGCCTACAGCGTAGCTGTGACTGACGAAAGCCA